>NZ_JBIUXR010000001.1:0-788856 GCF_044744085.1 Streptomyces sp. NPDC087428
GGTCGTGACCGTCTCGGTCACGACTGCCGGGCCCCTGATGATCTGGCCGGCCGGAACACCGTCTAGGGCGTACACCTCGTCGTCCTTGTTCACGCCTGCTCCTTCCGTCCGTGGATCAGCCGGTCCAGCTGGAACGCGGTCAGCCACTGGTCGCCGGCCGCCCGCTTCAGGGCCGCGGTCGCCGCCGCCTGCCCGGCCCGTGCCGCACGGGCCGCGTCGACACCCGCCCACACCATGTGGACGGCGGCCGTGATGACGAACCCGAGGTACAGGCCGGCCGCCAGGATCAGCACTTCGTGGGTGGTCATGCCGCAAGTCCTTCCATGTCGGGCCACTGGCACCCGGTCAGGCCCGTGGCGTTCTTCTCCGGCACCGCGGCGAGCGGAACACCGAGGTGGTCCAAGCCCATCGCGAGGAGGGCGTAGGCGTCGGCCATGTCGTAGCGGGCGACACCGTCCAGCTCGATGCCGTACCGGCGGGCGATCTCGTCCCGCACCTCACCCTTGGACGCCGAGCCCTTCCCCGCCGCGTACAGGGCCCGGCAGGACGGCGGGATGATGGCGTAGGGGATCGAGCGGCGCCAGCAGGCGTGGCGGACCATGACGCGGAGCCCGGCCAGGTCCTCGTGCCGGTGGGCTACACCACCACCGAACGAGGGGCCTTCGATGACCACCATGTCGGCCTTCTTGATGAACGAGGTGACCTCGTCGACGATCAGGTTGAGGCGGGGGTGGCCGCGGAGGCTCTTCGGGCGGATGTAGTCGGCCCACCCTTCGCCGGCAACACCGGTGCAGGTGAGGCTGAGGTCGAGTCCGATGACGAGCGGGCGGGCAGTTGCGGCCGTCTCGACCACAGCCGCGGCGCCCGTGGTGGCGATGTTCATCGTGTGCCTTCCGATCAGGCGGCGAGCGCCGCAGGGGTGTAGCTACGGAGTGCTCGACTGGCTTCGTAGATGTCCATCAGGTCCGAGACCTCCCCGGCCGTACTGCCGGCCGGAATGATGACCCGCTTGTAGCGGCACCACGCCCGCTGTTTCGCGCTCGGCGCCCCGTCCCGGTGACGGGCCGCCCTCTCGAAAAACACGGGCGGGACCAGCTGGCGGGCGCGGGCTTCCTGCCACCGCATCGCCTCATCAAGCGGGTACTCACGGTCCACGTCGGGGGCAAGGACGCCTTGCGTCTGGTCCCAACCGCGCAGCCGGTGGGTGCCGGGCTCGGCGCCGCGGATGAGAAAGAGGAAGCTGCCGGCCTTCATCGGGATGAACCACAGCCCGTCGTCCGTCTGAAGCCAGCGGACGGGCGACTCGTGGAACAGGTTGACGTCCTCCCACTCGACCTCGCCGATCGACGCTGCGAGGTCGGCCTCGTCGGAGGCCTCGCCTAGGGACTGGCCTTCCTTCGGAGCGCCGACTTCCTTGGCGGTGAGGTCGACGATGGACGCGAGCTTGTGCCTGGTGGAGGCACCCATCACGTCGAGGATGAGGGCCTTCTCCTTGCCCGGGTGAGGGCGCAGGCCCCGGCCTGCCATCTGGCAGTAGAGGCCGGCGGACTTCGTGGGCCTGGCGATGACCACGCAGGAGGTCCACGGGGCATCGAAGCCTTCCGTAAGGACCATGCAGTTTGTAAGGACCTGGACCTTGCCTTCGCGGTACCAGTTCAGGGCAGTGGTCCGTGCATCCTGCGGCATGTCGCCCCAGATCGTGGCGGCCGTGATGCCTGCTTCGTTGAGTGCGTCGGCCATGGTCTGGGCGGTGGCGACCGTCGGGGTGAAGACGACGCCGGGACGGTCGGCGGCGAACTCCTTGTAGGCGTCGGCGACTACGTCAGCGGCACCGGAGTCGTCGAGGGCCTGGCCAAGCTGCCCGTCTTGCAGGTCTCCGGCACGGGACTTGACCTTGTCCAGGTCGAGCCCTTCGACAACGATGCGTTTGCCGGTGACGTCGCAGAGGTACCCACCCTTGATCATGTCGAGGATGTCGAGGGTGTAGACGACTTCTTGCCAGACGTCGGCGAGACCGCCGCCCTGTCGGGTCATGGTGGCGGTGAAGCCTGCGACGGGGATACCGCGCCAGGCGCCGAAGTGCTCGAGGACGGTCATGTAGGACTTGGCGGCGGCGTGGTGGCATTCGTCGACGATGATCATGCCGACGTCGCGGATGGCCTCTCGCCGCCGCTTGACGGCCAGTGTCTGGATGCTGGCGACGATGACGTCGTGGTCGTGGTGCTCGTCCTTCTCCGCCTTGACGATGCCGACCCGGAGTTCGGGGCAGACGGCCTTGATCTTGTCGGCTGCCTGTACGAGGAGTTCCTCGCGGTGGGCGATGACGAGAGCGGGCTGTCCGTTGAGGGCGGTGAGGCGGTCGCGGATCAGGTTGGAGAACACGACGGTCTTGCCTGCGCCGGTGGGGAGGACGACGCCGAGGCGGTTGTTGGTCCCCTGCCAGCCGGCGTTGAGGGCCTGGATCGCCTCGGTCTGGTAGGGGCGCGGAGTGAAGGTCTGCAGGGTGTCAGGCATAGGTCACCTCGGTCCGGCGCGGCCTGGAAGGGGTGGGCGTTACGCGTTGCGTAGCGGCTGCGTAACAGGCTGCGTAACGGTGAAGAGGGGTGTTGACCTGGTCTTTCTTCTTCTCTTCTACTTCTGTTACGTAGTTACTTAGATAAGGCGCACCCTTGTGTGTGTGCGGGTGCGCGCACGCACGCGTGCGCATGCGAACGGCGGAGGGGAGGTGTACGTCCTGCCAGGTTGCGTAACGCGTAACACCGCTACTGCGTAGGGCGGTTGACCTGCGGAAAGGGGCAGATTCAGGCGTTACGGTGCCGGGCGTAACGCGCGCCGATTTGTGGTAGTTCACGCCACCACCTGCTGTTCGCTGGCCTCTCCCAGTGCGAGCGCCGTGAACTGGAAGCAGCGGGCGGTGCGCCCGTCGAACCGCGTCACGATGCGGTACGTGACCTTCTTCTTGTCGACGGCGGAGACCAGGTATCCGGCGTCGGCCCAGGTGTCGACGACCGCGTCGAGCTTGTATCCAGCGTCGTCGAGGATGCCGCGGAGGCGCTCCGGAAGGACGGCGATGCGGGTCTCAGTGTCCGTCGTCTTCACAGCGCCCAGCCAGCCGCGCAGGGGCGGCCGCTGGTCCATGCCGCCCGGCCACAGCTCGAAGGAGTGAGCGGCCAGGTACTCGCGGACTACGTCCATTGCCATCTCCGCCTGGTTGTCGGTGGCATTGGCGGAGGTGAACACCCGCTGCCACGTCGCGACCGGCAGCGGGTCATAGGGCAGGATCCCTGTCTCGCAGGCCATGGCCTCTGCCAGGGCGAGGGCCGCAACCATGGGGGCGCGCCGGCCCGTCATGTCGTTGTCCCCCCGGAACTGCTCCGTGAGTTCCTTGTGGCGGAACCTCAGCCGCTCCCGTCCTCCTTCCCGTGCCAGCCCTTTGCGGACCAGTTCGACGAAGGCGGGGCCGGCGTGACCGTAGTTCTGCAGGACGGCGTCGCGGGTGCTGACCGCTGTCGGGCCGCCGTTGTTTCCGAACGGCGCCTCGGTGGTGCACAGCGCCCTACCTGCCGCGCCCTGGTTCCGGGTGTAGGAGAGGATCGTTCGCTCCCCGGTGGACATCAGGATCGTTTCCCAGGGGAGGGCTCCGGCGTACCCGCCACTGCGGTCTTTGCCCTGGTTCATCGGCAGCTGGTACAGGACGTAGTCGATGATCGTCTCGTCGGATACAGACATGGTTTCGTCCAGGAAGGTGGGCAGGCCTCGCACGAGGTTGAGCCGCTTCTCGATGGCGAAGGCGGTGCCGCGCCAGTTGGAGATGGCAGGCGCGTCTTCGCTCGGGTTGGCCCAGACGCTGCACCCGCACTGAAGGGCGGTGGTCTTGCCCTTGGTGGAGCGCGAAGAGATGTCGACGGTGAAGGACCGGACGTCCAGGGGCTTCAGGAGAGGCGCCGCGAGGGACGCGGCGATGATGATCCTGGGGACGGTGTAGTTCTCCAGGCGGCCCATCGCGGTGCGCCAGTCGTCGAGGGTTCCGGCCGTGCCGTAGGCAGTGGAGGGCACGCGCTGCTCGTCGTACTTCACTTCGAGCTTGACGCCCTTGTCGGGGGCGGCGACGAACTGGCCGTCGCGCTGCCAGCCGAGGTTGCGGGCCATCGTCTCGTGCGGGATGACGCCGAGGTTCTCGACCTCGAACTCGGCGAGCCATCGTTCGAGGGGGCGGGCATCGGCCTCGATGGCGGGCAGGCCGGCGGATCCGAGGTACTTGATGAGTTCGCGGCCGCGCTTCGCGACGTCGCGGGGTACGGGCTTGGCGACGACCTTGCCGCGTTCGGTCCACGCCAGCTCGACCAGCTGTTCGCCGTCGCTGTCGACGTAGGAGCAGGTGACGACGATGGGTGCGAATGTGATGCGGACCCATGTGTCGGGCTCTTCACCCTTGCCCGGGCGCCGCATGAAGACGCCTCGGTTGTCGACCTTGTAGTTCTTGTGTGCCTTGACACCGGGGAGGTTGAAGACCGTCGCCAGGTCGAAGCCGACCTCGGCGGCGGGTGCGTCGCCTTCGACGGGTTGTGTCTGCTCTTCGGGCTCCGCGTACTGCAGGGCGTTGGCCCCGTCGATGGGTGGTGCCGGGCGGGGGGCGGGTACGGGACGCAAGTGCTGGCCCCTTCCGGTCCGTGACGTGGCCCGTACTTCTTCCAGCACTTCGGATGGCAGGGCGCGGGCTGCTGACGTGGCCTGGTCGTTGTCGTTGGCTGCGTGCCTGATGTCGGCGGCTGCGGCGGCCAGGTTGCCGCCGTGGTGCAGGGCGGCGAACAGCATTCCCGGGGAGAGGACCTGGTTCAGTGAGCCGGGGTCGAATCCGGGGAAGTTGTCGGTGCGCACGGTCACGGCGGCGCCGCCCTTGTGGACGGACACGCCGGTCGTGGAGGCGCCCGTGGACCAGCCCGGCCGAAGCCACTGCTGGCAGTCCCCGCCGCAGTACGAGCAGCTGCCGGGCTCCTGCTGGTGGTAGGTGCAGCCGACGAAGGTGAGGATGTCGCCGCAGCACGGATGGTTGCCGAGGATCTCAATCGGTCCCGGCCCGTCGCTGCGAGTGTTGCGCCCGGCAGCGGGCCGCGGTGCGGGTGCAGCCCGGACGGGGGCGGGCTTCGGCTTGGGCTTGAGCGCGTCGGCGAGGTCGAGGAGTTCTTCCAGCGTGTAGCTGGGCCCGCCGGTGTCGAGCACCCGGCACATGACCGGGGTGCGGCCAGCCTTGCGGTTGATGGTCCCAGGCAGTCGCAGTACCCGCGCCAGGTCCTTGACTCCGGCCCCGTATCCGACGCCCATCTTCTGTGCGCCGAGGAGCAGGATGTTCTGCCAGTCGGCGGCGAGCTGGGCGGCGCCAGCGTGGTCGATGTCCTCGCTGATGACGGCGGGGGTGGTGAGCTTCCACCGCTTGTACAGTCCGCCGCCGCTGTGGTGGGTTTCGGTGGCGGCGGGCAGACCGGCGAGGACGGGAATGTCTGCCGCTTCGGCTGCGTCCTTGGGAAGTCCGTCCGTCTGGTGGCCAGCGTTGCCGAAGTCGATGTCGGACCACATGTCAATGAGGGCGTGGGAGTCTGCTGCCTTGCCTCGCCCCTTGGTGACGGAGCCGGGGGTGATGGTGGTGACCCGGACGTAGATGCCCTCGGCGCCGGCACGGTCCTCGCGCATGGCCCACTCGACGAGGTTGCTGGCATCGGTGGTGCGGATCCCGGCGTAGTTCCTGGTGGAGCACACGGCCAGGAGGCCGGGCGGTGTCGCGCCGAAGTGCTGGGTGACCCAGTTGTGCATGATCTGCGGGTCGGCCGTCAGCGGCTCGGTGTTGCTGTTCACGAACCGGTGCTCTCTTCTCCAGGGGCCAGGGCGGCGAGGTGGTCGGCGGCGGTGTCGAGGCTGGCGGCGAGGTCGCGTAGTTGCTGGGCGAAGTCGCGGACCTGGTCGGGGTGGGTCATCTGGCGGCGCAGGTTGACCGTGTGGTGCTCGTAGCCGAAGGCGACGATGTAGGGCTGGTGGCCCGTGATGGCGACGTATTCGACGGGGAGCGCGCCACCGTCGTCGAAGGCGAGTTCGCCGATTTCGCTGGAGCAGGTGCCGTCGTAGTGCCACTGGCCGTCACAGCCGGGGATGAGGCAGCCCGGGGCCGGGCGGCCGAGGGTGTCCTCGGCCGCCGCGGTGGTGGTCGTCTCGGTCACGGGCGGGCCGCCATCTTCTGGACCCGGTCGGTGAAGTCCGTGAACTCGACCTCGAACGGCTTGGGCAGCGGCGTGACGTCGAGGCCGAGGGACTCTGCGATGAGGTAGCGGATCATGCAGTCGGTGACGAACTGGTCGCGGCCGGGCGAGGTGAGGATGGTGGTCTGCCCGTTGCCGATGTGGACGAAGCCGTAGAAGTTGGCGTCGGTGATCGACGACTCGATGACCTGGATGCCCAGGCCGGTGAGCACCTGGTCGAGGGGCAGGTGCATGATCTGCGCGGTGGTGACGGTGGCCCGGGTGATGGCCGGTTCCGCCTGTCCGGGCGTCGCCTGTCGGGTGTCGGTGAGGTTCTGTAGAGTGGTCACTGAGCGCTCGCTTTCTCTGCTGTCAGGCCGTTGAGGTGGGGTGCTCGCTCGAAACCGCTGGAGTTACCGCTCCGGCGGTTTCGCTGTTTCCGGGCACGAGGCCCAAAAACTTGTGGAGGTCGACGGTCCGCACGTAGCGGCGTCGGCCGAGTCGGATGACCTCGAAGGGCAGTCGCCCCTCTGCGGCCAGCTGATACGTCGTGGATTCGGCTTGAGCCAGCGCCTTGCCGACGGTCGGCCACAGGGGCACAAGCGCAGGCTGGTCGAGGATCTCGGCGACCGAGAGGCCGACAGTCACGCGGACTTCCCGGCCTGCTCGGCCGCGAGGGTGCGCTCAAAGCGCTCGATCTCGGTCGGCGAGTAGAGGACGCGACGCCCGACCTTGATGCCCTTGGGGCCGTAGCCGATGTGCCGCCAGTAGCGGACGGTGCTTGCGGCCGTGCGGTACCTGGCGGCGATGTCTGCCGTGGTCAGGTACTCGCTTCCGCCATTAATGAGCAGCATGGACACCACTCAACCCCCAAACGTTGTTGGTGTTGAACACCACGAGTATGTCCGTCATTGCGGTGTAGCGCAAGAACAACGTTTGGGGGTAGCGTGCCTTACATGAAAGGTGTTGATTGCGTTGGACGCTGAGAAGCTGCCCCCTACGTGGCCCGACGCGGAGGCGGCATTCATCTCCGAGATGAAGCGCCAGAGGGCTAAGCAGAATCTGTCCCAAGGAGACTTGGCTGAGCGCGTGAAGTCCCTGGGCGGCAACATGTTCCAGCAGACGATTGCCAAGCTGGAGACGGGCCAGCGGGCCCTACGCATGTCAGAAGCGGACGTGATCGCGGGAGCTCTCGGCATGACGGTGTCGACCATGCTGGCCGCTGCATACGCTCCTGCCGTGCAGCCCGCAGAGGCGGACGCCAAGCGTCAACTCGTTCGCATTGAGCAGCGCTACGCGCAGGTATCCACTGCCCTCCATAACGCCCGCGAGCAAGCAGCCCAAGCTGAACGCCAGCTAGTGACCGCCCAAGCGCAGGCCATGGCTCTGGATCGCGAAGCCGAAGCTCTCCAAACGGAACGGGAAATTCTGGCCGAGCTTCTCGGCGTCTCCGGGAGCGACGGGTGAGCCGTCCCGCATCATTGACTCTGCGGCTCGCTTCCAGGAGGGGTAGCCCATGAAGGGTTCGACGTACCGCCGTTGCTACTGCCGGGACGATGACGGCAAGGCGCTGGGCAAGGCGTGCCCGCAGCTGTCCAGCCGCCGGCACGGGGTGTACGCGGTACGGCAGGAGCTGCCCGCCCGCGGCGACGGCACCCGCCGGTCGTTCTCCCGATCCGGATACGGCACCGCGAAGGAAGCACAGGAGGCCCTCGACCAGGTCCGCGCCCTGCTCGCCCTCCCGGACGGCGACGACACCGACGGGCAGGTAGCCATCGGGGACCTGCTGGAAACGGTCAGCAAGGACAAGAAGGCGCCCCTGCCCGAGCTCGATGATGTGCGCCGGCGGTACTCCACCGGCCAGTCCCTCAGCTCGAAGACGACCGTCGGTGACTGGCTGGACGAGTGGATGTCCGGGAAGCGCGGCCGGCCCACCGCGATCAGCCGCGACGAGATCAACGTGCGCAAGCACCTGAAGCCACGCATCGGCCACCACCGACTCGACCGGCTGCGGGTGGCTCACCTCTCCGAGATGTTCCAGGCCATCGCCGACGCGAACACGGAGATCCTCGAACTGAACGCCCAGCGCCGGGCCGCCGTCGACGAGCTGGCGACCGTGCCGTGGAAGGGCGCGGAGCACCGGGCCAGGCGCAAGGCGATGAAGGAAGCCATCGAGGCCATGCCGCCGTTCCGGCACACCGTAGGGCCGACGACCCGGGAACGGATCCGCGCGACGCTGCGGGCCGCCCTGAACGACGCCATCGCGCAGCAGCGGTTCGGCGTCACGTTCAACCCGGCCGCCCACGTGGAGCTCGACGTGGGCAAGCGGCCCAAGGGCGTGCTGTGGACCGACGAGCATGTGGCCCGGTGGGAGGAGACCGGGGAGAAGCCGTCCCCCGTCATGGTCTGGACGCCTTCCCAGATCGGCCAGTTCCTGGGGCACGCGTCCGATGACCGGCTGTACGGGCTGTTCCACCTGGTCGCGTTCCGGGGCCTGCGCCGCGGTGAGGCGTGCGGTGTGCGGTGGACCGACGTCGACCTGGACGCCGGGCTGTTGACGGTCGCGAAGGCCATCGTGCAGAACGGCTGGGACGTGTACGAGGACGATCCGAAGACGGACGCCGGCGCCCGCACCATCTCCCTGGACAGCGTCACGGCCGAGGTGCTGCGGGAGCACCGTGCCCGCCAGGCCGCCGAGCAGGAGAAGGCAGGCGCGGGGTGGGCGAACACCGGCCGGGTCTTCACCCAGGAGGACGGCAGTTGGCTTCGGCCGTCCCACGTGACCGACCGATTCTCTGAGCTCTTCGAGGAGATCGAGCTGCCGCCGGTCCGGTTGCACGACCTGCGGCACGGGGCGGCGACGTTGATGCACGCGGGCGGCGGCGATCTCCACTACATCAAGACGACGCTCGGGCACTCGGGCATTCAGATCACGTCGGACACGTACCTGAATCTTCTGCCGCAGGTCGACAAGGAAGTCGCGGAAGCCGCGGCGAGACTGGTTCCGCTGCCGCGTTCAATCAAGATCGTTAGCACGCCCGCTCACGCATCGCTCACGCAAGAGGCCCCCGGCGGTATGCCGGGGGCCTCTGCTTAGCACTCCGTAGAGGGCTCAAGTCCAGGTCAGGAGCCTGGACCACTGGTGGGCGCGGGCAGTTTCGAACTGCCGACATCTGCTTTGTAAGAGCAGCGCTCTACCCCTGAGCTACGCACCCGTGGATGAGGCAACAGCGTACATGGACTACGCCCCCTGGTCACAAACGGTTGCCGACGGCAGCGGTCCGGGTGGGACGAGGTGGCGCGGGGCCGTCGCGGGGGTGTGGGAGGCGGGGGATATCCCCACCCCGCATACGGTAGCCGTCCCGATTCCCCCGGGTGCAGGCGCGCCCCTACCGTGAGCCGGAACGCTGAGCGGCGAACCGGCCGTCGCACGACCTGGGGGAACGATCACTGTGGCACTCCGTACCAGCGCCCGCACCCGCACACTCATCGCGTCCGGCGGAGCGGTGGTTGCCGCTCTTGTTCTCAGCGGCTGCGGCAGTTCGGACACCGACGACGCATCGGTCGAGCACAAGTCGTTCGCGTTCAGTGGGAAGACGCTGACCATCGATGCGGCCAATACGACGCTGGAACTCGTGCCGGCCGATGTGAAGAAGGTCGAGGTGACCCGGCAGGTCGACGGGTGGGTGGTGTTCGGGAGCGGGCCCGACCCTCGCTGGGGGATGGAGGACGGCACGCTGACGCTGAAGGTGAAGTGTGACGCCTTGATCAGTGACTGTGCCTCCAGGCATGAGGTGAAGGTGCCGCGCGGGGTGGCGGTCACCGTGCGCGGGGACAACGGGAAGGTCGTGGCGTCGGGGTTCGACACCCCGCTCGACCTGCGCTCCGACAACGGCAAGGTGACCGTGCGCGACTCCAGCGGGCCGCTGAAGCTCAACAGCGACAACGGCGGCATCGTCGCCGAGGGGATCTCCGGATCGTCCGTGAAGGCCGAATCGGACAACGGGCAGGTGCGGCTGGGGTTCGTTGCTGTGCCGACGTTGGTGGACACGGTCAGTGACAACGGCAAGGTCACCATCGAGCTGCCGAGCGGCGGCACCTCGTACGCGGTGAGCGCCAGGGCCGACAACGGGAGCACGTCGGTGAAGGTGCCGCGCAGCGACGACAGCACCCATGTCGTGAAGGCCAGGAGCAACAACGGCGAAGTCACGGTGCGAAGCGCGAACTAACCGGGCCGTGTGTTCGTCCTTACCAGGTGGGAGAATGTACCGGGCAGGGCGAATCGGCACGGGAGAGGGATGTGACGGCGACACACGCGAAGCCGCAGGCGAGAGCGGGTGCGAGTTCCGCCGTCAAGGACGTCAAAGACGTCCACGGTGTTCGCGGCGTCCGTGATATCCGTGATGTTCTCGTATTGATGCTGCTGCCGGTGCCACTGCTCGCGGGCGCGCTGTCGGCGGCCTTCGCCGGTGGCGGCACGCGGCGCTGGTTCGGCGGGCGCGGTGAGGGGCAGCGTGCCGAGGCGCAGGCCGCGAAGGACGCTGCCGCCGAGGCCTTCGTCGAGCTGGACACGGCCCAGCGTGATCTGCGGATCTCGATCGAGACGATCACCGCGGTCGACAGTTCCCCCGCCGCGCGCAAGGCCGTCGACGACTTCGCCGCGCTGGGGCGAAGCATTGACGCGGCCAGCAGCGCCTACATCACCGCCGTCGACGCACACGATCTGGACCGCGACGACCTCGAACCGTCGATCGCCACCCAGGCCAAGGCCCAGCTGTCCTCCGCCAAGAACGATCTCGTACGGGTCAAGGGCGAGCTGGACCGGTTCGCGGCCGGTCTCGGGCCGCTGCTCGGCAGCGCGGAGACCCAGCTCGCGCGGCTCGCGCCCGCTGTGGAGCGGGCGCGGCAGGCGCTCCTGTCCGCGAGCAATGCTCTCGACACGGTGCGGGAGTCCGGATTGCGGGCGGACGATCTCGCCGCGCGGCTCGCCGCCCTCGCCCCCGAGCTGACCAAGCTCAACCAGGGCGCCGGCCGGCACGGCGTGGCCGAGACCCTCCAGCGTGCCGATCAGGTGTTGCGCGATGCCGAGGCCGTACGGGCCGAGGCGGCCCAGTTGCCCGAGCGGGCCGCCGAGATCGATCGCCGGCTGGTGACGCTGCGTACCCGCGCCCAGGCGTTGACGACCCGGTCCGCGTCCGTCGAGCCCGTGCTCAGCGAGCTGCGGCGACGGTTCTCGGCCGCCTGCTGGCAGGACCTCCAGCCCGTTCCGGAGCAGGCCGCGGTCAATGTCCGCCGGGCCGAGGAGAAGCTGAAGGAGGCCGCGAAGGCGCGCAGCGAGCAGCGCTGGGCCGATGCGACCTCCCGGCTGAGCACGGTACGGGCCCTGCTCAACGCAACGGACGAGGCGGTGTCCGCAGCCGGTGACCGGCTGCACCGGCTGAACGAGGTGTCCAAGGACCCGCAGCAGGAGATCCAGCGGACCCGGTTCGCGATCCGGGACGCCCAGCGGCTCGCCATGGCCGGGCGCAACACCCCCGAGCCGCGCCACGCCCGTCCGCTGGACGACGCGGTGGCCCGGCTCGACCAGGCCGTCACCGGTCTTGAGGGGCGCCATCCCGACTACTGGCACTTCCTGACCGTGACGGAGGGCGTACGGCAGACCGCCGCGCGCGTGGTCTCCGAGATCCGCGAGGAGCGCGGGGCCGGCACCTGAGCCGTCCCTCGCCGCCCCGCGCCCCATAGGCGTCGGCGTGCCCCGCGCCCCCATGGGCGTCCGGCGTGCGCCGCGCCCGTCGCGGAGCGATCCTGGTGGTACCTGGCTGAAGGAGGCCCGTTCATGGCCACCCACGTACTGCGTCCCGCCCGACGGCCCGCAGCTCACCGCAGGGCCAGCCGGCTCGATCAGCATCTGCCCGTCGATCACCGGCTCAGCCGCGTCTACCAGGTGGGGGCCGGGCTGATGGGTCTGGTGCTGCTCGCCTTCGGCATTCTCGGGCTGATCGACAAGATCGGCTTCTTCGACACCGGCGGTGACACCGTCGCGGGTCTCAGCACCAACGGCGCGCTCAGCGTGCTGTCCATCTGCGTCGGGCTGCTGCTGTTCATCGGGATGGTGATCGGCGGCAACTTCGCCTCGACCCTCAACATGGTCATCGGCATCGCGTTCATCCTCAGCGGCTTCGTGAACCTCGCGCTGCTGGACACCGGGATGAACTTCCTCGCCTTCCAGATCCAGAACGTGCTGTTCAGCTTCGTCGTCGGGCTGCTGCTGATGATGTTCGGGATGTACGGCCGCGTCAGCGGCGGGCTCCCCCACGACAACCCGTACTGGCGGGCCCGGCATCCCGAGGAAGCAGCGGAGGAGGCACGGCTCGGGCGGCGCAGGCAGGTCGAGGAGATGCCCGTCGTCGTCCCGCCGTCCGGAGGACGCCAGGAGTAGGGCCACCCTCCCGTCGGCCCTCTGCCTCCCCCTGTCTCTTCATCTCTCTGTCTCTGACTCTGTCTCTGTCTCTGACTGTGATGCGGTCCTGACGGATAGCCTGGGGGCATGCCTCGTTACGAGTACCGCTGCCGCTCCTGCGGAGACACGTTCGAACTCAGCCGCCCGATGGCCGAGTCCTCTGCCCCCGCCTCCTGCCCTGCCGGGCACGAGGACACCGTGAAGCTTCTCTCCGCTGTCGCCGTCGGCGGCGCGGCCGGTTCCGCGCCCGCCCCGTCAGGCGGTGGCGGCGGTGGCGGTTGCTGCGGTGGGGGCTGCTGCGGCTGACCCCGCCGACAGCCCCGGCGGCGCACCGCGACCCGGCAGCACCGCGATACGTGCCGTCGCTGTCCCCAACGACGTCGCTGTCGCCACTGCTACCGCTACCGCTACCGCTACGACTATCGCTACCGCTTGCGCGACAGCGTCAGGCCGTCCGACACCGTGAGCAGCACGCTGTCCATCCGCGGGTCGGCGGACACGTGGTCGTTGAACTCCTTGATGGCCGCCGCTCCCCCGGTCGCGTGCGCGTCGGTCACGCGGCCGTGGAACAGCACGTTGTCCGTGGTGATGACGCCGCCCTGCCGCATCCGGGGCACCAGTTCCTCCCAGTACGGGATGTAGTTGCCCTTGTCCGCGTCGAGGTAGGCGAAGTCGATGTGCGGTTCGGTCGGCATCGCCCGGAGGGTGTCGAGGGCGGGGGCGATCCGCAGGTCGATCCGGTCGGCGACGCCTGCCTTCTCCCATGCCTCGCGGCCGTATGCTGTCCACTCCTCCGAGACGTCGCAGGCGATCAGCCGTCCGCCGACGGGCAGGGCCTGGGCCATCGACAGGGCGGAGAAGCCGGTGAAGGTCCCGACCTCCACGATGTGACGGGCCCCGGTCAGCCGGACGAGGAAGGCCAGCAGCGGGCCCTGCTCCTCGGCCGACTGCATGCCCGCGTGGTCGGGGAGACGGGCGTACGTGGTCTCGACGAGCTCGCGCTGCACCGCGTCCAGCGGCGGGTTGTGCGCCAGCATGTACGCGTACAGCTCGTCCGTGATCTTGGTTTCGTTTCCCTTGGTCATCGCACAACTCCCTGGTCGTCGGCCGCGTTCTCCCCCGGCAGACGAGAACGCGGCGACTGTAGCCGCCGGACACCGCGGTTCGAGCGGATTCGGCGGCGCGCCGGGCTACGCGGTCCCTCCGCGCGCCGGCTCCGTTCCGTCAGGCGGCCTGGTGCAGGCCCGATGTCCGCAGGAGGCTCCGCAGGATCTCCTCGCCCGCGGCCACGCCCCGCTCGGCGGTCGCCACCACGTGCGGGGCGCTCCACCGCGCGTCGGCGAGTTCGCCGTGGCCGGGACGCCAGCCGTGGTCGGCGGCGAGCAGCAGATCTGCGTCCAGGAGTGAGTCACCGGCGGCGAGCGTGAGCGTGGCACCCGTGCGGCGGGCGACCTCGCGCATCGCGGCGCTCTTGGTGAGCGGTCTCGGTACGGCGTAGATCTTGCGGCCCTGGAGCGAGACGGTCCAGCCACGCGGCTCCGCCCACTCGGCCAGCTCCTGCCTCCAGTCCGGGGGCAGCAGTGCCCGGTCGACGACGAGGTAGGCGAAGAGGTCCTCCGCGACCCGTTCCTTGAGCAGCCAGGCGGGGTCGGCGGCGGATATGAGGTGGGCGCGGACCTCGGCGAGTGAGGCGCACTCGTCGGTCAGCCTGCGGGTCACCGTCCGCTGCCAGTCCGGGTCCGACTCGCCGTCCACGAGGATGTGTCCGCCGTTGGCGCAGATCGCGTACCGGGCCGCGGGTCCGGGGAGGTGGATGCGGTGGTACTGCTCGCGGGTACGGGTGGTGGCCGGCACGAAGACGGTGGAACGGGCCAGTTCGACGAGGAGCGCGGCGGCCGTCTCCGTGACGTACGAGAGCGGCTTGTGGTCGTACACCTCGACGCAGAGCAGCCGGGGCGCCTCCGCGTCCGGCATCGGGAGCTGGAGGGCGGCCGCCGAGTAGATCAGGGTGCGGTCGAGGTCGCTGGCTACCAACGTGACCGGGGAGGGCGGAGAGGCCGGGGAGGGCAAAGAGGGCAGGGAGGCCGGGGAGGGCGGAGAGGGCGCGTGGAACGTCACTTGGACTCCACCGCCTTGCCGTCCGCACCGGTCGCCCCGCGCGTGTACTTGGGGTGGATCAGCCCGACGCAGGTGTACGGGAGCGCGTCGACCTCCTCGACCGGTACGCCGCGCTGCCGCGCAAGCAGCCTGATGTGTTCCAGGTCCGCGCCCGCGCCGCGCTTGGCGAGGATCTTCCACGGGACCCGGCGCAGCAGGACCCGGGTCGTCTCTCCGACGCCCGGCTTCACCAGGTTCACGTCGTGGATGCCGTACTCCTCGCTGATGCGTTCCACCGCGGCCCAGCCCTCCCAGGTGGGCGCGCGGTCGGCGGCGAGCAGCTCCTTGACGTCGGCGTCGACCGCGTCGGTGACCTCGCCGAACCGTTCGGCGACGGTGTCGAGGAAGTGGCCGGAGACATCCGATCCGGCGAGCTCACGGTAGAACTTCGCGCCGTGGAAGTCCTCGGGACCGACCAGGTCGGAGCGCAGGACCGTACGGGAGATCAGGCCGGAAACCGTGGAGTTGAGGCAGGCCGAGGGGATCAGGAAGTCCTCGCGCGTGCCGTACGTACGGACGCAGCCGCCGGGGTCGGCCAGGACCGCGATCTCCGGGTTGAAGCCCTCCGTTCCGTCGGAGTCCTCGAACTCGGCGATGGCGGCGGCCAGTTCGCGGGTGATGGCGCCCTTCCCCGTCCAGCCGTCGACGAACACGACGTCGGCCGGGTTGTGGTGGGCGGCCAGCCAGCGCAGGGCGTTGGCGTCGATGCCGCGGCCGCGCACGATCGAGACGGCGTAGTGCGGCAGGTCGACACCGTGCCGGTGGCGGGCCCAGCGGCGCATCAGTACGCCGACGGGGGTGCCGGCGCGGGCCAGCGAGACCAGGACGGGGCGGGGGCCGCGCTCGGCGAGGACGGTCTCGGTGACGGCGCCGACGGCGCGGGCGATGCGGGCGGCCGACAGGTCCAGCGCCGCCTTGAACAGGTCCTGGTACTGCTCGGACGGCTGGTACTCGACGGGCAGCGACTCGGCGTAGTGCGCGCCACCGCTCTGTATCGCCTCCTCGCGCTCCTCGGTGGGCGCCTCCAGCTCGGTGTCCGAGAGATCCTGGAGCAGCCAGCCGACCTCGTCCGGCGCGTAGGAGGAGAAGGCGGGGCCGCGGAGGGGCTCGGGCAGCATGCGGGGTTCTTCCTGGCGTTGGGGGGTGGTGACGGCGGCCTCGGGCTGAACGGCCGCCGCCGGTGTCACGTCCGGGGTCGCGGCCTCCGCCCCGGCCAGCGGTATGTACGAGGGCACGACCGCGAGCAGGACCTGTGCGGTGTGCGGGGCGAGCCGCGCCAGCAGCCCGTCGGGGGCGTGCAGTTCGGGTGTGTCCGCGGTGGAGTCGACGACGGCCACAATGGCGTCGAAGCCGGCGCCCGCGACGTTGTACGCGTACCGGTCGCCGGGGCCGTCCGCCGGGCCGTCGTGGGCCGGGAAGACCAGCCGGGTGCGTATCGCGTAGCCCGGGTCGTCCACCGCGAGGACCGGGGAGCGGGTCGTGGTGGAGTACCGGACCTCGGCGCCGATGCGGTCCTCCAGGGCGGTGGCCAGGCGCAGGGGTGCGTACATCAGCTCCTCGAAGCCGAGGACCAGTACGCGGCGTGCCCTGTCGTCCAGCGCCCCGTCGGGCAGCGCCCCGTCGGGCAGCGCCCCGTCGGGCAGCGCCCCGTCGGGCAGGGCATCGGGCAGTGTCCCGTCGTCCGGCGGAGCGCATCGTCGCGCCACGTCCTCGCTCCGTATTCCCTCGCCCAGCGCCGCGACGATGCGGTCCGCCATGTCGGGGAGTGCCGCCTCCAGCCGGTCGCGGTGCGCGGGGGTGAAGCCGTGCCTGCCACCGTCGGGCACGCCGACGGGCCACCCCAGCTCCACCCGGGTGCAGGGACGGGGGTGGGAGCGGGAGCCGACACCAACCGTTGTCGCCCGCGCCTCCTGCGCCGCCTCCTCCGCCGCGACCAGCGCCTGCCCCTTCTCCAGGACGCCGTCCGGGAGGCGGACCGTGCCCGAGTTCCTCGCCACCAGGTCGATCCGGGCGCCGGTCTCCGCCGCGAACTCGGCCAGCCGGCCACGGTCGGACGGCGAGCGCATGTCGACCAGGGCCACGATCACGTAGCGGTTCCGGGGGTAGCGCTCGTGCAGGGCGCGGATGGTGTTGAGGACGGTGTTGCCGGTGGAGAACTCGTCATCGACCAGCACCAGCACCGCATCGGCCACGCCTCCCGCATCGGCCACGCCCCCCGCGTCGACCGCGTCCCCGGCATCGCCCGCCAGCAGGTCCGGGTCCTCCGGCAGGAGCAGGTGCGAGGTGGCGTGCGAGTGCGACTCCTCGAAGCCGCCCGCGCGCGCCACGCCCTCCACGGGGCGTCGCGTCGAGTGGAGGTACGGTGCGGCGCCGAGCCCGTCGGCGACCGCGTGGCCGAGGCCGGTGGCCGTCTCCGCGTAACCGAGCACGACCGCGCGCCGCGTCCCGGCCTCCCCGAGCAGTTCCCGCACCCGGCGGCCGAGCTCGAATCCGGCGCCGTAGACCACCGAGGGGTACTGCGGCACATGCTTGCCGAGCACGTGGGACACGAGCAGATGCGCTCGCTTGGGGTTGCGCCGCAGGGCGAGGCCCAGCAGCTCCCGCAGCTCGCCGTCGCCCACGAGCTCGACGCCCAGCCGCTCCGCGACCCAGCTACCCGACCACACCACGTTCGCCGTCTCTTTCCTCAGCTGTGCGCCCGCTCATCGGGTCGCACTCGGGGTCACGCCTTCCGGACACCGTCGCCGGAGCAGCGCCATCGGAACACCGCTCCGGAGCACCGCGACCGGAACACCGTCACCGGTCCAGCCTCACCCGAACGGGCTCATTCCGCGAGGCTCGCGGCCAGCAGCTCCACGAAGCCGACGTCTTCCCGCGCCACTCCGAACACCTCGGCGCGCTGGAGGGTGCGCTCGGCCCAGGCCCGGTGCGGCTTCACTTCGTTCATCTTGTTCGTGTACGAGGAGCGCAGCACGCCGCCGCCCCCGCTCTCGGGCCGCAGGATGTCCTGGGCGTCGCTGAACTCCTCGTGACTGACCACCGACAGCGCGTGCACGGGTGCGACGTGCGAGGGGTGGATACAGGTCTTGCCGAGCAGGCCGTTGGCCCGGTCCAGCTCTATCTCCCGCAGCAGGCCGTCCAGGTCGTGCTCGATCAGCGCGGTGCGCAGTTCTTCGGCCCGGCCCTCCAGGAAGGGGCTGCGGCGCAGCTGTGGCTTGAACATGCGTTCCTGGAGTCGGAAGTACTCCCACACCGGTCCGGTGATCGTGAAGCCGGTGCCGTCGGCCCGGCCCAGGACGTTGACCACGTCGGCGATGACGTCCCCGACGATCCGGACGTCGTACGCCGTCATATCGGGCGGCCTGCGCAGCCCGTACGCCGAGCAGAAGTCGGTGACGCCGAGCCGCAGCGCGAGGACGCGGTCGCGGTAGGAGTCGACGGTGGTGGCGATCTTCTGGAGGGCCTCCTGCCGGGTCTCCAGATGGAGCAGCTCCGGTGATTCCAGTACGGGCATGGCGAAGAGCCGTCGGCCGCCGTCGCTCTCGGCCTTCGTGAGCGCCTCCATGAAGGGCACGCCGCGCTCTTGCGTGAACTTCGGAAGTACAAAACCGGACAACAATCGGGCGGAATCGCCGAGGCGGCGCACCAGGTCCGTGATCTGGTGCGGTTCCCGGACCCGGATGAAGAGCAGCGGGAGCTCGCCGCCGCGCGCGTCGAGTTCGGCGAACTGGCCGACCAGGTTCTCCTCGGCGCCCGCCACCTCTGAGTCGTCGATCGAATCCTCCAAGCACAGCACCATGGAGACGACGCCCCGGCCGGCCTGCTTGATGACGTCGTCAGCGAGTGCCGGCCGGGTGGCGGGGCTGTAGAGGGTGGCTCCCAGAGCGGCCGAGAGCACTCGGGCCGGTGCGTCGGCGTCGAAGTCGCACGGCTGCTGGAAGAACAGATCGCCTCTGACAGTGGGCGCAATATGCCCGAAATGACGCATCCAAATCCCCCCGTGCTACCTGCCCGATCGGACAACGTGTGGCCGGTAATAGTACGTACGGACGGGTGTCGGCAGTTCCCTGGGCGCATGAATTCCGGGTAACTCGTCCATTTAGCGACGGTTCCGAGGGGTGCGGACGCGGCGCTTCCGGCATTCCGCCACGACACGGCTCGCGACCCCAGCGTTGTCCGCGGGGCGGCCAGCAGGCAGGATGACCGCCATGACGCACGCGATGGTGAAAGGTTCGAACGTCCCACTCGACGCCATGGCCGTACGGGCCGTGCTGCGCTGGACCCCGGGGGCCGGGGTTCCCGACGTGGACGCCTCGGCCCTGCTGCTCGGCTCCGGCGGCCGCGTGCGCTCGGACGAGGACTTCGTCTTCTACAACCAGCCCCGTCATCCCTCCGGCCTGGTGCGGCGGCTGCCGAAGCGGAGCCTGGCCGAGGGGCTGACGGACACCATCGAGGCCGATCTGAACGCGCTCGACCCCTCGGTCGACCAGGTGGTCATCGCCGCGTCCTCCGACGGAGCCGCCTTCGAGCACGTGCACGACCTGTGCATCATGCTCTTCGACGCGGCCGCGGCGGGCGGCGAACCGCTCGCCGTGTTCGAGGTACGGCCGGAGACCGGCGAGGAAACCGCGATCATCTGCGGCGAGCTGTACCGGCGCGGGGACGGCTGGAAGTTCCGGGCCGTGGGGCAGGGCTACCCGACCGGTCTCGTCGGACTCGCGACCGCGTTCGGCATCTCGGTCGACGAGGCGGAGGCCGCGGCCGAGCCCGACCCGGCGCCGCTGCCGCCCGCACCGGCGTTCCCGCCCGCACCGGCCCCCGGGCCGGACTCGCAGATCACGGTGCAGCACCAGCAGCCCGCGTACGGCTATCCGCAGCCCGCCGTGGCCCCGCCCCCCGCACCGGCGCCGCAGCCCGCCTACGGCTACCCCCAGCCGGCCTCCGCGCAGCCCGCCTACGGCTATCCGCAGCCCGCGGCGGCGGCCGCGTACGCGCCGGACCCGAATTTCGTCCTGCCGCCGCAGGGGCCGCAGTTCATACGCCCCTGACCCACCGCGTCCGGCCGACCGCACATCCGGCCCACCGCGTCCGGCCGACCGCACATCCGGCCCACCGCGTCCGGCCGACCGCACATCCGGCCCACCGTGTCCGCTCCAGCGCATCCGGACCCGCTACGCGCGGGACTTGTAGCCGCGTCCCCACTGCATCCCGTAGCCGTACAGCCGGTCCAGCTCCGACTGGAAGCCGTACACGAACTTCACCTCGCGCCGCACGATCAGTTCGCCCTTGACGTTCTCCACCGTGAACACGGCGCACGAGCGGGCCTCCGGGGCCCGTTCGTCCAGCTCGATCTCGATGCGCGGCCCGTTGCCCGGGTAGAGCGTGATCTTGGCGTGCGTACGGTCGAAGGCCGGCGTCTGGTCGTAGATGTAGACGAAGCACAGCAGGCGCTTGATCTGGTCGCGCTGGTCGAGGTTGACGTAGAGCGTCTCGCCGGACGGCGCCCCGAAGCGGTCGTCCCCGCTGAGCCTTATGTAGGGCGGCCCGTTCAGATCGCCCAGCAGGTTGCCCAGCGGCTGCACGACGCCCTTGGTGCCGTCCGCCAGCTCGTACATGCAGCCCAGGTCCAGGTCGACGTTGACCACGCCCTGGGTGTGCGCCTGGACCACGTCGGGCTTGAAGAGCTTGAACGGCCGCAGCAGCCGGCCGCTCTGCGACGACCGGCCCTCGATGTCCGAGGTGCGCATCCGCCAGGAGAGGTTGACCCGGAGGTTGCCCGTCAGCGCGCCCTGTTTGGTCAGCGAGACCGTGGCGTGCCGCTTGGAGAGCACGATGGAATTGGTGGCCGCGCTGCCCGACTCGAACTGTGCTTCCCGCCCCGGCCACAGGCTGTCCCAGAACGCCATTCCCAACCCCCACACATATCGGCCCCGCATATCGGCCCCGCACCCGTCGCACGAGGCACACGCGACGCACGCACCGCTGCGGGGCGGCTCCGGGCCGGGTCCGGGTGTTCCCGAGGACCTTCACCGTACGAGCCGCCCCGCAGAGAGCGTTCCTCATTCCCTACCGGGTCACACCCCGGCGGACACTTCCGACGTGGAACCGCCGTCCCCGCCGCCGTCCCCGCCGCCGCCTTCGGCCTCCAGGGCCTTGTTGCGCCGGACCGACGACCAGAACGACCAGGCGATCAGGACGACGCCCACGAGACCGGTGATGATCTCGTTGATCTCGTACTGGATCGTGACGAGCAGGATGACAGCCAGCGCGCCGATCGCATAGTGCGCGCCGTGCTCCAGGTAGACGTAGTCGTCCAGGGTGCCCTGGCGGACCAGGTAGACCGTGAGCGAACGGACGTACATGGCACCGATACCGAGGCCCAGCGCCATCAGCACGATCTCGTTGGTGATGGCGAAGGCGCCGATCACGCCGTCGAACGAGAAGGACGCGTCGAGCACTTCCAGATAGAGGAACATGAAGAACGCGGCCTTGCCGGAGAGTGCGACCGCGGAGAGCTTCTTGCCGGTCTGCTTGGCCTGCTCCTCCTCCTCGTGCTCGCGTTCCTCCTCCTCTTCGAGTTTGTTCTCGAAGTAGCCGGAGAGTCCGCCGACGATGAGGTAGGTGATCAGACCCGCGATACCCGCGAGCATGACCGTCTCCGCCTTGTCCGCGTGTCCGCCGCCGTGCTGATGCGCGTTGGCCGCGAACGTCAGGGCAGAGACCAGCAGGACGATCAGCGCGATGCAGACCGACAGCATGTCGACCTTGCCGAGCTTGGCGAGCGGGCGCTCGATCCAGCGCAGCCACTGGATGTCACGGTCCTCGAAAATGAAGTCGAGGAAGATCATCAACAGGAACATCCCACCGAAGGAAGCGATCGCCGGATGGGCGTCCGTGACCAGTTCCTTGTAGCGGTCCGGGTCGTTGAAGGAAAGATCAACAGCCTCGATCGGGCCCAGCTTGGCAGTGATGGCCACGATCACGACGGGGAACACCAGTCGCATACCGAAGACCGCGATGAGCACACCGACCGTGAGGAAGATCTTCTGCCAGAAGGCACTCATCTTCTTCAGGATTCCGGCGTTGACCACCGCGTTGTCGAAGGACAGCGAGATCTCCAGGACGGAGAGGATCGCCACGACTCCGAAGGCCTCCCACCCCCCGTAGAACCACGCTGCGACCAGGCCGATCGCGGTAATCGCGAACGACCAGCCGAAGGTTTTCAGAAGCACTGGCTACCCCATCAGTTATTTAACGGGTCTCCCCCGGTGAGTACGGGGCTCCCCCGCGCCGAGCGCGGCTTTACGAAACGTTGACCCCGAAGTCTAGAGCGATGCCCCGCAGTCCCGACGCGTACCCCTGCCCCACCGCACGGAACTTCCACTCGCCGCCATAACGGTAGAGCTCACCGAAGATCATCGCGGTCTCCGTCGAGGCGTCCTCGCTCAGGTCGTACCGCGCGAGTTCCTGGCCGTCGGCCTGGTTCACCACCCGGATGAACGCATTGCTGACCTGCCCGAATGTCTGCCCGCGATTGTCCGCGTCATGAATCGAGACCGGAAATACGATCTTGTCGCAGCCGGCCGGCACCTGCGTGAGGTTCACGATGACCGACTCGTCGTCGCCCTCGCCCTCACCCGTGAGGTTGTCACCGGTGTGCTCCACGGAGCCGTCGGGGCTCGTGAGGTTGTTGTAGAACACGAACCATTCGTCGCCGAGCACCCGTCCCGACTGGCACAGCAGCGCGCTGGCGTCGAGGTCGAAGTCGGCCCCCGTGGTGGATCGTGCGTCCCAGCCGAGCCCGATCAGCACCTGGGTGAGATTGGGTGCGGCCTTGGAGAGGGAGACGTTGCCTCCCTTGGCGAGTGTGACGCCCATGGTGTGTGTCCTCCCCGAGTGAATGAACCGTCTGTTGAGCGCGTCCGGCGCCGCACGGAGTGCGGCGCCGGACGGGACGTGCTGCTGCCTGCCCGGGGGCGTGCCCCCGGACCGGCTGTCTAGACGTTGACGCCGAAGTCCTGCGCGATGCCGCGCAGACCCGAGGCGTAGCCCTGACCGATGGCGCGGAACTTCCACTCCGCACCGTTGCGGTACAGCTCGCCGAAGACCATGGCGGTCTCCGTCGAGGCGTCCTCGCTCAGGTCGTAGCGCGCGAGCTCGCTGTTGTCGGCCTGGTTGACCACGCGGATGTACGCGTTGCGCACCTGGCCGAAGCTCTGCTGGCGCGACTCGGCCTCGTAGATCGAGACCGGGAAGACGATCTTGTCGACGTCGGCCGGGACACCGGCCAGGTTGACCTTGATGATCTCGTCGTCGCCCTCGCCCTCACCGGTGAGGTTGTCACCGGTGTGCTCGACGGAGCCGTCGGGGCTCTTGAGGTTGTTGAAGAAGACGAAATTGCCGTCGTTGCCGACCTTGCCCTCGGCGTTCGTCAGCAGTGCGCTGGCGTCGAGGTCGAAGTCTCCACCGGTGGTGGTACGAGCGTCCCAGCCCAGACCCACGATGACCGCGGTCAGGTTGGGCGCGGCCTTGGTCAGCGAGACGTTGCCGCCCTTGCTGAGGCTGACTCCCACGAGTCCTCCCATTGGTTTCATTGGGGGCCGGCCGGTGCCGGCGCCTCCACGTTGCGTTGGCATCGGATCAACGAGTGGATCCTAGTGACCGGTTCCCGGCCAAAACAGGCTTTTGGCCGGGGGTCGCGCGGAGATCCACCGGATCTCGGATCAGAGCGAGCCGAGCGCCTTGATGTAGTCGTTGAGGTCGCGCGCGTCGGGCAGAGCGTTCACGACGGTCCAGCGCACCACGCCCTCCTTGTCGATGATGAAGGTTCCGCGCACCGCGCAGCCCTTCTCCTCGTCGAAGACGCCGTACGCCCGCGAGGTCTCACCGTGCGGCCAGAAGTCCGAGAGCAGCGGGTACTCCAGGCCCTCCTGCTCGGCGAAGACGCGCAGGGTGTGGATGGAGTCGTTGGAGACGGCGAGCAGCTGCGTGTCGTCGTTCTCGAACGTGGGCAGCTCGTCGCGCAGGGCGCAGAGCTCACCCGTGCAGACGCCGGTGAAGGCGAACGGGTAGAACAGCAGCACCACGTTCTTGGCGCCGCGAAAATCGGAGAGCTTCACGGTCCGGCCGTGATTGTCCTTCAGCTCGAAATCCGGGGCCTTGGTGCCGACCTCGATCGCCATGAAACGCGTCCCTTCGCTACGTCGCCGGGCTGGGCTGTCCGGGTGGCTCCCACCCTACGCAGAGGCCTCTGGCGGCCGTGCAGCACCCACAGAGGCCCATCCCCCGGCTTCCGCCGCGTGCCGCGGCCGTCCGTGGACGTACGAAGGCCCCCGGGCGGCGTGCTGCCGTCGGGGGCCTTCAGTGGCGAAATGCGGTTCAGCGCCTGGGTTTGGCCGCCACCTTCGGCGTGGCCAGACGGCTGCCCGTCCAGTCCTTGCCCGCGCTGATGCTCTTGGTCTGGGCGAGACCGGCTGTCTGGGCAGCCTCGTTGATGTCGCTCGGCTCGACGTATCCGTCACGGCCGGTCTTCGGCGTCATCAGCCAGACCGTGCCGCCCTCCTCGAGCAGACCGATGGCATCCACCAGCGCGTCCGTAAGGTCGCCGTCCTCGTCGCGGAACCAGAGCAGGACGACGTCTGCGACGTCGTCGTAGTCCTCGTCGACGAGATCCTGGCCGATAGTGGCCTCAATGCCCTCACGGAGCTCCAGCTCGACGTCGTCGTCGTAGCCGATCTCCTGGACCACTTGTCCGGGCTCGAACCCCAGGCGTGCTGCCGGGTTGGTCCGCTCCTCCGCGTGGTCCGCGGTCGCGCTCACGGGTTGCCTCCTGATCATGTTTCGGAAAATGCTGCACCCACGCGCGTACGCGGGGCGTTGGCCGTAGTCCACACGGGAGCGGCGGATCGCGCAAGTACCCAGCGCACGAGACCGCCTAAACGGTGACGTTTCGTGCCACGTCGCCGCACTGTCGGCGGCCCCTTGCCGGAGCCCGCGCTACCGTCCACACCCTTTACGTCCTTGAACAGCTTATGCCGTTTCGGTCCGGCATTCGGAGTCGAGCAGTGTTTGGGAACACTTGGACGCCTTGGGCGTATGGTTGCGGTTTCGCCCGACCCATCCTGCCCGATCCACCCTCCCGGCGCGTCCTGCCTCCCCGGTACCCGCTCAGCCGCGGCCCATCCGGACCTCCGGGACCCGGCGGCCCGGCAGCCTCTGGTTACCTCTCGGTAGAGATGACGTTTGCGCGCTCGCGGGTACACGATGGGACGGCGTACGTGTACACATCCCGGGGGCGTGACTCCCTCACCCAGGCCCCGTAGCGCAGCACCGAACAGCGAAGGAACAGCGTGGCTTCCGGATCCGATCGCAACCCGATCATCATTGGCGGCCTTCCGAGTCAGGTCCCGGATTTCGATCCCGAAGAGACCCAGGAATGGCTCGACTCCCTCGACGCCGCCGTCGACGAGCGGGGCCGCGAGCGGGCCCGCTACCTCATGCTCCGGCTCATCGAGCGGGCACGCGAGAAGCGTGTCGCCGTGCCGGAGATGCGTAGCACGGACTACGTGAACACCATCGCCACGAAGGACGAGCCGTTCTTCCCCGGCGACGAGGAGGTCGAGCGCAAGGTCCTCAACGCGACGCGCTGGAACGCGGCCGTGATGGTGTCGCGGGCACAGCGTCCGGGGATCGGCGTGGGCGGTCACATCGCCACGTTCGCGTCCTCCGCCTCGCTGTACGACGTGGGTTTCAACCACTTCTTCCGCGGCAAGGACGACGGCCTGGGCGGCGACCAGATCTTCTTCCAGGGTCACGCCTCACCCGGGATCTACGCCCGCGCGTTCCTGCTGGACCGGCTGAGCGAGGCACAGCTCGACGGCTTCCGCCAGGAGAAGTCGAAGGCGCCGAACGGCCTGTCCAGCTACCCGCACCCGCGGCTGATGCCGGACTTCTGGGAGTTCCCGACCGTCTCGATGGGTCTCGGCCCGCTGGGCGCGATCTACCAGGCGCGGATGAACCGCTACATGGAGGCGCGCGGCATCGCCGACACCTCCGAGTCGCATGTCTGGGCGTATCTCGGCGACGGCGAGATGGACGAGCCGGAGTCGCTCGGCCAGCTCTCCATCGCCGCCCGTGAGGGCCTGGACAACCTGACGTTCGTCGTCAACTGCAACCTCCAGCGCCTCGACGGCCCGGTGCGCGGCAACGGCAAGATCATCCAGGAGCTGGAGTCGCAGTTCCGCGGGGCCGGCTGGAACGTCATCAAGCTGGTCTGGGACCGCTCCTGGGACCCGCTGCTGGCGCAGGACCGCACGGGCATCCTGGTCAACAAGCTGAACACCACGCCGGACGGCCAGTTCCAGACGTACGCCACCGAGACGGGCGCGTACATCCGTGAACACTTCTTCGGTGACGACGCCCGGCTGCGGGACATGGTCAAGGACATGTCCGACCAGCAGATCCTGCACCTGGGCCGCGGCGGTCACGACCACCGCAAGGTCTACGCGGCGTACGCGGCGGCCAAGGCCCACAAGGGCCAGCCGACGGTGATCCTGGCGCAGACGGTCAAGGGCTGGACGCTGGGGCCGAACTTCGAGGGCCGCAACGCGACCCACCAGATGAAGAAGCTCACGGCCGAGGACCTCAAGCGCTTCCGGGACCGGCTGCACATCCCGATCGCGGACAGCCGGCTGGAGGACGGGAACCCGCCGTACTACCACCCGGGCCGCGACTCGGACGAGATCCAGTACATGCACGACCGCCGCAAGGGTCTGGGCGGTTACGTCCCGACCCGGGTGGTGCGGGCGAAGCCACTGCCGCTGCCCGACGACAAGGCGTACGCGAGTGCGAAGAAGGGTTCGGGCCAGCAGTCGATCGCCACCACCATGGCGTTCGTCCGCGTCCTGAAGGACCTCATGCGGGACAAGGAGATCGGCAAGCGTTTCGTGCTGATCGCGCCCGACGAGTACCGGACCTTCGGTATGGACGCGTTCTTCCCGAGTGCGAAGATCTACAACCCGCTGGGTCAGCAGTACGAGTCGGTGGACCGCGATCTGCTGCTCGCGTACAAGGAGTCGCCGACCGGCCAGATGCTGCACGACGGCATCTCCGAGGCGGGCTGCACCGCCTCGCTGATCGCCGCCGGTTCGGCCTACGCCACGCACGGCGAGCCGTTGATCCCGGTGTACGTCTTCTACTCGATGTTCGGTTTCCAGCGGACCGGCGACCAGTTCTGGCAGATGGCCGACCAGCTCGCGCGCGGTTTCGTGCTGGGCGCCACCGCCGGCCGTACGACGCTGACCGGCGAGGGGCTCCAGCACGCGGACGGCCACTCGCAGCTGCTCGCCTCGACCAACCCGGCCTGTGTCGCGTACGACCCGGCGTTCGGGTACGAGATCGGGCACATCGTCAAGGACGGTCTGCGCCGGATGTACGGGGGGACGCCCGAGGAGAACGAGGACGTCTTCTACTACCTCACGGTCTACAACGAGCCGATCCAGCACCCGGCCGAGCCGGCCGACGTGGACGTCGAGGGCATCCTGAAGGGCGTGTACCGCTACAGCAGCGGCGAGAAGGGCGAGATCCCGGCCCAGATCATGGCGTCCGGTGTGGCGGTCCCCTGGGCGGCAGAGGCGCAGCGCATCCTCGCCGACGAGTGGAACGTGAAGGCGGACGTCTGGTCCGCGACCTCCTGGAACGAGCTGCGGCGCGAGGCCGTGGACGTGGAGCGGTACAACCTGCTGCACCCGGAGGAGGAGCAGCGCGTCCCGTACGTGACGCGCAAGCTCTCCGGTGCCCAGGGGCCGTTCGTGGCGGTCTCGGACTGGATGCGGTCCGTACCGGACCAGATCGCTCGCTGGGTGCCCGGTGCGTACCAGTCGCTGGGTGCGGACGGATTCGGCTTCGCGGACACGCGGGGCGCGGCGCGCCGGTTCTTCCACATCGACGCGCAGTCGATCGTCCTGGCGGTGCTCACCGAGCTCGCGAAGGAGGGGAAGATCGACCGTTCGGCGCTGAAGACGGCGGTCGACCGCTACGACCTGCTGGATGTGGCCGCGGCCGATCCGGGGGCCGCGGGCGGCGACGCGTAGCTGTCGAGGCACGGCCGCGGGGCGGCGGGACCTCTGGGTCCCGCCGCCCCGCGGCGTTTTCTGTATACGGTCAGTTCTCCCCGACCTTGCGGTCAGTTCTCCCAGACCTTGAAGGCGCGGACCTGGTACGGGGACTGCGGCACCCAGGTGCCCCCACCCGGGTAGGTCTCGAACTCGCCGGTCTCCGCGCACTCGGCCGACTGGTAGGTCGTGACCGGGCGGCCGGTGCGGTTGGCGAGCGCCTGGACGGCGGAACCGGCCGGCAGCGGCACGCAGCTGTCGATGTCGATGGTGGACAGCTCGTGGACCTGCCGGGCACCGGTGAACCCCGGTTTCGCCCAGAGGCAGAGCTGGCCGGCCCCGCAGGTGCCGAGCCGGACGGGCGCGGCCTGGGCCACCGCCTGCGGCATCAGGGCGGCGACGGCCAGGGCGGCGGCGACGACGGTTGTACGCATGTGACTGAACCCCCGTGGTGATGTGGATCTTCCGCACCCACCCTGAGCTGCGGGGCGCCGGATCGGGAAGGGGCCGGGGGCGGTACCACCCTGATAGGCGACAGCCCCGCCGGAACGTTCCGGCGGGGCTGCTGTGCGCACTGCGTTGACGCCTCCCGGCGTCGGGGCGGGCGGTCGGATCAGATGTGACCGGCGCCCGCGCCCGCTTCGGCGTTCTCGCCGCGCTTGGTCAGGGTGGCGACCAGGGCCGCGATGACCGCGACGATGCCCGCGACCATGAACGCCGTGCTCATGCCGGACACGAACGTGTCATGGGCGACGTTCACGATCTTGCCGGCGACCTCGGGCGGTGTGCCCTGGGCGACCGGCGGAATGCCGACCTTGACGGCCTGGGACGCCTGGTCCAGCTGCTCCCCGGACAGCGGGGGCAGCTGCGCGGCCTTCCAGTTGTCGGCGAGCTCGGCATCGACCCGGGAGGCCATGATGGCGCCGAGGACGGCCGTACCGAGGCTGCCGCCGACCTGCATGGCGGCCTGCTGGAGACCTCCCGCGACACCCGAGAGCTCCATCGGGGCGTTGCCCACGATGACCTCGGTGGCGCCGACCATGACCGGCGCGAGGCCGAGGCCGAGCAGGGCGAACCAGATCGACATGGTGACGGTGCCGGTGCCGACGGTCAGCTGGGACATGCCGAAGCACGCGACCGCGGTGCAGACCATGCCGCCGACCAGCGGGACCCGAGGGCCGAACTTGGTGATCAGGAAGCCCGCCAGCGGCGAGGCGACGATCATCATCGCGGTCAGCGGCAGCAGGTGCAGACCGGCGTCGACGGCCTTCATGCCGTGCACGTTCTGGAGGTAGAAGGTGACGAAGAACAGGCCGCCCATGAAGGCGAAGGCCATCAGCACCATCAGGACCGTACCGGCGGAGAGCGGCACGGAGCGGAACATCGCCAGCGGGATCAGCGGTTCCCCGACGCGCTGCTGGACGAGGGCGAACCCGACGAACAGGGCGACGGCGGCGATCAGGAAGCCGATCGTCTTCGGGTCGCCCCAGCCCCACTCCGAGCCCTTGATGAGGGCCCAGATCAGGCAGAACATCGCGCCGGACAGCAGCACGATGCCGGCGAAGTCGAAGGAGCGCGGCGCGTTCGCGGCGCGGTGGTCCTTGAGGATCAGCACGCCCAGCACGAGCGCGATCACGCCGACCGGCACGTTGATGAAGAAGACGGACTGCCAGCTGACGTGCTCGACGAGCACGCCGCCCAGGATCGGGCCACCGGCGGTCGAGGCGCCGATGACCATGCCCCAGATGCCGATCGCCATGTTCAGCTTCTCGGCCGGGAAGGTGGCGCGGAGCAGGCCGAGCGCGGCCGGCATCAGCAGCGCGCCGAAGAGGCCCTGGAGCACCCGGAAGGTGATCACGAGGACGACGCTGCTGGAGAGGCCGATGGCCCCGGACGCCGCGGCGAAGCCCACGACGCCTATCAGGAAGGTCTGGCGGTGGCCGAACCGGTCACCGAGCTTGCCCGCGGTGATCAGGGAGACCGCGAGGGCGAGCATGTAGCCGTTGGTGATCCACTGGACATCGGCGAGCGAGGCGCCCAGGTCCTTCTGGATCGCGGGGTTGGCGATCGCGACGATCGTGCCGTCGAGCGCAACCATCATCACGCCGATGGCCACGGAGAAGAGCGTCAGCCAGGGGTGGCCGCGCAGCCCCTTGGCAGGTGCGGGAACAGGGACATCCCGGGGCTCCCGCGGTGCCTTTTCGACGGTGGTCTGACTAGTCATACCCGGAGATTAGTGTCAGTCGCTGACAGTTGACAAACCATTTCACAAGTCGGTAACTGTCACGTAGCTCACAGGTACGCTGAGCTGGACAAAGCAGGAAAAGAGGACCAGCTCAGTGACCGACGGGCAACGAGCCGCCGAGTATCCGACCGGGCTGCGCGAGCGCAAGAAGCGACGCACCAGGGACGCGCTGCTCCATGCCGCCCTCGATCTTTTCACCACCCAGGGGTACGAGGAGACCACCGTCGACGAGATCGTCGACGCGGTGGAGGTCTCCCAGCGCACCTTCTTCCGCTACTTCGCCGGCAAGGAGTCGGCCGCCTTCGCCGTCCAGGAGATGGTGGAGTCGCGCTTCATCGCCGAACTGCGCCAACGGCCCGCTTCGGAGGCCCCGTTCGAGGCCATGCGCCGCGCGGTGCTGTGTGCCTGGAACAGTATCGGGGAGGCCATCGAGGCCCTCATCCCGGTCGAACTCCACATGCGTACGTACCAAATGATCGAATCGACGCCCTCGCTGCTCGCCGCCCACCTGCGGCGCAGCAGTGAGCTGGAGAACCAGACCGCCCTGCTGATCGCCGAGCGCGAGGGTCTGGACGTGACGCTGGATCCGCGGCCGCGGGTCGCCGTCGCCGCGTTCTGCGGGGTGATGCGGGTGACCGGCCAGCTGTGGGGGCACGGGCGGGAGACCAGCGTGGACTCGCTGCGGACGCTGACCGAGGTGTATCTCGACCAGTTGGGGCCGGCTCTCGCCGAGGACTGGCGCACGCCCGCACGGGGCCATGTGCCGCACGTCTCTGACGCGGCGTATGGCCAAGGTCACAACACGCGGGCCACGCCGCCGGGATGCGCCGGCTGAGGGGTGCGGGGCTCGGCGGAGCGTACGGGAGGTCGGTACGGAGGGTGAGGGAAAAGGCGTTCCATTCCCCACAGTCGGGTGATGTGTGTCACCCGCTTCACGGCCTCCGGCGCGCGTCTCCTAATGTGGGCCCAAGTGACTTCCTTCGATTCCTCCCCGACGCTCACCGCGTGGCGCACTCTGCTCGCCCTCGCGGTTGTGTTCGTGATGCTGGCGACCACTGGCTGGACCGCCGTGCGTCATCAACGCTCCGACGAGCCACGCACGCTCGCACTCGCCTCCTGGGCCAGGGGATCGATAGCGGGCCGCGCGCTTCCTCCGGTCGATGCCCGGCCGTCCGGGCTGGCGCACTTCTTCGCCACGCTCACGGCCGCGCAGCGCATCCGGCTGGCGGACAAGTACCCGCTGGTGGTGGGGAATCTGAACGGCGCGCCGGTCACCCTGCGCTACCGGGCCAACCGGCTCGCGCTCGTCCAGGCGAGCACGGCCGAACAGCAGCGGGTGCACGACAGCAGGCTCTCCCCCGCGGGGCGCGCCGAGGCGGTCCGCCGGACGGACCGCTTCCGGTCGATGCTCGCCGACGGCCGGCACTTCCTCGCGTTCGACCCGTCCGGGCGGGGCCACGCCGCCGAGGTCTTCGGCGATCTCGACCGTGCCGAGCGGGTCTCTGTGGTCGTACCGGGCGTCGACACCAATCTGCTGACGCTGGAGCGGACGGGGTCCAAGACCAACGCCGCGCCCGTCGGCATGGCCAAGTCCCTGTACGCGGCCGAGCGGTCCGCCCGCCCCGGCGTACGGACCGCCGTGATCGCCTGGGCCGACTACACCGCGCCCGTCGGCATCGGCATGGACGCCGCCCTCGGGAACCTCGCCCAGCGCGGGGCGGTCCGGCTCGACGCGCTCGTCGGCGCGCTCCCGGGCATCGCGCCCGTCTCGCTGTTCTGCCACAGCTACGGCTCCGTCCTGTGCGGCGTGGCCGCGCGGGAACTGCCCGCCCGGGTGACCGACATCGCGGTCGCGGGCAGTCCGGGCATGCGGGCCGACAACGCCGGCCAGCTGCACACGCGGGCCAACGTGTGGGCGATGCGGGACCGTGACGACTGGATCGCGGACGTACCGAACCTGGAGGTCGCCGGGCTCGGCCACGGGGCCGATCCGGTGGATCCGGAGTTCGGCGCGCGGATCGCCGCCGCGGGCGACGCGGTCGGCCACAGCGGCTATTTCGAGCCGGGTACCGAGAGTCTGGGCAACTTCGCCGCGATCGGTGTGGGCACCTACGGTTCGGTGACCTGTGCGCAGGCCGACACCGCCTGCCACGAACGAATTTCCGGCGACAAGACGGTCTGACGCGCGTAGAGAGCGGTGACCCGTCGCGGATTGCGGTCGACTCCAAGGGGGGACGTGCGGGCAAGTGCCGCATACGATGAGGCGTATGGGTGATGTGCTGGCCGGAATTCAAGCCACCTGGGAGTTCGACACCGACTCCGTGCTCATCCGCTTCGAACGGGGTATCCGCACGCCGAGGCTCTTCCAGAGCCTCCGTGAACGCCGCGTCCCGCACGCGGCGCTGTCGTCGGTGACGCTGACTCCGGGCAAGCGGGGCACGGTGGTGCTGCGTGCCGTCCCGAGACCCGGTGCCGATCCACTGCTGGAGGCCGCGGCCGGACAGCTCAAGGACGGCTGCGATCCGTACCGCCTGGTGCTCCCCGCCGAGCGCGGGACGCTCGCCGAGTACTACGCGGGCGAGCTGCGGGCCCGGCTGGGCCCCGACGCCGGTGAACCCGCCGAACGCTTCCTGGTCGCGGCGCCCGAGGCACCGATGCGCTTCAAGGCGTACGACGGGCGGGCCAGCTTCGACGGGGACCGGATCTCGTTCCGGTGGTTCTGGACGGGTGCCTCCTCGGAGAAGTGGAAGGCGGGCGACCAGACGTTCCCGGTCACCGAACTGAGCGGCGTCGAGTGGCGCTCGCCCGAGGCGTTCGAGGGCTATCTGCGGCTGGTGCCGAGAGGGCTGGAGGGCACGGTTCCGGCTTCGGCCGAGGGCGGCGGCCTCGGCGGCGGTCCGGGCGCGGCCCTGTGCACGGGCACCGCCCGGAGCGTGCAGGCGCCGCCCGGCCGGCCGACCCGGGCCGACGAGGACCCCGCCGCGGTGATCTTCGGCCTCGGCTACGGTCCGGTGCACGAGTCGCTGCCGTTCGCCGCGGCCGTACTGGAGTCCGTCCGCAGGAAGCAGTCCTCGCCCGCCGCGGTCACGGCCCTGGCGTCCGCCGGGCGGCGTGACCCGGCGGACATCGCGGAGCGGATACACCACCTCGGCGAGCTGCACCAGGCGGGTCTGGTGACGGACGACGAGTTCAGCGCGAAGAAGGCCCAGCTGCTCGCCGAGCTGTAGGGCCTGTCCGGGGTGATACCCCGGTACGGGGCACGCCCGCAGAACCGGAACCCCGGTATGACGCCCGGGGGCGGCTCCGCTGCCTACCCTGAGCAGGCCATGCCCACTTCCTCCCCGCCCCCGCCCCCGTCGTCCCCGCCGACGACGACGGACGGTCTGCTGAGCGCGGCCCGCCGCAATCTGCGCGAGATCGCCCACGGACTCTCCCACCCCTCCCATCCCCCGAGCCCGCTCCTGGCCGACGCCCCGAAACGGTGGCAGCGGCTCATGCCGTACGTCGTCGTCCTCGCTCTCGCGGCGGTCTTCGTCCCGGTCACGATCGCGGTCCTGCGCGACCAGTACGGCCTGGCCGGCGGGGTGGCGGGCGCGCTGGCCGTCGCGCAGGCCGCACCGCTGCTGATGCTGGCGCACCGGCCGTTGCAGGCGTGGTGGATCATCTTCCCGGCCGACGTCCTGGGCGCGTTCGTGACGCTCGGGCACCCGGTCAAGGAGTACGGCATCTGGCCGTGGCCGCCGCCCACCCTGATCGGCTACCTCTTCCTGCTGCTCGCGCTGGCCCTGCGCGAGACTCGGCGGACCCTGGTCTCCGTCTGGCTCGTGACGGGCGCGGCGAGCCTCGCCCTGCACCTGATCTCGCCCGAGCGCAGCAACGGCAGCGCGCCGCTGCTGTTCATCCTCGGCGCCGTGGTGCTGGTGATCGGCGCGGCGGTACGGGAACGAGGCGTCGCCCAGCGCCGGCTGGCCGAGCAGGAGACCATCAGCGAGGCCGAACGGGCGCAGCGGACGCTGCTGGAGGAGCGCACCAGGATCGCCCGCGAGCTGCACGACGTGGTCGCGCACCACATGTCGGTGATCACGGTCCAGGCGGACTCCGCCCCGTACCGGCTGGGCGGTCTCCCGGACGAGGTCCGCGAGGAGTTCGACTCGATCGCCGCGAGTGCGCGGGAGTCCCTCGGGGAGATGCGGCGGCTGCTGATGGTGCTGCGCAGCGAGGGCACGGAGGCCGAGCGGACGCCGCAGCCGGGGCTCGACCGGGTGCAGCAGCTGGTGGAGGCGACGGTACGGGCGGGGCTCCCGGCCGAGCTGTCGCTGCCCGCCGGGCTGACGGGCCTGCCGCAGACGGTCGACCTGTCCGCGTACCGGATCGTGCAGGAGGCCCTGGCCAACGTGGTCCGGCACGCGCCGGGGGCCCGGACCCGGGTGTCGGTCGGCTCCGACGGTGCGCATCTGACGGTGCTGGTCGTCAACGGCCCCCCGGAGCGCACGGGTTCCTCGCTCGCGCCGCTGGAGACGACGGGGACGGGACACGGTCTGGTCGGGATGCGTGAACGCGTACGGTTGACCGGCGGCACGCTCGACACCGGGCCGCTGCCGGACGGGGGCTTCCGGGTGGCCGCGCGCCTGCCGCTGCCCCCGGCCGCACCGCCCGGCTCCGCCGGTGCCGCTTCCGCCCCCGCTGCCCCGCCCCCGCGTCCGGAGGACTCGTGACCATCCGTGTGATCATCGTCGACGACCAGGCCATGGTGCGGGCGGGGTTCGCGGCGCTGCTCGCGGCACAGGCCGACATCGACGTGGTCGGTGAGGCGCCGGACGGGCGCCAGGCCATCGACGTCAGCCGCCGGGTCCATCCGGACGTGGTGCTGATGGATGTCCGGATGCCAGAGATGGACGGCCTGGCGGCGGCGCGCGAGCTGCTGAACCCGCCGGTGGGCGTGGTGCACGTGCCGAAGGTGCTGATGCTGACCACGTTCGACGTGGACGACTACGTGTACGAGGCGCTGCGCGCCGGGGCGTCCGGCTTCCTGCTGAAGGACGCGCCACCGGCGGATCTGATCTCGGCGGTACGGGTGGTGGCGGCGGGCGACGCGCTGCTGGCCCCGTCCGTGACCCGGCGCCTGATCGCGGACTTCGCCCGCCAGGGCCCGTCCGGCGCGGCGCGCGGCGGGGCGGCGCTGCGGCTGAACGGGCTGACTCCGCGCGAGACGGAGGTGCTGGAGCTGATCGCCCGTGGGCTGTCGAACCAGGAGATCGCGGGGCGGCTGGTGCTGGCGGAACAGACGGTGAAGACGCACATCGGCCGGGTGCTGGCGAAGCTGGACCTGCGGGACCGGGCGCAGGCGGTGATCTTCGCGTACGAGGCGGGTGTGGTGGTCCCGGGCGAGAGCCCCTAGGGCCTGTATTGCCCAGCCCCCGTGACGCCGCGGGACAACCCCATACAGGCCCTACGGCCCGCCGACGGCCCCGGCGGGCCGAACCCCGTACACCCCCTACCCCGGTATCACCCCGCGGTTGGCCCCCGGGTGTGACGCCCCCGCACCCACCGTCTTCCTACCTTCCTCCCCGTCACGCCGAACGACGTGACGGAATCCGGCTCGGCCGGAGAGGGAGGGTCACGGTCACATGCGCCGTTACGCAAGGACCTTGGTCGCGGTCGCACTGGCGACCACCGTGGTGGCCGGGACGGCCGGCTGGGCCTCGGGGAACGCCCAGCAGGCGCTGACCGGACCGCCGCCCGGCACCGCCGCCTGGCGGGCGGACCACGTACTGGGGCGCGAGCTGCCCGATCCGGAGCGGGACACGCCCTTCGAAGTGAGCGCATTCTTCCGGGGGTTGAACGACGAGGACCGGCAGACGCTGGTCACGCGGCATCCGCTCGTCGTCGGGAACCTCGACGGTGCACCGGTCGAGCTGCGCTACCGGGCCAACGCGCTTGCGCTGAGGGCGGGTCACGACCCCCGGTACGCCGGGCTCGCCGCGGACCCGCATCGGCAGATCCTCGCGTTCGACCCGCGCGGCCGGGGCCAGGTGGCCGAGGTGTTCGGTGACTTGAGGGCGGCGCGGCATGTGTCCGTCGTGGTGCCGGGTTCGGACATCGACGCCGGGACCTTCGACCGCCGCACCGATGTGTACGGCACCCCGGCCGGCATGGCCCGGTCCCTCTACGCGCGGACCGGCCGGGGCAGCGCCGTGATCGCCTGGGCCGGGTACACCACCCCCGTCGGCGTCGGCGTGGACGCGGCGACCGGCTCGCTCGCGGAGGCCGGGGCCGACCGGCTGACCCGGTTCGACGACGGGCTGGCCGCCGACGGTGTGCCCACGCCCGCCGTGTTCTGCCACAGCTACGGCTCCGTCGTCTGCGGCCTCGCCGCATCCCGGCTGCGCGCCACGGACCTGGTCGTCCTCGGCTCGCCGGGGATGCGCGCCGACAACGTCCGCGCCCTGCGCACCGATGCCCGGGTCTGGGCCGCCAAGGACCCCGGCGACTGGATCGACAACGTGCCGAACGTCGAGTTCGCCGGGCTGGGCCACGGCGCCGACCCGGCCTCCCCGGCGTTCGGCGCCCGCCGGGTGCCCGCCGACGACGCCCACGGGCACACCGGCTACTTCGCGCCCGGCACCGAGTCCCTGCGTGCCTTCGCCGCCATCGCGGACGGCACGTACGCGGAAGGGGATGCGCGATGAGCCTGAACACCCTGGCCGCCCGCGTCGACGCCCGGACGCCCGCCCACCGTGACCGTGCCGTCGACGGGCTGCGCGCCCTCGCCCTGCTCGCCGTGCCGACCGGGCACTGGCTGCTCGGCGGGTTCCGCCTCGACGACGGCGGCGCCCTGCACAACGCGAGCCCGCTCTCGGCCTTCGGCGGCCTCGCCCCGTTCAGCTGGGTGCTCCAGATGCTGGGCGTGTTCTTCCTGGTCGGCGGGTACGCCTCGGTGCTCTCGTACCGCCGGAGGAAGTCCACGACCGGGGCCTGGCTGCGCGGCCGGATGGCGCGCCTGGGCCGTCCGGTGCTCGGGGTGACCGCCGTCTGGGCGGCGATGATCCCGGTGCTGTACGCGCTCGGGGTGCCGGGCGACACGCTGCGGACGGGGTCGACGCTGGTGATCCAGCCGCTCTGGTTCGTCGGCGTGTACACGGTGGTCACCGCGCTGACCCCGTACTGCGTGCGCATGGCGAGGAGATGGGGCGGCTGGGCCGCGGCGCCGCTGCTCGGCGCGGTCGCGGTGGTCGACCTGCTGCGCTACGGGCCGATGGCCGACGCCATGCCGTCCTGGCTGAGCCTGCTGAACATCCTGCCGGGCTGGCTCTTCGCGTACCAGCTCGGCGTGTCCTGGGGCATGGGCCGGGTCGGGAAGCGGGGCGCCGCCGCGCTGCTCGTCGGTGGCGGTGTGCTGTTCGCCGCGCTGCTGCTGTTCTTCCACTACCCGGCGTCGATGGTCGGGGTGCCGGGCGAGGCGCGCACCAACTCGCATCCGCCGTCGCTGCTGGTCCTCGCGCTGGCCGCCGCGCAGAGCGGTGCGGCGATCCTGCTGCGCGACCGTATCGGACGGCTGCTGCGCAGGCCGCTGGTGTGGGCGCCGGTCGTCGTGATCAACCTGTCGGCGATGACGATCCTGTGCTGGCACCAGACGGCGATGCTGGCGGCCGCGGTACCGGCGTCGTTCGCCGGGGCGGTGCCGGGGCTGACGACCGGTCCGGACACGGTCGGCTGGGTCCTGGCGCGGGTCGCGTGGATGCCGGTGTTCGCGGGGCTGCTGGTGCTGATCGCGCGGTACGCGCGGAGGTTCGAGGCGCCGTGGCAGGCGGGGACGCGGGCCGCGAACGCGCGGCGGGCGCTGGCGGGGGTGCTCGCGGCGGGGTTCGCGGTGTTCGCGCTGGGGCTGGCGTGAGGGCGGGCCGGCGTGAGGGCGGGCGAGCGGACGGTGCTGGATCGCGCGGTGCGGGGCGCGCCAAACCTCTCCCGTCCATGATCCACCACATGTGGTGAACCGTGCAGCTCGGAGCGGCATCCCGCCCGAATCGCCCACCATGATGGCGCAGTCCCGCCCCTTCCTTCGAGGAGTGCAGTCATGTCCGACACGACCGAGCCCGACGTCGGTTCGTTCTCCCTCAGCGGTCACCCGGCCGCCGAACCCGTCCGGTCCGTCGAGGTCCCCGAGCACGCCGAATGGACCCTGCCGAACGGCTTCGCCTGGGTGTTCCCCGGAGAGGGCAACAACGGCGGTCTCGTCCGGCCCGTGATCATGGCCGACGGTTTCAGCCTCGGCCGGAGCGAGCTCGACACCCTCTACCAGGGGCTGGAGGGCGGCGACTTCGCGTTCATCAGCGAGCTGCGCCGACGCGGCAGGGACGTCATCCTCCTCGGCTTCGACGAGCGCAGCGCGTCGATCCTGGACAACGCGGAGGCGGCCACGGCCGCCATCCTGCGGGCCGTCGCCGAGCAGATGGGCGACGCCCCGCTGGTCGTCGGCGGTTTCAGCATGGGCGGCATCGTCACCCGCTACGCACTCGCCAGGGCCGAGGCGCAGCACGTGGACCACCGGACCGCGCTGTACTTCTCCTACGACAGCCCGCACCGGGGAGCGTCCATCCCGGTCGGGGTGCAGGCGTTCTCCTACTTCATCCCGTTCGCCAACGCCTTCGCGAAGCAGATGGACAGCCCGGCCGCGCGCCAGATGCTGTGGCGGCACTACGACCCGGAGACCGGCAGGATCGAAGTGGCCCCGGAGCGCACGGAGTTCCTGGCCGCCCTGGAGCAGGTCGGCGGCTGGCCGCGGAGGCCGAGGACGCTGGCCGTGGCCAACGGCCGTGCCGACGGGGTCGGCCTGCCGGAGGTGACGCCCGGCGACATCGCGCTGAAGATCGACCGGATCTACCCGGGCACCACCTTCTACACCCAGGCCGAGGGCAACGGCGTGACGGCCGCCCAACTGAACCGCAGGTTCCCCAAGGCCGAGCGGACCATCACCACCAACGGCTTCCCGGAGGTGGACGGTGCGCCGGGCGGAACCCTGCACACGTACAAGATCCTTGCCGACGCCATGAAGAAGGCCGGCGCCAAGGTGGACCTCCGGCACGAGAGCGTGTGCTTCGTCCCCTCGGTCAGCGCGGTCGCCATCCGTGACGTCGAGAAGCAGGACGACCTGTACGTGAACATCGACAAACTCGAAGTGGAGGAGAGCGAGGTGGACGAGTTCCTCTGCTCCTCCACGACGACCGGGCACACGGTCATGACCGAAGAGCTGTGCACCTGGTTGCTGGAGCGGCTGCCCGACTGATCCCGCCGCACGCGGCTGCCCGGTGCGTCCGCCACGGCGGGCCCACCGGGCAGCCGCACCGCGTTACTCGCGTGCGGTCGAGGTCGAGCTCATGTCGGGGTAGCGGTCGCCCGCGACCTGGCCGGCGATCGGCTCCAGCAGGGCGAGTTCCTCGGGCGTCAGGGTGATCCGGGTGGCGCCGAGGTTCTCCAGCAGGCGGCTGCTCCTGCGGGTGCCCGGGATCGGCACCACGGTCAGGCCGTGCACCTGGGCGCGCTGGTGCACCCAGGCCAGCGCCACCTGCGCGGCGGTCGCCCCGTGGGCGGCGGCGATCTTGTGGACCGGCTCCAGCAGCGCGGCGTTCGTCTTCGCGTTGTCGCCGGTGAAGCGCGGCTGGAACTGCCGGAAGTCGTTCTTCGTCAGATCCTTGCCGGCGTCCGCGAACGCCCCGGTCAGGAAGCCACGGCCGAGCGGCGAGTACGGCACAAGGGTCACTCCGAGCTCCGCGGCGGCGGGCGCCGCGCTGAGCTCGACGTCGCGGCTGAAGAGCGACCACTCGGACTGGAGGGCGGCGATCGGGTGCACGGCGTGCGCCTCGCGCAGCTCCGCACCGGTCACCTCGCTCAGCCCGAGCTGCTTGACCTTGCCCTGCCGCACCAGTTCGGCCATCGCCCCGACGGACTCGGCCAGCGGCACGGCGGGGTCGCGGCGGTGCATGTAGTAGAGGTCGATGACATCGGTGTTCAGCCGGCGCAGGCTGTTCTCGACGGCCTGCCGGATGTACGCGGGGTCGTTCCGGATGCCCCGGTAGTGCGGGTCGTCGTCCCGGCGCTCGATGGCGAACTTCGTGGCGAGGGTGATCTCGTCCCGGTGCGCACCGACGAACGGCGCGATGAACGTCTCGTTGGCGCCACTGCCGTAGATGTCCGCGGTGTCGAAGAGCGTGACGCCCGCGGCGAGGGCCGTCTCCAGCGTCTCGCGTGCGGAGACCTGGTCGGTGTCCCCGTAGAACTCGCTCATGCCCATGCAGCCGAGGCCCTGGGCGCCGATCCGGGGGCCACCCCCGCCGAGCTCCACGGTGGCGATCTTGTTGTCAGTCATCAGGCACTGGGCCTCTCCGGCGCCCGTCGGGCGCTCGCATAGAAGTCGATCTTGTGGTCGAGGACGGCCAGGGTGTCGTGGAGCTCCGCGATCCGCGTCCTCACGTCGCGGCGGGTCGCCTCCAGCAGTTCCTGCCGTTCCTCGAAGGTGTCGTCGCCCTCGCGCAGCAGCTCCGCGTAACGGACCATGTGGGCGACCGGCATCCCGGTCAGCCGCAGCTTGCCGACGAAGGCCAGCCAGTCCAGGTCGCGGTTGGTGAAGCGGCGCTGACCGGTGTGCGAACGGTCGACGTGCGGCATCAGCCCGATCCGCTCGTACCAGCGCAGCGTGTGTGCGGTGAGCCCGGTGAAGGCGACCACCTCGCTGATCGTGTACTGGTCCTGCCCCTCGGGGCGCGGATGCGCCCGGGGGGCCGATGCGCAGGCGTCCACCCCGGGCGAAGCGATCTCGGTTTCCGTCACCGTCATGCCCTCCACGCTAGAACCCTGGAGTGCACTCTAAGCAAGCGCCGGCGGGTGCGAGTTCCGGTCATTGACGCCCCAAGCTAACGCTGATAGCTTTTAGCTAACAACATTAGCCCTGGAATATCAGCCCTGGAGGGTGTCATGACCGAATACCTCACTGTCGACGGTGGCACGATCGCTTACGAGGTGGCGGGGTCCGGCCCGCTGGTCGTTCTCGCGCACGGCATGGGTGACAGCCGCGCCGCGTACCGTGCCGTGATCCCTTCGCTGGTGGCGGCCGGCCATCGGGTCGCCGCGGTCGACCTGCGCGGCTGCGGCGAGTCCGGCACCGACTGGCCCGACTGGAGCCGCACCGCCATCGCCGGTGATCTGCTCGCGGTGATCCGCCACCTCGGCGGCCCGGCCGTGCTCGTCGGGCACTCTATCTCCGGCGGCGCCGCCACCATCGCCGCGGCGCGGGAGCCCGCCCTGATCACCGCGGTCGTCGAGCTGGCACCGTTCACCCGCAAGCAGTCGGTCCGCCTCGGCGACCTGCGGGTCAAGCGCTTCCGGCGGGGCATGGTGCGGCTGCTCGGCGCGGGCGTGCTCGGCAGCCTGCGGCTCTGGCGCTCGTACCTCGACGTGGCCTACCCCGGCGCGAAGCCGGCCGACTGGACCGAGCGGCTCGGCCGCATCGACTCCCTGCTGCGCGAGCCCGGCCGGATGAAGGCCCTTCAGGGCATGGGCCGCAGCGCCCCGACCGATGCCGGTGCGCAGCTCGGCAACGTCCGCTGCCCGGTCCTGGTCGTGATGGGCACACTCGACCCCGACTGGGCCGACCCGCACGCGGAGGGCTCCGCGGTCGTCGACGGCCTGCCGTCCGGTCTCGGCCGCCTGGAGATGATCGAGGGCGCCGGGCACTACCCGCACGACCAGTTCCCCGACCAGGTCGTCTCCCTCATGCTCTCCTTCCTCGGTTCGGACGCCGCCCGTGCCTAGGGCGGGCCTGGACCCGGCGGCCGTGGTCGCCGCCGGTGCCGCCCTCGCCGACGAGGTGGGCCCGGGAAACCTGACGATGGGTGCGCTGGCCCAGCGGCTGGGCGTACGCACCCCCTCCCTGTACAAGCACGTGAGCGGCCAGGAGGACCTCAACCGCCGCATCGCGGTCCTGGCGTTGAGCCAGGCGGCCGACGCCGTCGGCGGCGCGATCCAGGGGTACGCGGGCCGCGACGCGCTGGCGGCCGCCGCGCACGCCTTCCGCGCCTACGTGGTGGAGCACCCCGGCCGGTACGCCGCGACGATCGGCGTGGAAGCGTCCGGCCCGGACGATCCGCTGGCCGGCGCCGGGCAGCGGCTGCTGGACGCGTTCTCGGCGATCCTGCGCGGCTACGGGATCACGGGACCGGACACGGACCACGCCCTGCGCATGCTGCGCAGCCTCTGCCACGGCTTCGCCACCCTGGAGGCGGGCGGAGGCTTCCGGTGGAGCACCGACATCGACGAGAGCCTTGAGTGGCTGATCGCCTTCACCGACCGGGGACTGCGCACTCTGTGAGCAGTCGGCGGGGCACTAATCTCTCTCGTATGCAGAACCTGGCGATGATCGAGAACTGGCCCGTCCCCACCGCGGCAGCAGCCGTCGTACGAGCGGACGGCACCGTCGTCGGCAGGCACGGTCCCACCGCGCACCGCTTCCCGCTCGCCTCCGTCACCAAGCCGCTCGCCGCCTACGCGGCGCTGGTGGCGTACGAGGAGGGCGCAGTCGAGCTCGACGAGCCCGCGGGGCCCGAGGGTTCCACGGTCCGGCACCTGCTCGCCCACACCAGCGGCCTCGCCTTCGACGAGCACCGGGTGACGGCCCCGCCCGGCACCCGGCGGCTGTACTCCAACGCGGGCTTCGAGGTGCTCGGCGACCACATCGCCAAGACCACCGGCATCCCGTTCCCCGAGTACCTCCGCCAGGCGGTCCTGGAACCCCTCGGAATGACCGCGACCACGATGGACGGCTCACCGGCCCGCGACGGCGTCTCCACCGTCGATGACCTGGTGCGGTTCGCGGCCGAGGTCCAGGCCCCGCGCCTCCTCGACCCGCGCACGGTGCTGGAGGCGCAGAGCGTCGTGCACCCCGGGCTGAAGGGCGTCCTGCCGGGCTACGGCCACCAGAACCCCAACGACTGGGGCCTCGGCTTCGAGATCCGGGACTCCAAGTCCCCGCACTGGACCGGCGCGACGTCCTCCCCCGCGACGTTCGGGCACTTCGGCCAGTCCGGCACGTTCCTGTGGATCGACCCGGTCGCGGGCGCCGCCTGCGTGGCGCTCACCGACCGCGCCTTCGGCCCCTGGGCCGCCGAGGCCTGGACGCCGTTCACGGACGCGGTCCTGGCCGAGCTGGCGGCGTAACCGGGCCGGGCCCGACCCCCGACGCGGCGGCCAGGCACTCGAACCACACCGTCTTGCCGCCGCCGTCGCGGCGCACCTCCACGCCCCACTTGTCCGTGACGGCATCCACCAGGACCAGCCCGCGCCCGCCCTCGTCGAGCACACCGCCCTCGACCACGCGAGGCACCTTCGGGCAGCCGTCCGCCACCTCGACGCGGACGCCCTCGCCATCCGGGAGCCGGAAGATGAACGTCTGGCAGCGGCGACCGGGCACATGCCGCACGACGTTGGCGATCAGTTCCGTGAACGCGAGCTCGGCCGCGTCCGCCACTCCCCCGAGCCCCCACCCCTTGAGGTAGAGCCGCAGAATGCGCCGCAGGTGCCGGGCCGAGTGCTCGCCCATGGCGAAGTCGGCCCGGTACACAGGCTCTTCGGATTCGGTCCAGGGGGCAATTACGTGATTCATGTCACCATCGTGCGAGCAAGTGACTACGCTCGGCTACCTACGGAACCGAACGCCGCGAGGCGTTGCGCATCGCGCCTGCACACCGGAGGTCCCCGCCGTGGCCAACATCCAGTCGCTCGACCCCAGCGCGTCCCCCTTGGACTACTACGGCTGGGAACTACGCCGCCAGCGCGAGGCCCACGGCCTGAAACAGCACCAGTTGGGCGAGATCATCTTCTGCACGGGCTCGCTGATCGGCCAGATCGAGACGACGAAGAAGATCCCCACCCGCGACTTCTCGGAGCGCGTGGACGCCGCCCTCGGCACGGGCGGAGTGTTCTCCCGGCTGATGGGCCTGGTCCTGCGCAGCCAACTGCCGACCTGGTTCCAGCCGTACGCCGACATGGAGGCCCGCGCCGCGTACATCTCCACGTACCAGGCGCAGTTGGTCTACGGGCTGTTGCAGACGGAGGACTACGCGCGGGCGGTGCTGGCGACGGGTATGCCGGACGGTCTGGACGGCCATGTCGCCGCCCGAATGGAACGCCAGCGCATCCTGGAGCAGGAGCGGCCGCCACTGGCCTGGGCCGTCCTGGACGAGGCCGTGCTGCACCGGCCGATCGGCGGCCACGAGGTCATGCGCGCGCAACTGGCCCGGTTGTTGGAATTCGTCACCAACCGGTGGATGCGGATCCAAGTCCTGCCCTTCTCCGCTGGTGAACACTCAAGTCTGGCTGGCTCGTTCAACCTTCTGCGATTCGATGACGACCCGGACATCGTCTACACCGAGGACCTCATTTCCGGCCATATGACCGCCAGCCCCGACACGGTCAGAGAGGGCTCGCTCCGATACGCTCACCTCCAGGATGCCGCCCTCTCCGTGGAGGAGTCGGCGGCTCTGATCGCCCGCGTGATGGAGGAGCGTTATGGAGACCGGCCCCGACCTGAAGAGCGCGCAGTGGCGTAAGTCCAGCTACAGCGGAAACACCGGCGGCGACTGCGTCGAGTGCACCGTGACCGGCGGCGCCGCCTGGCGTAAGTCGTCGCACAGCGGAAACACCGGCGGCGAGTGCGTCGAGGTGGCCGACGGCTGCGCCGCCTCCGTGCCCGTCCGCGACAGCAAGAACCCGGGCGGGCCCGTCCTCGTCATCGGGGCCGACGCCTGGCGCGGCTTCGTGGCCGGGATCTGAGGCCTCGGAAGCGCGTACGACGCAGGGGCTCGGGACGGCCAGTGGTCGCCCCGGGCCCCTGCTGTCCGCTCAGACCGTCGCCACCCGGCCGGCGTACCGCTGGGTCCAGCCGGTGCCGGTGTCGGCGGCGGTGAGGACCACGTCGTAGTAGCCGTCCTCGGTGGGCCAGTGCACGACGGTGGAGTGGCCGCCGGGGACGGTGTACTTCCGGGTGCCGCCGACGTAGTCGTTGGCCGTCAGGGTGTAGCGGACGGGTTGTCTGCCGTCGTTGTGCAGCCGCAGCCTGACCACGGCGCGCCTGCCCCTGACCAGCTCCGCCTCGACGCGCGGAACGCCGATGTGCTTCGTGCTCTCGTGCTCGGGGATCAGCTGTCCGGCGAAGGAGCGGAGGAAGCCGTCGGGCCCGTAGACGGAGAAGGCGTAGTTGCCGTCGGTCTTCGTCGTGTCCCAGGTGTACGAACGGGGGGTCGCGGCCGTCACCGTGTACGGCGTGTTGTCGAAGGCGAGGTACCGGTCGGGGAAGACCTGGAGGCTCACCGCCTTGCCCGCCGGACCGCCGGCCAGCGTCATGGACGCGGTCACCGTGCCCGTGGCGCGGTTCTCGGTGACGGTGGCGTGCGGGTGGAAGGAGAGGCCGCGCGGCTTCATCCGGTCCCGGGACGGCTTCGGCGGGGTCCCGGTGACCGGGTCGGCGATGACGACCGGGCCCGGCCGCGGGTGCGCGAAGTCGATCGCGCTGGTCAGGTCACCGGCGATGGAGCGGCGCCATTCGGTGATGTTCGGGCAGGTGAACGGCTTGCCGAGGTGGGAGGCCCAGGTCTCCAGGAACTTCACCGTCGAAGTGTGGTCGAACACCTCCGACGCGACGTAGCCGCCTCGTGTCCACGGAGAGACCAGCAGCATCGGCACGCGGGGGCCGAACCCGTACGGAGTGGTGCCGGAGTACTCACCGGCCGTGCCCGCCTCGGGGCGCGGGGGCAGGACGTGGTCGAACTTTCCGTCGTTCTCGTCGTAGGTGATGATCACCAGGGTGTGGTTCCAGATGTCCTCGTTGCTCTGGAGCGTCTTGAGCACCTTGTTCATGTAGCGCTCGCCGTGCACCGTGTCGAAGCCCGGGTGCTCGCTCCACGCGGCGGGCATCACGACCCAGGAGACCTCGGGGAGCGGGTGCTCGGCCCCCGGCTCGCAGGCGTCGATCAGGTCGCGGAGCACGGCGTCGAGGTTCGCCTCGGAGTCGTCGTTGGGCGTGGTGGCGCCCTCGTAGACGAAGGAGTTGGCCTTCCAGATCCTGCCGGTGCCCGGTTCGAGGTCGGACGGGTCCGCCGTGCGGGGGTCGAAGGCGGCGAAGCTGTTGGTGACGTTGCAGCCGTACTCGCCGACGTAGCCGCTCTGGAGGCTGCCCCGGACGCCGTTGCCGCTGTTGTCGGAGTAGACCCGCCAGTCGATGCCGGCCTGCTGGAGCTGCTCGGGGACGGTGGTCCAGCTGCGGCTGTAGTCGTTCTGCTTGGCGTTGCTGGTCTCGCCGCCCGCCGCACCGGTCATCAGGTAGTAGCGGTTCGGGATGGTCGGCCCGTGCAGCGAACAGAAGTTCATGTCGCAGACGGTGTACTGGGAGGCGAGCGAGTACATCCACGGCATGTAGTCGGGTGTGTAGTACCACATGCAGTGGTCGCCCTTGTCCTTCACCCAGGTGTCCCACCGCCCGCCGTTGGCACCGTAGAAGTTGTGGTTGTCGCTCCAGGTGGCGGTGGACGCGGCGGGCGTCACGACGGCACCGGTGGCGTCGCGCTGCTGGAAGACGTCGGTGCCGTCCTGGAACCTCAGGACCTGCTTGTCGTGGTGCCCGCGCACACCGCGCAGCTGCCCGAGGTAGTGGTCGAAGGAGCGGTTCTCCTGCATCAGGATCACCACGTGCCTCAGGTCGGAGATGTCACCGTTGAAGCCTTTGGGCAGGACGTACTCGGCCGCACTGGCCGCCGCCCCGCCGACCGCTTCGGCCACCGGGCCGACAGCCATCGCGCCGAGGGCGACAGCGGCCGTCTGGAGCATCCGGCGCCGGTTGATGCGGAATTCCTGGGCGGGTCTCGCGGTGTTCTCGGTGAGGGGATTCATCAGGGGAACCTCTGTTCGGGGGAGAGTGGTTCAGGGGCGAACGTCGGCGCGTGCCTGCGAAAACTAGGCCGCCGGGGCGAACGGCGGGCGAACCGTGGCCGTACTCCTGGGACACCGGCAGATGATCTCTCGCCGTTCCGCCGGGTGGGGGTCTCCCCCGAGGCCAACATGCCAACAGGCCCGGCCATCGGGGTAGTCGGCGATCACGAATGGCCGATACTCTCCCCGGCCATGACCGACATAGTGCGCGCCGCCGCCTCCGACGTCCCGGCGCTGGCCGCCGTACTCGCCAGCGCCTATGCCGAGGACCCCGTCTGGTCCTGGCTGATGCCGCACGACCGGGACCGGCGGCTGCGGCTCCTGTTCACCGCGCACCTCGCCCAGCAGGTCCCGGCGGGGCGGGTGTGGACCGACCCGGACCGCACGGTGGCGGCGGTGTGGGCGGAGCCCGGACAGTGGAAGCTCCCGGCGAGCTACCTGCTGCGCAACGCGGGCACGCTGCTGCGGGCCGGGCGGGCCCAGCTGCCCAGGACCGGGCTGCGGTTGCTCGCGCTGGAGCACCGCCATCCGGCCGGCCCCGCGCACTGGTACGTCGAGTACATCGGCACCCACGCCGACGCGCGCGGCACGGGGCGCGGCTCGCGGGTGCTGGGCGGACTGCTGGCGCAGGCGGACGCGGACGGGCGGCGACCGGTGTTCCTGGAGTCGAGCAACCGCCGCAATCTGACGTTCTACGAGCGGCACGGCTTCGCCGTCCACGAGGAGATGGCGTTCCGGGCCGGGCCGCCGATGTGGTCGATGTGGCGTCGGGAGACCGGGCGGTAGCCACCGGCGCGGCCGCGCCGGTCCCGGTGTCCTCGCCCCCGTCCACAGGGCGAAGTGGCCTGCGCAGAAGCGGAGTCGACGAACACCCGCGCGTGGCGCTAGCCTGCCCGACGGGCGACAGCCTGTGCGACGGCGGACCGTCCGGGCCCGCGGCCGTCGCCCCTCGCCGAAGGCCCGGACCGCACCGCGTGAGCCGCGTACACCGTGCGGCCCGCGCCCGCACCATCACGCGTCTCGCACGAGTCGCACGACCGGATGACAGGGGGCCGCGCCGTGGCCGGACCGACGGACCGCGCCACGCTGCGTTTCAACGTGACGCCGGACCAGATGAACCACTGGTTCCCGGAAGTGGAACGCCACACACCACCGGGGATCACACACGACCTCACCCGGCGCTTCCTGGCCGACATCGGGCTGCCCCGGACAGCCGCCCTGATCCGGTTCGAGCCGGGCGGGCCGGACACCGCCTGGCCCCAACTCCACCGCATCGGCACCTACGGCGACCGCGGCCGGGTCCTGCTCGACCCCGAAACCGGCCACGTGTACTCGAGCCAAGGGGACGGCGGCGGAGGTCAGCCGGACCCGATGAGCGTCGACGTGTCCGCGCTGGTCCGCGACGCCCACCTGGCCGAGGACCTGCGCAACGACCGGGAACCCCGGCACACCGCCGACGAACTGGTGGAACTGCTGGCGGAGACCGAGCCGGAACTCCCCAGGACCGGTTCCTTCTGGCTGACGGCGTACGTGATGTGGCAGTTGCGCCGCGCGGCCGTCCCCGGGGACGGGCTCGCCGTGCGCGTCACGGGGGAGATGCTCGATCTCTACTACGAAGGGGCGTACTGGGGGTTTCCGGACGAGTTGCTGCCCGACGCCCTGGTGCACGGCCCGACGAGGCGCTTCCTCCGCGAGACCGGGGTCGTCGACGCCTGGGCCTACCTGGAGATGGCCGGCCACGAGGAACGGCTGCCGACCCTCGCCGAGCTCACCGCCCGCCGGATCGAGGAAGAGGAGGACCTTCCCGGTCCGCCACCGGACGCCGAGCACCTGATCGTGCTGGGGTACATCCCGGAGGACACCGACCTGGTGGTGGACGGTCGCACGGGTCTGGTCCTGATGTGGGACCCGTACGAGGCCGAGTTGACCCCGTGCAACACGGACCTCTCCACCCTCGCCTTCACCATGTGGGCGGTGGCCCGAGCGGGGGCGGAGGGCGAGCGGCTCGGGCTCAGCATGGACGGCGTCTGGGAGACGATCACCAGGGACCTGCTGGGCGGGATCGACCCGGTGGCATGGGCAGAGCCCTGGGGCTACTGGCCGAATCTGCTCTTCGACGGAGTCAACGGCATCGCGCTCGCATGATTCGACGGAGTCAACGGCATCGCGCTCGCACGAGCGGTCCGCGCGCGGTGGCCGGGCCGATCGCGGCACGGTGCCCTCGGCCGTCCTTCAGGCGGCGCTGAACTCCCACACCAGCACTTCCGCCGCCGCCCCCACCGCGACCAGCTCAAGACCCGTTTCCCCGGTGATCCTGACCGCGTCGCCCGCCGCCAGTTCCCCGTCACCGAGCAGCACGCCGCCCCGCACCACATGGACGTACACGCCGGGCGCGTCCGGCACCGCCGTGCGCTCGCCCTCCCCCAGCCGGCGCACATGGAGCATCGCGCCCGCCTCCGGGAGGGCGTACGGGGTGGAGTCCGCGATGCCGGGGACGGTCGTGTACGAGGGCTCGCCGCCCGGCTCCAGCGGTGCGAGCCACATCTGAAGGAACGTCAGCGGGGCTTCCCCGTCGTTGCGTTCGACGTGGCGGACGCCGGACGCCGCGCTGAGGTGCTGGACGTCCCCGGCCCGTACGACGGTGGCGTGGCCGGTGGAGTCGCGGTGGGTCAGCTCCCCCTCCACCACCCAGGTCACGATCTCCGTGTGGCTGTGCGGGTGCTCGTCGAAGCCCGCGCCGGGGGCGAGTCGTTCCTCGTTGCAGGCCAGGACCGGGCCGAAGCGGAGGTTGTCCGGGTCGTAGAAGGTGCCGAAGGAGAAGGAGTGCCGGGACTCGATGCCGGCCGCCTCGTCCCCGCCCCTGAAGCGGTCGCCCGAGCGACGTACGGAAATCACCCGCCCCACGGTAGCCCGCGCCGCCGGACCGGGCCCCCGGCCACCGGCCACTACCCGGCGGTACGACCCGCGGACCGCCCCACCCCTCCGGGCAGCCGTCCGGATAGGGCAGTCTTGTGTCCGTGCCCCGACCCGATCCTGAGCAGTCCGCTGCGAACGACGCCCATCTCCATGCCGCGACCCTGAAGCGGCTGGAGCAGTCCTCCGGACGGCTGGCCGCGAACGCGATCGCCCGCATGGACGAGTCACTGCCGTGGTACCGGGCCATGCCACCGGAGAACCGGTCCTGGATCGGCCTGGTCGCCCAGGCCGGTATCGCCGCGTTCACCGAGTGGTTCCGGCATCCGGAGACCCCGCAGGCCATCTCGACCGATGTCTTCGGTACGGCTCCGCGCGAGCTGACCCGGGCGATCACGCTGCGGCAGACCGTCGAGATGGTGCGTACGACGATCGAGGTCATGGAGGCCGCGATCGACGAAGTCGCGGCCCCCGGCGACGAGTCGGTGCTGCGCGAGGCGCTGCTCGTCTACGCGCGGGAGATCGCGTTCGCGACCGCCCAGGTGTACGCCCAGGCCGCGGAGGCGCGGGGCGCCTGGGACGCCCGGCTCGAATCGCTCGTGGTGAACGCGGTGCTGTCCGGGGAGGCCGACGAGGGCGCCGTGTCCCGGGCCGCCGCTCTCGGCTGGAACTCCCCCGAGCACGTCTGCGTGCTGCTCGGAACGGCTCCCGACGGCGACAGCGAGCTGACCGTGGAGGCGATCAGGCGGGCCGCCCGGCACGCCAAGCTCCAGGTGCTGACCGGAGTGCTCGGCAACCGCCTCGTCGTCATCGCGGGCGGCAGCGACAATCCGCTCCAGGTCGCCAAGGCGCTGATCGGGCCGTACGCGGCGGGGCCGGTCATCGCCGGTCCCGTGGTGCCCGACCTGCTGGCGGCCACCCGGTCCGCGCAGGCGGCGGCCGCCGGGCTCAAGGCGTGCGGTGCCTGGCAGGACGCCCCCCGGCCGGTGCTCGCGGACGATCTGCTGCCGGAGCGCGCGATGGCCGGAGACCCGGCCGCTCGGGACCAGTTGGTAGAGGAGATCTACAGACCGCTCGAAGAAGCGGGTTCTGCCCTCCTGGAGACGCTGAGTGTGTATCTGGAACAGGCGAGCAGCCTCGAAGGGGCCGCCAGAATGCTCTTCGTCCACCCCAACACCGTGCGCTACCGGCTCCGACGTGTGACAGACGTCACCGGGTGGTCGCCCTCTGATGTCCGCTCGGCGTTCACTCTGCGGATCGCCCTCATCCTGGGGCGTCTGGCCGACAGGGATCTCCAGTCCTAGACTTTTGTCGGACTTCAACAATTCCCCATACGGTTCTTCGTCCCTGTCCCCACGGGTGTTCCGGACCGTTCACAAGAGAGAGTGTGAGGGTGCTCGTACTCGTCGCTCCCGGCCAAGGCGCTCAGACGCCCGGCTTCCTGACTCCCTGGCTCGACCTCCCCGGTGCCACCGACCGCATCGCGGCCTGGTCCGACGCCATCGGGCTCGACCTTGCCCACTACGGCACCGAGGCGGACGCGGACGAGATCCGCGACACCGCGGTGGCTCAGCCGCTGCTGGTCGCCGCCGGTCTGCTGTCCGCTGCCGCACTCGACGCTTCACCGGACGTCGTCGCAGGTCACAGCGTTGGTGAAATCACCGCAGCCGTGTTCGCCGGAGTCATCGGCGACGAGGCCGCCCTCCGTCTCGTACGCACCCGGGGGCTCGGCATGGCCGAGGCCGCGGCGGTCGCGGAGACCGGCATGGCGGCACTGCTCGGCGGGGACCCCGAGGTCACCATCGCGCACCTGGAGAAGCTCGGCCTGACCCCGGCGAACGTCAACGGGGCCGGTCAGGTCGTCGCCGCCGGCACCGCCGCGCAGATCGCCGCGCTCGCCGAGGACAAGCCCGAGGGTGTGCGCCGCGTGGTGCCCCTGAAGGTCGCCGGCGCGTTCCACACGCACCACATGGCTCCCGCGGTCGAGCGGCTCCGCGAGGCCGCGGAGACCCTGGAGGTCTCCGACCCGGCCGTGACATATGTCTCGAACGCCGACGGGCAGGCCGTCGCCACCGGCGCGGAGGTCATCTCCCGCCTGGTCGGCCAGGTCGCCAACCCGGTCCGCTGGGACCTGTGCATGGAGACCTTCAAGGAACTGGGCGTCACGGCACTGATCGAGGCCTGCCCCGGCGGCACGCTCACCGGTCTCGCCAAGCGTGCGCTGCCCGGCGTGCGGACCCTCGCGCTCAAGACCCCCGACGACCTCGACGCGGCCCGCGCGCTCATCGCTGAGCACGCGGGCGCCTAAGGAGCCCGAGAGCATGTCGAAGATCAAGCCCAGCCAGGGCGCCCCGTACGCACGGATCATGGGTGTCGGCGGCTACCGCCCCACCCGGGTCGTGCCGAACGAGGTGATCCTCGAAACGATCGACTCGTCCGACGAGTGGATCCGCTCACGGTCCGGCATCGCCACCCGCCACTGGGCCTCCGAGGAGGAGACCGTGGCCGCGATGTCCGTCGAGGCGTCCGGCAAGGCCATCGCCGATGCCGGGATCACCCCGTCGCAGATCGGCGCGGTCATCGTCTCCACCGTGTCGCACTTCAAGCAGACCCCGGCCATCGCCACCGAGATCGCCCACAAGGTCGGCGCGGGCAAGCCCGCCGCCTTCGACATCTCGGCCGGCTGCGCGGGCTTCGGTTACGGTCTGACGCTCGCCAAGGGCATGATCGTCGAGGGCTCCGCGGAGTACGTGCTCGTGATCGGCGTGGAGCGGCTGAGCGACCTCACCGACCTGAGCGACCGCGCGACGGCGTTCCTGTTCGGCGACGGCGCCGGTGCCGTCATCGTCGGCCCGTCCAAGGTGCCCGCCATCGGCCCCACCGTGTGGGGCTCCGAGGGCGACAAGTCCGACACGATCAAGCAGACCGTGGCGTGGGACACCTTCCACGCCGAGCGTCCGGAGAAGTTCCCGGCCATCACGCAGGAGGGCCAGGCGGTCTTCCGCTGGGCCGTCTTCGAGATGGCGAAGGTCGCCCAGCAGGCGCTGGACGCGGCCGGGATCGCCCCGGAAGACCTGGACGTCTTCATTCCGCACCAGGCCAACATGCGGATCATCGACTCGATGGTGAAGACCCTGAAGCTGCCGGAGCACGTCACGGTCGCCCGTGACGTGGAGACCACCGGCAACACCTCCGCCGCCTCGATTCCGCTCGCTATGGAGCGGCTTCTGGCGACCGGTCAGGCGAAGAGCGGCGACACCGCGCTCGTCATCGGCTTCGGGGCGGGTCTCGTCTACGCCGCGACGGTCGTTACCCTCCCCTAGGCACACCGGGTCTTTTCGGCCCGGACACCCGAACCCAGCAGATATACACCGAAGGAGCGCCAACATGGCCGCCACGCAGGAAGAGATCCTCGAAGGTCTCGCCGAGATCGTCAATGAGATCGCCGGTATCCCGGTCGAGGACGTCCAGCTGGACAAGTCCTTCACCGACGACCTGGACGTCGACTCGCTGTCCATGGTCGAGGTCGTCGTCGCCGCCGAGGAGCGCTTCGAGGTCAAGATCCCGGACGAGGACGTCAAGAACCTCAAGACGGTCGGCGACGCCGCTGACTACATCCTCAAGCACCAGGCCTGATCCAGTTCGTGTGTCGCCACCCGGCGGTGGCGCCGCTGATTCACGACCCTCTACACGTGGAGAAGATTTTCCAGTGAACTCGACCAATCGCACCGTGGTCGTCACCGGTATCGGCGCAACCACTCCGCTGGGTGGCGATTCCGCATCGACCTGGGAAGGTCTGATGGCCGGCCGTTCCGGCGTCAAGCCTCTCGTGGGCGAACGTTTCGCCGAACTGCCCGTCCGGATCGCGGCCCTCGCGGCCGTCGACCCGGGCGACGTCCTGCCCCGTCCGCTCGCCCGCAAGCTGGACCGCTCGGCGCAGTTCGCGCTGATCGCGGCCCGTGAGGCGTGGGCGGACGCGGGTTTCACCGGCAGGGCCGGTGAGGACGCCAAGATCCAGCCCGAGCGGCTGGGCTCGGTCATCGCCTCCGGTATCGGCGGCGTGATCACCCTGCTCGACCAGTACGACGTGCTCAAGGAGAAGGGCGTACGCCGCGTCTCCCCGCACACCGTGCCCATGCTCATGCCCAACGGTCCGGCCGCCAACGTCGGTATCGAGGTGAACGCCCAGGCGGGCGTCCACACCCCGGTCTCCGCCTGTGCGTCGGGCGCAGAGGCGATCGGGTACGCCGTCGAGATGATCCGCACCGGCCGCGCCGATGTGGTCCTCGCCGGTGGCACGGAGGCGGCCATCCACCCGCTGCCGATCGCCGCGTTCGCCAACATGATGGCGATGTCCAAGAGCAACGACGAGCCCGAGAAGGCCTCGCGTCCGTACGACACCGCCCGTGACGGCTTCGTCCTCGGCGAGGGCGCCGGTGTCGTCGTCCTGGAGTCCGCGGAGCACGCCGCCTCGCGCGGCGCCCGGGTCTACGCCGAGGTGCTGGGCCAGGGGCTGTCCGCGGACGCCCACCACATCGCGCAGCCCGAGCCGACCGGGCGCGGTATCGCCGCGGCGATGCAGAACCTGCTGGACCAGACGGACCTGAAGCCGTCCGAGGTCGTGCACCTGAACGCGCACGCGACGTCCACGCCGCAGGGCGACGTCGCGGAGCTGAAGGCGCTGCGCAAGATCCTGGGCGACGACCTGGACCATGTCGCGATCTCCGCGACGAAGTCGATGACGGGGCATCTGCTCGGTGGCGCGGGCGGCATCGAGACCGTCGCGACGGTCCTGGCGCTGCACCACCGGCTGGCTCCGCCGACCATCAACATCGAGAACCTCGACGACGCGGTCGAGGCGGACATCGTGCGGGACGCTCCGCGGCCGTTGCCGGAGGGGTCGATCGCGGCGATCAACAACTCGTTCGGGTTCGGTGGGCACAACGTGGTGCTGGCGTTCCGCAGCGTGTGATCTTTTTCTCGCTGTACGGGTGAAGCCCGCTTCCCTCACGTGGGGAGGCGGGCTTCACCCGTGCCGCGGGCTGTTCGGGGGCTCCGCCCCCGGACCCCCGCTCCTCAATCGCCGGAGGGGCTTGAGGAGCGGCGCTTGCGGCGAGGGGTCCGGCTCACACCACCTGGTGGAGCCAGCGGACCGGGGCGCCCTCGCCGGCGTGGCGGAAGGACTCCAGTTCGTCGTCCCAGGGCTTGCCCAGGAGCTTGGCGATCTCCGCCTCCAGGTCCGACTCACCCCGCACAGAGCGCGCCAGCGCGGCCCGCAGGCGGTCCTCGGGGACCAGGATGTCGCCGTGCATGCCGGTGACCGCGTGGAAGATGCCCAGCTCGGGCGTGGAGCTGTAGCGCTCGCCCTCCGCGGTGGGTGACGGCTCCGCCGTCACCTCGAAGCGCAGCAGATCCCAGCCGCGCAGCGCGGAGGCGAGTTTCGAGGCCGTGCCCGGCCTGGCCTGCCAGGAGAACTCGGACCGCCAGGTGCCGGGCGCGGCCGGCTGTCTGATCCAGTCGAGCTGGACTCGCACACCGAGGACACCCGCCACCGCCCATTCGACGTGTGGGCAGAGCGCGCGCGGTGCGGAGTGAACGTACAGAACTCCACGTGTCGTCACCGGGACCTCCAGTGTGGGACGAGGTTCGCCTTCCCCAGCGGCCTCGCGCCCGTAACGTCTCTTTCCGGCCGCTTCCCGAGGTTGTCATCAGTAAACAGCATCGGGAGTTAATCTCCGGAAAAGGGACAGTATGTGACGTGATGTGATGTTCGGAAGCCACCCGAGTGGAGCCGGACGGTTCAGGGAGCCACTGGTTCGACGGGGAAAAGCTACCGTGCGTCGGCGTCCGAGGTGTGACGTACCGTCGGTCCTGGGCCCAGGATTCGCGCCGTGTTCACCCGGCGCGGCGGGCGGGCCCGCCGACCGGTGCCAAGAGGGTTTGCCGGGGGCATGGGCAGGAGGGGACCAGGGAATGCCGGATCGCGCCGTACGGCACCGCTCGCGCACCGCACTGGCCGCGCTGGCGGCGTTGTCGTGTCTCGGTACGGCCGTACTGGCCGGCTGCGACTCCGGGTCGGGCAGCACGACGAAGGGCGCGGCGGCCGGACACCCCTCCCCGGCGGCGGCCCCGCTCTGGGACCGCAGCCCGAAATCGATCGCGGCGGTCGGGGACTCCATCACCCGCGGGTTCGACGCCTGCTCGGTGCTGGCGGACTGCCCCGAGGTCTCCTGGTCGACCGGCTCCGACAGCAGGGTGAACAGCCTCGCGGTGCGGCTGCTCGGCGCCTCCGGCGCGGCGGACCGCAGCTGGAACCACGCGGAGACGGGGGCCCGGATCGCCCAGTTGCCGCAGCAGATGGCGCTGGCCGCGAAGGAGGACCCCGATCTGGTCACGGTGATGATCGGCGCCAACGACGCCTGCCGGGACTCGGTGCGGGTCATGACACCGGTGGCCGGTTTCCGTGCCTCGTTCGAGGCGTCGATGCGGCAACTGCGCAGCGCCGCGCCGAAGACGCAGGTGTACGTGTCGAGCGTGCCGGACCTGAAGCGGCTCTGGTCGACGGGGCGCGGCAACCAGTTGGGCAAGCAGATCTGGAAGCTGGGGATCTGCAAGTCGATGCTGGCCGACGCGGACGACATGAGCGCCTCCGCGGTGGCGCGGCGCTCCGCGGTCCAGGAGCGCGTGGTGGCGTACAACGAGGTGCTGCGCGAGGTGTGCGCGAAGGACAAGCGCTGCCGTTACGACGGCGGGGCGGTCTTCGACTACCGGTTCACCGGCAAGCAGCTCAGCCAGTGGGACTGGTTCCACCCGGGGCGCAACGGGCAGGCCCGGCTGGCCGAGATCGCGTACCGCACTGTCACGGCGGCCCGGCCCCCCGCGTGAGGCCCGGCCGGTCTAGAGTTCGTGATCATGGACACGGGTTCGAGAACGGCGCTGCGCACGGAAGACTTCGGCACGCTCGGGGACGGCACGGCTGTGCACCGCTGGACGCTGGAGCGGGACGGTACGCGGGTGCGTGTGCTGACGTACGGCGGCGTCGTGCAGTCGGTCGAGGTGCCGGACCGCGACGGCGCGCGGACCGGTGTGGCGCTCGGGCTGCCGGACCTCGCCGCGTACCAGAAGTACACCGGTCCCTATTTCGGCGCTCTCGTCGGGCGGTACGCGAACCGGATCGGCGGCGCGGCCTTCGAGCTCGACGGACGGACCCGCCGTCTGACGCGCAACGAGGGACGCAACCACGTGCACGGCGGGGCCCTCGGCTTCGACAAGCGCGTGTGGGGCGCCCGGGAGATCGCGGACGGGCTGGAGCTGTCCCTGGTCTCCGCGGACGGCGAGGAGGGTTTCCCGGGGCGTCTCGATGTCGCGGTGGCGTACACGCTGGACGAGGGCGGGGCGCTGCGGATCACGTACCGGGCGACGACGGACGCGCCGACCGTCGTCAACCTGACGAACCACACGTACTGGAACCTGGCGGGCGCCGACAGCGGCAGCGCGCTCGGCCAGCGGCTGCGGATCGCGGCCGGGCGGATCACTCCGGCCGACGCCGAGTCGCTGCCGACGGGTGAGTTCCGGCCGGTGGACGGGACCCGGTTCGACTTCCGGGAGCCGCGGCCGGTGGCCGAGGGGTACGACCACAACTACGTGCTGGACGAGGGCGTGGCGGGTCCGGTGGCCGAGCTGTACGACGAGGCGTCGGGGCGCGTGCTGACCGTCACGACCACGGAGCCCGGTCTTCAGCTCTACACGGCGGACCACTTCGACGGGGAGCCGTTCGGGCCGTGCGCCGGGATCGCGCTGGAGACCCAGCACTTCCCCGACTCCCCGAACCGGCCGGAGTTCCCGAGCACGGTGCTGCGGCCGGGCGAGGAGTACGTGTCGACGACGGTGTACGGGTTCCCGGCGCCGCGCTGAGGACGGGCGGTACGGGGAAGAGCCCCGGAGCGGGGTCAGGGACCGCTCCGGGGCTCTTCCGTACCTGGGGGCGCGGGTTACGCCGTGGGCTCCACCGGCTGGATCTCGACGGGCTTGATCTCCTCGGGCTTGATCTCCACGGGTGCCGTCAGCCGTACGTCACCGAGCGAGTGGGCCGCCTGCACCTCGTACGTACCGGGTACGACGGTCCAGCCGTACGCCGTCTCGTCCCAGATCTCGTACGCGCGCCGATCCAGCGGCACCGTCACCTCGACGCCCTGTCCGGGGGCCGCCTCGACACGGCAGAAACCGGCCAGGACACGGGCCGGGCGTTCGACGGTGTCGGCCCGCGGGGCAACGTAGAGCTGGACGGTCTCGGCGCCCGGCCGGGTGCCGGTGTTGGTGACGCGGACGGTCGCGGCGTCCTCGGTGACGGTGAGGGCCTCGTACGTCCAGCTGGTGTAGCCGAGTCCGTGGCCGAAGGGGTACGCGGGTGCGGTGCCGGCCTTCTCCCAGGCGCGGTAGCCGATGAAGACGCCTTCGTCGTAGTGGAGTTCGCCGTCGGTGGGGGTGGTAGCCGCGACGGGTGCGTCGGCGAGGACGGCGGGCCAGGTGGTGGGCAGCCGGCCGCCCGGTTCCGCGGCGCCGAGCAGGACGTCGGCCAGCGCCGCGCCGCCCTCCTGGCCGGGGAACCAGCTGAGCAGCACCGCGGCGACGTCCTCGCGCCACGGAAGCTCCACCGGGGAGCCGGAGTTGACGACCACGACGGTGTTCGGGTTGGCGGCGGCGACGGCCCGGACCAGGTCGTCCTGGTAGCCGGGGAGCCGCAGTCCGGTGCGGTCGAAGCCCTCGGACTCGACGCGTTCGGTGGTGCCGACGACGACGATCGCGGTGTCCGCGGCGCGGGCGGCCTCGACGGCCTCCGCGATCAGCTCGCCGGGGTCGCGGCGCGGGCCGAGGTGGCAGAGGGAGAACGAGACGCCGGGGATCGGGGAGCCGGCGCCGAGGGTCTCGGGGAGCTGCCGGAGGGAGACCTCGACGGGTTCGCCCGCGGTGAGCGTGACCCGACCGCGCTCCTGGGGGCTGCCGAAGAACGCCTCGCCCGGGTCGGCGGAGCCGCTGACGCGGTGCACCTCGTCGTAGAGCGCCGTGCCGGCGACGGTGAGGGTCAGTGCTCCGGTGCCGCGGGTGCCGAAGACGTGCTCGCCGCTGTCGCGCGGGGTGAAGGTGCCGGTGATCTCGACGCCGTGCAGCGTCTCGTGGGTCACGCCCGCGGGCAGGTCGGTGCCGATCCACTGGACGGTGCCGGTGTGCAGCGGGGCCGATCCGATGACCGTTCCCGCCGCGTCGCGGCAGACCGCCTTGAGGGTGAACCCCTTGTCCGCCGGTGCGAGTTCGTCGTTCGGGTCGGCGCCCGTCCGGTAGTCGAGCACATCCTCGGGGAGCGCCGCGAGCAGCCCGTCGAGCGGGGAGACGATGTGGTGCGGGAAGACCTGTGCGGAGCCGCCGCCGAGCACCCGGGCGTCGCGGGCCAGGGCGCCGCTGAGCGCGATCCGCCGGACGGCGGACGGGTCGACGGGGAGCGCGCCGCGTTCGTTGCGCAGCAGGACGAACGAGCGGCGGGCGATCTCCCGGGCGAGCGCGTCCCCGTCGACGGCTGCCGGGTGGTCGGTCTCCGCGACCGCGGGCGGGGCGCCGTCCAGCACGCCGACGCGGGCGGCTAGAAGCAGTACGTTGCGCGCCGCCGTGTCGAGGACGGACTCCTCGACCTCACCGGCCCGCACCGCGGCGGCCAGCGCCGCCCCGTACACCGTCCTCGGGCCGGGCATCGCGACGTCGAGCCCGCCGGTGACGGCCGCGACGGTGGAACGGGCGGCCAGCCAGTCGGAGACGATGAAGCCGTCGAAGCCCCACTCGCCGCGCAGCACCTCGTTCTGGAGGTAGCGGTGCTCGGTCATGGTGGAGCCGTTGACCTGGTTGTAGGCGGCCATGATGCCCCACGGGTGGGCGTTGGCGACGATCCGCTCGAAGGGCGCGAGGTAGAGCTCGCGCAGGGCGCGGGGGCCGACGATGTTGTCGACGGTGAAGCGGTCGGTCTCGGCGTCGTTGGCGACGAAGTGCTTGACGGTCGTGCCGACCCCGCCCTCCTGCACCCCGCGCACATAGCCGGTGCCGATCTCCCCGGTGAGGTACGGGTCCTCGCTGTACGCCTCGAAGTGCCGCCCGCCCAGCGGGGACCGGTGCAGGTTCACCGTCGGCGCGAGCAGGACGTGCACCCCCTTGCGGCGGGCCTCCTGCGCGAGGAGGTGTCCGGCGCGGCGGGCCAGGGCGGGGTCCCAGGTCGCGGCGAGGGCGGTGGGCGAGGGCAGCGCCACGGACGGGTCGTCGGCGCTCCAGCTGACGCCGCGCACCCCGATCGGCCCGTCCGACATGACCAGGGACCTCAGCCCGACAGCGGGGAGCGCGGGCAGCGACCACATGTCCTGCCCGGCCAGCAGCCGGGCCTTGTCGTCGAGTCCGAGCGCGGCCAGGGCCGTGTCGGCGGCGGCCTCACGGGCCGCCTCGGGGTGCGTGGGTGTGGTCGCGTCCGCCACGGCCGTGCCTCCTCGTCGAGATCCTCTGCCGGATGTCTCCATAGTGACCCCTGCCCGGTAGAACGGTAGGGTTCGTTATTCATACGTAACATACAGGCATGGCGTACGGTCCTGGAAGAGGATCGGAAGAGGGCGGGAAGGGGCCGGGCGATGGTGCGGGCCAGGAGCGTGGAGCGGCGGGCGGAGATTCTCCGCGCCACCCTGGAGGTGATCGCGGAACGCGGCTACCGGGGCGCCACCCTGGGCGCGGTCGCGGAGCGGGTCGGCCTGAGCCAGCAGGGGCTGCTGCACTACTTCCCGACCAAGGAGGCGATGCTCGTCGCCGTCCTGGAGGAGCGCGACCAGTGGGACACCGGCGGCGGGCCCCGCAGCGACGGCGGCTGGCGGACCGAACTGCTCGGCTCGCTCGTCGAGTACAACGCGATGCGCCCCGGCGTCGTCCAGACCTTCTCGGCGCTGCTCGGTGAGAGCGTCACGGAGGAGCACCCGGCGCGGGAGTTCTTCACCCACCGCTACACCCAGGTCCGGGCGAGCATGACGGCGATGCTGCGCGCCGAGTTCGGCGAGCGGCTGCCGGGCGGGCTCACGCCGGAGCGCGCCGCGCCGCTCCTGGTCGCGACGATGGACGGGTTGCAGTACCAGTGGCTGCTGGACCCGGACGCGGTGGACATGCCCGCCGCCTTCCAGGACTTCCTCCGGCTGCTGCGGCCCGACACCGCACAGGGCGCGGGGCCGGAGACCACGGACGCCTCCGCCACGGACCGCGAGCCCCCGCCGAATGACCTGAGCCGAATGACATGAGCCGCGGCAATACCGGCACGACAAGATCGTCAAGCGTCACCTCCGGGTGATTTCCGGGTCATTTTCGGATGGTCTACGCGCGTAAGCGCACGTGCGCCTGTTTCGCGCCCCCCAAGGTGTGCGGAATGACTTCCAAGCCCGCCGGACCGAACTCCGGCCTGCCCTCCAGGCGCAGCATGATCGCCGGTGCCGCCGCAGGCGCCACCGCCCTCGCCGCTACCGCCGTGACCCCGGCCGCCGCCGCGCCCGGCTCCCCCGCCGCGCCCGCGCCCGCCGCCCCCGTACCGGCGGCCCCCGGTTCCGACTGGAACGCCTGCCTGGGCGTCGCCCGCGCCATCCTCGTGCGCGACGAGCAGGACGAGCCGCTGGTGCCGCGCTACCGCGACGTCCTCCTCTCCAAGGGACTGCCCCGCAGCCGCAAGGCCCCCAAGAAGGTGCTGGTCATCGGCGCGGGCCCGGCCGGGCTCACCGCCGCCCATCTGCTCCGCGAGGCCGGGCACACCGTCACCGTGATCGAGGCCAACGGCAACCGGGTCGGCGGCCGCATCAAGACCTTCCGCACGGGCGGGCACGAGAACGCGAAGTCGCCGTTCGCCGACCCGAAGCAGTACGCCGAGGCCGGCGCGATGCGGATTCCCGACAGCCACCCGCTCGTCACCGGGCTCATGGACAGCTTCGAGCTGAAGCGCCGCCGCTTCCACCTCGTCGATGTCGACGAGGCCGGCCGGCCCGCCAACCACACCTGGATCTACGTCAACGGCATCCGGGTCCGCAAGGCGGACTACGCGAAGAAGCCGCAGGCGGTGAACCGTTCCTTCGGGGTCCCCGCCGAGTTCGAGGACAAGACGGCCTCGACCATCGTGCGTGAGGCCTTCGCCCCCGTGCGCGCGGAGTTCGAGGGCAAGGAGGGCTCGGAGCTCGTCAAGGGCTGGGCGCGGGTCATCCAGCGCTACGGCCACTGGTCGATGTTCCGCTTCCTGACCGAGGCGGCCAAGCTCGACGAGCGCACCATCGACCTCATCGGCACCGTCGAGAACCTCACCTCGCGGCTCCACCTCGCCTTTGTGCACAGCTTCATCGGGGCCTCCCTGATCAGCCCGGACACCGCGTTCTACGAACTGCCCGACGGCACCGCGACGCTGGCCGACGCGATGTACGCACGGGTCAAGGACCTGGTGCGGCTGGACCGCCGGGCCGCCAGGATCAGCCACGGGGCCGACGGCGTCCGGGTCGAGACGGTGTCGGAGGGCCGTGACGGCAAGGTCGTGCGGGAGACGTTCACCGGCGACCGGGTGATCGTCACCGTGCCGTTCTCCGGACTGCGCCACATCCCGGTCACCCCCGCGCTCTCGTACGGCAAGCGGCGCGCGATCACCGAGATCCACTACGACACGGCCACCAAGGTGCTCCTCGAATTCAGCCGCCGCTGGTGGGAGTTCGAGGAGAAGGACTGGAAGGCCGAGCTGAACCGCATCCGGCCCGGTCTGTACGACGCGTACCGGCTCGGCAAGGCACCGGCCGACGGTTCACTGCTGGGCGCGCACCCCTCCGTACCGCCGGGCCACCTGCCGCCCAACCAGCGCGTGCACTACGCGGCGTACCGCGCGACCGCCCGCAACCAGCCGGAGGCGGCGCACGTCATCGGCGGCGGCTCGGTCACCGACAACGCCAACCGGTTCATGTACCAGCCCTCCCACCCGGTCGGCACGAGCAAGGGCGGGGTCCTCCTCGCCTCGTACAGCTGGGCCGACGACGCCCTGAAGTGGGACTCCCTGGACGACGACGAGCGCTACCCGCACGCCCTGGGCGGGGTGCAGGACGTGTACGGGCAGCGCGTCGAGGTCTTCTACACGGGGGCGGGCGCCACCCAGTCGTGGATGCGCGACCCGTACGCGTACGGCGAGGCGTCCGTGCTGCTGCCCGGCCAGCACACCGAGCTGCTCGCCGATGTGCGCGCGGCCGAGGGGCCGTTGCACTTCGCGGGCTGCCACACCTCGGTCAAGCCCGCCTGGATCGAAGGGGCGCTGGAGTCGGCGGTCCGCACCGCGCTGGAGGTGCACACGAGCTGACGCTCAGCCGGCGGTGTGCGGCGGGGCGGGCGGCAGGGTTGCGCCCTCGCCCTCCCCGCCGTTCGCCGCCCCGTCGTCCGCGTCGTCGTCGGGGTCGTCGTCCTGTCCCACCAGTTCGCGCGCCAGCAGGGTCGCACCGGCGACGGCCCCCGGCATCAGGAACACGGCGACGAACGGGACCAGGAAGGCGAGGCCCAGCGGCACACCGAAGCCGAGGATCAGCAGCCGGCGGCCGCGCAGCAGGACCAGCCGGTCCTTGAGCACCATGCCGCGGCGCTGGAGCGCGACGGCGGTGAGTTCCTCGGCGAGGAAGTAGCCGGTGACGCAGAACCCGATCAGCGGGACGACGGTCTGGCCGGCGACCGGGACGAATCCGAGGGCGAAGAGCAGCACGGCGTACAGGGCGACCCGGACCAGGATGCGCACGCTGTCCCGGGCGGAGATCCACAGTTCGCGCCAGAGCGGCAGCCCCGACTCGGGCACCTCGCCGCCCTCGGCCCGGTCGACCTCCTCGGAGAGCGACTCGTAGAAGGGCTGCCCGACCAGCAGCGTCACGGCGGTGAACGTGATCACCGCCAGGAACAGCCCGAAGGCGAAGACCAGCACGGTCAGGGTGGTGCGGAGCAGGCCCAGCCAGGGCGAGGACCAGTCGTCGGCGAAGGGCGTGGCCCAGGCCGCCAGGTCGTCGGCCCCGTAGCCGAGGCCGACGAGCGCGCCCGCGTAGACCACCAGGGTGATGAGGCCGGGGATCAGGCCGATGCCCAACCACCGCCCGTGGCGGGCGACCCAGCGCTGCCCGTTGATCAAATAGCCGAAACCCGCCCCTAGATCACGCATGGCGTCAGCGTATCGGTGAGGCCGCCGCCGCCTACCGGGTGTACGTCCTCTGTCGAGCCGGCCGGCGTCACCGGCTGAACGGAGCCGAGGGCCGCACCCCGGACGGGATGCGGCCCTCGGCTCCGTACGAGCGCTGTCCGCGGTACGGGTGGTGCGGGCGGTGCGGCTGGGTCAGGCGACGGACAGCTCGACCTTGATGTTGCCGCGCGTCGCGTTCGAGTACGGGCACACCTGGTGGGCCTTCTCGATGAGCGCCTGCGCGGTCGCCTTGTCGACGTTCGGGATGGTCGCCGTGATCGCGACCTCCAGGCCGAAGCCACCGGCCTCGGTCTTGCCGATGCCGACCGCGGCGGTCACCGTGGAGCCGGAGATGTCGGCCTTCTCCTGGCGGGCCACGACGCCCAGCGCGCCCTGGAAGCAGGCGCTGTAGCCGGCCGCGAAGAGCTGCTCCGGGTTGGTGCCCGCGCCGCTTCCGCCCATCTCCTTCGGCGGGTTGACGACCACGTCGAGCTTGCCGTCGTCCGAGGAGACCCGGCCGTCACGGCCGTTCTCGGCGGTGGCGACAGCGGTGTACGCGACGGCGATGTCCTGAATGGTCATGACGTGTGAATCCTCCTGCTGATGCGCCGCGACTCGCGCCCACGATCGCGACGGCCTGGGATGAGCCTAACGGGTGCCCCTGCGGCCGTGTCAGCCGAGGGAAACGATCATCTTTCCGATGTTCTCGCCGCGGAGCAGCCCGAGGAAGGCGTCGAAGCCGTTCTCGATGCCCTCGACGACGGTCTCGCGGTACTTCAGCTCGCCGGAGGCCAGCCAGCCGGCCACGTCCTGGACGAACTGGCCCTGGAGCTCGGTGTGATCCGCGACGAGCATGCCCTGAAGACGCAGCCGCTTGCCGATAACGAGGGCGAGGTTGCGCGGCCCGGGGGTCGGCTCGGTCGCGTTGTACTGCGCGATCATGCCGCAGATGGCCGCGCGGCCGTGCACGTTGAACGAGGAGATCGCGGCTTCGAGGTGCTCGCCGCCGACGTTGTCGAAGTAGACGTCGATGCCGTCGGGAGCGGCCTTGCGCAGCTGCTCCGCGACGGGGCCGTCCTTGTAGTTGAAGGCGGCGTCGAAGCCGTACTCCTCGACCAGCAGCTTGACCTTCTCGGCGGAGCCCGCGGAGCCGATGACGCGCGAGGCGCCCTTGATCCTCGCCAGCTGGCCGACCTGGCTGCCGACCGCGCCGGCCGCGCCGGAGACGAAGACCGCGTCGCCCTCCTTGAAGGAGGCGACCTCGAAGAGGCCCGCGTAGGCGGTGAGCCCGGTCATGCCGAGCACGCCGAGGTAGGCGGAGAGCGGGGCGAGGGAGGCGTCGACCTTCACGGCGTTCTCGGCCGGGACATCGGCGTACTCGCGCCAGCCGAGGCCGTGCAGGACGTGGTCGCCGACCGCGAACCCCTCGTCGCCGGACGCGATGACCTCGCCGACCGCGCCGCCCTCCATGGGGTGGTCCAGCTTGAACGGCGGGGTGTACGACTTCACGTCGTTCATCCGGCCGCGCATGTACGGATCGACCGAGAAGTGCAGGTTGCGGACGAGGATCCGGCCCTCGGCGGGAGCGGTGACCGGTACCTCACGCAGCGCGAAATCCTCGGCCTTCGGCCAGCCGTGCGGACGGGCTACGAGGTGCCATTCACGGCTGGACGTGGGAAGTGCTGCTGACATGGGTTCGGTGTCTCCTCGATGTCTCGGGATGTGTCTCGGGCGGCACGGAAAGCCGTTCGACCGGAGCGGAAAAGCTTCACCATGTGAAACAACCATGCGCCTGGATATTTCATGTTGTCAAGTAACCGGCTATCCTGGGCGCCATGGCCACTCGTACAGACCCACTGACCCTCGAAGTCGTCGAGCTCATCGGCGCCGTCGTGGCGCGTTACTACGAGGAGTACGAGGAGGCCGCCGCCGCACACAGCCTCACCGGTGCGCAGGCCCGGGTCCTCGGGCTCCTCTCCCTGGAGCCGATGCCGATGCGCAGGATCGCGCAGAAGCTCAAGTGCGAGCCGTCGAACGTGACCGGCATCGTCGACCGGCTGGAGGTGCGCGGCCTGGTGGAGCGTCGCCCCGATCCGGCCGATCGGCGGGTGAAGCTGGCCGCGCCGACCGAGAAAGGCACCCGAACGGCGCGGCAACTGCGCGAATCCCTCGACTTCGCCCGCGAGCCGCTGGCCGGCCTCTCCGACACGGACCGCGCGGTCCTGCGGGATCTCCTGCGCCGGATGCTGGGCATGGAACCGCCCGCCCGGGACCCGGCTACCGAAGGTCTCTAGAGCCTCAGCCGAACCACAGGAGCCGGCAGCCGCCCGGGTCCGGGGGCGTCGGCTCCGGGGCGGACGCGGCCGTGACGGACGTCGATTCGCGTACGTGGTCCGAGGCGCCGGATCCTGTGTGGAAGCGTTGTTCCCATGACCGCTGCCACGCCTTTCGGCCCCCGAGAGTTCCAGCTCGTCCTGTTGCGCAGGATGGCCGACCACCAGCCCGGCCTCGTCGAGGACGCCCGGCACGAACTGAGCGCCACGCTCGCCGAGATGCGCGAGGCCAACCGCCGCTGGCAGGCCATGCTGCGGGCGCCGAGGGGACGCGGGTCGTTGCGCCGCTACCGGTCCGTGCTCGGCGAACCCGAGTCGTCCCTGCGCCGCACGGTCGGTGATCTGGAGTGCGACGCCCTGCTGTGGCCGGTGCCGCTCTGGCCGGACCTCCGGTTCGAGGTGATGGCCGGGCCGGGCGGGGCCGTGTGGAACGAGTGGCTGGTGCGGGCCCCCGGCGCGGCCGCCCCCGCCCTGCGCACGGTCGAGGATCTCCTCCCCTGGTCGTGCACCGTGGACGAGGTCGCGCGGGCCTTCGCGCCGGCCCGCCCGATGGAGGGCAGCGCGCCGACCCGCTGGGCGCTCGCGATCACCGCCCCGGTCACCGCCCCGGTCACCGGCGAACCGTACGTCGCCGAGTTCACCTGGGGGCTGTTCCAACGGCTGCTCCCCCGCTGACCGAACCGCGCGGCCCGCCGCCGACGAGCCGTCAGCTCCGTACCCCCTACGGCGCATCCCAGCGCGCACAACGCCTCCCACCGGCGCACGATACGGAGAGAGCCGGCTGCCCGTCGGTACCCCCATCTGCGCTCTCGGGAGACCCGCCGTGACCGTCAGCCTCGATCAGTTGCGCCGTTGCCATGTCGCCGTCGACCTCGGGGCCGCCCGGACCCGGGTGTACGTCAAGGGGCTCGGACTCGTCGTCGACGAGCCGAGCGCCGCCGCCGTGAACACCCGTACCGGATCGCTCATCGCCGTCGGCGCGCTCGCCGAACAGATGACGGGCCGCACCCCCGCCTACATCCGGGTGGTCCGCCCGGTCTCCGGCGGAACCGTCGTGGACATCGAGATGGCCCAGCGGATGCTGCGCCAGCTGCTCGGCGAGAAGCTCCGCCGGCAACTGCGCCGCAAGCCGCGGCTGCGCGCCGCCGCCTGCACCCCGCACGACAGCGATCCGCTCGCCCAGCGCGCCGCCGTCGAGACCATGGTCGGCCTCGGCGCCCGCCGGGTCGAGCTGGTCGACACCCTGATCGCGGCGGCCGTCGGCTGCGGACTGCCGGTCGAGCAGCCGACCGCCACCATGATCATGGTGTGCGGGGCGGCGACCACCCAGATCGCGGTGCTCTCGCTGGGCTCGATCGTGACCGCCGTACGCATCCCGATCGGCGGCGACGCGATCGACCACGCGGTGATCCAGCACCTGCGCCAGTACCACGAGCTGATGCTGCCCAGCCAGTCCGTACGCCCCTTGCAACTGGCGCTCAGCGGCAACGGCCTCACCCCGCACGGCCCCGCCGTGACCGAGATCCACGGCCGGGACGTGGCCACCGGACTGGCCCGCTCCGTGCAGGTCGACACCGCCGCCGTGCGGCAGGCGATCCACCGCCCGCTGACCGCGGTCCTGGACGGCCTCGGCAAGGTGCTGCGGGAGTGCCCGCCCGATCTGGTGGCCGACCTCGCCGACTGCGGGATCATGATGGTCGGCGGCAGCGCGCTGCTGCCCGGCCTGGACCAGATGCTGCGCGAGGCGACCGGGATGCCGGTGCAGATCGCCGAGCGGCCCGACGTCTGCTCCGTACTGGGGCTCGGCGCCATGCTGGACGGCAAGATCCGCCCGATGGTCCTCGACCCGCTCGCCTGCTGAGTGCCCCGGGTCGTACGGCGGATGACCGACGAACCACACGACACGGCACCCCGCAGGGGGATCCCCCGGAAACCCCGGCTGCCGATGCTCCTGGAGGCGGTGCTGAGCGTCGGCAGTGACCTCGAACTGCGGGCCACCCTCCAGCAGATCATCGACACCGCCACCGCACTCACCGAGGCCCGCTACGGCGCACTCGGCGTGCTGGACCCCGAGCGCGGCAGCATCCGCGAACTGTTCGTCTCCGGACTGAGCGACGCCGAACGGGAGGCCATCGGCGACCTCCCCGACAGCCACTCGGGCCTGCTCGGCGCGCTCATCGACGAGTCGCGGCCGCTGCGCTCCGACGACCTCACCACCGACCCGCGATCCACCGGGGTGCCGCCCGACCACCCCACGATGCACTCGTTCCTCGGCGCCCCGATCCGGGTGCACGACGAGGTCTTCGGGAACATCTACCTCACCGAGAAGACCACCGCGCACTTCACCGACACCGACGCGGCCCTCCTGCGGGTCCTCGCCTCGCAGGCCGGCATCGCGATCGGCAACGCCCGGACGTACGAGACGGCCCGGCAGCGCGAACGCTGGATCGAGGGCGCGGCCGCGGTCACCAACACCCTGCTGACCGGGGAGAACGCCGCCGACGCCCTGATGACCGTGGCGGAACGGGCCAGGATCCTCAGCGACGCGGCGGCCGGGGTGATCCTCCAGCCGACCGAGGAGGGCGGGATGGAGATCGTCGCCGCGTCCACGCTCGACGACCCGGCCGGCCTGGTGGGCACCACCATCGCGCCCGGCGCCCCGGTCCTGGTCCAGCTCCTGGGCGGCGAGCCGGTCTTCCTGGAGGACTCGGCGACCGATCCCCGGATGACCACCCACGTGCGGTCCCGGTTCGGCCCCAGCATGATGCTGCCGTTGCAGAGCGGCGGGCGGCTCATCGGCACCCTCGCCCTGCCCCGGCGGCGCGGCGCCCGCCCGTACACGGCCGTGGACCGGCTGCTGGCCTCGCAGTTCGCCTCACAGGCCGCGCTCGCGCTGGTCCTCGCGGACGCCCAGCACGACCGGGAGCAGCTCGCGGTGTACGAGGACCGGGACCGGATCGCCCGCGACCTGCACGATCTCGTCGTCCAGCGGCTGTTCGCCACCGAGATGATGCTGGAGTCGACCCGCCGCCGGGCCGGCGCCGGGGAGACCGACGAGCTGCTCGGCAGGGCGGTGGACGAGCTGGACTCCACGATCCAGGAGGTGCGGACGACCATCTTCGCCCTCCAGCAGCCGCCCGCGGAGGCCCCCACCACCTTCCGCGGCCAGGTGCTGCGGGAGACCCGGGGCGCGGCCGCGGTGCTCGGCTTCCAGCCGTCGGTGCACTTCACCGGGGCGGTGGACGCCCTCGTGCGGGAGCCGGTGGGCGGGCAGCTGCTCGCCGCGCTGCGCGGGGCGCTGGCGGCCGCGCACCGGCGGACCGGGGTGTCGGAGATCGAGGTGGAGGTCGATGTGACGGCCACGCTGCCCGACGGCCGGGCCGCGGTCCGGCTGACGGTCGGCGACGACGGGCGGGAAAAGGACGGATCGCGGCCGCCCGCCGTCAGCTGGCAGGCGCCGCTCTGAGCGCGACCCTGGTGCTGGAGTGGGCGACGCCCGCGTCCCGTCTGAGTCTGCGCAGCAGGGCGTCCAGCGAGGCGGTGTCGGCGGCGGTGGCGCGTACGAGGTAGTCGTGCCCGCCCGTCACGTGCACCACTTCGGTGATGCCGGGCAGTGTCAGCACCGCCCGCTCGAAGACCTCGTTGGTGGTGTCCATCCGCAGGGTCACGTCGATGAAGACGACGAGGCCGGTCCGGGTGTCGGCGGCGGGGTCGACGATCACGGTGAAGCCGCGGATGACGCCGTCCCGGCGCAGCCGCCGCACCCGGTCGGCCGCGGCGTTGGCGCTGAGCCCGACCCGTGACCCCAGATCGCGGTACGAGATCCGGGCGTCCTCCTGGAGAACGCCGAGGATTTCCCTGTCCAGACGGTCCATACCGCGATTGTCTCAGCTTTCGGGCAACTGCGACTTCTCAAGGCGCCCGCAAAGGCGCCCGCGGGCGCCTGAGACCCCGGCTCACGGATGGAGCAGGCCGACGGGCCGGTACCGGGCTCGCGCCCTTGACTGGTCCTGTGGACACAGCCGCCAGTCAGCCCACCGCTCCGGCCGCCGCGCAGCCCTCCGGCGCGTACCGCAACCTCGCGATGGCCACGATCGGCTTCGCGCTCACCTTCTGGGCGTGGAACCTGATCGCGCCCATGTCCGGGGAGTACAAGGACCGGCTCGGGCTGAGTTCGTTCCAGCAGTCGCTGCTCGTCGCCGTGCCGGTGCTGGTGGGCTCGCTGGGCCGGATCCCGGTGGGGGCGCTCACCGACAAGTACGGTGCGCGGCTGATGTTCCCGCTGATCTCGGCGTTCACCGTCGTGCCGGTGCTGCTGCTGATCCCGGCGAGGGACTCCTACGGCGCGATGCTGGCCGTGGGCTTCCTGCTGGGCCTGGGCGGTACGACGTTCGCGATCGGCATCCCGCTCGTCAACTCGTGGTTCCCGCCCGCGGAACGGGGTCTCGCCCTCGGTGTGTTCGGCATGGGCATGGGCGGTGTGGCGCTGTCCGGGTACTTCACCCCGCGGATCGCCGAGCACGGCCGCAACCTGCCGTTCCTCGTGGTCGCCGGGGCGCTCGTGGTGTACGCGGCGCTGGCGGCGGTGCTGGTCAACGACCGGCCCGGCCGGCAGGTGCCGACCGACACCCTGGCCCACCGGCTGGGTGCGGCGGGACGGCTGCGGGTCACCTGGGAGCTGTCGGCGCTGTACGCCATCGGCTTCGGCGGGATCGTGGCGTTCGGCGTCTATCTGCCGACGTACCTGAAGACCTGGTACGACCTCTCGCCCACCGACGCCGGTACGAAGGCCGCCGGATTCGCCCTGGTCACGGTGGTCTTCCGGCCGATCGGTGGCTGGCTCTCGGACCGGCTGCACCCGGCGCTGGTCTCGTCGGCGGCGCTCGGCGTGGCCGCCCTGATGGCGATCGTGCAGGCCTTCGACCCGAAGCTGATGCCCGGTGGCACGATCGCGCTGCTGATCATGGCGGCCGGTCTGGGTACCGCGAGCGGCAGTGTCTTCGCCCTGGTCTCGCAGGTGACCCCGCAGGCGAAGGTGGGCAGTGTGACCGGGATCGTCGGCGCGACGGGCGGACTCGGCGGCTTCGTGCCCCCGCTGGTGATGGGCGCGATCTACAGCGCGAAGGGCTCCTACTCGATCGGGTTCATGCTGCTGTCCGACCTGGCACTGGCGGGCTGTGTGTACGCGTACGGGCGGATGCGGACCATCCGGCGGGACGCCTGAGGCCGTCCGCGCCAACGGACGAACGGCAGCGTCCCCGCCGGGACACTGCCGTTCGTCGTGGACCTGATCAGCGAGCGGCGCGGGGGGCCGTGCGCTGCTGCTCGAACCTGGCCGCCCAGTACGCCGTCCGGTCGAGGTAGGCCGTCTCGGCGGCGGCCCCCGTCTTTCCGTACGCCCCTTCGTACGTCTGGTAGCCGTGTCCGGCGGGCGGGGTGCTCGACGCGGGTTCGATCGGGCTGCCCTCGTGCCATTCGTTGAAGGAGGTCACGGAGACCCAGGTGGGTGATCCGCCGATGGCCGGGTCGAGGGCGTTGTTCCACTCCAGGTCGTAGGAGGCGCCGTCCTCCCGGCCCAGGGTGGGTGTGGTGTTGCCGGGCACGGCCCGGTCGTCGATGTATCCGGGGGCCACCGAGGGCGCCCAGACCAGGCCGTTGGCCTCGGCGTACTCCCCCGCCTGCTTCCAGCCGGGGGCGGTGGCACCGGCGATGCCGTCGTAGGTGTAGATCCCGCCGAAGTGCGCGACCTTGGTGGTGTCGGTGGTCTGGGCGAGGACGACGGCGCTGTCGCTCACCGCGTCCAGGGCCGACCAGTCCTGGATCCTCAGGCTCTCGAAGACGTAGAACGCCGGGCGGTTGCCGTGCTCGGCGTCCCGGTAGTAGGCCGGGCTGTCGCCGTACTCGTCGTTCAGGTAGGCGATGTCGTCGACCACGGAGGCCGCGGTCCTGCCGCTGTACGGCTCGATGTGCCAGGCGACCTTGATCCCGTGCCGGGCGGCGGCATCCAGGACCTTCGGGGCGAGGGTGTCCTCGTAACCGCCCTGTCCCCACCAGCTGTAGACGATGACTCCGGCGCCCGACTGCTCGATCCACTTCATGTGCTGCTCGACGGCCCCGGCGGCGTCACCGGAGTCGTACGGGCCGAGCTTCGGGTAGAGGTCGGCGCCGATGTCGTCGGGCGGGGCGTGGCCACCCTGTTCCCAGTGGCGCCAGCTGCCGTTCGTCTCCGGGGTGCCGTACCAGGGGTAGTAGAAGAGGTGGACGTTGGAGGAGCCCGCCGCCTTGGTGTCCTGCCCTTTGGCCAGGGTGAAGCTGTCGATGTCGAACAGGGAGCCCGCTCCCCCGGTGAACCGGAGGAACAGCGGGCCGGAACCGGTGGCGGTGAGGGCGCCGGTCACCTCCGTGAAGGTCTCCCAGCCGCCGGTCGGGGCGACGTCCACCGAGCCGAGCAGCGGTCCGGTGGCGGAGCCGGAGTGCACCTCGATGGTGCCGCCCGCCCCGGCCGAGGAGACCTTGGCGGTGAACGAGGTGGCCCCGGCCGTCTCGACGGAGGCGTAGCCCGCCCAGTCGCCGTTGTCGATGTAGCCGAGGGTGGCCCCGCCGCCCGCGCCGGTGTGCGCGGCGCTCTGCACGCCGGAGGAGGAGGTGTACGACTCCGCCTCCACGGAGGTGTCACCGGGGTCCGGGGTTCCGGAGCCGCAGTCGGCCCGCACCGCGCCGGCCGCGTACTGGATGCCGCCGAGGAGCAGTTGACGGAAGTCCGGATCGCTGTACGACTCGATGGTGTGGCCGAGGCCGGTGTAGAAGGACCGTCCCCGCTGCTGCGGGTGGCACCAGGTGATCGGGTGGTCTCCGCCCATCTCACCGCCGGTGTAGCTGCTTTCGTCCAGGGTCTGGAGCACATGGACGTCGGCGCGCGGGTTGGTGCGGTAGTTGTACAGCTCGTCGGTCCGGGTCCACACGTCGTCGAGGTGTGACGTCGCCGGGTGTGCGTGGTCCTCGGTGACGACCTTCGCCTGCTGGATCGCCGGGTGGCTCTTGAACCAGGCGCCGACGAGGTGTTCGTACGCCGGCCAGTCGTACTCGGTGTCGGCGGCCGCGTGGACGCCGACGAATCCGCCGCCGCCGTCGACGTACGCCGACAGGGCGTCCTGCTGCGCGGTGTCCAGGACGTCGCCGGTGGTGCTGAGGAAGACCACCGCTTCGTACCCGGCGAGGTTCGAAGGGGTGAAGGCGGCGGCGTCCTCGGTGGCGGTGACGTCGAAGCCGTCCGCCGCGCCGAGTTCCCGGATCGCGGTGATGCCGGCCGGGATGGAGTCGTGCCGGAATCCGGCGGTCCTGGAGAAGACCAGCACGTCGTACGGGTCGGCGGCCGCGGCCGCTCCCGCCGGGGCGGGGGCCAGGAACGCGGCTCCGAGTGCGAGTGCGGCGGCGCAGGCGATGTGGCGTACGCGCCGCGAGAGTTGGCGTCTCATGAGTCGGTCACCCCTCCGTCTCGAAGGTGAAGGCGTCGAGGTCGAACAGATTCCCCCGGCCCGTGGGCCCCTTGAAGACGAGGAAGAGTTCGGTCGGGCCCGCGGGTGCGTTGCTCACGTCCGCCGAGACGTCGGTGAAGGTCTCCCAGCCGCCGGTGGGTGCGACGGTCAGGGTGGAGAGCAGGGTGCCGGTGGGGGAACCCGCGCGCACCTCCAGCGTGCCGCCGGGACCGGCGGAGGAGACCCGGGCCGAGACTCCGGTGGCGTTGGCCAGGGCGTACGGCTCGAAGGAGATCCAGTCGCCGTTGTCGGTGAAGCCGACGGTGGCGCCGCCCTCGGCCGTCCCGTGCTGGGCGGCCTCGATGCCGGACTGGGCCGCGAAGTGCTCGGCCTGCCGGTGCCGGGGCTGGAGGATGTGGGCACTGTGGGTGGTGAGTCCGCCGGCGTCGGTGTACTCGGCGTCGAAGACCCCGTAGATGTTGGCGGCGCTGTCGTGCTCACCGTCGACGGGGACGTCGATGGTGCCGGAGCAGCCGTTCTTCGAGGTGATCTGGTGGCGGTGGCTGTCGTGGCCGAGCAGATAGGTGACCTTCACCTTCGCGCAGTCGACGGTGCCGTCCTCCGGGTCGGTGACGGTGACCGTGAAGGGCACGGAGTCGCCGAAGGAGAAGAGTGCGCCGTCGGCGGGCGTGGTCAGGGTGACCGTGGGGGCGGTGTTGCCTGCTGTCACGACGAGGCTGGCGGTGCCGGTGAGGCCCTCGGGGTCGGTGACCTTGAGGGTCGGGTTGAAGGTCCCGGCGGTGGTGTAGGTGTGGTGCGGGTTCGCGTCGGTGGAGGTGGCGCCGTCACCGAAGTCCCAGGCGTAGCTCAGCGGCCCGCCCTCGGGGTCCGCGCTGCCGGCCGAGGAGAAGGCGACGTCGAGCGGGGTGGGTCCTGAGGTGCGGTCCGCGGCGGCCTTGGCGACCGGGGAGCGGTTGCTGCCCGCGAGGTACTCGACGCGGTACAGCGCCTGGTTGTCGGAGCCGGTGCCGTAGTCCAGGACGTACAGCGCACCGTCCGGGCCGAACGCGGAGTCCATGACCTGGGTCCCGGTCCACGGGAAGCTGTCGATCGTCCCGGGCGATCCGTCGGCCTTCACCTCGATCGGCTTGATCCACTTGCGGCCGTACTCGGCGGCGAAGAAGCGGCCGTCGAGCGAGGCGGGGAACTTCACGGCCGAGTCGAGGTCCGCGTCGTAGTGGTAGACGGGTCCGGCCATCGGCGATTCGGAGCCGCCGCCGAACTCGGGCGGTGAGCCCGCGTCACCCGCGTACCTGATCCAGGCGGGCTGCACGGCGGGCAGCGTCGGCCGGCCGGTGTTGCGGAAGGAGTTGTTGGCCGGGCCGCCCGCGCAGTCGTACTTCGCGCCGGAGGGGCCGCTCGGGAAGGTGTACTCGTTGTACGTCTCCGAGGCGGTGTTGGTGCCCGTGCAGTAGGGCCAGCCGAAGTTGCCGGGGGCGGTGACGCGGTCGAACTCGACCTGGCCGCTGGGGCCCCGGTTCGCGTCGGTGGTGCCGGCGTCGGGGCCGTAGTCACCGATGTAGACGGTGCCGGTCGGCTTGTCGACGGACATCCGGAACGGGTTGCGGAAGCCCATCGCGTAGATCTCCGGCCGGGTCCTCTCCGTGCCGGGGGCGAAGAGGTTGCCGGCCGGGACAGTGTAGCCGCCGGCGGCGGTCGGCTTGATCCGCAGCAGCTTGCCGCGCAGGTCGTTGGTGTTCCCCGAGGAGCGCTGGGCGTCGAACTGCGGGTTGCGCTCGGTGCGTTCGTCGATCGGCGCGTAGCCGGCGGACTCGAACGGGTTGGTGTCGTCGCCGGTGGTCAGGTAGAGGTTCCCGGCGGCGTCGAAGTCGATGTCACCGCCGACGTGGCAGCACTGCCCGCGGTCGTTGGGGACTTCGAGGACGACCTTCTCACTCGCGGTGTCCAGCGTCCCGTCGGTCCTCAGGGTGAACCGGGAGAGGTTGAGGTGCCCCTTCCACGGCTCGAAGTCGGCGGCCGTTCCGTTGACGGGGGCGTCACCGGCAGGGGTGTTCAGGGTGGGTGAGTAGTAGAGGTAGAGGTAGCGGTTGGTGGCGAAGTCCGGATCGGCGGCGACGCCCTGCAGCCCTTCCTCGTCATGCGTGTAGACATTGAGCTTGGCGGCGGTCTTCGTCGCCCCGGAGGCGTCGGTGAGCCGGACCGTGCCGTCCCGGGCGGTGTGGACGACGGACCGGTCCGGCAGGACGGCCAGGGACATGGCCTCGCCCAGTTCGTCGGCGCCGAGGGCCAGTTGGACCTGCTGGTAGTCGGCGGCGGGCATGTCGGCCGCCGCGTGAGCCGCGGTGGGGGCCGCGGGCGCGGCCGCCGCGGTGCCCGCGGCCAGGCCGCCGGCGGCGACCAGGGTGAGTGCGGTGACGATTCTGGACCACAGGGGTGGGGACAGAGGCATGAACGCTTCCTTCCTGACGGTGCGTGGGGTTGTCAGGCAAGGCGCTGTCGCGCTTTGCGACGTGCGGGTACTGCCGGGCGAGCGGCGATGCAGCCAGGTTCTTTCTCACCTGCCGCGCCGAGATGCCCTACCGGAGTGAACTTTTTGCATGCTGGCAACGCAAAATTAATATGTCAAGGTCGTATCCAAATTCCCGCCGGATGCCTCGTACAGCCATCCGGCGCCGGTTCAGGACACTTTCCGGGGACGGAAGCGCTTCGCCTGTCTAGGGTTCGCAGAGTGATGCCACTCTTGCCTGCACTCCAGGATCCCGCCGGTCCGCCGGCCGCCCGCGAAGCCGTCCGGTTCGGCGAACAGTCCCTGACCTACGCGCAGTTGGCCACCGCGGCGGATGCGCTCGCGGCCCGGATCGCCGATGCGGGCCGGGTCGCGGTCTGGGCCGCCCCGGCCCCGGAGACCGTGGTCGCGGTGGTCGCCGCGCTGCGGGCGGGGGTGCCCGCCGTGCCGCTCAACCCGAAGACGGGTGAGCGGGAGCTCGCGCACATCGTCGCGGACAGCGCCCCCTCGACGGTGCTGGCCGCGCCCGGTGACGTACTGCCGCCCGCGCTGGCCGCGCTGACCCGGGTCGACGTGGACACGGACACGGCCCCCGCGAACGGAGACGCCTCCGCCTCCTCCTTCGTCGAGCCCTCCCCCGAGGCCCCGGCCCTGATCGTGTACACCTCCGGCACCACCGGCCCGCCCAAGGGCGCGGTGCTGCCGCGCCGGGCCGTCGCCGCCACCCTGGACGCGCTGGAGGACGCCTGGCAGTGGACCGGCGACGACGTCCTCGTCCACGCACTGCCGCTGTTCCATGTGCACGGGCTGATCCTCGGCATTCTCGGTCCGCTGCGGCGGGGCGGTTCGGTACGCCACCTCGGCCGGTTCTCCACCGAGGGCGTGGCCCGGGAGCTGGAGTCGGGCGGCACGATGCTGTTCGGCGTGCCGACGATGTACCACCGGCTCGCGGAAGCGCTTGCGGTCCCCGCCGCGTCCGACGGGCTCGCGAAGGCCCTGGCGGGCGCCCGGCTGCTGGTCTCCGGATCGGCCGCGCTGCCGGTCCACGACCACGAGCGGATCGCGGCGGCGACCGGCCGCCGGGTCATCGAGCGGTACGGCATGACGGAGACGCTCATGAACACGGGCGTGCGGGCCGACGGCGAACCGCGCCCCGGCACCGTCGGCGCCCCGCTGCGCGGCGTCGAACTCCGCCTGGTCGAGGAGGACGGCAGCGCGCTCGCGGACCCCGCGTCCATCGGTGAGATCCAGGTGCGCGGCCCGAACCTGTTCACCGGCTACCTCAACCGCCCCGACGCGACGGCCGCGGCCCTCACCGCCGACGGCTGGTTCCGTACCGGGGACATGGCCACCCTCGACCCCGACGGGTACGTACGGATCATCGGCCGCAAGGCCACCGACCTGATCAAGAGCGGCGGCCACAAGATCGGCGCCGGTGAGATCGAGAACGCCCTCCTGGAGCACCCGGGTGTCCGCGAGGCCGCCGTCACCGGCGAACCCGACCCGGACCTGGGCGAGCGGATCGTCGCCTGGGTGGTGCCGGCCGACCCCTCCTCCCCGCCCTCGGCCGACGAGCTCGCCGGGCATGTCGCGGCCCAGCTCTCCCCGCACAAGCGGCCGCGCACCGTCCGCTACCTGGACGCGCTGCCGCGCAACGACCTGGGCAAGATCATGAAGCGGTCGCTCCATGGCTGACCGGCTGTCGGCCCGTGCGGCGATCGCCGCCGTCACCGCCGACTTCACCGAGTCCACCGCCCCGCGCGAGGACACCGAGGCCGACGGGCCCCTCGGCTGGTCGGGATACGCCGACTCCCGGGCGCGGGCCACCGCCCGCACCGGTGAGCGGGAGTCCGTCGTGCACGGCGTCGCCACCCTCGGCGGCCGCCGCTGCGTCCTGGTCTCGTTCGAGTTCGGGTTCCTCGGCGGCTCGCTCGGGCAGCGCACCGGGGACCGGCTGGAGGCGGCGTACGAGGAGGCCGTGACCCGGCGGCTCCCCCTGGTCTCGCTGATCGCCACGGGCGGCAGCCGGATGCAGGAGGGCATGATCGCGCTCACCCAGCTGCACCGGGTGGCGCGTGCGTCGGCGCGGCTGCGGGCGGCCGGTCCGGCGCAGCTCGCGGTCCTGCGCGACCCGACGACCGGGGGCGGCTGGGCGACCCTGGGCGCGGGCGCCGATGTGATCCTGGCGCTGCCGGGGGCCCAGGTCGGGTTCGCCGGTTCCCGGGTGCGGCCGCACGGCGCCGACCCCCTCGCGTACACCGCGGAGGGCCAGCTGGCGGCCGGCCAGATCGACGCGATCGTCCCGCCGGAGGAACTGGCCGCGGTCCTGGGCCACTGGCTGCGGGCGCTCGCCCACCGCGACTCCGTGCCGGAACCCGCGCCGGTGCCGGCCGCGCTCTCCGCGACCGGACTCCCGCGCACCGGCTGGGACGCGGTGGTCCGGGCCCGGTCCGCGTCGCGGCCGCGCGCCGGGGCGTATCTGGACGCCTACTTCGGGCCACGGCTCCCGCTCCACGGGGACCGCTGCGGGGGCACGGACCCCGGGCTGCTCTGCGGGTTCGGGCTGCGCGAGGGGCGGCCCGTCGCGTACGTCGCCCAGTGCGGCACCGCGACCCGCCCGGCGGGCTACCGCACCGCGGCCCGGGTGATCAGGCTGGCCGACCGGCTCGGCGTCCCGGTCCTCACCCTGGTCGACACCCCGGGCGCGGCCAACGACGCCGAGGCGGAACGGGCCGGCGCGGGCGCGGCCATCGCCGACGCCTTCGCGGCGATCGCGGCCGCCCGGGTCCCCGTCACGACCCTGGTGATCGGGGAGGGCGGTTCGGGTGGCGCACTGGCCCTGGCCGCACCGGACAACACCCATGTCACCGCCGACAGTTACTTCTCGGTCATCGCCCCGGAGCTCGCGGCGGCGATCCTGAAGCGCTCCCCGGACCAGGTGCACGCCACGGCGGACCAACTGCGGCTGCGTCCGCAGGACCTGGTGGACCTGGGGGTCGCCCGCTCCGTCGTACGGCCCGGCCCGCCGGGGGCCGGGGCGGGTTCGGCGCGCACGGGAAGCGGTGGGTCGATAGCGTAATAAAAGGGGTAAATCTTCGAGTGAAGAGAAGAGGCCAGGTCATGGCCGCAGAACCAGAGGGCACTCCGTGCTGGGCCGACGCGACGTTCGGTGACCTCGCGGGTGCGAAACGCTTCTACGGTGAGCTGCTGGGCTGGACGTACGGCGACTCGCTGTCCGAGTTCGGCAACTACACCCAGGCGTACGTGGACGGCAAGGCGGTCGCCGCCCTGATGCCGCCCGTCCCCGGTCATGAGGTACCGGCCGCCTGGACCCTCTATCTCGCCTCGCCGGACGCCGCGGCCACCGCCGCGAAGATCCGCGAGCACGGCGGCGAGGTGCTGGTGGAGCCCATGCGGGTCGGCGAGTTCGGCACGATGGTGCTGGCCCGCGACCCGGGCGGAACCGCGTTCGGGGTCTGGCAGTCGGGCAGCCACGAGGGGTTCGGCGCGCGCGATGTGCCCGGCGCCTACAGCTGGGGCGAGGTCTTCACCCGGGAGCCGGAGAAGGCGGACCCCTTCTTCCGCGCGGTCTTCGGGTACGGGCTGAAGCGTGTGGAGGACGACACGGTCGACTTCGCGCTCTACGACCTGGGCGCGGACCCGGTGCTCGGCCGGATGAGGATGACGGAGGACTTCCCTCCGGAGGTGCCGCCGTACATGAACGTGTACTTCACCGTCGCGGACTGCGACGCGGCCGTGGAGAAGGCCGAGGCGCTCGGGGCACAGCTCCGGTTCGGCCCGCTGACCATCCCGTTCGGCCGGTTCGCGGCCCTCACCGACCCGCAGGGCGCACCGTTCTCGCTGATCGACGGCACGACGACCGGCGGCGAGATGCCGAAGCTCGCGGACGTCGCCTGACGGGCGAGCTGGCGAAGCTCGCGGACGTCGCCTGACGGACGAGCTGGCGAAGCTCGCGGACGTCGCCTGACGGACCCGCGGCCCCGGTACGGGCGCGGGGCCGGAACGTGGAGCCCGGACCGTGTCCCTACGCCTCGGGGTCGCGTGCGTCGTACCGCGCGAACCGGGGCCACCGCAGGGCCAGCACCGCCACGGCGACCACGCACGCGATCCCTCCCCCGGTCACGGCCACGCCGGGCGAGACGAGATCGGCGACCGATCCGGCGAGGAAGTCGCCGAGCCGCGGGCCGCCCGCGACGACGACGATGAACACGCCCTGGAGCCGCCCGCGCATCTCGTCCGGCACGGCGGCCTGGAGCATGGTGTTGCGGAAGACCATCGAGGTGGTGTCGGCCGCCCCCGCGAGCGCCAGGAAGATCAGCCCGAGCCAGAGCTGCCGGGTCAGCCCGAACACCGCGATGGCGGTGCCCCAGCCCGCGACCGCGAGGAGCACGGCGAGCCCGTGCCGCCGGATCTTCCCCAGCCAGCCGGAGAACACCCCGCCCAGCAGCGCTCCCATGGCCGGGGCCGCGACCAGCAGCCCGGTGGTCTTCGCGTCGCCCCCGTACCAGACGACGGCCACGACGGGGAACAGTGCGCGGGGGCTGGCGAGCACCATGGCGCACATGTCGGTGAAGAACGTCATCCGCAGGTTGGGCCTGGTGCCCAGGAACCGCAGCCCGTCCATGACGGACGCCCGCTTCCCGGGGCCGGCGGCGCCCTCCGCCCGGTCCGGCAGCATCGAGGGCAGCCGCCACATCGCGTAGAGCGAGGCGGTGAAGGTGACGGCGTCGATGCCGTACGCGGCCCGGTATCCCCACCAGCCGACGATGAGCCCGCCGAGCATCGGTCCGACGAGTGCGCCGGTGGTGCTGGTCATGGAGTTCAGCGCGTTGGCGGCGGGCAGCTGTTCGGCCGGCAGGAGGCGGGCGATCATCGAACTGCGGGCCGGTGAGTTGAGCGCGAAGCAGACGGCCTGGAGCGCGACGACCGCGTACAGCGGCCCCACCCGTTCCACCCCGGCGACGGTGATCGCCACCAGCCCTACGGAGAGGACGAACGACCCGAAGGCACTGGCCAGTCCCAGCTTCCGCCGGTCGACGGTGTCGGCGATGGCACCGCCGTACAGCCCGAAGACGACCAGGGGCACGAGCGAGCAGAAACCGATCAGCCCGACGGAGAAGGCGGATCCGGTGAGGTCGTACACCTGGAGCGACACGGCGAGCGCGGTCATCCCCTGCCCCACCCAGGAGACCGTGTTCCCGAACCAGAGCCGCCGGTAGTCGGGAGAGGTCCGCAGCGGGGTCAGGTCGGCGAATATGCGGGAGCGAGGGGCGGGCTCATCTGCCTCGCCCGTCGTTTCGGTCAGGGATTCGGTCACGAAGGATGGTATCGACCGGTCCCGGCGGCCCCGCGCACGCAGAAGTACGGCAGAGGAATGCGTGGCAGAGCTCTTCGGGTCTTTGGAGAATCCTTGAGGCCAGGAATCCGGCAGGGGCGACCACGACCGGCCCCGCCTTCGATCTGCGCGTCGACGCCGAGGAGTGCGTCGACTTCCTCGACCACCGGGGCAGCAAGGTGCGCACTCGCCGCACGGCGGGTGGCGGGACCACCGTCCTCGCGCAGGGCGGCACGGGTTCGCTGGGGCTGGAGGCCGGTACCTCGGAACGCTTGTTCCTCACGGGCGAACCGACGTCCACGGGTGAGCTGCCCGCTCCGGTGCCCGGCGAGAGATGGCAGAGATCATCCACCTCTTCGACCAACTCGTCCCGATGGGCCGAGCTGGTGGACGAGTAGAGGAACTCCGCCCTCGTGGGCTCGCAGACATGGAACACGCCGGCGACGTTGGACTTCCCGCCGCAGGCTGCGGGCAAGGTCAGCCGCCATCCCTGGCTCGACAGTTCGCATGGGAGGTTGCGGCAATCACAACCAGTCACCGCGCATTGCCGGATCGGGCGGGTGCGACAGCTCGATGACCTCGCCGACAGGAATGCACCCGGATCGCGTGGAGCGCGCCGCGCGGACACGGATACGGTCACCGGGGAGAAGCACGAGCAAGGCCAGAGCCGAAGACAAGGAGCGTCGATATTGAGACGGCCTGGTCAGGTTCTCGATCTCGAGAACGTCGGCTTCCGCGGAGACGAGGAGCTCCACGACGCGCAGCAGTTCGTCACCCTCTTTCTCGACTGACCTGCCGGTATAGACCATGGATTCCGATTCCGTGACGATCGCCATGGCGTGCCCGGCGAGTACTTCCTCGCGGGACGTCGCGTCCTCCGGGTCGAAACCCAGGAGACCACCACTGAGGTGATCGCAGGCGGCCCATCCCTCCTCCGCCCCGTCGTCGCGGCCGCGCAGGGAGTAGTACACCTCTTCTGCGAAGTAACCGTCATCCCTGCGGTGAAGCAGTAGTACGAATCCGAGATCACACTCTGCCCAGACATCCGCGACGGTCGGTTCTGCGGCGGGGTCACTACCGGCGGTTGCCACCGGCGGGCCAGCTCCGAGGGCCTTCAAGGCGATCTCGGCCAAGGGGCGCCTCATGTATCCGCCTTCCATCGCACTGCGCTTCCGCCGTTCGACTGATCAAGGAGTGCGTACTCCTCGGGTTCGAGGGAGATCTCGTCGTCCTCGGTGTCGTTGACATGTCCGTCAGCAGCCCCACGTAGGCGTGCGCGTAGACAGAGAGCTTCTCCGAGTTCGGCATCTCAGGCTCGCCCGGCTTGACGAAACCCTCATCCTTGACCCACTCCGGCGGCCATTGCCGTCCGTGACCATTCACCAGGTCGCGGAACCGTTTCGCCGCCCCTTCGTCGTCGAAGGTCTGGCGCTGGTTCTGCCCTGTTCGGGAGCCACCAGTCCGCCACATCACCGTGTACGAGATGTCACCGCTCAGGCGTTCACCGGCCATGCCGTGAGCCATCCGAAGGAGCCCTGCGGCGAGTCGCTGCGGCGTTCGCGCGGCGCATGCCGTGCCCCGGCTAGCGTCGCAACGGCGTTCCCACTGGTCACAACGTTTCTGCTGTGGTGGGGCGGGTGGGACTCGAACCCACGGCCGACGGATTATGAGTCCGCTGCTCTAACCGGCTGAGCTACCGCCCCTTTTCGGCCTGGCGCGTACATGTGTGCGCGCCGTCTGCCGCAGCATAGCCGGTCATACGATCTCTCGCTCCGGATGCCCGGGTACTCGTGACCATGAAGACTGCGCTGCTCCGTGCCTGGTTCCGGGCGACGTGAAGTTGACGCGAAAGAGTCACGCCGGCCCCACCCGCACCACCGGACCGGACCGCCGGAGGGCCGGTTCGGGGCACGCGAAAAAGGACCCCGCAGGGCCCTCTTCCGTTCCGCTCCCCCGACTGGACTCGAACCAGTAACCCTCCGGTTAACAGCCGAATGCTCTGCCAATTGAGCTACAGGGGATCGCGCTCCCCCGACTGGACTCGAACCAGTAACCTGCCGGTTAACAGCCGGCTGCTCTGCCAATTGAGCTACAGGGGATTGCTGCGTCGCCTCGAACGACACCTGCCTGGCGGCTGCCGGGCGGCGGACGTTCGCTGCGACACATACATTAGCGCAAGCAGGGGGGTGCTTTGCCAATCGGTATCGGCCGGGGTGATCTCCGGTGTCCGCGGGTAGGCGGGCAGCACACGTCGCACGGAGTGAAGGAAGGGTGGCAGCCATGCGGTACCGGCTCACGTTCATCGCCGGAGTGGCCCTCGGTTACGTACTCGGCACACGTGCCGGGCGCGAGCGCTACGAGCAGCTGAAGAAGTCCGCACGCCAGTTCGCCCAGAACCCGGCCGTGCGCAACACCTGTGAGTCGGCCGCCCAGAGCGGCCGCGAGTTCGCCGGGAAGGCGTACCACGTGGTGGGCGACAAGGTCGGCGAGAAGGTGCCGGCGTCCGTCGCGGACCGGGTCCGGTCGATGCGCGGGCGCGGCGCGAACGGCGAGGACGACTGGGGAACGACCAACACCTGAGGCCCCGTCGTCATGTCTGCCGCACCGCCGGTACGGGAACGGTCCGGCGGTGCGGCAGAATCTGTGTATGGGCATAGTCGCCGGCTTGGACAGTTCATCCGCCTTCACGCACATCGTGGTCTGCGATACGGACACGGGTGCCGTACTGCGCCAGGGGTACGCCGCACACCCCGTGGAGGCGAAGGCCACCGAGGTCGATCCGCAGGCGTGGCTGCTCTCACTCGGTGAGGCGGCCACCGGCGGGCTGCTCGAAGGCGTGCAGGCCATCGGGGTGTCCGCGCAGCAGCACGGGCTCGTACCGCTGGACCGGCAGGGCAATCTCGTGCGCCCCGCGCTGCTCGGCAACGACAAGCGGGCGCAGGTCGCCGCGGCCGATCTGATCGACGGGCTGGGCGGGCGGCAGGCCTGGGCCGAGGCGGTCGGGGCGGTGCCGCAGGCCGCTCAGCCGGTGTCGAAGCTGCGCTGGCTGGCGCGGACCGAGCCGGAGGCGGCACAGCGGGTCGCCGCCGTGCTCCAGCCGCACGACTGGCTGGTGTGGCAGCTGCTGGGCCGCCCGGCCCGGCGGACGACCGACCGGGGTGCCGCGTCAGGGACCGGTTACTGGTCGGCGGGCAGTGAGTCCTACCGGCCGGACCTGGTGCGGCTGGCGCTCGGCCGGGAGGCGGCGCTGCCCGAGGTGCTCGGTCCCTGCGAGGCGGCCGGGACGACGCCCGAGGGGCTGCTGATCTCGGCGGGTACCGGCGAGACGATGGCGGCGGCGTTCGGCCTCGGGGTCGGGGTCGGCGACGCCGTGGTGTCGCTGGGGGCCTCCGGCTCGGTGATGGCGGTGCACCACGAGGCGCTGGCCGATCCGACCGGGATGATCACCTCGTTCGCGGACGCCACCGGGATGCACCTGCCGGTGGTGCACACGTCGAACGCGGTACGCGCGCTGCGCGGCACCGCCGAGATGCTGGACGTGGAGGGGCTGGAGGAGCTGTCGGCGCTGGCGCTGAAGTCGACGCCGGGCGCCTCCGGGCTGGTGCTCCTGCCGTATCTGGAGGGTGAGCGGACCCCGCATCTGCCGCACACCGCGGGGACGTTGAGCGGGCTGCGGCGCGAGTCGATGAAGCCGGAGCACCTCGCGCGGGCCGCGTTCGAGGGGATGCTCTGCTCGCTGGCCGACGCGCTGAACGTGCTGCGCGGCCGCGGGGTCGAGGTACGGCGGGTGTTCCTGCTGGGCGCCGCCGCCGAACTGCCTGCCGTGCGGGCGTTCGCGCCCATGCTGCTGGGGACGCAGGTGGTCGTGCCGGAGCCGGCCCAGTACGCGGCGCTGGGTGCGGCCCGGCAGGCGGCCTGGGCGCTGGGGGTCTCGCAGGGGACGCTCGATCCGCGCACTCCCCCGGTCTGGCAGGACGCCGCGGCGCAGGTGCTGGATCCCGGCGAGGAGCTGGCGGTCGGCCAGGCGGTACGCCAGCAGTACGTGGCGACGCGGGACCAGATCCACCCCGGGGCGTTCGACACCGCGCGCTGACATCCGGGGCGCTGACATCCGGGGCGCTGATACGCGGGGCGCTCCATCCCGCGCGCCGGGGCGTCCGGCGGTCGACGGCGCGCGCCGGGGTGCCTGCCTTCGGTGAGACCGCCGGGGGGCGGCGCGGAGTTGGGCGGAAGAATTATGGACCCGGTCTTTTTTTTGACCTGGACTTGAATAAAAACGTTCGCGGTCCCGGTGGGCGGTGCCGGAAACTGGGTCGACTCCCGACCTATGCCGACTCCGAGAGACACGCGTGCTCATAAAACTCCTGCGGACCTGTCTCGGTCCGTACAAGAAACCGATCGCGCTGCTGGTGGTCTTCCAGCTGCTCCAGACCTCCGCCGCCCTCTATCTGCCCACCCTGAACGCCGACATCATCGACAACGGTGTCGTCAAGGGGGACACGGGTTACATCCTTCAGTACGGCGGCGCCATGATCGTCGTCAGCATCGCCCAGGTGGTCTGCAACATCGGGGCCGTCTACATCGGTGCCCGTACCGCGTCCGCACTGGGCCGGGACATCCGGGCGTCGGTCTTCGACCGGGTCCAGTCGTTCTCCGCGCGTGAGCTCGGCCGGTTCGGCGCGCCGTCACTGATCACCCGTACGACCAATGACGTCCAGCAGGTCCAGATGCTGGTCCTGATGACGTTCACGCTGATGGTCTCGGCACCGATCATGTGTGTCGGCGGCATCATCATGGCGCTCGGCCAGGACGTCCCGCTGTCCGCGGTGCTCCTCGCGGTGGTGCCGGTCCTCGGGATCGCGGTGAGCCTGATCGTGAAGCGGATGCGTCCGCTGTTCCGCACGATGCAGGAGCGGCTCGACACCGTGAACCGGGTGCTGCGCGAGCAGATCACCGGTAACCGGGTCATCCGCGCCTTCGTCCGCGACGGCTACGAGGAGAAGCGGTTCCGCGGCGCCAACACCGAGCTGACGGACGTGGCACTGTCCACCGGCCGACTGATGGCACTGATGTTCCCGACCGTGATGACGGTCGTGAACGTGTCGTCCATCGCCGTCGTCTGGTTCGGCGCGCACCGGATCGACAGCGGCGGGATGCAGATCGGGGCGCTGACCGCGTTCCTCTCCTATCTGATGCAGATCGTCATGTCGGTCATGATGGCCACCTTCATGTTCATGATGGTGCCGCGCGCCGAGGTCTGTGCCGAGCGCATCCAGGAGGTCCTGGAGACCGAGTCCAGCGTGGTGCCGCCGGTCGATCCGGTGACCGAACTGCGCGCCCACGGGCATCTGGAGGTCCGGGGGGCGAACTTCCGCTACCCCGGCGCGGAGGCGTCGGTGCTGCGGTCGGTGGACCTGGTGGCCCGGCCCGGCGAGACGACCGCGATCATCGGGTCGACGGGCAGCGGCAAGTCGACGCTGCTCGGTCTCGTACCCCGGCTGTTCGACGTGACGGACGGCCAGGTGCTGGTCGACGGGACGGACGTACGGACGCTGGCTCCGGCGCTGCTGGCGAAGACCGTGAGCCTGGTCCCGCAGAAGCCGTACCTGTTCTCGGGAACGGTCGCGACCAACCTGCGGTACGGGAACCCGGACGCGACCGACGAGGAGCTGTGGCACGCGCTGGAGGTCGCGCAGGCCAAGGAGTTCGTCGAGGGTCTGGAGCACGGTCTCGACGCACCGATCGCGCAGGGCGGCACCAATGTCTCCGGCGGGCAGAGACAGCGGCTGTCGATCGCCCGGACGCTGGTTCAGCAGCCGGAGATCTACCTCTTCGACGACTCGTTCTCCGCGCTGGACTACGCAACGGACGCCGCGCTGCGCGCGGCACTGCTGCGGGAGACCGCCGCCGCGACCGTGGTGATCGTCGCGCAGCGGGTGTCCACCATCCGCGACGCCGACCGCATCCTGGTGATGGACGAGGGCCGGGTCGTCGGCTCCGGCAGTCATCACGAGCTGATGGACGGCAATGAAACATACCGGGAGATCGTGCTCTCCCAGCTGACGGAAGCGGAGGCCGCGTAATGGCCGGGCCTGGCGGACGCATGATGGCGGGCGGGGCACCGACCCAGCGGTCCATGGACTTCAAGGGCTCCACGAAGCGGCTGCTGAAGCGCTTCGCCTCCGAGCGGGCCACGCTGTACGTGATGCTGGCGGCCGGTGCGCTGAGCGTGGCGCTCTCGGTGGTCGGCCCGAAGATCCTCGGCAAGGCCACCGACCTGGTGTTCGCCGGGGTCATCGGGCGGCAGATGCGGGCGGGGACGACCAAGGAGCAGGCCATCGAGGGCCTGCACAGGTCCAACAGCGGCCTGGCCGACATGCTCTCCAAGGTGGACTTCGTCCCCGGGCAGGGCATGGACTTCGACGCGATCGGCCGGGTGCTGCTGGCGGCGCTGGCCGTGTACGTCGGTGCCGGGCTGCTGATGCTGGTGTCGACGCGGCTGTCGATCCGGGTGATCAACCGGGTCGTGTTCCAGATGCGCGAGGACATCCAGACGAAGCTGTCGCGGCTGCCGCTGTCGTACTTCGACCAGCAGAAGCGCGGCGAGGTGCTCAGCCGGGCGACGAACGACATAGACAACATCTCGCAGACGATGCAGCAGACGATGGGCCAGCTCATCAACTCGCTGCTGACCATCGTCGGCGTGCTGATCATGATGTTCTGGATCTCGCCGCTGATGGCGCTCGTCGCGCTGGTGACGGTGCCGCTGTCGGTGGTCGTGGCGACCAAGGTGGGCAAGCGCTCGCAGCCGCAGTTCGTCCAGCAGTGGAAGGTGACGGGCAAGCTCAACGCCCACATCGAGGAGATGTACACCGGGCACACCCTGGTGAAGGTCTTCGGCCGGCAGGACGAGTCCGCGCGGGACTTCGCCGAGCAGAACGACGCGCTGTACGAGGCCGGGTTCAAGGCGCAGTTCAACAGCGGGATCATGCAGCCGCTGATGATGTTCGTGTCGAACCTGAACTACGTGCTGATCGCCGTGATCGGCGGGCTGCGCGTCGCCTCCGGTTCGCTGTCGATCGGTGATGTGCAGGCCTTCATCCAGTACTCGCGGCAGTTCTCCATGCCGCTGACCCAGGTCGCCTCCATGGCGAACCTGGTGCAGTCCGGGGTGGCCTCGGCCGAGCGGATCTTCGAGCTGCTGGACGCCGAGGAGCAGGACGCCGATCCCGCGCCGGGCAAGGGCGCGCACCCGGAGGAGCTGCGCGGCAGCGTTTCGCTGGAGCACGTGTCGTTCCGCTACGACCCGGAGAAGCCGCTCATCGAGGACCTGTCGCTGAGTGTCGAACCGGGTCACACGGTCGCGATCGTCGGCCCGACCGGCGCGGGCAAGACGACGCTGGTCAACCTGCTGATGCGGTTCTACGAGGTGACGGGCGGCCGGATCGCCCTGGACGGGGTGGACGTCGCGACGATGTCGCGCGACGACCTGCGGTCCGGGATCGGCATGGTCCTCCAGGACACCTGGCTGTTCGGCGGGACCATCGCGGAGAACATCGCGTACGGCGCGGCGGGCGAGGTCACCCGGGAGGAGGTCGAGGAGGCGGCGCGGGCGGCCCACGCCGACCGCTTCATCCGTACCCTGCCGGACGGCTACGACACGGTGATCGACGACGAGGGCACCGGCGTCAGCGCGGGCGAGAAGCAGCTGATCACCATCGCGCGGGCGTTCCTGTCCGACCCGGTGATACTGGTGCTCGACGAGGCCACCAGCTCCGTCGACACCCGTACCGAGGTGCTGATCCAGAAGGCGATGGCGCGCCTGGCGCACGGTCGTACGAGCTTCGTGATCGCACACCGGCTCTCCACCATCCGGGACGCCGACGTGATCCTGGTGATGGAGAACGGCTCGATCGTCGAGCAGGGCACGCACGACGAGCTGCTGGCGGCGCAGGGCGCGTACGCGCGGCTGTACGCGGCCCAGTTCGCGCAGGCGGTCGCAGAGGTCGACTGACCCCGTTTCCCGGCCGCCCCGCGGCTGCCCCGGCGCGTGCGCGGATACGCGTACTCAGTCGAGGTAGCCGCGGAGCTGGTCGGCGAAGGCGTGGTCCCGCAGTTTGTTGAGGGTCTTGGACTCGATCTGGCGGATGCGCTCACGGGTCACGCCGAAGATCCGGCCGATCTCCTCCAGCGTGCGGGGCCGCCCGTCGGCCAGCCCGTACCGCAGCTGGACCACCTTGCGCTCGCGCTCGTTGAGCGTGGAGAGCACCACCTCCAGGTGCTCGCGCAGCAGCAGGAAGGCCGCGGACTCGACCGGGGAGGCGGCGTCCCCGTCCTCGATCAGATCACCGAGGGAGACGTCGTCCTCCTCGCCGACCGGGGCGTGCAGCGACACGGGTTCCTGGGCGAGGCGCAGCACCTCGCCCACCCGCTCCGGGGTCAGGTCGAGCTGGGCGGCGACCTCCTCGGGAGTCGGCTCGTAGCCGCGTTCCTGGAGCATCCGGCGCTGGACCCGCACGACGCGGTTGATCAGTTCGACGACGTGGACCGGGACCCGTATGGTCCGCGCCTGGTCGGCCAGTGCGCGGGACATGGCCTGGCGGATCCACCAGGTCGCGTACGTCGAGAACTTGTAGCCGCGGGCGTAGTCGAACTTCTCGACCGCCCGGATCAGTCCGAGGTTTCCCTCCTGGACCAGGTCGAGCATGGTCAGTCCGCGGCCGATGTAGCGTTTGGCCACGGAGACGACCAGGCGCAGGTTGGCCTCGATGAGGCGGCGTTTGGCCATCCGGCCCATGACGACGAGGCGGTCCAGATCGACGGCGAGCCGGGTGTCGGGGTCCGGGGTGCGGGCGAGGCGCTCCTCGGCGAACAGGCCAGCCTCGACGCTGCGGGCGAGCTCCACCTCGTCGGCGGCGGTGAGCAGCGGGATGCGGCCGATCTCCCGCAGGTACTGCCGGAACAGATCGGACGACGGCCCGCTCGTGTCCGGCCGTCCGCGCCGCGCCGGGGCCTCGGGCAGCTCCGTCGACTCCTCCATGACCCCCTCGGGCGGGTCGGGGGTGTCCTGCGGGTCCGGAGATTCCCCGGGCCGTTGCCGCGGTTCGGGCACGTGCGGCGGCGGGTCCGCCGCGGCCTCCGGATGACGTACGGCCCGGTGCTGCGCGGGGATCGCCGAGACATGCTCGGTCGTGGTCACGGTCCGGGTCTGCACGGGGGCGACCTCCAGGTGATCGCTGCCGGACCGCGGGGATGGAGGACCACCGTTCGGTGGGCCGGCCGCGCTCCGATGACTCAGGCACCGCCACCCAGTGTGGGGTACGACACACAGCTGCCACGAGGGGCGTGCGGGGACTTTCTGAGTCCGCCCGGTGACCGGACGGTCACCGGGGGCGGTCCGGGGGCCTCAGAGCGCGTCGGCTCCGTTGCCGCGCAGGGACTGGGCGTACTGCTGGAGGACCCAGACCTCGTTCTGCGCGGCGGCCAGGTGGTCGGGGGCGACGTTGCTGCCGAGCCGGGCGAGGCTGCCCTGGACGTCGTTGATCCGGCGGTCGACGGCGCGCAGCCGGACCTGGACGAGCTGCTCGCCCGCGTAGGCCTCGTCGATGGACTTGCCGCGGAAGACCTCGACCGCCAGCTCGGTGACCAGCTTGCGCACGGTCTCGTTGGGGGTCGCGTCGAGCACCTGGACGAGGTATTCGCGGGTCTCCGCGACACCCAGCTCGGCGCCGCCGACCTCCGCGATGCACTCGCGGACGGCCGCGTAGGGCGGGGCGGTGAACTCGTCCGTCCCGTAGGCGTCGAAGGCCGGGGAGACCAGGGCGGGCTTCTGCAGGGCGAGCTTGAGCAGCTCGCGCTCGGTGCGGTGGGCCGGGCTGCGGAGGTTGAGCGCGGGTCCGGAGGGGCGTGAGGGTGCGGCGGAGGGCTGGGCCTGCTGGTGCGGGGCGCCGGAGCGGGAGGAGGAGCGCGCGGGTCCTCGCTGGTCGCCGCCCCGGCCGCGGGCCCACTGGGCGAGCTGGTTGACCCGGTGCACGACGTACTCCTGGTCCAGGATGCCGACGAAGCCGGCCAGCTGGACGGCGACCTCGCGCTGCACGCTGCCTGTCTTGATCTTGGCGACGACGGGGGCGGCCTCGTCGAGCGCGGCGGCGCGGCCCGCCGGGGTCTCCAGGTCGTAGCGGCCGACGATCTGGCGGAGGGCGAACTCGAAGAGCGGGGTGCGGGGTTCGACCAGGTCGCGGACGGCCTCGTCGCCCTTGGCGAGCCGCAGATCGCACGGGTCCATGTTGTCCGGGGCGATCGCGATGTAGGTCTCGGCGGCGAACTTCTGGTCGTCCTCGAAGGCGCGCAGGGCGGCCTTCTGGCCGGCCGCGTCACCGTCGAAGGTGAAGATCACCCGGGCGCTGCCGTTGTCCATCAGGAGCCGGCGCAGGATCTTGATGTGGTCGCCGCCGAACGCGGTGCCGCAGGTGGCGATGGCGGTGGTGATCCCGGCGAGGTGGCAGGCCATCACGTCGGTGTAGCCCTCGACGACGACGGCCCGGCTGGCCTTCGCGATGTCCTTCTTGGCCAGGTCGATGCCGTACAGCACCTGGGACTTCTTGTAGATCGCGGTCTCGGGGGTGTTGAGGTACTTCGGGCCGTTGTCGTCGTCGCGCAGTTTGCGGGCGCCGAAGCCGACGATGTCGCCCGCGGTGTCGCTGATCGGCCACATCAGCCGGCCGCGGAAGCGGTCGATGGGGCCGCGCCTGCCGTCCTGGGAGATGCCGGAGGCGATCAGCTCCTTGTCGCTGAAGCCCTTGCCGCGCAGATAGCGGGTGAGGTGGTCCCAGCCGGCCGGGCTGTAGCCGACGCCGAAGTGGGCGGCGGCGGCCTGGTCGAAGCCGCGCTCGGCGAGGAACCTGCGGCCGATCTCCGCCTCGGGGCCGTCCAGCTGCTCGACGTAGAACTGGGCGGCCGCCTTGTGCGCCTCGACCAGCCTGATCCGCTCACCGCGCTGGTGGGAGGGGTTGTACCCGCCCTCCTCGTACCGCAGGGTGATGCCGGCCTGGGCGGCGAGCCGCTCGACCACCTCGGAGAACTGGAGGTGGTCGATCTTCATCACGAAGGCGATCGTGTCGCCGCCTTCCTGGCAGCCGAAGCAGTGGAAGAGACCCTTGCTCGGACTGACCTGGAAGGAGGGGGACTTCTCGTCGTGGAAGGGGCACAGGCCCTTGAGGTTCCCACCGCCCGCGTTGCGCAGCTGGAGGTACTCGGAAACGACGGCGTCGATCGGGACCGCGTCCCGGACCGCCTTCACGTCGTCGTCATTGATCCTGCCTGCCACGGGTGAAGTCTACGGGTGGGCGGTGACAGCCATGGCGCGGGCGGGGTGTGACGCGGGCCGCCCGCGGTGCCCGGGTCCGCCCGTGCCGGGGCCCGGCGGGCTCCGGCACGGGGCGCTCCGGACCGCTCAGATCAGTGAATCCAGCGGCACGGAGGGGTCGGCCAGCGCGTCCGGGTCGACCGGCCGGCCGGCCTTGATCAGTTCCTGCACGGTGTCGGTGACGTCCCACACGTTCACGTTCATCCCGGCGAGCACCCTGCCGTCCTTCAGCCAGAACGCGATGAACTCGCGCTTGCCCGCGTCGCCGCGGATCACCACCTGGTCGTAGCTGCCGGGCGGTGCCCAGCCCGAGTACTCCAGGCCGAGGTCGTACTGGTCGGAGAAGAAGTACGGCACCCGGTCGTAGGAGACGTCCTGGCCGAGCATGGCGCGGGCCGCCGCCGGGCCGCCGTTCAGCGCGTTGGCCCAGTGCTCCACCCGCAGCCGGGTGCCGAGCAGCGGATGGGCCACGTTGGCGACGTCACCGGCGGCGTAGATGTGCGGGTCGCTGGTGCGCAGGGAGGCGTCCACGGCGATGCCGCCGCCCTGGGCGCGCGGTGCGATGTCGAGGCCCGCCGCCTCGGCGAGGGCGGAGCGCGGGGCGGCCCCGATCGCGGCGAGGACGTCGTGGGCGGGGTGCTCCTCGCCGTCGTCGGTGCGGACCGCGAGCACCATGCCGTCCTGGCCGACGATCTCGGTGAGCCGGCCGCCGAAGTGGAAGCGGACGCCGTGGTCACTGTGCAGATCGGTGAAGAGCTGGCCCAGCTCGGGGCCGATGACCCGGTGCAGCGGGGTCGCCTCCGGTTCGACGACGGTGACCTCCGCGCCGTATCCGCGGGCCGCCGCCGCGACCTCCAGGCCGATCCAGCCGGCTCCGGCGATCACCAGATGGCCGTTGTCGCGGCCGAGCGCGGCCAGGACGTTGCGCAGCCGGTCGGAGTGGGCGAGGCGGCGCAGGTGGTGGACGCCCGCCAGGCCGGTACCGGGGATGTCGAGGCGGCGCGGCTCCGCGCCGGTGGCCAGCAGCAGCTTGTCGTAGTGGATGACGGTGCCGTCGCCGAGCTCCACGGAGCGGGCGTCGCGGTTCAGCACGGTGACGGGCTGGCCGAGGTGGAGCTCGATGTCGGCCCCCGCGTACCAGGCCGTCTCGTGGACGAAGACGCTGTCGCGTTCCTCCTTTCCGGCCAGGTACCCCTTGGAGAGCGGTGGGCGTTCGTAGGGATGGTCGCGCTCATCGCCGATCAGGATGACCCGGCCGCTGAAACCCGCGGAGCGGAGCGTCTCCGCCGCCTTCGCTCCGGCCAGTCCTCCGCCGACAATGACGAACGTCCGATGTGCGTCGACCACTTGATGCCTCCTCGGTGCTTGCTGCGCGGCGCCAACTGCGAGCGTCCCGCACGCAGCGTGATGGCGAAAGAGGGTGTGACCCGATCAGGTCACACCCCGTGGTCATGGGCCGGTCCGCGGACCGGTGCCGCACCACGGGGACCAGGGTGGCAGGTACGCGGCGGGGCGACGCGGTACGCGTACCCAGCACACCACCTGTCACATGGCCGGACGGCCCCGCCGCGCCCCACCGCGGCGGGACATGCGCGGGCGGGACCCGTACGGGGTGACCTCCGGTGCGGGCCGGGCCGGTCTTCGCCGGAGCGGGAACCGCGTGGGAGGGGTCCGGTGCGGGGTCATCGGCCGGGCGTGGTGAGCGAGTGGTGCAGGGTGCGGGCCGACGCGTCGGTCAGGGCGGCGATCTGGTCGACCAGGACGCGCTTGCGGGACCGGTCGTCGGGCGCGGCCTCGTAGAGCGCCCGCAGCTGCGGCTCAAGGCCCTCGGGCGCGCGGGCGGTGAGCGCCGCGGCCAGCTCGGCGATGACGATCCGCTGCTCGGCGCGGATCGCCTCCTGTTCGGCGCGCTGCATGACGTAGCGGTCGGCGACCGCCTTGAGCACCGCGCATTCGTTGCGCGCCTCGCGGGGTACGACGAGCTCGGCGCCGTACCTGCCGAGGCGGCCGGTGCCGTACGCCAGGCGGGTGCCGCTCTCCGCGGCGAGGCAGAACCGGCCGATCAGCTGGCTCGTGGCGTCCTTCAGCCGGGCCTGGGCGACGGCGGAGCCGTCGTAGCCGTGCGGCCACCAGTCCTGGCCGATGAGCCGGTCCAGGGCCTCGGACAGCTCCTGGGGGTCGGTGTCCGCCGGGACGTACCGTCCGATGGCGACCTGCCAGATCTCCTGCCGCTCCGGTTCGGCGTCCAGGCAGTTGGGGTCGATGTGCCCGGCGTGCAGCCCGTCCTCGAAGTCGTGGACGGAGTACGCCACGTCGTCGGACCAGTCCATCACCTGGGCCTCGAAGCACTTGCGGTCCTGCGGGGCGCCCTCGCGGAACCAGTCGAAGACCGGCAGGTCGTCCTCGTAGACCCCGAACTTCGGTGAGCCGGGGTCGGTGGGGTGTGCGCCCCGGGGCCAGGGGTACTTGGTGGCGGCGTCGAGCGCGGCGCGGGTCAGGTTGAGTCCGACGCTGACCAGCTCGCCGGTACGGGGGTCGGGGACGAACCGCTTCGGTTCGAGCCGGGTCAGCAGGCGCAGCGACTGGGCGTTCCCCTCGAAGCCGCCGCAGTCCGAGGCGAAGTCGTTGAGCGCCTGCTCGCCGTTGTGGCCGAAGGGCGGGTGTCCCATGTCGTGGGAGAGGCAGGCCGTCTCGACCAGGTCGGGGTCGCAGCCGAGCGCGGCGCCGAGCTCCCGGCCGACCTGGGCGCATTCCAGGGAGTGGGTGAGCCGGGTCCGGGGGCTGGCGTCCCAGGCGTAGCTGCGGGTGCCGGGGGTGACCACCTGGGTCTTCCCGGCGAGCCGGCGCAGCGCGGCGGAGTGGAGCACGCGGGCGCGGTCGCGCTGGAAGGCGGTGCGGCCGGGCCGTTTGTCCGGTTCGGTGTCCCAGCGCTCGGCGTCGGCGGCGCCGTAGGGAGCCGTGTCCGATTCCTGCGTGTGGTGCGTACCGTGCGTGCCGTGCGTGCCGTGCGTGCCGTGCGTGCCGTGCGTGCCTTCCATGAGGTCGACAGTAATCGGCCGGGGTGACAGGAGGGCTCAGGCGGACGCCAGGAAATGTGCGTTCATCCGATTTTCGTGTGCCGGGGCACCGGTCGTCCGTGCCTGGTCGTAGCGGTGCAGCAGCAGCCGGGCCATCGCCGGGTGCGCGCCGAGCGGGGCCGCGGCGATCCACGGCGCGGCCTGGGCAGCGGCCGAGGCGAAGCGTCCGGGGGCGGTGAAGTACGAGGCGACGGCGACCCGTCGGCGGCCGCGGGCGGCCAGCGCGCGCAGGGCGGCCCGGACGGTGGGCGTCGCGGCGGAGGCATAGGCGGGAACGACGGGCACCCCGCCGAGCCGTTCACTGAGCAGGTGCGCGGTGCGGCGGGTGTCGGCGGCCGATTCGGGGTCGCGCGAACCGGCGGCGGCGAGGACCACGGCGCTGTCGCGGTTCCCGTCGTCCGCGGGCTGCCAGCCGGCCTCGGCGAGCCGGCCGTGGAGCGCCTCGACCAGCAACGGGTGCGGTCCCAGCGGCGCGGCGGTCCGGGTGCGCAGAGCGGGGGCGCCGGCGGCGGCCTCGGGGATGTCCCGCTTGACGTGGTGGCCGCGGCCCAGCAGCAGCGGCACCAGGACCGCGTCGCCGTTGCCCAGGGCGTCCAGGGCCGCCGGCAGGAGGGGTGCGTTCAGCTCGATGTGGCCGAGCCGGACGTCGAGCCCCGGCCGCAGCTCCCGCACCCGGCCGAGCAGTTCCGTCACCGTGCGCAGCGCCCGCGGGTCCCGGCTGCCGTGCGCGACGGCGACCAGGGCGGGGGCCGGGACGGAGGCGGCGGGGGCCAGGGGGCTCGCGTGGCCCGGGGCGGGCTGGTGCCGGGTGCGGTGCACGGGCCGTCGGGTTCCGTTCGGTGAGACGTGGCCGAGCTGGGACCCGAGCTGCGCGGTGATGCGGGTCAGCAGTTGGGCGGTGGTGTCGAGGGGCGGGGACTCCTGAGGGTGTTCCGGTGCCGGCTCCGTCATGAACCGATGGTGCCGGATGCAGGTTGCCGCGTCGTTGCGGGGCGGTCACGGGTGTTTGCCGCGGCCTCACCGCACGGCCCCGGGCGCTGTCGGACGGCGGCGGCCGCGCACCGGCCGGCGGATCCGGGCGGGCGGTGGCGATCACGCAGAACCCTTTGGGCCGTCCTGACGTCAAGTCATAGGGGGACAGTCCGGTACGGCACAGGACAAAGACAGGAACGAGGGCGCTCTCATGCGGCTGAAGCGACGGGGTGCAGGGGTGGGCCGGGGCCGGCTGAGGAGAACGGCGGCCCGGCTGCGGCCCCGGCTGCCACGGACCCGGCCGGGGCGGCGCCGGGCCGTGCAGGGGGTGATGGTCGCCTGTGTGCTGGGCCTGGCCCCCGCCACCTGGATGCACTCGGTGGCCGACGCCCGGGTCAGGACGGCGGCGGACGTGCCCGCGCGGCAGGTCGCCGTGGTGTTCGGCGCGGGGCTGTGGGACGGGAAGCCGTCCCCGTATCTCGCGAACCGGCTGCGGGCGGCGGCCGGGCTGTACCGGGCCGAGAAGGTGAAGGTCGTGCTGGTGACCGGTGACAACAGCCGGGCGGAGTACGACGAACCGGACGCGATGCGCACGTTCCTGGTCGAGCACGGGGTGCCGGACAGCAGGATCGTCAGCGACTACGCCGGCTTCGACACCTGGGACTCGTGCGTGCGGGCCAGGAAGATCTTCGGGGTGGAGCAGGCCGTGCTGGTGACCCAGGGCTTCCACATCCGGCGGGCTATCGCCCTGTGCCGTGCGGCGGGGATCGACGCGTACGGCGTCGGGGTCGACGCCACACACGATGCGACCTGGTACTACGGCGGGACGCGGGAGCTCGCCGCGTCGGGGAAGGCGGCCCTGGAGGCGCTGTTCAGGCCCGACCCGCACTTCCTGGGCCCCCGGGAGCCCGGTGTGGAATCGGCCCTCGCGGCGGAGGGACGGTGAGCCCGCCTCCTCACGGGAGCCGGGGCCCCGGGCTCCCTCCCGAGGTGACCTGTGCGGTCTCCGCCGCCACCCGGCCGAGGTAGCCGGCGCTGCTCGACCAGTTGGTGTGGTGGGGCCGGACCCGCTGCCGCCAGGTCAACCACCGTACGGCCGCACCTCCTTCGCGTCCCGCAGCGCCCGGCCCCACCACACCAGCTGGTCGAGCAGCGACTTCGCGGCGGCGTCGGCACCGGCCGGGTCCCGGTGCCTGCCCTCGTCGTCGAAGAGCGCGCCGGCGTTGTGGAAGGAGACGGTGTCGCGGATCGAGACGGCGTGCAGTTCGGCGAAGACCTGCCGCAGGTGCTCGACCGCGCGCAGCCCGCCGGAGACCCCGCCGTAGGAGACGAAGGCGACGGGTTTGGCCTGCCATTCGGCGTGGTGCCAGTCGATGAGGTTCTTGAGCGGCGCCGGGTAGGAGTGGTTGTACTCGGGCGTGATGACGACGAAGGCGTCGGCCGCCGCCAGCCGGCCCGCGGCCTCGGCCAGCCGGTCCGCCGCCTCGGGCGCGGGGCGGTACGAGTGCACGGTCGGGAGGTCGAGTCCGGCGACATCGACCAGGTCGGTCACGACGGCGGGGTGGCCGTCGCTGCGGGAGAGGAACCAGTCGGCGACGACGGGGGCGAAGCGGCCCTCGCGATTGCTGGCGAGAATGACCGCGACCTTCAGAGGGGCGTCGCCGGACGAGGTGGCGGTGGCGGAAGTGGGTGCGGTGGCGGAAGTGGGTGCGGTGGCTGTGGCTGTGGAGTCAGCGGTGTTGAGGTCCATACGAAGAGGCTCACGCCTCAACCACGGTTGAGGTCAAGCGCCGGGCAACCGCCCCTCCGCCGCGCGTGTCGGCATACGGTGGTACGCATGACGACGCCAGCAGCCGCACCGGTCCCGTACGCCGAGTTCGACGGACATCCGGCCACCGAGGACGACCTGCGGACAGCCGCCTTCTTCAACTACGGCCATTTCACGGCCATGCAGGTCAGGGAGAGCCGGGTGCGCGGACTCGGGCTGCACCTGGACCGGCTGGACGGTGCGAACCGGGCGATCTTCGAACTCCCGCTGGACGGCGGCCGGGTGCGCGAGCTGATCCGGCACGCGCTCCAGGGCGCGGGGGCCGTCGACGGCTCGGTGCGGGTGCACGGCTTCCTGCCGCCGGGGGCCACCGGGACGACCGTCATGGTCACGGTGCGCGCCCCGGCGCGGATGTCCACCGAGCCGAAGAGCATGATGTCCGTCCCGTACGCCCGTGCCGTGCCGCACCTCAAGCGTCCCGGCGAGTTCGGCCAGACGTACTACGGGAATCTCGCCTCCCGCGCGGGCTTCGACGATGCGGTGCTGACCCTGCCGGACGGCTCGGTGACCGAGGGGTCGTTCACCAACATCGGTTTCTGGGACGGCGAATCGGTCGTCTGGCCACAGGCGCCCGCGCTGCTCGGTACCACCATGGCGCTGCTGGAGCAGGAGCTTCCCGGCGCGGGGGTCCGGTCGCGGCGGAGCCCGGTGACGCTGGACGGGCTGGGGGCCTACCGGTCGGCGTTCGTCACCAACTCGCAGGGCATCGCGCCGGTCCGGCGGATCGATGACACCGCGTTCACGGTGGACGAGGAGCTGATGAAGCGGCTGGACGCGGCCTACGGGAAGGCGCCCTGGGACACCGTCTGAGACCTCCGGCCCCGGGTGGGCGGGAGCCGTCTCTGCGCACGGGCCGGCCGGAGGGGCGGGGCACGCCTCGGTGCCCGGCCGGTCGGGGGCGTGGCCCCGAGAGGGGACCATGGGGCACATGGAGATCCCCACCGAAGGCCCGCAGTCGCGCATGCAGATCCACATCGAGGGCTCACGCCTGCCCGGCCGCGCCTGCGGGCCCGGCGGCGACTTCGCCGGCTACGAGAACATCCACGTGGGCGTGCAGCGCAAGGACCGGCCGGGCGAACTCCTCGGGCTGTTTCCGGGTGACGCCGCGTCCGCCTCCTGGACGCTGGACTGCACCGCCACCGCCGTTGCCGCCTCCGCCACCGTCTCCGCGGTCGGCGCGGACAGTGCGGACGGTGCGGGCGGTGCGGGCGGTGCGGGCGGTGCGGGCGGTGCGGGCGGTGCGGGCGGTGTCGAGATCAGCGGGCCGTACGTGCAGGACAGGCTCGGCGGGCGCTTCGTCTACCTGTCGTGGGGCACGGTCGACGAGAACGGCCTCTTCTCGATGTTCCGCCGGGCCAAGCTGATGTTCGCCGACATCGGGGCGGACGTCCTCGAAGCGGCCGCACGCTCCGGGCACCTCACGGCGCGGCTGCCGCTCTCCGACGCCACGGGCCGGCCGCTCTGCGCGCGGGTCCGGCCGCCGGTCGTCGAGTGGTCCGCCGCCGCTCCGTCCTAGGAGGCGGAGCTGCGGAAGCGGAGCCGCCCTCATCGGACCCAGGGGGGGCGGGTCCGATGAGGGCGGCGGCCGGAGGCGGCGAGGAGACGCCGTCCCGTGGGGGGTGTGATGCGTGTGCCCCTCGACCACAAGGTCATGCATGTGATGTGCGACACATTTATTTCGAGGGTCGTCACCCGATCGGCACCGGCCGCCACAGAGTGCCGCACCTCCCCCACCATCACCGCCCTGACCTGCACGCATACCGCGTGGCAAGGAGGCAGCGCCGGTCCGAACGGGTGACAGCTGACTTGGTGTCAGCAGGCGTGGGCGGCCGCCCGGCCGTTAGCTCGGAGCCAGGACACACCCGCCAGCGCCCCCTGCTCGGAGGAACCCCCCATGCGCAGTCCTGCCCGCCTCGTGACCGGCACCGCCGCCGCGGCCCTCGCCGCCGCCGCGCTCGGCCTCTGCACCGCCGCACCTTCGGCGTACGGGGACGAACTGGGCCCGCTGGAGATCACCCCGGCGAGCGCGGCTCCGGGAACCACGGTCACCGTGAACACCACGGCCTGCGGGGGCGACACCAGCGCGACCGGTGACGCGAGCTCCCTGGAGGCGTCCCGCTTCGCGCTGGCACCGGCCACCCTCAAGGAGGTCCTGGCCGGTTCGTTCCGGGTACCGGGCAACGTCGCCCCCGGCCCGTACAGCATCGACGTGGCCTGCGAGAACGGCAAGGAGGCCACCGGCGAGATCGAGGTGAAGGCCGCCGGCACCGCGGGCAGGGACAGCGCGGACCCGGCCGGCACCGCCGGCACGGACACCGCCGCCACCGCCCGCACGGACAGGGTCCCGGGCGCCTCCGGCAAGGACTCCCCCGCGGACGCCGACGACGCCTCGGGTGACGACACCTCGGGCTATGACGCCTCGGGTGACGACGCGTCGGACTACGGCTCCTCCGGCCTCGACGAGGCCGAGGCCGCCGGTTCCGCCCTCGTGCCGGACTCCCCCGCGGCCCTCGGCCGCGGCACCTCCGGCGAGCGGCCGAGCCCGTCCGGGCACGAGAGCTCCGCCGCGCGCGAGAACTCCTCGGCGCACGACAGCTCGTCGGACCGCGAGACCCCCTCCGGCCACCGTTCCTCGGCCGCACCCACCGCCCCCACGGGGCACGTGAGGACCGGTGTCGGCGGCAGCGTCGGACCGGACACCACCCAGATCGCGGCGGGCGCCGGCGTTCTCGCCGCGACCGCCGTCGGCGGAGCCTGGCTCCTGCGTCGCCGGGCGAGCGGCACGCAGGACGACAGCTGACGGAGACTTCCACCTCTCCGTACCGCCTGGTTTCCGTCCCGGTGGCCCAGCGCCACCGGGACGGGACCGCACATCCCTCTTCGTCACCCGGAGGACGACCGTGTCCCAGAAGGCCAAGGGCTGGCTGCTCGTCGTCACGGCGCTGGCCGGTGTCTGGCTGATCCGGAACGGCGCGGACACCCGGCTGACCCCGCCGGGCCCGGCCTCCGCGGAGGCCTTCGCCGCCGGACCGGAACTGCTGCCGGGATCGCCGGTCGCCGAACCGCTGCGGCCCTCGGCCCCCGTCCGCATCCGGATCCCCGGCATCCGGGTGGACGCCCCGATGATGCGGCTCGGGCTCGGGCCGGACGGCAGCCTCGACGTGCCTCCGGCCGGGAACACCGACATCGTCGGCTGGTACAAGGACGGCACCCCACCGGGCGCCAAGGGCAGCGCGATCGTCGCCGGCCATGTCGACAACGCCCAGGGGCCGTCCGTCTTCTACAACCTGGGCACGCTGAAGAAGGGCAGCACCGTCGAGGTGCTCCGGCAGGACGGCCGCACCGCCGTCTTCGCGCTCGACGGCATCGAGGTCTACGACAGCAAGGACTTCCCCGACAAGCGGGTGTACGGGGCCTCGGAACACGCCTCGCTGCGGCTGATCACCTGTGGCGGCGGATTCTCCCCGTCGACGGGTTACGAGGGCAACGTGGTGGCGTACGCACACCTCACCTCGGTGCGCTGACGTCAGTGCGCGGATGCCGGGCGGGACCTCACTGAAGGGCCCGACCCGCTCACGCGTTCCACTGGTCGAAGGCGAGCTTCGCGACCAGCGAGAACACCACGACGAGCAGCACCCCGCGGACGAACTCGCTGCCCCTGCTCAGCGCCATCCGCGCCCCGACCAGGCCGCCCGCCAGGTTGAACACCGCCATCAGAGCGGCCAGCTGCCACATCACGTTGCCCTGGTACGCGAACATCGCCAGCGCGCCGCCATTGGTGCAGACGTTGACGATCTTCGCGTTGGCGGAGGCCGTCACCAGATCGAGGTGGAGGACCGCGGTCAGCGCCAGCACCAGGAAGGTGCCGGTCCCCGGTCCGAACAGCCCGTCGTACAGGCCGATGCCGCCGCCCACCAGGACGATCGCCGTGACGGTGCGGGCCCGGGTGACCCGGGGTGCCGTGCCGTCCTCGGGCGCCCTGCCGAACCGGGGCCGCAGCAGGACGAACCCCGCGACCGCCAGCAGCACCACCATGATCACCGGGCGCAGCACCTCGCTGCTGATCCCGGCGGCGAAGAAGGCACCGGTCATCGATCCGGCCAGCGCCGCAAGACCGATCCGCAGCGCGGTGGCGACCTTCACCGGCGCCTTGCGCGCGTAGGCGACGGCGGCGCCGGACGTGCCGACGATGGCGACCGCCTTGTTGGTGCCGAGGATGTGCGCGGCGGGGACGTGCGGCAGCCCCAGCAGCAGTGCGGGCAGCAGAAGCAGTCCGCCGCCGCCGACCACCGCGTCGATCCAGCCGGCCGCTCCCGCGGCGAGGCACAGCACGACGAGGGCGGTCAGGGTTATGTCAGGCATGATCGCGACCCTAAGGAGACGGCACGTGCCGCGTCCAACCGTCCTGCCGCCGTCGCGGAAGAGTTGAGCGAACCCTGAGCCCGCCGAGGTTCCCCGGCTGCCGCCGGCCGTGTCCACCACCCCCGCGGAGCGGCCTCACGGACCTCCCTCACAGGCTGGTCGCGCCGGCGCTGAGCGCACGGTTCCTCCCGGGAAACAGCGGGGATCCGGACGGGTAACACCCGCCGGACACGCTTCCGTCATGAGTACCCGGGCCGAGGCCTCCCTGCCTCCGCCTGCTCCACCTGCTCCACCTGCTCACCGACGACGGAGGCTTCTGAGATGCCGGTGTCCCCTTCCAGCAGCGCCGCCCCCTCCTCCGGCCCCGCCGCCGTGCCGACCCTCGTGGTCGTCGGGCACGGCATGGTCGGCCAGCGGTTCCTGGAGGCCCTCGCGGACCGCGGGATGACCGCCGCGGCCGGCGCCGCCCGGGTCGTCGTACTCTGCGAGGAGCCCCGCGCCGCCTATGACCGGGTCCGGCTGACCTCGTACTTCTCCGGGCGCACCCCGGACGACCTGTCGCTGGTCGAGCCCGGCTTCATGGAGCGGCACGGCTTCGAGCTGCGCCTCGGTGACCCGGCGGAGTCCGTGGACCGGGAGGCGCGCACGGTCACCGCGCGCTCCGGCGAGACCTTCGCGTACGACACGCTGGTGCTGGCCACCGGCTCCTACCCGTTCGTCCCGCCGGTCCCCGGCAGGGACACCGAGGGCTGCTTCGTCTACCGCACGATCGAGGACCTGCTCGCGATCGAGGCGTACGCGGGGACGGCGCGGACCGGCGCGGTCGTCGGCGGCGGGCTGCTCGGTCTGGAGGCCGCGGGCGCCCTGAAGGGGCTCGGCCTCGACACGCACGTGGTGGAGTTCGCGCCCCGGCTGATGCCGGTGCAGGTCGACGAGGGCGGCGGCGCGGCGCTGCGGCGCACCGTCGAGAACCTGGGCCTGACCGTGCACACGGGTGTCGGCACCCAGGAGGTGACCGCGGGCGAGGACGGCTCGGTGAACGGGATGTCGCTCTCCGACGGCTCCTCGCTCGCCACGGACCTGGTGGTGTTCTCGGCCGGGGTGCGGCCCCGCGACCAGCTGGCCCGGGACTGCGGTCTGGCGGTCGGCCCGCGCGGCGGCGTCGTCGTGGACGAGCAGTGCCGCACCCGCGACCCGGCGGTCTTCGCGATCGGCGAGTGCGCGCTCGCCCCGGACGGCCGGGTGTACGGGCTGGTGGCGCCCGGCTACGAGATGGCGCAGACCGCCGCCGGGGTGATCGCGGGCGAGGAGGCGTCGTTCACCGGTGCCGACATGTCGACGAAGCTGAAGCTGCTCGGGGTCGACGTGGCGTCCTTCGGTGACGCGCACGGCGCTTCGGAGGGCTGCCTCGACGTGGTGTACGCGGACGCCCGCTCCGGCATCTACAAGAAGCTCGTGATCGGGCAGGACGGCACGCTGCTCGGCGGGGTGCTCATCGGGGACGCCGACCAGTACGGCACGCTGCGGCCGATGACGGGCACGGTCCTGCCGGTCGCCCCCGAGCAGCTGGTGCTGCCGGCCGGTGCGGGCGGCCCGGCCGTCCTCGGCCCGTCCGCGCTGCCCGACGACGCGGTGATCTGCTCCTGCCACAACGTCACCAAGGGCGCGGTCCGCGAGCACGGCACGCTGCCCGAGGTGAAGAAGTGCACCAAGGCCGGTACCGGCTGCGGCAGTTGCGTCGGGGTGATCGGCCAACTGCTGCCGCAGAGCCGGGACAGGGGCCTGTGCGGCTGTTTCCCGTACACCCGCGGCGAGCTGTACGAGATCGTCCGCGCCCTGGAGATCACCTCGTACGCCGAGCTGCTCGACTCGCACGGCCGTGAGGCGGCTCGCGGTGGTGACGGCTGCGAGGTCTGCAAGCCGGCGGTCGGCTCCGTCATCGCCTCGCTGGCCCCGACGGTCGGCGCGAGCGGCTATGTCCTGGACGGCGAGCAGGCCGCGCTCCAGGACACCAACGACCACTTCCTGGCCAACCTCCAGCGCAACGGCTCGTACTCGGTCGTGCCGCGCGTACCCGGCGGTGAGATCACCCCGGAGAAGCTGATCGTGATCGGCGAGGTGGCCCGGGACTTCGGCCTCTACACCAAGATCACCGGCGGCCAGCGCATCGACATGTTCGGCGCCCGCGTCGAGCAGCTGCCGCTGATCTGGACCCGGCTGGTCGACGCGGGCTTCGAGTCGGGGCACGCGTACGGGAAGTCGCTGCGGACGGTCAAGTCCTGTGTGGGGCAGACCTGGTGCCGCTACGGCGTCCAGGACTCGGTGAGGATGGCAATCGGCCTGGAGCTGCGTTACCGGGGCCTGCGCTCCCCGCACAAGCTGAAGTCGGCGGTCTCGGGCTGCGCCAGGGAGTGCGCGGAGGCCCGCGGCAAGGACTTCGGGATCATCGCCACCGCCGGCGGCTGGAACCTGTACGTGGGCGGCAACGGCGGAGCCACCCCGCGCCACGCGGACCTGCTCGCGCAGGATCTGTCCGACGCCGAACTGGTGCGGCTGATCGACCGGTTCCTGATGTTCTACATCCGCACCGCGGACCGGCTGGAGCGCACCTCCACCTGGCTGGACCGCATCGAGGGCGGCCTGGACCACGTGCGGGACGTCGTCGTGCGCGACTCGCTCGGGCTCTGCGACGAACTGGAGCGGCTGATGGCCGACCACGTCCGGGGCTACCGCGACGAGTGGGCCGAGACCATCGGCGACCCGGAGCGGCTGCGCCGCTTCGTCTCCTTCGTCAACGCACCCGACGCACCCGACCCCTCGGTGAGGTTCGTCCCGGAACGCGACCAGATCAAGCCCGACCTGGCCGTCCTCGCCGGCCCGGTCCTCGCCGTCCGCACTCTCGAAGGGACCACCTCCTGATGACGAACCGGACGACGGCAGGGACGAAGACCGGGACGGCGGAGACCGCGCGGGACACCCGCATCGTCCGGCTCGCCGCCGGTGGCAACTGGCTCGCGGTCTGCGACCGTTCGCTGCTCACGCCGGGCCGCGGGGTCGCGGCGCTGCTCCCGGACGGCAGGCAGGTCGCGCTGTTCCTGGACCGTGCGGGACGTACGTACGCGATCGGCAACCGCGATCCGTTCACCGGGGCCCACGTCCTCTCGCGCGGCCTGGTCGGGTCGGAGGGCGGCCGGCCGTTCGTCGCCTCCCCGCTGCTGAAGCAGCGCTTCGACCTGGCGACGGGTGCGTGCCTGGACGACGACGGGGTCACCGTTCCGGTCTTCGAGGTCCGCGCGGACTGAACAGCACGATTCCGGCCATGGGGCCGTCCGGTCGTACGCTTGATCCATGAGCCGGCACCGGTACGCGAGTGACCTTCCCGACCAGAGCGGCCGTACGGCCGTGGTGACGGGAGCCAACAGCGGGATCGGGCTGATCACCGCACGGGAGCTGGCCCGACGCGGTGCCCGGGTGCTGCTCGCCTGCCGCGACGAGCGGCGCGGCAAGGAGGCGGCGGCCCGCATCCGCGGCGCGGTGCCGGACGCGGACGTGGAGTTCGCCGCGCTGGATCTGGCCGATCTGTCGTCGGTACGGGAGTTCGCCGCGGCCTGCACCCCGGACCGGCTCGATCTGCTGATCAACAACGCCGGTGTGATGGCCCTTCCGTACGGGAGGACCGCCGACGGTTTCGAGACCCAGTTCGGCGTCAACCACCTCGGTCACTTCGCCCTCACCGGGCTGCTGCTGCCGAAGCTGCTCGACACCCCGGGCGCGCGGGTGGTGAGCGTGTCCAGCGCTCTGCACGCCCTGTCCGACATCGACATGGGCGATCTCAACAGTGAGCGCGACTACCGCCGCTGGATCGCCTACGGCCGCTCGAAGACGGCCAACCTGCTGTTCGTCCACGAGCTGGCCCGGCGGACCGCCGCCATCGGCAGCGGGCTGGTGGCCGCCGCCGCGCACCCGGGCTACGCGTCGACCAACCTGGCGACGGCGGGCGTCCGGATGGAGAACCGCAGGGCGGCGGAGCGGGTCATCGAGTTCGGCAACCGGATCATCGCCCAGCCCGCGTCCGCGGGCGCCCTGCCCAGCCTGTACGCGGCCACCGCGCCCGGCGTACGGCCCGACTCGTTCACCGGTCCGCGGCTGCTGGGCTGGCGCGGTGCGCCGGCGCCGTCCTGGCGGGCGCGCTGGACGCTCGACGATGTGGCGAGCGAGCGGCTGTGGGTGGCGTCGGAGCAGCTGACCGGGGTCACCTTCGCGGGCCTCGGGGTCTGATCCCCCGGGGCGGGGCAAGAGGGCCGGCCGGCCCTCTTGCCCCGGTGGCGGGCTCAGCCCTGGCCGTCCACGGCGGCCGGGTCCATCCACATGACCTCCCAGATGTGGTGGTCCGGGTCCTGGAAGGACCGGCCGTACATGAAGCCGAGATCCTGGGGCTCGTTGGCGGGTGAGCCGCCGGCGGCGAGCGCCGCGTCGGCCAGCTCGTCCACCTTCTCGCGGCTCTCCGCGCTCAGTGCCAGGAGCACCTCGGTGGTCTTCGAGGCGTCCGCGATCTCCTTCTTGGTGAAGTCCTTGAAGCGCGGCTCGGCCATCAGCATGGCGAAGATCGTGTCGCTGATGACGAGACAGGCGGTGTTCTCGTCGCTGAACTGCGGGTTGAAGGAGAACCCCAGCTTCCCGAAGAAGCCCTTGGTCGTCTCCAGGTCCTTGACCGGCAGGTTCACGAAGATCATCTGAGGCATGGCCGTCCCGCTCTCTCAGTGGGCGAATTCGTTGGGCGAACGCGGTGGGTGCGTTCGGTGGGCGAATCCTGTGCGTTCTCTGCGAACGCGGTACGAGAGGTAGACGCCGGGGCCGCCGGAAACTCATCGGTGCCGGGCGGAAAACCCCCTCCGGCACGGATCACGACACGGCGAGCGGCGCACCGCCCCGCAGCAGCGAGCCGCCCAGCGGAGTCAGCGTGTGCAGGACCGAGCTGCCGTGGCGCAGGGTGTGCACCAGGCCCGCTTCGCGCAGCACACAGGCGTGCTGGCTCGCCGACGCGAGGGAGACCCCGGCCCGGCGGGCGAGCTCGCTGGTCGTGCAGCCGTCCCCGATGGTCCGCAGCACCGTGGAGCGGGTGTGGCCGAGGAGCCGGCCGAGCCAGGGGCCCGGTTCGGCGAAGACCGGGGCGCCGGTGTGGCCGACCGGATAGACGAGCACCGGCGGCAGCAGCGGGTCGCGGAGGACGACCGGGGCGCCGCGGCAGAAGAACGACGGCTGGAGGAGCAGTCCGCGGCCGTCCAGGTGCAGTTCGCGGTCGACCGGGTAATCCGCCTCCAGCACCGGCGCCCGCCAGCGGATCACCGGCGGGAGCGAGGCGAGCAGCTCGTCCGCGCCACCGTCCAGGAGCGCGCGTCCCCGGACCGCGCGGTCGGCCTCGATGTCCGCCTGGATGTGCGGCCAGTACGGTTCGACCGCGGCGCGGTGGTAGGCGCGCAGCGCCCCGATGAGCCGGCCCAGCGGCTCGGAGCGTCCTTCCCGCAGCGCGTCCAGCCGTACCGGGCGGATCGCCCGCCGGGCCGTGGCGGTGCGGCCGGCGGCCGCTCCCCCGGTGCCCAGCATCGCCAGTTCGGCGCGCAGCCGCTCGGGCGGGGTGTCGCGCAGGGCCTCGGTTCCGGTGGTGAAATCCAGTGGTTCCGAACCCTCCTGAGAAGGCGTCAGGAAGTCCGGGAAATAGCCGCGCGACGGCACCACGGCGGACAGCAGACGTACTTCACCATTCAACCGCGGACGGGTTTCCGTGCGCCATTTCCCGAACACCGTGGAAGCACGCCGGTCCCTCAGCCGATGGAGACTGAGAATGGTCTCCCACAATGCGTCCGGCCCGGTGGCCATCCGCACTCTGGAAAGGTCCCATCCGGATATATGGATACGCAGCACCGAACCCCCACCTGCTTGCACCTGCAATTACCCCCGCGTAAGAGTATGCGAGTCGTCACACCACGTCACCACGGGGTTTCGGCCAGAGGTGAAACGTCTCGCCTCGCCCCGGTGTCACCCGAAAGGCTGTACGACGTCGGGTTGCGATTCCAGAGCCACCGGAAGAGCGAGTGAAGGCCGTGGGGGGTTTTGCTCGCTCGGCGGCGGTTGGCAATGGTGCGGCTCCGCACCCGGCGGGGGTAAGCCGGGTGCGGCCCATGGATGGGGATCCATGGGCCGCACCCCGGTCCGCTCCGGACCACCCGGTTCCGGTCCGGCACATCTCTTTGCGCATTAAACGAAGCAATGGAGCGCCCGGAAACACGGAAAGCGCTCACGCGCGGCCGCCGCGTACGGCCCGGTGAGGGTCCGGTGAGCCGGCGACGGCCCCGGTGTCAGCGGCTGTCGCTGCCGCGCGGCTCCGCCGCCGCCCGGCCGGCCTCCAGACGGGCCACCGGAATGCGGAACGGTGAACAGGAGACGTAGTCCAGGCCCACCTCGTGGAAGAAGTGCACCGACTCCGGGTCGCCGCCGTGCTCGCCGCAGATGCCGAGCTTCAGGCCGGGACGGGTGGCCCGGCCCGCCTCGACGGCACTGCGCACCAGCGCACCGACGCCGTCCCTGTCGATCGTCTCGAACGGCGACACCCCGAAGATGCCCTTCTCCAGGTACGCCGTGAAGAACGAGGCCTCCACGTCGTCGCGGGAGAAGCCCCACACCGTCTGGGTCAGGTCGTTGGTGCCGAAGGAGAAGAACTCCGCCGCCTCGGCGATCTGACCTGCGGTCAGCGCGGCGCGCGGCAGCTCGATCATCGTGCCGATCTTCAGCCTGAGGTCCGTGCCGGTGGCGGCCTGGACCTCGGCGATGACCCGGTCCGCCTCCTCGCGGACGATCTCCAGCTCCTGGACCGTGCCGACGAGCGGGATCATGATCTCGGCGCGCGGGTCGCCCTTGGCGTTCTTGCGCTCGGCGGCGGCCTCGGCGATGGCCCGTACCTGCATGGCGAACAGGCCGGGGATGACAAGACCGAGCCGGACCCCGCGCAGGCCGAGCATGGGGTTCTGCTCGTGCAGCTTGTGCACGGCCTGGAGCAGGCGGAGGTCGTTCTCGTTGGCGTCCTTGCGGGACTCGGCGAGCGCCACCCGGACCGACAGCTCGGTGATGTCGGGCAGGAACTCGTGCAGCGGCGGGTCGAGCAGCCGCACGGTGACGGGCAGTCCGTCCATCGCCTCGAACAGCTCGATGAAGTCGGCCTTCTGGAGCGGCAGCAGCGCGTCCAGCGCCGTCTCGCGCTCCTGGTCGGTGTCGGCCAGGATCAGCTTCTCGACCATCTCGCGGCGCTCACCGAGGAACATGTGCTCGGTGCGGCACAGCCCGATGCCCTGGGCGCCGAAGCGACGGGCCCGCAGGGCGTCCTCCGCGTTGTCCGCGTTGGCCCGCACCCGCAGCCGGCGCACCCGGTCCGCGTACGCCATGATCCGGTGCACGGCGGCGACCAGTTCGTCGGCGTCGTCGGCGCCCGCGTGCATCCGGCCCTCGAAGTACTCGACGACCGGAGACGGCACGACGGGCACCTCACCGAGGTACACCTTGCCGGTCGATCCGTCGACGGAGACGAGGTCCCCCTCCTCCACGACCGTGGTCCCGGCCGTCAGCCGGCGCCGCTTGGTGTCGACCTCGATCTCCTCGGCGCCGCAGACACAGGTCTTGCCCATGCCCCGGGCGACGACGGCGGCGTGCGAGGTCTTGCCGCCGCGCGAGGTCAGAATGCCCTCGGCGGCGATCATGCCGTCGAGGTCGTCCGGGTTGGTCTCGCGGCGGATCAGGATGACCTTCTCGCCGGAACGGGACCACTTGATCGCGGTGTACGAGTCGAAGACGGCCTTGCCGACCGCCGCGCCCGGGGACGCCGCGATGCCGCGCCCGAGCAGCCGCACCTTGGCGTCGTCGTCGAAGCGCGGGAACATCAGCTGCGCCAACTGCGCGCCGTTGACCCGCTGGAGGGCCTCCGCCTCGTCGATGAGGCCCTGGTCGACGAGCTGGGTGGCGATCCGGAAGGCGGCGCCGGCGGTGCGCTTGCCGACCCGGGTCTGGAGCATCCACAGCCGGCCGCGCTCGATGGTGAACTCGATGTCGCAGAGGTCCCGGTAGTGGGTTTCCAGTGTCTCCATGATCGTGATCAGCTGGTCGTACGACTTCTTGTCGATGGACTCCAGGTCCGCGAGCACCACGGTGTTGCGGATTCCGGCGACGACGTCCTCGCCCTGCGCGTTCTGCAGGTAGTCGCCGTAGACGCCCTGGTGGCCGCTGGCCGGGTCGCGGGTGAAGGCGACGCCGGTGCCGGAGTCGGGGCCGAGGTTGCCGAAGACCATGGAGCAGATGTTGACGGCCGTACCGAGGTCGCCGGGGATGCGCTCCTGGCGGCGGTAGAGCTTGGCCCGGTCGGTGTTCCACGAGTCGAAGACGGCCTTTATGGCCAGGTCCATCTGTTCGCGCGGGTCCTGCGGGAAGTCGCGTCCGGCGTCCCGCGTGACGATCTCCTTGAACCGCCCGACCAGCTTCTTCAGGTCGGCCGCGTCGAGATCGACGTCGACGCTGACGCCCTTGGCCTCCTTCGCGGCCTCCAGGGCCTCCTCGAAGAGGTCGCCGTCGACACCGAGGACGGTCTTGCCGAACATCTGGATGAGCCGGCGGTAGGAGTCCCACGCGAACCGCTCGTCGCCGCTCTGGGTGGCGAGACCGACCACGGACGCGTCGGAGAGGCCGATGTTGAGGACCGTGTCCATCATTCCGGGCATCGAGAACTTGGCGCCGGAGCGGACGGAGACCAGCAGCGGGTCGTCGGACTGGCCGAGCTTCTTGGTCATCCGCGCCTCAAGGGCGTCGAGGTGCGCACTCACCTCGTCGCGCAGCGCGGCCGGCTCCTCCCCGCTGCCGAGGTAGACCTTGCACGCCTCGGTGGTGATGGTGAAGCCCGGAGGGACGGGGAGCCCGAGATTGGTCATCTCGGCGAGGTTGGCACCCTTCCCGCCGAGCAGGTCCTTCAGATCCTTGTTGCCCTCGGTGAAGTCATAAACGAACTTCTGACCCGCAGGCTCCCGGGACTCCGGGGTGGATACGTGGGGGTCTCTGTTTTCCGACACGGGTCTCGACTCCTCGAGGACGCGGTGGCTGCCCTGACGGCGAGGAACATACCCAGATCGAAGGTGTCTGGGTACGTCCACCTGGCCGTCTTGCTGCCGCAACCACCTGTCCGCCAGCAGATCCAAAGAATCTCTCCAGCGATCAAGCCGAGGCCTCTCCTTCAGAACGTGAAGGCGGCATGGCCAGTTCTTGAGCCTACACGCTCAAATGAGCGAACCGCTTCGCATTTGAGTACACTTCCCGAAGGCTGCCACCTGGCACTGAGTGCCAGGTCTTCCAGAAATGCAGCCACCATCATTACGCTCACCTGAGCGAACCCTCGATCAAAGGTGGCGCGAATCACGCTGATTTCGGGCCCCGTATTTCAGGATCCGGACGCCTCAGGCAGTCGCTCAGCACCCCGAGGTCCACCTCCTCCAGGCTGCGGGCGAACGTCCGCCCCTGCCCGGGGGCCACGGGCAGCAGCGACGGAACCACCAGCACCGCGCACCCCGCCGCGTCGGCCGACGCGGTGCCGTCCGGGGAGTCCTCCACCGCGACACAGGCCGAGGGCGCGACCGCGAACCGCTCGGCCGCCGCCCGGTACGGGTCGGGATGCGGCTTGGTCCGTACGGTGTCGTCGGCCGACAGCGTGAAGGCGAAGCCCACCCCGGCCAGCGACCCTGCCACCACCGCGTCCACCACGCTCCTCGGCGACGCGCTGACCAGGGCGAACGGCACTCCGGCGGCTTCCACGGAGGCCAGCAGCGCGGCGGCCCCCGGGCGCAGCGGCGCGCCCGCGTCGACCTTCCGGAAGAAGGAGCCGGTCAGCTCGGCGGCGGTCCGTTCGAGTGCGGCGCCACGATCCGGATCGGCGCCGCGATCCGGATGCGCGCCACGATCCGGATCGGCGCCGCCGTCCGGATCGGCGGTCCGGTCCCGTGCGCCGGCTGCCCCGCCGGTCACCGCGATCAGATGGGCGGCGGTGTCCGCGACGGCACGGCCGACGACTTCCGGCGCGTCGGCGTCCGTCAGCCGGTGGCCGAGCCCGGCCGCGACCTCGCGGGCCGTCTCCCACCACAGCACCTCGGTGTCGACCAGGGTGCCGTCCATGTCGAAGAGGACGGCGGCGGGGGCCGTCACGCGTCCACCCGGCCGTCGGCTGCCGGCGCATCGGCTGCCGGCGCTACGGGCGCCGTCGCCCCCCGCACGGGCACGACGAGCACCGGGCGGCGGACCGGGGTCACCCGCACCCGCACCCCGGGGGCCAGCTCGACGGCGTCCCGCGAGGGGAGGTCGGCCTTGACCGGGACGCCGTCCGGCAGGTCGAGCAGGACCCGGGTGACCGAGCCGAGGAAGGAGGCGGCGACGACCGTGGCCGTGCCGTCCGGGTCGGCCGTGGCGCGGATGTTCTCGGGCCGGATCAGGACGTCGGCGGGTCCCCTGCCCGCCGGGACGTCGCCGTCGACCGGGAGCGTGGTGCCCGCGACCTCGACGTGGCCGTCGCCGGTCAGCAGGCCGGGCAGCCGGTTCATGGTGCCGACGAACTCGGCGACGAACGGGGTGGCGGGGCGTTCGTACAGCTCGGCCGGGGGCGCGCACTGCTCCAGGCGGCCCGCGTTGAGGACGGCGACCCGGTCGGCCATGGAGAGGGCCTCCTCCTGGTCGTGGGTGACGAAGATGGTGGTGATGCCGAGCGACAGCTGGAGGCGGCGGATCTCCTCGCGGAGGCTGAGCCTGACCTTGGCATCGAGTGCCGACAGCGGTTCGTCGAGCAGCAGCACCCGGGGGCGCAGGGCGAGCGCGCGGGCCAGGGCGACGCGCTGCTGCTGGCCGCCGGACATCTGGTGCGGGAAGCGGCCGCCGTGGTCGGGCAGCCCGACGAGTTCGAGCAGTTCCGCTGCGGTGGCGTGCCGTTCGGCGGTGGCGACGCCCTTCATCCGGGGGCCGAAGGCCACGTTGTCGCGGGCGTTCAGGTGCGGGAAGAGGCTGTAGGACTGGAAGACCATTCCGGCGTCGCGCCGGTTGGCGGGGACCGGGGTGATGTCCTCGCCGTCGACCAGGACCTCGCCGGAGTCCGGCTGCTCGAACCCGGCGAGGACCCGCAGTGCGGTGGTCTTGCCGCAGCCGGAGGGGCCGAGCAGAGCGAGGAGCTCGCCCGGTTCCGCGGTGAGGTCGAGTCCGTCGAGCGCCACGGTGGGGCCGAACGCCCGGCGCAGGGAGCGGAACTCCACCCGGGCTCCGGTGACGGCCCGCCCGGCGGCGGGGCGCGGGGAACCGGCGGAGCCCGTCGGCTCCGGGCGTCCGGCGGTGGCGGTGGGCAGGGCTGACATGGGTGGCTACTCCTTGCCGGGTACGGGGGCGGGGGCGGTGCCGGCGGCGGCCGGGACGGAGGTGGAGGGGCCGGTCCCGGCGCGCGAGAGGACGAGCAGCAGGGCCCAGGTGATGAGCAGGGAGAGCAGCGAGACCGCGACCGACATCCGCGCCTGGGCGCCGGACACGGTGACGATCCACACCGCGAAGGGCCGGAAGCCCAGCAGCGAGGCGATGGTGTACTCGCCGAGCACCAGGGCCAGGGTGAGGAAGGAGGCCCCGGCCAGCGAGGAGCGCAGGTTGGGCAGGATGACGCGCAGGATCACCTGCGTCCGGCTCGCCCCGCAGTTGCGGGCCGCCTCCACCAGTGTGGGTACGTCGACCGCGCGCAGCCCGGCGTCCAGCGAACGGTGCACGAACGGCAGCGCGAGCACGGTGTAGGCGAGGACCAGCACCACCGGGAACGACTCGTCCTGCACGGCGAGGAAGGTCTGGTAGAGCGGGGTGCGCGAGAAGTGGTCGGGCCCCCAGCGCAGCACCGTGGTGATGCCCGTGACCAGGGCGATCGGCGGCACCACCAGCGGCAGCATGCAGACGATCTCGACGACGGCCCGCAGCCTCGGCGAGCCGAGCCGCACCGCGACGAGCGCGGGGACCACGAGCAGCAGGGCGAGGGCGATCGTGGCGGCGGCGAGGGAGAGCGAGAGGAACAGGCTCTCGGTGAACCCCTCGGCCGACAGGATTCCGTTGTACGCCTCGAAGGTGAGGCCCTGGCCCGGTACGTGGACCGTGAAGACGAACGAGGAGAGCAACGGGGTGACGAAGTACAGCCCGGCGGCCGCCAGCACGGCCCCGCGCCAGTAGCGCGGCCTGTGGCGCGCCGCCTTCGGCGTGGCGGGAGCGGGGGCGGGAGCCGTGGGGACGGTGGTCAGTGCAGCCATCGGGAGCTCCGTCGCTGGAGGGGCAGATAGACCGCCATCACCAGGCCGGCGATCACGATCATGTCGAGGCTCAGCGCCAGGGCCACGTTCTCCTGGCCGACCAGGACGTTCCCGGAGAGCGCGTCGGCGATCTTCAGGGTGACCAGCGGTACGGAGCCGCCGACCAGGGCCGCGGCCGTGGCGTGTGCGGCGAAGGCGCTGCCGAAGAGCAGGACGAACCCGCCGAGCAGGGAGGGCGCGAGCACCGGCAGTCCGACGTGGCGCCAGAACTGCCAGGTGGTGGCGCCGGTGTTGCGGGCGGCCTCGCGCCACTGCGGGCGCAGCCCGTCCAGCGCCGGGACGACGACGAGCACCATGAGCGGGATCAGGAAGTAGAGGTAGATGACGGTGAGCCCGGTGAAGGAGTAGAGGTTCCAGCCGAGCGTGTCCAGGTGCCCGAGTTCCGTGACCACGCCCGAGATACCGAGGGTGGCGACGAAGGCGAAGGCCAGCGGGATGCCGCCGAAGTTGGCGAGCACCCCGGAGGCCGTCAGCACGGCCCCGCGCAGCGCGCCGCGCCGGGAGGTGACGACGGCCTGGGCGATCAGCACGCCGCACACGGTGGCGAGGGCCGCGGTCAGCGCGGACAGTTCGACGCTGCCGGTGAGCGAGGTGAGGTAGGGCCCCTGGAGCGAGCGTCGCAGGTGCTCGCCGGTGATCTCGGTGGCGCCGGAGGCCGGGTCGGTGCGGGTGAGCGCCCCGTACAGCAGGGCGCCCGCGGGCAGCCCGAAGCAGAGCCCGGCGAAGACGAGCAGCGGGAGCGCGCCGAGCCAGGCGCGGGGCGGTCGGCGCCGGCGGGTGCCCCGCGCGGCGGGGGCCGCCCCGGGTCCCGGGGCGGACGGGTGGGCGGCGGTCATCAGGAGACGGCCTTGTCCCAGTTCTCGGAGAGCGTGGCGTTGGCCTTGTCGAGTTCCTCGGAGCTCGGGAACGCCGGGGTGCCCTTCACCGCGGGGAGCTTGCCGACGAAGGTCTTGTCGGCGGTGCCGTCCTCGGTCATGGCGGGCAGCAGGACGGGGCGGGCGTACCCCTTCAGCCAGAGGTTCTGGCCCTCGGCGCTGTACAGGTACTCCATCCAGAGGCGGGCGGCCGCCGGGTGCGGGGCCTCCTTGTTGACGGCCTGCGAGTAGAACTGGGCGTACACACCGTCGGCGGGCACGGAGACCTTCCAGTCGACGCCCTTGCCCTTGAACTGGTCGGCGTACCCGGCGTTCAGGTAGTCCCAGTCGATGCTGATCGGCGTCTCGCCCTTCTCGACGGTCGCCGGGGTGGACTCGACGGGGATGAAGTTGCCGCTCTTCTTCAGCTTGCCGAAGAAGTCGATGCCGGGCTGGATGTCCCCGAACGAGCCCTTGTCGGCCAGGGACGCCGCGTACACGCCACCGAACGCGGAGCCGGACTTGGTCGGGTTGCCGTTGAGTGCGACCTTGCCCTTGTACTCGGGCTTCAGCAGGTCGGCGAAGGTCTCGGGGCAGGTCTTGATCCGGGCGGCGTCGCAGCCGATGGAGACGTAGCCGCCGTAGTCGTTGAACCAGCGGCCGTCCGGGTCCTTCTGGCTGTCGGGGATCTTGTCCCAGGCGGTGACCTTGTACGGGGCGAAGAGGTTCTCGGCCGCGCCGCTGCGGGCGAAGGCGATACCGAGGTCGAGGACATCGGGGGCGCGCTTCTGGCCCTTGCGGGACTTGACGGCGGCTATCTCGTCGGCGCTGGCGCCGTCCGGGTTCTCGCTCTTGATCCTGACCTTGTACTTGGCCTGGAAGGCCTTGATCAGCTCGCCGTAGTTCGCCCAGTCCGGCGGCAGGGCGATCACGTTCAGCTCGCCCTCCTTCTCCGCGGCGGCGACCAGCTTGTCCAGCCCGCCGAAGTCCGCGACCGAGACGGCCTCGGCCGGCTTCACACCGGTCGCCCCGGCCTCGGCCTTCTCCTCGGGTGCGGCGCCGCAGGCGGTGAGCGCGGTCAGCGCTGCCGTACCGAGGGCGAGGGCGGCGACCGTACGGCCGTGGGCGCGGATACGGGGGCGGGGACGGAGTCTGCGCACGGTGTGTCTCCTGGAAGCGAAGCGAGTGCCACTTGTTCATACAAGCTGGCACCAGTTCGCCCGGTCCAGGTGTCCGGGGCGTTAACGTCCCATGACCGGTGCGGCAAGAGGCGAGGAAGAGGGAAGCCGTCTTGCCAGGGCTTGTGGTACGTAACGACCACGCATCGAATCGCTCCGCGGCGGCGTTAGAGTGAGCGGCGGGGCCGCCGACAACGAGCGGACTTGTACACAGCCCATGATCTGTAGAGGTTCATGGACCGGCCGGCCGAGGGGGGCGCGTGGGTCATTCACGCTATCGGGAGATCGCGGAGTCGCTGCGGCACTCCATCCGCAGCGGGGCCCACCCGCTCGGCTCCCGGCTGCCGTCGGAGAGCGATCTCGCCGCCCGCTGGTCGGTCTCGCGCGGCACGGTCCGCCAGGCGGTGGCGCTCCTCGCCTCCGAGGGGCTGATCGGCTCCCGGCAGGGAGCGCGGCGGGTCGTCCTGCGCCGGGAGCGCCGCCAGAGCTTCGAGCAGCTCAACAGCTTCGCGCAGTGGGCCCAGGCGATGGGGTGCGAGGTCTCCAGCCGCATCCTGACCCGCACCACGCGGACCGCGACCGACGAGGAGGCCGAACGCCTGGACGCGGAGCCGGGCAGCGACGTGCTGTACGTGCTGCGGCTGCGGTGGCTCGACGGGGAGCCGGTGATGGTCGAGCGGACCGTGTACGCGGACTGGGTGGCCCCGGCCGTCCTGGCGCTGCCGGAGGACTGCGTCTCGATCATGAACAGCATCGCGGAACGCGCCGACATCGTCGCGCACTACGGCGAGCACCTGATCGACGCGGTCGCGGCGGGCAGCGAGGACGCCCGGCTGCTCCGGGTGCGCCGGGCCAGCCCGCTGCTGCGGCAGCGGCACCTGACGTACACGGCGGCGGGCCGGGCCATCGAGTGGACGGACGACCGCTACCGGGCGGGGAGCATGGTCTTCAACGTGATGAACTCCGCGGCGGCGGCCCCGCTGGAGCGTCGGCCGGGCCCGGACGTCAAGGGCTGACGCCGGAGGCCGGAGGCCACGGCCCACGGGCCGGGGAGGGCCGGGGCCTCGTCCGTACCGCCTCAGCCGCCCGAGGTGTCCAGTTCCGCGTCGGCGCTGACGCCGGAGCAGTCGTAGGGGTCCTTCAGCCAGCCGTCCGGGAGAACCACCCGGTTGTTGCCCGAGGTGCGTCCACGCGGGCCGTCGGCGCCGTCGGGCCACGGCTGGTCCAGCCGCAGTTCGTTCAGCTGGGAGCCCAGCTCCTCCAGCGAGGAGGTGACCGCCAGGTTCCTGCGCATCTCGGAGCCGACCGCGAAGCCCTTGAGGTACCAGGCCACGTGCTTACGGAAGTCGATCACGCCCCGGGTCTCGTCGCCGATCCACTCCCCGAGCAGTGTCGCGTGCCGCAGCATGACGTCCGCGACGGTGCGCAGGGAGGGCGTCTGCCTCGTCCCCGTACCTTCGAAGGCGCTCACCAGGTCGCCGAAGAGCCAGGGGCGGCCCAGGCAGCCGCGGCCCACGACCACGCCGTCGCAGCCGGTCTCGCGCATCATCCGCAGGGCGTCGTCCGCGCACCAGATGTCGCCGTTGCCGAGGACGGGGATCTCCGGGACGTGCTCCTTGAGGCGGGCGATGGCGTCCCAGTCGGCGGTGCCGCCGTAGTGCTGGGCAGCGGTCCTGCCGTGCAGGGCCATCGCCGTGACGCCCTCCTCCACGGCGATCCGGCCGGCGTCGAGGTAGGTGAGGTGGTCGTCGTCGATGCCCTTGCGCATCTTCATGGTGACCGGCAGATCGCCCGCGTTGGAGACGGCCTGGTGGAGGATCGCGCGCAGCAGCGGTCGCTTGTACGGGAGCGCCGAGCCGCCGCCCTTGCGGGTGACCTTGGGGACCGGGCAGCCGAAGTTCAGGTCGATGTGGTCGGCGAGGTCCTCGTCGACGATCATGCGGACGGCCTTGCCGACCGTGACCGGGTCCACTCCGTACAGCTGGATGGAGCGCGGCGTCTCACTCGCGTCGAAGCGGATGAGCTGCATGGTCTTCTCGTTGCGCTCGACCAGCGCCCGCGTCGTGATCATCTCGCTGACGAACAGCCCCTTGCCGCCCGAGAACTCCCGGCACAGCGTGCGGAAGGGCGCGTTGGTGATGCCGGCCATGGGGGCGAGGACCACCGGCGGCTGCACGGTGTGCGGGCCGATGCGGAGCAGCTGGGGCGAGGGGGCGAGCGTGGTCATTCCCCCATTGTCGCGTACGCGGAGAACTGCTCCGGTGTACCGGTGGTGGCACAGCAGCAGTCGTTAGTTAGTCGTACTATCCATGCATGCCCGAGCTCAGCCATCGGCGACGGATGCTGGTGCTGGCGATCTGCTGCATGAGTCTGCTGATCGTCAGCCTGGACAGCACCGTCCTGAACGTCGCCCTCCCGTCCATGCGCCAGGACCTGCACGCGAGCGTCGCGGGGATGCAGTGGACGATCGACGCGTACACACTCGTCCTCGCCTCCCTGCTCATGCTCGCGGGTTCCACCGCCGACCGGATCGGCCGGCGCAAGGTCTTCAAGGCCGGGCTCGTCCTGTTCACCCTCGGCTCGGCGCTCTGCTCGATCGCGCCCAGCCTGGAGACACTGATCGTGTTCCGGATGGTGCAGGCCGTCGGCGGCTCCATGCTCAACCCGGTCGCGATGTCGATCATCACCAATACGTTCACCGAACCGCGCGAACGCGCGCGGGCGATCGGCGCCTGGGGCGGCGTCGTCGGTATCTCGATGGCCGCGGGACCGGTGATCGGCGGCAGCCTGGTCGATTCGGTCGGCTGGCGGTCGATCTTCTGGATCAATCTGCCGGTCGGTATCGCCGCACTGCTGCTGACCTGGAAGTACGTCCCCGAGTCGCGTGCCGCGAAGGCCCGCCGCCCCGATCCGGTGGGCCAGCTGCTGGTGATCGCGCTGCTGGGCTCGCTGACGTACGCGATCATCGAGGCGCCGCAGAAGGGGTGGGCCTCCGCGGAGATCCTGCTGTTCGCCGCGGTCGCGGTGGCGTCGCTGACCGGCCTGCTGGTGTACGAACCCCGGCGCGCCGATCCGCTGATCGACCTGCGGTTCTTCCACAGCGCCCCGTTCAGCGGAGCCACCGTCATCGCGGTCAGCGCCTTCGCCGCGCTCGGCGGCTTCCTCTTCGTCAACACGCTCTATCTGCAGGACGTACGGGGGCTGAGCGCACTGGGCGCCGGTCTGTACATGCTCCCGATGGCGGCGGTGGTCTGTGTCCTGCCGCCGATCTCGGGGCGCGTCGTCGCCAGTCGGGGGCCACGCATCCCGCTCCTGGTCGCGGGGGTCGCGATGGCGGCGAGCGGGCTCATGTTCGCGCTGTTCGACGCGGAGACCGACAACATGCTGATGTTCACCGGCTATGTGCTGTTCGGGCTGGGCTTCGGCGCGGTGAACGCACCCATCACCAACACCGCGGTCTCCGGTATGCCGCGGTCCCAGGCGGGCGTTGCCGCCGCGGTCGCCTCGACCAGCCGCCAGATCGGGCAGACGCTGGGCGTCGCCGTGATCGGGGCGGTGCTGGCGGCGGGGGTGACCGGCGCCGGGTCCTCGGGCGGCATCGGGCCGGCCGGCGACTTCGTGGCCGCGAGCAAGCCCGCCTGGTGGATCATCACCGGCTGCGGGGTGTGCGTGCTGGTGGTCGGGGCGCTGAGCAGCGGGCGCTGGGCACGCGGTACCGCGCGCCGGACCGCGGAACTCCTGGAGGGCGCCGCGCCGGCGAACGGGCCTGCGGCGGGAGGCTCTTCGGCCGGGGATTCGGGGACAGGTACGGGGCACGGCCCGGCCGGTGGCCGAACGGGCGGTCGATCAGTCAGGTAGGCAGCCGGGGCGAGACGGGGAGCCGCGTAGTGGGCCGGCGCGTTCGTCTGGAGCCATCGCGTCGCCGCCTGATCCCATGCGGCAACGGTTTCGGAACACCGCACGACAACCTCCCGCTCGGCCCCAGGCACCGTGACGCCCGAGCGGGAACGGCGATGGCCCGGAACACCTGAGGCGTTCCGGGCCACCGGTCGTACGGGGCACGGGACCGGGCCACCGGTCGTACGGGTCATGCGGCCTGATCCCTGTGAACGGGTGTCAGCTCTGTGCCGGGGTGCCCTGCTCGGCGGCGTCCTGTGCCGGGGCGTCCTGCTCGGCGGCGTCGTCCGCGGGTGCGGGGTGGCCGGCGCGCTCCCGCATCTTGCGCAGCAGCTCCTGCTTCTGCTCGGCCGCCGTCTTACGGTCGGCGTCGCGCTCGGGACCTGCGCCCTGCTGCTCGGCGCGGGACAGCTTCTTCCGCTGTCCGCCGACGCCGAGAAGGTTGTTACGGCTCTTGGCCACGGGGTTCTCCCATTCGTGGTGAAAGTGAGGTCTGAAACGACCCTGGATCGATCCGGTGGGCGGCGGGTGGTCGGACCCGCCGCGCACTCACTCGTAGATCTGGAAGAACGAAGACATGCCGGAACGGTACCGCGCCGGGGACGGGCGCAGCACCGGATTTCCGCCCGGCCGGATCACCCCGAAGAGGGAACATGGACTGACAGATATTGAAATCTGTCATCACGTATGTCAGGGTCGATATGCACGCACAACACCCCGCTCTTCCCTCACGTCCCGTCCTCTCCACTCCGCCTCTGCCCTCTGCCCTCTCCCCCTCCGCCCTCCTCCACCGCTCGGGAGTTTCCTCATGGCCGCCCTCCGCACCCACGCCCTCGGCTCCACCGGCCCACAGGTCTCCACCCTCGGCCTCGGCTGCATGGGGATGTCCGCGCTGTACGGCGAGACGGACCGCGCCGAGTCGGTCGCCACCATTCACGCCGCGCTCGACACCGGTATCAACCTGCTCGACACCGGCGACTTCTACGGCATGGGCCACAACGAGCTACTGATCAACGAGGCCCTGCGCACCGCCCCCGCCGCCGCCCGGGAACGGGCCCTGACCAGCGTGAAGTTCGGCGCGCTGCGGACCGTCGAGGGCGGCTTCAACGGCTACGACGGCCGCCCGGCAGCGGTCAAGAACTTCGCGGCCTACTCACTCCAGCGGCTGGGCCTCGACCACATCGACATCTACCGGATCGCCCGCCTCGACCCCGACGTCCCGGTCGAGGAGACCGTCGGCGCCATCGCCGAGCTGGTCGAGGCCGGACACGTCCGCCACATCGGCCTCTCCGAAGTCGGCGCGGAGAACATCCGGCGGGCAGCGTCCGTCGCCCCGATCTCCGATCTGCAGATCGAGTACTCGCTGCTCTCCCGGTCCATCGAGGCGGAGATCCTGCCCGTCTGCCGGGAGCTGGGCATCGGCGTCACGGCGTACGGGGTGCTCTCCCGCGGGCTGATCAGCGGCCACTTCGCGCGCGACCGCGAGCTGACCGCCGGTGACTTCCGGACCATGAGCCCCCGCTTCCAGGACGAGAACCTCCAGCACAACCTCGACCTGGTCGACGCGCTCCGCACGATCGCGGAGCAGAAGGGCGTCACGGTCGCGCAGATCGCCATCGCCTGGGTCCTCGCCCAGGGGAAGGACATCGTGCCTCTGGTCGGCGCCCGCAGGCGTGACCGGCTGACCGAGGCCCTCGGCTCCCTGGACGTGGAGCTGACCGCGTCCGACCTCGCCGCGATCGAGGAGGCGGTCCCGGCCGGCGCGGCGGCGGGCGCCCGCTACCCCGACAGCCAGATGGCCCACCTGGACAGCGAGCGCTGACCTCCGGGTACGGTCAGCAGCGTTCGGCGCCGCCCCCGGCAGGCCGCACGTGAGACCCCGCCCGGCGGCCGGTCCGGAAACCGCCCGAAGCGGACCGCAGCCGCCCGAAGCCGCTCGACGCCCCCGAAAGGCAGCACACCCGCGATGACGCCGCCCGACCCGCTGACTCCCGAGCGCATCCTCGAAGCCACCGAGGACGTGCTGCGCCGCTACGGACCCGCCAAGGCGACCGTGGTCGACGTGGCCCGGGTGCTCGGCGTCAGCCACGGCAGCGTCTACCGCCACTTCCGCACGAAGGCCGCCCTCCGCGAGGCCGTGACCGGTCGCTGGCTGACGCGCACGGAGCTCGCGCTCACCGAGATCCTGCACGCCTCGGCCCAGCCGGCCCCGGAGAGGCTGCGGCAGTGGCTGGAGGCGCTGTTCGAGGCCAAGCGGCACAAGGCGGGTGACGATCCGGAGCTGTTCGCCACGTACGAGGTGCTGACGGGCGAGAGCACCGTGGTCGAGGAGCACGTCCGCGAACTGGTGGGCCAGCTGCGGGAGATGATCGAGGAGGGGGTGGCCGACGGGCAGTTCACCGTGGACGACCCCGCGGCGGCGGCGCAGGCGGTGTTCGACGCGACGGCGCGGTTCCACGACCCGGCGTATGCCGCCGAGTGGCGGAAACCCGCCATCGTCGCCGAGTTCACCGCTGTCTCGGACCTGCTGCTGCGCGGCCTGCGCGCCTGAGGGCGGGCATCGACGGTGGGTTTCAGCCGCGGCTTCGGCTGTGACATCGGCTGTGACGCCGACTCGACCGTGATGCCTACTCGACCGTGACATCGACGCGACCGCGACATCGATTCGACCGTGACGCCGACTCGACTGTGATGCCTACTCGACCGTGACATCGACGCGACCGTGACGCCGACTCGACTGTGACGCCGGCTACGTCGCCGTGGGGTCGACCGTCGCCTGGTGCGCCTCGGCGAGATGTTCCTCGGCCTTGAGCCAGGGCAGGAACTGCGCCCCCTTGCGCCAGTCGCAGGTGTCGCAGCTCAACTGCCGCTGCATCCCCGACTTCCTCACGTGGACTGTGTGTTCACGGCCGTGCTGGTCCCATCTGCTGACCTTGCTCGTGGTCATGGACGGCATCCGAGCCTCCTGTGGACGATTGTGCCCAGTGTGCACGAGGCCCCCGGTTCCGTTCGGGGAACCGGGGGCCTCGTCCAGCGGATGCGGTGGATCAGCAGCCGAGCAGCCGCGCACCGAGGTACGCCTGGATCTGGTCCAGCGAGACGCGCTCCTGCTTCATGGTGTCGCGCTCGCGCACCGTCACCGCGTTGTCGTCGAGGGTGTCGAAGTCGACGGTGACGCAGAACGGCGTACCGATCTCGTCCTGGCGACGGTAACGGCGGCCGATGGCGCCCGCGTCGTCGAACTCGATGTTCCAGTTCTGCCGCAGGTCGGCCGCGAGGCCCTTGGCCTTCGGCGAGAGCTGCGGGTTGCGGGACAGCGGCAGGACCGCGACCTTGACCGGCGCCAGGCGCGGGTCGAGGCGCATCACGGTGCGCTTCTCCATGACGCCCTTGGCGTTGGGCGCCTCGTCCTCGATGTAGGCGTCCAGCAGGAAGGCCAGGACCGAGCGGCCGACACCGGCCGCCGGCTCGATGACGTAGGGGGTCCAGCGCTCGCCGGCCTCCTGGTCGAAGAAGGACAGGTCGGTGCCCGAGGCCTTGGAGTGCGCCTTCAGGTCGTAGTCCGTGCGGTTGGCGACGCCCTCCAGCTCGCCCCACTCGCTGCCGCCGAAGCGGAAGCGGTACTCGATGTCAGCGGTGCGCTTGGAGTAGTGGGAGAGCTTCTCCGCCGGGTGCTCGAACCACCGCATGTTCTCCTCGCGGAGGCCCAGGCCGGTGTACCAGTTCCAGCGCTGCTCCATCCAGTACTCCTGCCACTGCTCGTCCTCGCCCGGCTTGACGAAGAACTCCATCTCCATCTGCTCGAACTCGCGGGTGCGGAAGATGAAGTTGCCCGGAGTGATCTCGTTCCGGAAGGACTTGCCCATCTGCGCGATGCCGAACGGCGGCTTCTTGCGCGAGGTCTGCTGCACCTGGCCGAAGTTGGTGAAGATGCCCTGGGCGGTCTCGGGGCGCAGGTAGGCGACCGAGCCGGAGTCCTGGGTCGGGCCGAGGTGCGTGGAGAGCAGGCCGGAGAACTCCTTGGGCTCGGTGAAGGTGCCCTTGTTGCCGCAGTTGGGGCAGTTGAGGTCGGCGAGGCCGTTGACCGGCGGCTTGCCGTGCTTCTCCTCGTACGCCTCCTCCAGGTGGTCCGCGCGGTAGCGCTTGTGGCAGGAGGTGCACTCGGTCAGCGGGTCGGAGAACGTGGCGACGTGACCCGAGGCCACCCACACCTCGGGGGCCAGGATGACCGACGAGTCGAGTCCGACCACGTCCTCGCGCGAAGTGACCATGTAGCGCCACCACTGGCGCTTGAGGTTCTCCTTGAGCTCAACGCCCAGCGGCCCGTAGTCCCAGGCGGCGCGCTGACCACCGTAGATCTCACTGGAGGGGAAAACGAAGCCACGGCGCTTGCTCAGGCTGACGATGGAGTCGATCTTGTCGGCGGCCACGGTGCTCTCTTCATTACGACGACGAAATTGGACAGGGCCTGCGCGAAGCGCCTCAGTGGGGGGTGGTGGTCAGGAGACGGGTGCGCGGATCCCTCAGATTACCGGCGGGCACGCCCCTTCGATCAAATCGGTATCGGGTCAGTCACATCCGGAGGCATCTCATCAGCCTTGTTGACAATCGTTTCCATTTTTGTTGAAAATGACTGTCATGAACGAACGCCGCCTCATACCCACCGCAGCCGTCGCCGGAGCAGTCGTCCTCGGCCTCACCGTGCTCTCCGCCTGCTCGACATCCGACGCCGCCGACCACAGGAGCGGCGACAAGCTGAACGTGGTGGCGTCGTTCTACCCGATGCAGTTCCTTGCCGAGCGAATAGGCGGCGACCACGTCTCCGTCTCCACCCTCACCAAGCCCGGGGTCGAGCCGCACGACCTGGAGCTCAGCCCCCGGCAGATCGGCGGGCTCAGCGACGCCGACTACATCCTCTACCTCAAGGGCATCCAGCCCGCCGTGGACGACGCGATCAAGCTCTCCGAGTCGGAGCACACCGTCGACGCCGCGAAGCTGACCACGCTGGAGGACCACGGCACCGAGGCCGGCGGCGAGGAGCACGGCCACGAGCACGAGGGCGAGGAGCCCGGCGCCGACCCGCACATCTGGCTGGACCCGGTGAAGTACGCCGAGGTCGCCAAGGGGGTCGGGAAGTCCCTGGAGAAGACCGACCCGGACCACGCCGCGGACTACCGCAAGAACACCGCCACCCTGGTCAAGGAGCTCGGCGCGCTCGACACCGCGTACGCGACGGGGCTGAGGAACACCGCCACCAAGACCTTCATCACCACCCACTCCGCCTTCGGATACCTGGCCGAGCGCTACGGCCTCACCCAGGAGGGCATCGCCGGCATCGACCCCGAGGCCGAGCCCAGTCCCGCGCGGATCAGCGCCCTGCACTCCATCGCGGAGAAGAAGAAGGTCACCACCGTCTTCTTCGAGACGCTCGCCAGCGACAAGACGGCGAAGACCGTCGCCCGGGACACCGGCCTGCGGACCGACGTCCTGGACCCGCTGGAGGGAATTACCGACAAGTCCAAGGGCGATGACTACATCGAGGTCATGAAGTCCAACCTCGCCGCGCTCCAGAAGGCACTCGGCGCGAAGTGAGCGACACGACCGACACGACCGACACGAGCGACGCGGCCGAACCGCCCGGCCCGCCCGATCCGATCCGCCCGAACCCCGCAGCAGCACCGGAGGCGCTCATGCCCGAGCCCGCGAGCTCCACCCCCGAACCCGTGATCGTCCTGCGCGACGCCTCTGCCACCCTCGGAGCACGCCCCGTGCTGCGCGGCGTCGACCTGACCGTGCACCGCGGCGAGGTCGTCGCACTGCTCGGCGCCAACGGCTCCGGCAAGTCGACCGCCGTGCGCTCCGCCATCGGCCAGGTCCCCCTCACCGGTGGCGCCGTCGAGCTCTTCGGCACCCCGCTGCGCAGGTTCCGCGACTGGGCGCGGGTGGGCTACGTACCGCAGCGCACCACGGCGGCCGGCGGCGTACCGGCCACCATCCGCGAGGTCGTCTCCTCCGGGCGGCTGTCCCGGACCGGGCTTGGCCTGCCGCGCAAGGCCGACCGCGCCGCCGTCGACCGGGCCATCGAGCTCGTCGGTCTCGCCGACCGCGCCAAGGACTCGGTGAACGCCCTCTCCGGCGGCCAGCACCAGCGCGTCCTGATCGCCCGCGCGCTCGCCGCGGAGCCCGAGCTGCTGATCATGGACGAGCCGATGGCCGGCGTCGACCTGGCCAGCCAGGAGATCCTCGCCGCGACCCTGCGCGAGCAGGTCGCGGCCGGCACCACCGTGCTGCTCGTCCTGCACGAGCTGGGCCCGCTGGAGCCGCTGATCGACCGCGCGGTCGTCCTGCGCGACGGCTGCGTGATGCACGACGGACCGCCCCCGAAGGCCCTCGGGCAGCACGCCCTGCCCGGCCACGACCACGTACACCCCCACGCGGCTTCCGAGCCCGTCCGGACGGGACTGCTGAGCTGATCATGGAATTCCTCACCCCTCCCTTCATGCAGCGGGCACTGATCGCCGCCGTGCTGGTCGGCGTCATCGCCCCCGCCGTCGGCATCTACCTGGTGCAACGCCGGCAGGCCCTGATGGGCGACGGCATCGGCCACATCGCGATGACCGGTGTCGGCCTCGGCTTCCTGCTCTCCACCAGCCCGGTCTGGATGGCCACCGCCGTCGCCGTCGTGGGCGCCGTCGTCATGGAGCTGATCCGCTGGTACGGACGCACCCGCGGCGACATCGCGCTGGCGATGCTCTTCTACGGCGGCATGGCGGGCGGTGTCCTGCTGATCAACCTCTCCGACACCGGCTCCAACGCCAACCTCACCTCCTACCTCTTCGGCTCGCTCGCCACGGTCTCCTCCGAGGACATCACCGCGATCGGCCTGCTGGCCGCCTTCGTGCTGCTGGTGACGGTGGGGCTGCGCAGGCAGCTGTTCGCGGTCAGCCAGGACGAGGAGTTCGCCCGGGTCACCGGGCTGCCGGTGCGGGTGCTGAACCTGCTGGTCGCGGTCACCGCGGCGGTCACCGTCACCGTCGCGATGCGGGTCGTCGGGCTCCTGCTGGTCAGTGCCCTGATGGTGGTCCCGGTCGCCGCCGCGCAGCAGATCACCCGGTCCTTCAAGGTGACGTTCGTGCTCTCGGTCGTCATCGGGGTGGCGGTCACCCTGGCCGGCACCGTGACCTCGTACTACCAGGACGTACCGCCCGGCGCGACGATCGTGCTGCTGGCCATCGGCGTCTTCGTCGCGCTGACCCTGCTCGCCGCTCCCCTGGCCAGAAGCCGCGCGCGCAGGAGCGAATCGGCCCCGCAACGGTGCACCCTGGAGGTACCGGCCACCCGCCGGGCCACGGACGACGTCCACGTCTGACCCCGGGACCGGGCCGGGCTGGCACAATGGCCCGACAAACGTACGGGCGACACGAGGAGGCTCCTGTGGCGACGGCGCCGATCAGCGGAACCAACGCGGCACCGGTACGAGGCCGCTCGACCCGGCAGCGGACGGCGGTGGCCGCCGCGCTCGACGAGGTGGACGAGTTCCGCAGCGCGCAGGAGCTGCACGACGTGCTCAAGCACCGCGGCGACTCGGTCGGGCTGACCACGGTCTACCGCACCCTGCAGTCCCTCGCGGACGCGGGCGAGGTCGATGTGCTGCGCACCACCGAGGGCGAGTCCGTCTACCGGCGGTGCTCGACCGGCGACCACCACCACCATCTGGTGTGCCGGATGTGCGGCAAGGCCGTCGAGGTCGAGGGCCCGGCCGTGGAGCAGTGGGCGGAGACGATCGCGGCGCAGCACGGCTACGTGAACGTGGCGCACACGGTGGAGGTCTTCGGCACCTGCGCGGAGTGCGCGAGCGCGGGGAAGTGATCCGGGCCCGCTGGGGCGATGCCCCCGCGGGCCCGCTGCTCAGCTGCCGGAGGCCGCGGCCTCCACCGCACCGCCGAAGCGGCGGTCGCGCTGGGCGAATTCGAGACAGGCCCGCCAGAGGTCACGGCGGTCGAAGTCCGGCCACAGCACGTCCTGGAAGACCATCTCGGCGTAGGCGCTCTGCCAGATCAGGTAGTTGGACGTGCGCTGCTCGCCGCTCGGGCGGACGAAGAGGTCGACGTCCGGCATGTCCGGGTAGTAGGTGTACTTCGCGAAGGTCTTCTCGTTGACCTTCGCCGGGTCGAGCTTTCCGTCCGCGACGTCCTGCGCGATCCGCTGCGCGGCGTCGGCGATCTCGGCCCGGCCGCCGTAGTTGACGCAGAAGTACAGCGTCATCTTGTCGTTGTCCTTGGTCTGCTCCTGGGCGACCTGGAGTTCCTGGACGACGGACTTCCACAGCTTCGGCATGCGGCCGACCCAGCGGATCCGGATGCCGAGCTCGTCCATCTCGTCACGGCGGCGGCGGATGACGTCCCGGTTGAAGTTCATCAGGAACTTCACCTCCTCCGGGGACCGCTTCCAGTTCTCGGTGGAGAAGGCGTACAGCGAGAGGTTCTTGACGCCCATCTCGATACAGCCCTTGAGCACGTCCATGACGACGCCCTCGCCGACCTTGTGGCCCTCGGTGCGCGGCAGACCGCGCTCCTTGGCCCAGCGGCCGTTGCCGTCCATCACCACGGCGACGTGCTTGGGCACCAGCTCACCGGGGATCTTCGGGGGCACGGCACCGGACGGGTGCGGCTCCGGGGTCTTGTGGTCGCGCCGGTTACGGCCGCCGAGAATCCCGCGTACTGCCATGAACTGTCTCGCTCCCTCTGCCTGACTGCCTGTGTCACTTCTCTACGTACCGCAGTGAGCGCAGTCCGCGCTCCAGATGCCAGTGCAGGTAGGCGGACACCAGCCCGCTCCCCTCCCTGGCATGCCGCGCCTCGCACGCGTCCGCCGTCTCCCAGTCGCCGGTGAGCAGTGCGCTCAGCAGGGTGACGGCCTCCGCCGAGGGTACGACGCTGCCGGGTACCCGGCAGTCGCCGCATACGACGCCGCCCGCCGCGACGGAGAAGAACCGGTTCGGTCCGGACATTCCGCACCGGGCGCAGTCGTCGAAGCTCGGTGCGTAGCCGTTGACGGCGAGGGAACGCAGCAGGAAGGCGTCGAGGATGAGGTGCGGCTCGTGCTCCCCTCGGGACAGTGTCCGCAGTCCGCCCACCAGCAGCAGGTACTGCTGGACCGCGGGTTCGCCCTCGTGGTCGGTGAAGCGCTCGGCGGTCTCCAGCATCGCGGTGCCCGCGGTGTAGCGCCCGTAGTCGGTGACGATGCCGCTGCCGTAGGGGGCGATCGTCTCGCCCTGGGTGCAGAGCGGCAGGCCGCGCCCGATCAGCTCGCTGCCGCGTGCGAAGAACTGCACGTCCACGTGGGAGAACGGCTCCAGCCGGGCCCCGAACTTCGACTTCGTGCGCCGCACACCGCGTGCGACGGCCCGTACCCGGCCGTGGCCGCGGGTCAGGATCGTGATGATCCGGTCGGCCTCGCCCAGCTTCTGCGTGCGGAGCACCACGCCGTCGTCCCGGAACAAGCTCATGGCTCCATTGTCCGGTACGCGGCCGGCCCGCCGGGGCCGCCCCCGGAGCCGGAACACCCGGCGGCCGCGGAGCACCGCGGCGTCGGCATCGCCAGGAGCCCGCACAGCACGCCCACGGCGGCGATGGGTCCCGTTCCGCGACCGCAGGCCGGTTCGGCCGCCAGAAGGCACAGGAGGCCCGCCGCGGGGGTCGCTGAGGGCGCCCACGACGGGGAGGGTGGTGCGGCATCGCGGCGGAACGGCTCAGGAGGGCGTGCGCGCCGCCGCGGCGAGCAGCCGGGCGGTGTCCTCGGCGCGGAGCTGGAGCGCCCCGCCGACCGTGGTCAGCACCTCGCGTTCGGCCTGGCTGTACGGGCCGTCGGCGAGTGCGATCCGGGCGCCCTGGAGCAGGATCGACTCGCGTCCGGCCGGGGCCAGGTGCGGGCCGAGGGGTTCCAGCGCCTCGTGGAGCTCGATGGCGAGGGCGGCGCCGCAGGCCTCGGCGGCCGGGTCGAACGCCGAACCGTGGCCGATGTCGGCGGAGAGGACCTCGACGACGGTGGCCAGCTGCTCCTGCGTGCAGTCGTCGAACCCGGCACCGCGCACCGTGGCGACCGCGGTCTCCAGGACCGTGCGGGAGGTGGTGCCGCCGGCCGCCAGGACGCCGAGCGCCACGGTGTGGACGGCGTCCTTGAGCATCGCGGAGAACCGGGTGGTGGTGGGGTGGTCGAGCGTCTCGGTGTCGAAGTGGGCGTGGCACGCGGCGCATTCGACGACCGGGCCCACGGTGCCGCGCCGCAGCAGCGGCACGCCGAGGACGGCGAACCGGCGGCGTCCGGTGAGGCGGCGGTAGTTGCGGTCACCTCCGCAGCCGGTGCAGAAGAACTCGCCGTCACCGACGGTGTCCCACATGGTGCGGATGCCGCAGATACGCAGCTTTATGGCGTGTCGTCCCCAGGCTGACCGCACGTCGCACACCTCCGTAACTCCCCCGTGGCCCTGAGGACACGGGAGGTACCCGCACGGCAACATTGCCGTGTTGACGTGATGTTAACCACATGTACCGGAGGACGTCAGCACCTCGCTCGTCACAACCGCCCGGAGATGGCCGAACCCCGCCCCCCCGGGTGCGGGTGGGCGGGGTCACGAACCGTCCTGCTTCACGCCCTTTCGGGCACGGAGGTCAGCGGGTGGCGCGGTTGACGGCCGAGACGACCGCCTTCAGCGAGGCCCGGGTGGTGTTGGCGTCGATGCCGATGCCCCACAGGACCTTTCCGTCGATCGCGCACTCGATGTACGAGGCGGCCTGCGCGCTCGCGCCCTCGCTCATCGTGTGCTCGGTGTAGTCCAGCAGCCGGGCGTCGATGCCGATGGCCTGCAACGCCTCGAAGAACGCCGAGATCGGGCCGTTGCCGGTGCCGGTGAGCACGGTGTCCGCGCCGTCCACGGTCGCGTCGACGGTGATCGTGTCCCGGCCGTCGGAGCCCGTGGTGGTCTGGCCGGAGCGGATCTGTACGCGCCCCCACTGCGCCGCGGCGTCCTCGGGACTGGGCAGGTACTCGTCCTGGAACGTCGTCCAGATCTGCGCCGGCGTGACCTCGCCGCCCTCGGCGTCGGTCTTGGCCTGAATGATCCGGGAGTACTCGATCTGCATCCGGCGCGGCAGGTCCAGCTTGTGGTCGTTCTTCAGGACATACGCGATTCCGCCCTTGCCGGACTGCGAGTTGACCCGGATGACCGCCTCGTAGCTGCGGCCGACGTCCTTCGGGTCGATCGGCAGGTACGGCACCGCCCACTCGAGGTCGTCCACCGTCTTGCCCTGGGCGGCCGCGTCGGCCTCCATGGCGTCGAAGCCCTTCTTGATGGCGTCCTGGTGGGAGCCGGAGAAGGCGGTGTAGACCAGGTCGCCCGCGTAGGGGTGGCGCGGGTGGACCTCCATCTGGTTGCAGTACTCGCTGGTGCGGCGGATCTCGTCGATCTGCGAGAAGTCGATCTGCGGGTCGACGCCCTGCGAGAAGAGGTTCATGCCCAGCGTCACCAGGTCGACGTTGCCGGTGCGCTCGCCCTGGCCGAACAGGCAGCCCTCGATCCGGTCCGCCCCGGCCATCAGGGCCAGCTCGGCGGCGGCGACGGCGGTGCCGCGGTCGTTGTGCGGGTGGACGGACAGGCAGACGAACTCGCGGCGCGACAGGTTGCGCGACATCCACTCGAAGCGGTCGGCGTGCGTGGACGGCGTCGAACGCTCCACGGTGGCGGGCAGGTTGAGGATGATCTCGCGGCCCTCCTCGGGCTGCCAGACGTCGCACACCGCCTCGCAGACCTCCAGGGCGAAGTCCAGCTCGGTGTCGGTGAAGATCTCGGGGCTGTACTGGTAGCCGAAGATCGTCTCCTCGCCCAGGATCTTCTCGGCGTACTCCATGACCAGCCGGGTGCCGTCCACGGCGATCTGCTTGACCTGCTCCCTGGAGCCGCGGAAGACGACGCGGCGGAAGGTGGGGGCGGTCGCGTTGTACAGGTGGACGGTGGCGCGATGGGCTCCGACCAGTGATTCGACGGTCCGCTCGATCAGCTCCTCGCGGGCCTGCGTCAGGACGGAGATCGTCACGTCCTCGGGGATCGCGCCCTCTTCGATGATGGAGCGGACGAACGCGAAGTCGGTCTCGCCGGAGGACGGGAAGCCGACCTCGATCTCCTTGTAGCCCATGCGCACCAGCAGGTCGAACATCTCGCGCTTGCGGGCCGGTGACATCGGGTCGATCAGGGCCTGGTTGCCGTCGCGCAGGTCCGTGGAGAGCCAGCGGGGCGCGACCGTGACGCGCTGGTCCGGCCAGGTGCGGTCGGGGATCTCGACCGCCTCGTAGTGGCCGTACTTGCCGATCGGCATCCCGGACGGCTTCTGCAGCCCCGTGGCGTTGGTGATCGGCGTGGGGCGGCCGACGGCGTCGTCGGCGGGGGCCTGAGCGGGATTCACTGCGGTCATGACGTGGGGCTCCTCGGAGTCCGGCAAAGGAGGGGGTCCCCCCTGCTCTTCAAGAGCTCGGGGGAGGCCGACCGTGTCGCTGCAACACCAGACTCCGCGGGGAGGGGGGTCGGCCTACGACTTACAGACCCTCGCCGCGGCAGCTAAGAAGGAGCAGCCCGAAACGCATGATGCGAAGAGAGTAACCGAGCAACGCCCGAGAGGCCGGTGCCGTATCAGTATGCGGGACCGGGTGCCGGTAACGGGTGAACAGTGACCGATCACTCTATTTCATCAATCCTGGTGGCAACCCGTGACACCGCGATCACACAGTGCCACAGTCGATTGCATGCAGCCTCGAACTCAGCACGGGTCCCACCCCGTCTTCTGCACCATCGTGCCGCCCCACGTCCTCGACAAGCTGTCGCAGTCCGACGATCCCCTCCTGGCGGGCCCGGCCCGCCGCACCCTGGAGGCCGACGCCGCCCGGCGCACCCTCCGCCAGGTGACGACCCCCGTCCCGCCACGCGTCGCCCCCGCACCGGAGGACGACCGTTCCGGCAAACCCGACCGCACCCTGTACGACTGCCGGCACCGCACCGGGCTGCCCGGCACCAAGGTCCGCGCCGAGGGCGAGGACCCCACGGGCGACGCCAGCGTCAACCGCGCCTACGCCGGCCTCGGAGCCACCTTCGAACTGCTGCTCAAGGCCTATGGGCGGCGTTCGATCGACGGCAAGGGGCTGCCGCTGATCGGCTCCGTCCACTACGACGAGAATTACAACAACGCCTTCTTCGACGGCGAGCAGATGGTGTTCGGCGACGGGGACGGGGAGATCTTCCTGGACTTCACCGTCGCCATCGACGTCATCGCCCACGAGCTGGCGCACGGCCTCACCCAGTACACGGCCAACCTGAGCTACTACGGCCAGTCGGGCGCGCTCAACGAGTCCGTCTCGGACGTGTTCGGCTCCCTGGTCAAGCAGTACTCGCTGGGCCAGACCGCCGAGCAGGCCGACTGGCTGATCGGTGCGGGCCTGCTGGCGCCCAGGGTCCAGGGGGTGGCGCTGCGCTCGATGAAGGCGCCCGGCACCGCGTACGACGACGACGTGCTCGGCAAGGACCCGCAGCCCGCGTCGATGGACGACTACATCCACACCGGCGACGACAACGGCGGAGTGCACCTCAACTCCGGCATCCCGAACCGCGCGTTCTATCTGCTGGCGACCGCGCTCGGCGGCAGTTCCTGGGAACGGGCCGGACAGCTCTGGTTCGATGTGCTCACCGGTGGTGAACTGGCGGTGGACGCGGACTTCGCGGCCTTCGCCCGGCTGACCGTCGCGGCGGCACGCAGCCGCTTCGGCGAGGGGGACGAGGCGGAGGCGGTCCTCAAGGCCTGGTCGGAGGTGGGCGTACCGACCGCGTAGACAGCAGGCCCGCCCGTCGAGGAAGGACACCTTATGCGGATCCAGGTGAGCAGGACCGGCGGTTTCGCCGGTATCGCACGCCACCGCGAGATCGACACCTCCGGGCGGGCCGACGCCCGCGAATGGGAGATCCTGGCCGAATCGGCGCTCACCGCGGGCCGGGACGCCCCGCCGGCCGGCGTTCCGGACGGCTTCGGCTACCGGATCACGGTCGGCGACCGGACCGTGCACTGCGCGGACCCGCGGCTGACCGACGCCCAGCGCGCACTGGTCTCACGCGTCCTGAAGGAGGGCGCGTGAGACCGGCGGACCGGTGAGCCTCCCGAGGCCCCTCAGAACCCCAGCTTGCGCAGTTGCTTGGGGTCCCGCTGCCAGTCCTTGGCGACCTTCACGTGCAGGTCGAGGAAGACCGGCGTACCGAGCAGCGCCTCGATGTGCTTGCGCGACTTGGTGCCGACGTCCTTGAGCCGCTTGCCCTTCGGGCCGATGATGATGCCCTTCTGGCTGGGGCGCTCGATGTAGACGTTGGCGTGGATGTCGAGCAGCGGCTTGTCCGCCGGACGGTCCTCGCGCGGCAGCATCTCCTCGACGACGACCGCGATGGAGTGCGGCAGCTCGTCGCGTACGCCTTCGAGCGCGGCCTCCCGGATCAGCTCCGCGACCATGACCATCTCGGGCTCGTCGGTGAGGTCGCCCTCCGGGTAGAGCGGCGGGCTCTCGGGGAGCAGCGGGGCGATCAGGTCGGCCAGCAGGCCGACCTGGTCGTCCTTGACGGCCGAGACCGGGATGATCTCCGCCCACTCGAAGCCGAGCTCCTCGCCGAGGCGGGAGACGGCCAGCAGCTGTTCGGCGAGCTGCTTGGACTCGACCAGGTCGGACTTGGTGATGATCGCGATCTTGGGCGTCTTCTTGATGCCCGCGAGTTCCTTGATGATGTATTTGTCACCGGGGCCGAGCTTCTGGTCGGCGGGCAGGCAGAACCCGATGACGTCGACCTCGGCCCAGGTGGTGCGTACGACGTCGTTGAGACGCTCGCCCAGCAGGGTGCGCGGCTTGTGGAGGCCGGGGGTGTCGACCAGGATCAGCTGCGCGTCCGGCCGGTGCACGATGCCGCGGACCGTGTGCCGGGTGGTCTGTGGCCGGTTGGACGTGATCGCCACCTTCTGGCCGACCAGAGCGTTCGTAAGGGTGGACTTGCCCGCGTTGGGACGGCCCACGAAGCAGGCGAAGCCGGCCCGGTGCGGGGCGGTGTTCTCAGCCTGCTGCGCAGCAGCTTCTGGGTTAGGTCGAGCGCTCATGGCGCCCATTGTCCCCGATCCCGGCGGCACTGCCGCACCAAGGCGCCCGGCGGGGCCGCCGGGCCCCTCCTCTCAGGCCGTGCGGCGACGGCTCCGACGTGCCCGTATCCACAGCCCCGCGCCCCCGGCAAGAATCACCAGCAGCACCCCGGCGACCAGCCAGGGCAGCGCGAAGTACGAGGCGGCGGCGGACTCGCGGGTGTCGCGGGCGCTGGCCGTCAGCTTGACCTCGCCCCACTCCAGCTGCGGCGCGCCCTTCCACTCCTCGGTGAGCCGGACCTCCTGGCGGGGCAGCAGCTCGGACGGGATGCGTTTCAGGTCGCGGGCGAGCAGGGTGCGGCCGAAGAGGCCCTCGGCCTTGAGCGCGACCTTCGGGCTGAGGGTGACGTTGCCGCGGTTGCGGAGCGTGTACGAGATGACGGCCCGCGACGTGCCAATGCCCGGGACGAGCGGCTGGGTGTGCTCGATCCTGACGTCGTCGACGGAGAGCGCGGGCATCGTCGGACCGTTGACGCGCAGATAGATGCGGGCGCCGACCGCCTTCTGGATGCCGACGGCCACGGCGCCCGCGTCGGCGGGGTCGATGCGCTCGTCCAGGGCGACGAGGGCCCCGGGGTGATCGCCCGGTTCCGCGTCCTCGGGGACCTTGATCGTGACGGGCACGGTGACCGAGCCGTGCGGCTTCACGGTGACCCGGTCGCGGTCGGTCCTGGCCCAGGCACCGACGGAGCGCTGCTTCTCGTTCTGCGCGCGGACCGCGAATCCGCCGTCGCGTTCGGTGTTGTACGCGTCGGCCGCGTACAGCCGGAAGGTCAGCGGGTCGCCGGTCTTGTTCTTGACGGTCACCTTGTCGGTGAGGGTGGCTCCGGGGTCGGCCGAGAGGTAGAAGTACGGCCGGGTTCCGGTGGCGGCGGTGGCCGGGAAGACCGACCAGCTGCCGTTGTCGGCGGCGTCGGCCGCGGGGCAGCCCAGCAGGAGCAGGGCTGTGGACAGCAGGGACGACAGGATCACGGACAGCTTGCGCACGGTGGCGGGCCCCCAGGGTGCACGCATGGGCGGGGTGGTGGACCGGCCGGGTGCGCGCCCGGCCCACCGGTGGATCGGTGCTTACCGGCTCACGTCAGGGTGAGTGTGAGCACTCCGGAGTAGGTGCCGGTGGCGGAGAACGCCGGCACGTCCAGTGACAGCCCGGCGTCGACGGTGAACTCACCGCCGGTGAAGGCGCCGTTCGGCGTGGAGGCGAGGGTGGCTCCCGCGCTGCCGACCGAACCCTCTGAACCCGCCGCGCAGGTGCTCGGGCTGCCGGCCTTCGCCGTGCAGGCCGGGCTCCAGCCGAGCGCGGAGGCGCCGATGGTGGCACCGGCCGGACCCTTGAAGTCGGTGACCTTCCCGGTCAGCGACCAGCCCGCGGGGCCACCGCGGAAGTCCTTGACCGTCACGGTCCGCAGGGCGCCGGTGGATGCGCCGCCCTTCCCGAAGTCGACCGCCGACAGTTCGACGGAGTCCCCGGCCTGCGACATGGACAGCGTGCCCGCCTTGACGGACGAGGTCAGCTTCTGGCTGCCGTCAGGTGTCTCCCCGCCACCACCGGTGACGGTGTAGGCCTGGGGGCCCGCACCCTTGGCGGCGTCCCAGGCGGCGCCCTCGTAGGCGACGATTCCGGTGGTCGCCGGGTCGTTGACGGTGAGCTGTCCGGTGAAGGCGCCCGATCCGTCCGCCGTGGCCGTCGCCGTGTCGCCGGTCGGGGTGTCCCCGGCTCGGCCGGCGAGGGTGACGGCCGCGCCCGCGGTGAACTTCGACCCGGTCACGGTGACCTGGTCACCGGCCGCGCCGGAGGCCGTACCGAGCTGGATGGCACGCTCGTTGACCTGGCCGCCGCCGTCCGTCGCGATGATCGTCTGGGAGACGGGCGCGGGCGGATCGGTGACCGTGCAGGGCGTGTCCAGCTCCATGATGTAGCTGGTGTGGATGTTGTAGTCGCCGGGCGAGAGGGTGATCTCGCCGGGCGCGGTGACCGTGAACGTGCCGGTCATGGAGAACGACGGGAACGCGCCCTTGCCGGGCACCGGGTCGTTCTTCTTCGGGCCCGCCACCGTGATGCCGGTGGACTGCGCACCGGCGACGGTGACCTTGCCGGTCGGCGTCATGATGTCGGCGGGCAGCGCCAGATCGACCGGGTTGCTCGCGGCCGGCGTGACGACGGTGTACGTCACCTTGACCGTGTCGCCGACCTTCGGGGCCGCGTTGTCGACACTGATCTGTGCCGACGTCGTCCCGTCGATCGGCGGGATCCCGGCGATCGCGGGCGGGATGCAGTGGGTCGGGAAGTCCACCGCCACGGAGGCCGCCGCCATGGCCTGGGCGGGCCCGGCGAGCAGTCCTCCCCCGGTGACGACGAGCGCGCCCACACCCAGCGCGGCGGCCCAGCGGCGGCTTCGGCGCCGCGTCCCCGAACTGTCGGATCTTCGAATGGCTGGACTCATGGAGCCCCCTCCTGCGGAATTGCGGCGCAGCGGCTCTTCCGCGCCGGCAGGGGGCCATTGATGACTCCGGCCGAAAAGAAGTCAATGGAATCGAAACGCGCTGACTGATGGGCCATCAGATGCTGTCAAGATCCGTACGTCCCGCACATGGTGTCCGCACGCCCCGCGCCGGTGGGACGCGGGGCGTGCGCACACCATGTGCCGGTCCTGCGGAGGTCAGCCCGCCGTCACACTGAGCCGCAGCACCCCGTCCGGCCCGGCGAGCAGCACCGGGGTGTCCGCCCCTCCCAGGTCCCGTACCGCGGCACGGTCCTCCTCCGACGGCGTCTCGGCCTCGGAGACGACCGCGGCCGCCTCCAGCGAGGTGGCGCCGCTCGCCACGGCCATGGCGACGGCCGTCCGGAGCGCGCTGAGGCGCAGCGACTCCAGCTGCACCGTGCCCGCCACATACGTACGTCCGGTCTCGTCCCGCACGGCCGCGCCCTCCGGCACACCGTTGCGGGCGCGGGCGCTGCGCGCCAGCGTGACGATCTTGCGGTCCTCGGCGCCGAGGTCGGTGCTATCGGTCATGTGCCGAGCATACGAAGAACGCGGCCGGACACGGCACCGGGGCGCCCGGCCGTCTCACCCCTGGACCTGGCGCATCATGCCCCGGCGGCCCTCGGGCGAGGCCAGCAGGCGGAACTTCTCCTCTGTGCCGGTGCCCGGCCACGGGTTGTGCAGCACGATCACCAGGTCAGGGCGGGCCGGGATGCGCAGCTGGGTGGCCTCCACGACCAGCGTGCCCACCACGGGGTGGTTCAGCTCCTTGCGCATCTGGCCGCCGGGCGCGATGTCCCGCCGCTCCCAGAGCTCGGCGAACTCGGGGCTGCGCTCCCGTGCCTCGGCCACGATCGCCCGGAACCCCTCGTCGTCGGGGCATTCGGAACAGGCGGCCCGGAACTCGGCGACGACCTGTGCCGCGATCTGCGGCCAGTCCTTGCGGCGGGCGCGGTGGACCGGGTCGGTGAAGAAGTCGATCACGCAGTTCTGTGTCCGGCCCGGCCCCATCCCCATCACCGCGGCGGCCGCGTCGTTGTAGAGGATGACGTTCCAGTACGCGTCCATGATGTGCGCCGGGAACGGCATCCAGCGGTCCAGCAGCCGTTGCAGACCGTCGCACATGTCCGTGTGGGCCGGATCGACCTGTGCGGCGGGCGGGTTGAGCCCGGCGAGCACGTAGAGGTGACGGCGTTCGGCGCTGCTGAGCCGCAGCACCCGGGCGACGGAGTCCAGCACCTGGGGCGACACGGTGATGTCCCGGCCCTGCTCCAGCCACTGGTACCAGGAGACGCCCACTCCGGCGAGGACGGCGACCTCCTCGCGGCGCAGTCCCGGGGTGCGCCGCCGGGCACCGCCGTCCGGGAGCCCCGCTTGCGACGGGCTGACCCGCGCCCGCCTGCTCATCAGGAACTCCCGCAGCTCGCCGAGACGGTGTGCCTTGTCCGCGTCCGCCGTGATCCGGGCCGGTGTGCCCACGTACTCCCCCAGGTGTCCCTGCCCGCGCCTGCCTGGTGGTGCGGCCAACAGGATAAGTTCCCGCTCCCCACGGATATTCCGGCGGCCGCAGGCTCATGGGCATGGCGATCCATCCCCCGGCTCAAGAAGCTGTCACCCTTCCCGCACCCCCGGCCCCGGACCGGCTCTCCGGCCGGGCCCGGCTGGTCCTCCTGGTCCTGTGCGCCGCCCAGTTCATGGTGTCGCTCGACTTCTCCGTACTGAACGTGGCGCTGCCCGTCCTCGGCGACGACCTCGGCCTCAGCCGGTCCGGACTCCAGTGGGCGATCACCGCGTTCGCCCTGCCGTCGGGCGGGTTCCTGCTCCTCTTCGGCCGGATCGCCGACCTCTACGGCCGCCGCCGGATGTTCCTCACCGGCCTCGCCGTCTTCGGCGCCGCCTCGCTGCTGGCCACCCTCGCCTGGAACCCGGCCGCGTTCCTGACCGGGCGGGCGCTCCAGGGACTCGGCGCCGCCGTGATCGTGCCGACCGGGATGTCCCTGCTCACCACCACCTTCCCGGAGGGACCGCTGCGCGACCGGGCCCTCGGCATCAGCGGCACCCTGCTCTCCCTCGGCTTCACCGTCGGCATGGTGGCCGGCGGCACCCTCACCGACACCCTGGGCTGGCGCTCCACGATGGGGCTGCTGACGGTGGCCGCGGTGGCGGTGCTCGCCACGGCCCCCGCGCTGCTCACCGAGTCCCGTACGCCCGACCGGCCGCGGCTCGACGTCCCGGGAGCCGTGACGGTCACCGGCGGTCTCCTCGCCCTGATCTACGCCCTGTCCACGGCGGCCGAGCACGGCTTCGGGCGCACGGACGTACCGATCGCCCTGGCCGCCGGGGTCGCACTGCTCGTCGCCTTCGCGGTCGTCGAGTCCCGGGCGTCCGCCCCGCTCGTCTCACTGCCGATGCTCCGCCGCCGCACGGTGGCCTTCGGCAATCTGGGCGGGCTGCTCACCTTCTCGATGATGAGCACCGTCGTCTTCGTCCTGACCCTGTACCTGCAGGAGGTCCTGGACCTGTCGGCCTTCGGGACCGGGCTCGTCTTCGGGGTGCAGGGCATCGCCTCCGTGGCGGCGGGCGTGTACGCCCCGAAGGTCATCGGCCGGATCGGTGCCCGGCGCACCCTGTCCGTCTCCCTGCTGGGCCAGGGGCTGTTCATCGCGGGGCTGCTGGGCCTCGGCGCGGACTCGGGAATCTGGCTGGCCACGGTCGCGGTCTCACTGGCCAGCATGTGCCACCTGGGCGCGATCATCGCGTACGGCCTGACGGTCACCTCGGGTGTGCCGAACGAGGAGCAGGGGCTGGCGACGGGTCTCGTCACGACGACCCAGCAGGTGGGGCTCACGGTCGGTATCCCGCTGCTCGGCGTGGTGGCGACCACCCAGGTGTCGCTGTTCGACGGCGTACGGACCGTGGTCGCGGTGGCCGCGGGTCTGCTGATCGTCGCCGCCGGTGTGGTGGCCGCGGGACTGCGACGGGCCTCGTAGGAGGAACAGCGGAGGTGATCGGCGCGGTGAAAACCGGGTCTTGACCTCATGTTCCTGCGGCCCGACGTGGCGGCCGTCAAGGTCCGGCAGGTCTACCACGCGCCGGAGGGCGAGTCGGAAGGCGCTCCGCTCTACGTCATGACGAAGCAGGACGACGGGAGGTGGCTGCTGCACGCCTGCCAGAACACCGAAGTACGGGTCTCCCAGACCCCGTAGCGGGTGACCGGCACGGTGCTGGTCACCCGCTACGGGCGGTCGAGCTTCAGCCGCTCCGCCCGGGGCAACCCCGCCACGACCAAGTCGTAACTGTCCTCGATCAGCTCACGCACTCTCGCGTCCGGCAGACCGGACACCGTCACGGTGTTCCAGTGCCGCTTGTTCATGTGCCACCCCGGCGCCACGGCCTCGTACTCCTCCCGGAGCCGCACCGCGTCGTCGGGGTCGCACTTGAGGTTCACCGTCAGCGGCCGCCCGTCCAGCGCGCTCAGCGCGAACATCTTGCCGAGCACCTTGAAGACGGACGCCTCCGGCCCGAACGGGAACTCCTCCGCGCTCGCGTTGAACCCCAGGCAGAACGCCCTCAGCTCCTCGGGAGTCATGCCGCCGCCTCCTCCTGCGGAGCCAGCGGCTCCACCAGCACCGTGACGATCTTGTTCCGGCGGCCCGCCGGGGACTCCGCGGTCAGCCGCAGCCGCCGCCCGTCGGGCAGTTCCACCTCCGAGGAGGCACCGGCGATCGGGACCCGGCCGAGCGCCTTCGCGAGCAGCCCGCCGACCGTCTCCACGTCCTCGTCGTCGTACTCGTCGAGGCCGAACAGCTCTCCGAGGTCCCCGATGTCGAGGCGCGCGGTGACCCGGAAGCAGCCGTTCTCCAGCTCCTGGACCGGCGGGAGTTCGCGGTCGTACTCGTCGGTGATCTCGCCGACGATCTCCTCCAGGATGTCCTCGATGGTGACGATGCCCGCCGTGCCGCCGTACTCGTCGATGACGACCGCGACGTGGCTGCGGTCCTGCTGCATCTCGCGCAGCAGGTCACCGGCGTTCTTCGTGTCGGGCACGAACGCGGCGGGGCGCATCGCCGTGGAGACCAGATCGGCCTCCGACTCCCGGTTGATGTGCGTCTTGCGGACCAGGTCCTTGAGATAGACGATCCCGACGATGTCGTCCTCGTTCTCCCCGGTGACCGGGATCCGCGAGAAGCCGGAGCGCAGCGCGAGGGTGAGCGCCTGCCGGATCGTCTTGTAGCGCTCGATGCAGACCAGGTCGGTGCGCGGCACCATCACCTCACGCACGAGGGTGTCACCGAGCTCGAAGACGGAGTGCACCATGCGGCGCTCCTCGTCCTCGATCAGCGACTCCTGCTCGGCGAGGTCGACCATCGCCCGCAGTTCCGCCTCACTGGCGAACGGCCCCTTGCGGAAGCCCTTGCCCGGCGTCAGCGCGTTGCCGATGAGGATCAGCAGCTGCGGGACGGGGCCCATGATCCTGGCCAGCGGCAGCAGGACGTACGAGGCCGCCGTCGCCGTGTTCAGCGGGTGCTGGCGGCCGATGGTGCGCGGCGAGACCCCGATGGCGACGTAGGAGACGAGGACCATCACCCCCATGGCGACGGCCAGCGCCTCCCAGGTCTCCGGGAGTTCCTTCAGGCAGACGTACGTGACCAGCACCCCGGCCGACATCTCGCAGGCGACCCGCACCAGCAGGGCGACGTTGAGATAGCGCGTCGGATCGGCCGCGACCTGTTCCAGCTTGTCGCTGCCTCGACGGCCCGAGCGGACCGCCTCGGCCGCCCGGAAGCTCGACGTACGCGCGATACCGGCCTCGGCACACGCCGCCAGCCAGCCGACGACGACCAGGACGACGACCCCGAAGACGAGCGGCAGGCTCACGAGACGGTGGGGGCGGGCGACGGACCGGTCATGCCGCGCTCACCGCGCCAGCCGTCGACGATCGCCGCCTGGAGGCCGAACATCTCGGCCTTCTCGTCCGGCTCCTCGTGGTCGTAGCCGAGCAGGTGCAGCACCCCGTGGACGGTGAGGAGCTGGAGCTCCTCGTCCATGGAGTGCTGCGTCTCGGCGTCCTCGCCCTGCTTCTTGGCGACCTCCGGGCACAGGACGATGTCACCGAGGAGCCCCTGCGGGGGCTCCTCGTCGTCCTTGGCCGGCGGACGCAGCTCGTCCATCGGGAAGGACATGACGTCCGTCGGACCCGTCAGGTCCATCCACTGGATGTGGAGCTGCTCCATGGCGTCGGTGTCCACCACGATCACCGAGAGTTCGGAGAGCGCGTGGATCCGCATCCGGGCGAGTGCGTAGCGGGCGATGTCGAGGATCGCCTGCTCGTCGACCTCGGTTCCGGACTCGTTGTTGACGTCGATCGACATGGTGCGCTGTTACTGCTTCCCGTTGTGGCGGCCCTGGCCCTTGCCGGCCCGGCCGTCCTGTTCGACTTGGCTGTCGTACTTCTCGTACGCGTCGACGATACGGCCGACCAGCTTGTGCCGGACGACATCCTGGGACGTGAGCCGGGAGAAGTGCACGTCGTCGATGCCCTCCAGGATGTCCTGCACCTGGCGCAGACCGCTCTTGGTGCCGTTCGGCAGGTCGACCTGGGTGACGTCGCCGGTGACGACGATCTGCGAGTCGAAGCCCAGCCTGGTCAGGAACATCTTCATCTGCTCGGCGCTGGTGTTCTGCGCCTCGTCGAGGATGATGAAGGCGTCATTGAGCGTGTTGTGCGTCAGCAGGTAGTCCTGCGTGACGTACAGCGAGTCCTCCGCCGCCACCTGGATGCACACGGACTCCTCACGACCGGCCGGCTCGATGCTGTCGATGAAACGCGTCGGACGGCCGCCGCCGCCTGCCTCGTGGTACTTCTCCGCCTTACGCGCGAGGCGGAAGGGCTCGATGCCCTCGGGGAGCCGGATGTCGACGACGTGCGTGTCGTGACGGTGATACGCCTCGCGCCCCTTCGCCCGCCCGGGTGCACGCCCTTCGGCAGCCCGGCGACGGGTGTACGCGACACCGCCGAGAGACTGCACGAGAGCAATCACGTCGTCGCGCAGCATGACCGACGCAGTCGTGTACTGGACGCGGCAGGTGCGGTCCGACTGAGTGACCGGACCGCCGTCCGCGTCGAGCAGCCCTTGCAGCACGGCAAGGCGGACATCGGCGGAGTTGTAGAGGTAGGAGTCCGGGACGAACGTGGAATGCGCGCGTGTCCCGACCAGGTCGAGTGCCCGCAGGGCACGGGTAACCGGGTTCTCCGGCGTGACCACGTCGCCCGGAGCCTTCACCCTGTTCAGAGCGTAGTCCGGCCCGCCCTTGTGCCGTACGGAAATGCCCGGCAGCGAGCCCTCCAGCGCCTCGGCCAGTTCAGGATCCTGCGTGGCGAACGAGGGAGTCGTCGATCCGGTCGAGCAGCCGTCGCCGAGCAGGAGACCCAACGCGTACGGGTCCATCGCAACCTCGCGCTCGGGCAGGCTGACGGGCGCCGTGAGCATCGGCAGCTCGTAGCGGCGTGCGTGTGCCCCGCGAAGGTTGCCGATCATCTCCTTGGTCTCCAGGACCCGCCACGGCTTGTCCCGGCGCTCGTCCGACGCCGTGCGAACGGTCCACAGATGCTCGTCGCAGCACAAGGTCCAGGAACCGTCCTGGGCGCTGACGCGGTAGATGTCCTTCTCGCCCTGCGGGTACACGCCGAGGACGGGGGTCGGCTCACCGTTCGAGCCGATGACCAGGTCCCCGACCTCAAGAGCACCGATGGGCCGCCAGCCGTCCGGCGTCAGGACGTTGGTGAAGACAGGCTGGCTCCTGCCGCGCATGTAGGCCAGCGGCGCCACCTCGATCGTCCCCGCCGCCATCAGCCGCGGGATCGAGTCCGGGTCGAGCATGTCGTGCAGCGCGTCGTAGAGCGGGCGCAGATACGGGTCGATCTTGTCGAAGAGCGTGCCGGGCAGGAAACCGAGCCGCTCACCCGCCTCGACCGCCGGGCGGGTCAGGATGATCCGGCTGACCTGCTTGGACTGCAACGCCTGGACGGCCTTGGCCATGGCCAGGTAGGTCTTGCCGGTGCCGGCGGGGCCGATGCCGAAGACGATCGTGTGCTTGTCGATCGCGTCGACGTACCGCTTCTGGTTGAGCGTCTTGGGGCGGATCGTGCGGCCGCGGCTGGACAGGATGTTCTGGGTGAGCACCTCGGCCGGGGTCTCCGTGCCGTCCGCCTGGCCGTTGTCGCTGGCCCTGAGCATCGCGATAGAACGTTCCACAGCGTCCTCCGTCATCGGCTGACCGGTGCGGAGCACCAGCACCATCTCGTCGAACAGGCGCTGGATCAGGGCGATTTCCGCCGCGTTCCCCGTCGCGCTTATCTCATTGCCCCGGACGTGGATGTCGGCTGCCGGGAACGCCGCTTCGATCACGCGCAGCAGCGAGTCGCCCGATCCCAGGAGCATCACCATGGGGTGTGCGGCCGGAATGCTGATGTGGGCACGCGCCTGCGGCTGTGTGGGTGTCTGAGTCATGGGCCGGCCCTCGGGCCTGCACATACCTCCCGTTGCAGGGTTCTCGCTGCTCGACAACCTCTGGACCACCAAGCCTACGACTCCGCACCGACAACGCCGAGAGGTTTTCACCGGCGGACCCGGCCGGGCCGGTCAGGGCCGGAAGCCGATCGTCGGGACGGCCCTGCGCAGCGGCCAGTGGCGGGCCGCCGCCGGCAGCAGGTCCTGGAGGAACGCGTACCGCTGGAGCGCCGCCGGGTCCTGGTCGGCACAGGTGCGGACCCGCTGCCACCAGGCGGCGATCTCCGCCCAGCCGGGGGCCGACAGCGAGCCGCCGAACTCCTGGACCGAGAGCGCGGCGGTGAGTCCGGCGAAGGCGAGCCGGTCGGCGAGCGGCCAGTTGGCCAGGGTGCCGGTGACGAAGCCGGCGACGAAGACGTCGCCCGCGCCGGTCGGGTCGAGTGCCTCGACCTCGATCGCGGGGACCTCTGCGGCGGTCCCGGTGACCGCGTCGACCGCGTAGGCGCCTTCCGCGCCGAGGGTGACGACGGCGAGCGGTACGTGTTCGGCGAGGGCGTGCGCCGCGGCGCGGGGGCAGTCGGTGCGGGTGTAGCGCATGGCCTCCTCCGCGTTGGGGAGGAACGCCTGGCAGTGCGCCAGGTCGGTCAGGCCGTTCAGGTCCCAGCGGCCGGTCTCGTCCCAGCCGACGTCGGCGAAGACCATGGCGCCGCGGCGGGCCGCCGCGGCCACCCACGGCTCGCTGCGGCCAGGGACGAGCGAGGCGACGGCGGCGCGGGCCCGGGGCGGGCACTGGGGGAAGGCGGCGGTGGCCGGGCCCGGGGCGGCGGGCGGCGGGGCCTCGTGGCCGTGCGAGACCATCGTCCGCTCGCCCTCGTACGCCATGGAGACGGTCACCGGGGAGTGCCAGCCGCGGACGGTGTGCGACATGGAGAGGTCGATGCCCTCGCCCTGCTCCAGCGCGTCCCAGCAGTACTCGCCGTAGTGGTCGTCACCGAAGGCCGCGGCCAGTGAGGTGTGCAGGCCGAGCCGGGCCAGCGCGGTGGCCATGTTGGCGACCCCGCCGGGGCTGGAGCCCATGCCGCGCGCCCAGGACTCGGTGCCGCGCACGGGGGCGCTGTCCAGGCCGGTGAAGATGATGTCGAGGAAGACCGTGCCGGTGAGGAAGACATCGCAGTCCGGGTCCTGCGGCGCGCGCAGTCCGTCCAGTGGGTCGATTCCTGGCATCCCAGTGCTCACCTTGCACTCCCCGGTCGTGGCGGTTCCGGCCAGTGTGCCCGATCCACTCGCCCGTCCGGGGGGTCCGCGCCGAGTCCGTACACACAGAGCCTGACCTGCATAAACATGCGTTGCTACCCGCATATTAAAGCGGCAAACATATAAGTGGCTCAGATCACAGCGTGGCGACTTTCGGTCGGCCGGGAGCACTTGATACAAATTGGCCCGCGAGCACCGTTGGGGACAGTTTCCGGCGAGTGCGTCGATTTCCCGCATTTCCCGCATTTTTCTCATGTGTGCCTCGGCGCGTCCTATTGCTGGACCCGCCAAACCCCCGCTGTCTTCTCCGCCTCCTCTGGCATGTCTTCAGGAACGCCCATGTCCTCGCGCCCTCGCGCCGCGTGGCCGCTGGTTGCCGTGTTCACCGCCGGTTACCTCGCCTCATATCTGCTCCCCACCATCGTGGGGAGGCTCTCCGCCCATCTGGGTCTCAGCGCCGCCCAGGCCGGCCTCGTCGGCAGTGCGCTGCTGCTGAGTTCGGCGGCCGCCGGGTTCTGCCTGGCGGGCCGCGTCGAGACGTACGGGCCGCAGCGGCCCGCGCGGATCGGGCTGGTGCTGGCCGCGCTGGGTTACGGCTGCGCGGCCCTGGCCGGTTCCGTGCCGCTGGTGGTCATGGGGGTGATGCTCGGCGGCTTCGGCTCCGGTACGGCGACCGCGGTCGCCGCGGCGGGCATCGCCGCCCAGCGCGATCCGCACCGGACCTCGTCGCTCGGGCTGCTCAGCGTCTCCGCGACCGCGGGCATCCTCTACCTGACGATCCCGCACCTGGGCGGCGGCCACCGGCTGCCGTTCGCCTCTGTCGCCCTGGTCGCGCTCCTCGTCTGGCCCGCCACCTCGCGGCTGGGCGCCCCGGTGCCCGCCGGCCCCGCCGTCCCCGCCGCCGGCCGGCTGCCGCACCGCCGCTCCGGTCTGGTGCTGGCGGGCGGCATGCTCGTCTGGTCGATGGCGCAGAACGCGCTGTGGGGCGTCAGCAGCCGCATCGGCGTGGTTCAGGTGGGACTCTCCGAGGTCACCACGGGAGCGGTCTTCGCCGCCGCGCTCGGCGCCGGCCTGCTCGGTGTGATGGGCGCCGGGATGCTGGGCGCCCGGCTCGGGCGCGCGGTGCCGATCGGCCTCGGCACCGTGATCATCGCGGTCGGCATCGTGCTCAGCTCGTCGGCCGACGGCCTCGGCTCGTTCGCGACCGGCGAGATCATATGGAACACCTTCTACCCGGTGGTCCTGACGTACCTGATCGGTCTGGCCGCGTCACTGGACATACGGGGCCGCTGGGCGGTCCTCGCGGGTTCGGCCTCCTCCATGGGCGTGGCCTGCGGGCCGGTGCTGGGCAGCGTGCTGTCCGAGGAATCCGGCTACCCGGTGATGGGGCTGATCCTGGGCGCCGCGACCCTGCTGGTCGCGGTCCCGGTGACGGCCGTCGCCCTGCACACCGGTGGCCGCCCGCTGGTGCCGGGATCGGTGCGCCGCAGGGGCGGTGCTCCGGCGGCCCTGCTCGCGGCCACCACCGGCGCGGTGCCCGGCGCCGTGCCCAGGCTCGGCGCGCCCGAGCAGGCCGTCATGGAGATCAACCTGCCCGAGCTGCGTCGCAGGCGCCTGGTCAGGAGCGCGTTCCGGACGGCCGGCGGGGCCGGTCAGTCGAACGCGTACGCCTCGACCTCGGACAGGTAGCGCGCCCGGCGCTCCTCGTCGTGGTCGAGGAAGGCCGCCTCGAAGGAGTTGCGGGCCAGGGTGCGCAGTTGTTCGCGCTCCAGGCCGAGCGCCTCGTGGACGGCGTGGAAGGTGTCCCCGACGTACCCGCCGAAGTAGGCGGGGTCGTCGGAGTTCACCGTGCAGAGCAGCCCGGCGTCCATCATCGCCCGCAGCGGGTGCTCCTCCAGGGTGTCGATGGCCCGCAGCCGTACGTTGGACAGCGGGCAGAGGGTGAGCGGTACCCGCTCCGCGACCAGCCGCCGCACCAGTTCCGGGTCCTCCATGCAGCGCAGCCCGTGGTCGATGCGCTCCACGCCGAGGACGTCGAGCGCCTCGCGGATGTAGGCGGGCGGCCCCTCCTCGCCCGCGTGCGCGACCTTGCGCAGTCCGAGCGCCTCGGCCGCCGCGTACACCTCGCGGAACTTGGCGGGCGGGTGGCCGACCTCGGCGGAGTCCAGGCCGACGGCGCTGATCCGGTGCAGATACGGCTTCGCGGCCTCCAGGGTCTCCAGCGCCGAATCGGCCGACCGGTCGCGCAGGAAGCACATGATCAGCTGGGTGGAGACGCCGTGCTTCTCCTCGCTGCGCTCCAGGGCCCGGCCGAGTCCTTCGACGACCGTGCCGATCGGGACGCCCCGGGCGGTGTGCGCCTGCGGGTCGAAGAAGATCTCGGCGTGCCGTACGCCCTGGGCGGCGGCGCGGGCGAGGTAGGCGTCGGCGAGATCGGCGAAGTCGTCCTCGGTCCGCAGCACCGCCATCAGCGCGTAGTACAGGTCGAGGAAGGTCTGCAGATCGTCGAAGAGGTAGGCGGTGCGCAGCGCCTCGGTGTCCGCGTACGGCAGGTGCACGCCGTTGCGTGCGGCGAGCGCGAAGGCCAGCTCGGGTTCGAGGGTTCCTTCGATGTGGAGGTGGAGTTCGGCTTTGGGGAGGTGCACGGTTTCTCGCTAACGCAGGTGGTGCTGGTGTCTGTTACTGGTGACGCGTGGGTACGGGGACCCGGATCAGGTCCTGGGCGACGGTCAGTTCGCCCTCGAACCCGGCGGCCCGTGCCTGGGTCTCGAAGGCTTCCGGGTCCGGGTAGCGCTGCGAGAAGTGGGTGAGCACGAGGTGCCGTACGCCCGCTTCGCGTGCCACCCGGGCCGCCTGCCCGGCGGTCAGGTGGCCGTGGTCGGTGGCCAGCCGTTCGTCCTCGTCGAGGAAGGTCGACTCGATGACCAGCATGTCGCATCCCTCGGCGAGTACGTGCACTCCGTCGCAGAGCCTGGTGTCCATGATGAACGCGAACCGCTGTCCGCGCCTGCGCTCGGAGACGTCGTCGAGCGTGACACCGCCGAGGGAGCCCTCGCGCTGGATCCGGCCGATGTCGGGTCCCGCGACGGAGTGCTCGGCGAGCTTGGCCGGCAGCATGCGGCGCCCGTCGGGTTCGACGAGGCGGTAGCCGTACGACTCGACAGGGTGCGAGAGCCTGTGGGCGCTGAGGGTGTACGCGCCCGTGGTGGCCAGCGGTCCGTCGGCGGCGACCGGGGCCTCGGTCAGCTCGACGGACTCGCGGTAGGCGGTCGCGTACCGCAGCCGGTCGAAGAAGTGCTGTCCGCTCGCCGGGTAGTGCGCGGTGACGGGGTGCGGGACCTGGTCGAGGTTGATCCGCTGGATCACCCCGGCCAGGCCCAGCGAGTGGTCGCCGTGGAAGTGCGTGACACAGATCCGGTTGATGTCGTGCGCGGCGACGCCGGCCCGCAGCATCTGGCGCTGGGTGCCCTCACCGGGGTCGAAGAGGAGGCCCTCGCCGTCCCAGCGCAGCAGGTAGCCGTTGTGGTTGCGGTGCCGGGTCGGGACCTGGCTGGCGGTACCGAGGACGACGAATTCACGTGCGGACACGGGGTGGGTCCGCCGCTAGCCGGGCGGCCACTGGAGGCCGCGGCCGCCCAGGACGTGCGCGTGTGCGTGGAAGACGGTCTGCCCGGCCCCGGCGCCGGTGTTGAACACGACCCGGTAGCCGGTGCCGGCGATCTTCTCGTCGGCGGCGACCTCACCGGTCTCGCGCAGGATGTCGGCGAGGACCTGCGGTTCGGCGGCGGCGAGGGACGCGGCGTCCGGGTAGTGCAGCCGCGGGATGACGAGCACGTGGGTGGGGGCCTGGGGGTTGATGTCGCGGAAGGCGACGGTGGTGTCGGTCTCCCGGATGATGGTGGCCGGGATGTCACCCGAGACGATCTTGCAGAACAGGCAGTCGGGCTGCGGTTCTCCTGCCATGGGGCGCTCCTCGGTCTCGGCGATCCGTTACGGGAGCAGCCTAGCCGGACGGGCGCGGGCCTTTTCGGGGGCGCTCCCCCGTACGCCCGCTCCTCGACCGCCGGACGGCTCGGATGTCCGGCCTCGTCGGCGACCGAGGAGCGGGGGGGGTACGGGGCGGAGCCCCGGCTACGGTGCTCCGGAGGGGCCCTGGTTCCGCGGCTCGGGCAGGGGCGGGGCCGTCTTCGCCGGGGTCCGGGTCAGCGACTCCAGCGCGATCCTGATCGCCTCGTCCAGCTGCGGGTCCCGCCCCGCGGCACGGTCCTGCGGCGTCATGACGACCTCGACGTCCGGGTCGACGCCGTGGTTCTCGACGCCCCAGCCGTACTCCTCCAGCCAGAAGGCGTACTTCGGCTGGGTGACCAGGGTGCCGTCCACCAGCCGGTAGCGGCTGTCGATGCCCACCACGCCGCCCCAGGTGCGGGTGCCGACCACCGGGCCGATGCCCAGCAGTTTGATCGCCGCGTTCACGACGTCGCCGTCCGAGCCGGAGAACTCGTCCGCCACGGCGACGACCGGCCCCCGGGGCGCGTCGCCCGGATAGCTCTGGGGCCGGCTGCCGCGCGGCAGGTCCCAGCCGACGATGCGGCGGGCCAGCTTCTCCACGATCAGCTGCGAGGTGTGGCCGCCGCGGTTCTCCCGTACGTCCACCACCAGCCCCTCGCGGGCGACCTCGGTGCGCAGGTCGCGGTGGATCTGGGCCCAGCCCGGTCCGGCCATGTCGGGGATGTGGACGTAGCCGAGGCGTCCGCCGGAGTGCTCGTGGACGTAGCCGCGCCGGTCGGCGACCCACGCGTGGTAGCGCAGCGCCTCCTCGTCGGCGATCGGGACGACGACGACATGGCGCGGGTCACCGCCGTCGGCCGGGGAGACGGTCAGCTCGACCGGGTGACCGGCCGAGCCGGTGAGGAGCGGTCCGGGGCCGGTGACACGGTCGACGGGGTGGCCGTCGACGGCCACGATCGCGTCCCCCGTGCGGACCGCGACGCCCGGTGCGGCGAGCGGAGCGCGGGCCGCGGGGTCGGAGGTCTCCGACGGCAGGATCCGGTCGATGCGCCAGCTCCCGTCGTCGGCGCGGGAGATGTCGGCGCCGAGCAGTCCCTGCCGGGCCGCGTCGTCGTGCCATCCGCCGGACGGCCGCACATAGGCGTGGGAGGTGCCGAGTTCGCCCTGTACCTCCCACAGCAGGTCCATGAGGTCGTCGTGGGTGGCGACGCGCTCCAGCACCGGCCGGTAGCGGTCCAGGACACCGGGCCAGTCGACACCGGCCATGTCGGGGTGCCAGAAGTTGTCCCGCATGAGGCGGCCGGCCTCGTCGTACATCTGCCGCCATTCGGCGGCCGGGTCCAGGGTGCGGCGGATCCGGGAGAGGTCGACGGTGACGCTGCCCTCGCCGTCGTCGTCGTCCGGGCCCCCCGGCACGCGGCTGTCGGACGGCACGACGCGCAGTTTGCCGTGGCTGTGCAGGACCAGCCGCTTGCCGTCGCCGCTGACCGCGAACCGGCCGATGTCGGAGGCGAGTTCCTCGCAGCGCAGCTTCTCCAGGTCGTACCGCTCCAGCACGGTCTCGGGGCGGCGGGCGTCGGGCGTGGCCCCGCTCGTGCCGAGGACTCCGGTGACCGGGTGGCGCAGCCAGAGCAGCCCGTCCTTCGCGGCCCGGAGCGAGGAGTAGCTGGCGGCCTCGACGGGCAGCGGCACGATCCGGTCGGCGAGGCCGTCCAGGTCGATGCGGGTGACCGGGAGCGCGGTGGGGTTGTCGTCGCCCTCCGCGCTCTTCTCCCGCTCGGTCGGGCGGCCGTGGAGCTGCGGCCCGAACGGGGAGGGGGTCGTCGCGGCGAGCGTCATCAGGTGCGGCCGGCAGACGCCGATGAAGGCCAGGTCGAAGACGTGCGAGTCGTAGACCGGGTCGAAGGCCCGCTCGGAGAGGAAGGCCAGGTGCTTTCCGTCGGCGGTGAAGGCGGGTGCGAAGTCCCGGAACCGCAGCGGGGTGGCCTCGGCGACCGTCAGGTCGGCGAGGTGGGCGAGCTTGAGCTGGCTGAGCGGTTCGGGGCCGGGGTGCGACCAGGCGAGCCAGGAGGAGTCGGGTGAGAAGACGAGCCCGGAGGCGTCGCCGTGCTCGCCGCGGTCCACCTCGTGGACCTCGCCGCTCTCCCGTTCGACGATCAGGACGCGTCCGTCGTGGGCGGCGACGGCGAAGCGGCTGCCGTCGGGGGCGGGGGCCAGGTCGAGGACCCGGCCGATGCGTCCCGCGGCGAGCCGGCGCGGGGTGGCGCCGGGCGAGGTGCCGGTGGCGGGTGCGCACTCCAGTGCGTCGTCGCCCTCGGCGTCGGTGACCCAGACGACGTGCTGGTCGCCGTCGGCCTGGAAGGTGCGGGGCAGCCTGGCCCGTACGCCGGGTTCGACGGCGAGCGCGCGGGCCGGGCCCTCGCGGTGGGTGACCCAGTGGACGGCTCCGCGGGACCCGATCGCGCTGCCGCGGCCGGTGCGGTCCGGGGACGCGGCGCTCAGCTGGCTGCCGGCGTGCACGGGGTGCGGCTGGAGGTCGGCGCGCTGGCCGCCGAGCCGGATGCCGAGGCGGCGGGGCTCGTCGCTGTCCAGGCTGTCGAGGAGCCAGAGCTCTCCGGCACTGGCGTAGGTGACCCGGGTGCCGTCGGTGGTGGCGTGCCGGGCGTAGAAGCCCTCGATGCCGGTGTGCCGGCGCAGACCGGTGCCGTCGGGGAGGGAGGAGTAGACCGCTCCGACGCCCTCGTGGTCGGAGAGGAAGGCGATGCGCTCGCCCACCCACATCGGGCACTCGATGTTGCCGTCGAGCTCCTCGTTGACCCGTACGAACTCCTGCGGGGAGCCGTCCGTGGGGGTCTCCTCGGTGGCGATCCAGAGCTTGCCGGCCGTGCCGCCCCGGTAGCGCTTCCACTTGGCGGCCTCGCGCCCCATGGTGGCCGAGAGCAGCAGGATCCGTCCGCCGGGCCCGTACGCGAGGGATCCGACGGGCCCGTACGGGAGGGTCCGTGCGGGGCCTGCGTCGACCGGTACGGCGCGGGCCCAGGTGCGGCGCAGCGAGACCTGGCCCTGGGTGCTGAGCACCAGCACGTCGCCCTCGGGCGTCCAGCCGTGGACGGCTGTCTGCGCGTCGCCCCAGTAGGTCAGCCGCCGGGAGGGGCCGCCGTCGACAGGGGCCAGGTGCACCTCGGGCACCCCGTCCCGGGTGGACGTCCAGGCGACGAGGGTGCCGTCGGGAGATATCCGCGGCTGGGTGACGGGTCGGTTGTCTGCGCTGACTCGCCAGGCTCGGCCGCCGTCGAGCGGCGCCAGCCAGACGTCGTCCTCGGCGGTGAAGGCGATCAGGTCGCCCTGGACATGGGGGTACCGGAGGTAGGAAGGCTGCGTCACATCGATCACCCTAGGCCGAGGCCGGGCCCGGGGAAACGGGGTTGGCCGGAGTCCGACGTAGGCCGTGTCCGCGGAGTCCCGCCCCCGGCCCGCGACGCCCCGGACCTCACTTGCCCTGGGGGTACGCGGTCACGGTGACCGTGACGGTCGCGGTCGGCCGGGCACCTCCCCCGCTGCCGCCCGCCGGGAGCCGGGGCGGCGTGGACGTCGGGGGCGCGGCGTCGCAGTTGCCGAGCATCGTGGCGCGGAAGACGGTCTTCCCGCCCGCCCTCGCTGTCATGTCACCGCTGACGCACTGGCCCTTGACCTCGCGGTCGACCTTGCCGTCGAGGCTGATGTCCTTGCCGTCCTTGGTGCGTCCGTTGCACGTGACGTCGGCGACCCGGCTGGTGACGGCGGTGGACGGACCGGTCCGGGAGGCGGCGCTCGCGCCCCCGCCCGCGGTCCGTGCCGTGCAGCTCAGCCACTGCACGTTCACCCCTTCGTGCTCCAGCGCGCGGGTGGCGGTCCGGTCGGTCGTCACCGCGACGGACGCGGAGTTCAGGCCGTTGACCGGATCGCAGGCCGACAGTCCGGCGACGACCGCGCCCGCGAGGCAGATCACGGCCGGAAAGCGACGGATCCTGCGATTGCGCCATGCCCTTGATGTCCCCATACGGGCAGCTTCCCACCGCTCCTGACGGTGCGGTAGACGGATTGCGGCCAGAACCGGCCAAGGTTGCGGGAAACGGCCCGATTCATGACCAGCGGCCGGTGCGGCCCAGCAGCAGGGCGGTTGCCGCGGTGCCCGCCGTCGAGGTGCGCAGCACGGTCCGTCCGAGCCGGCAGGTCCGGGCCCCGGCGGCGGCGAACGCGGCCAGCTCGTCGGGCGAGACGCCGCCCTCCGGGCCGACGACCAGCACGATCTCGCCCGCTTCCGGCAGGGCGACGGTGGCCAGCGGCTCGCTGTCGTAGCCGCGGTCCTCGTGCAGGACGGCCGCGAAGTCGGCGGTGGCCACAAGCGCGGCGACCTGCTTGGTCGTCATCACGTCCGCCACCTCGGGGAACCGCACTCGGCGCGACTGCTTGCCGGCCTCGCGGGCCGTGCCGCGCCACTTCGTCAGGGCCTTGAGGCCCCGGTCGCCCTTCCACTGGGTGATGCAGCGCCCGGCCTGCCACGGCACGATCGCGTCGACGCCGGTCTCCGTCATCGTCTCGACGGCGAGCTCGCCGCGGTCGCCCTTGGGCAGGGCCTGGACGACGGTGATACGGATGCCGGGGCGGGGTTCCTCGTGGACGGGTTCCAGGCCGGTGAGCACCAGCCGGTCCTTGCCCTCGGCGGCCGTCACCACGCCCTGCGCCCAGTGGCCCCGGCCGTCCGTCAGGACGACGTCCTCGCCGGCGTGCAGGCGTTTCACCGAGACGGCGTGCCGTCCCTCCGGTCCCTCCAGGACGAACCCGGGGCCCGTGGGCATCTGTTCGACGACGAAGACGGGTGCCGTCACTGCGTGCTCCTTGTGCTCACTGCCGCCCGTGCGGCGTCGGTTTCCTCGGCGAGCAGCGCGACGAGCCGGCCGGCCGTCAGCTCGCGTGCCATCCGGTGCCCCTGGCCCGCCCACAGGGCCATGCCCTGTGCGTCCCCTGCCTTGGCCGCGGCCTTGCGCAGCGGGGCGGTCAGCTGGTGGACCTGGGGGTAGGCGGCCGGGGCGTACGGCCCGTGCTCGCGCACGAAGCGGTTGACCAGGCCGCGGGCCGGGCGCCCGGAGAAGGCCCGGGTCAGGGTGGTGCGGACGAACAGCGGGTTGGTCAGGGCCTGTTTGTGGAGCAGATGGGCGCCGGACTCGGGGCAGATCAGGAAGGCGGTGCCGAGCTGCGCGGCATCGGCCCCCGCCGCGAGCACCGCGGCGATCTGGGAGCCGCGCATGAGCCCGCCGGCGGCGATGACCGGGATCTGTACCGTCTCGCGGACCTGGGCCACCAGGCTGAGCAGCCCGGTCCCGATGCCGTCGGCCTGTGGGTCGTCGCGGTGGGTGGACTGGTGGCCGCCCGCCTCGACGCCCTGGGCGCAGACGGCGTCGGCGCCCGCCCACTGCGCGGCCTGGGCCTCCTCGGGCGTGGTGACCGTCACGACGGTGAACGTGCCCACCGCGGCGAACGCGTCGAGGGTGTCGCGGGTCGGGCAGCCGAAGGTGAAGGAGACGACGGGGACCGGGTCCTCCAGCAGGATGGCGAGCTTGGCCTCGTAGCCGTCGTCGCCGCCGGAGTCGGTCTCACCGAGCGGGGTCTCGTACCAGGTTGCCTCGCCCGCGAGCTGGTGCCGGTACACCTCGACGGCGCTCGGGTCGGCGAGGTTGGGCTGCGGCATGAAGAGGTTGACGCCGAAGGGCTGGCCGGTCAGTCCGCGGACCTGCTTGATGTCGTTGTACATGCCGTCCGCGGTCTTGTACCCGGCGGCCAGGAAGCCGAGCCCGCCGGCCTCGGCCACGGCGGCGACGAGCTGCGGGCAGGAGACTCCGCCCGCCATCGGGGCCTGCACGATCGGATACCGGCAGAGATCGGTCAACGCGGATGGCATGACGGCATCGTGTCATGTCCTTCCTGTCCCGTGATGCGCACCCCGTGGCCACGTTATGTCCGCAATGCCGTACGGGCCCGGAAACCCGGGCCCGTACGGTGCCGACGCTGGGAACGGCGCTGGACTAGCGCCCGTTGAACGCGTCCTTCAGACGCGAGAACAGGCCCTGCTGACCGGGCTGGAACTGGCCGGTGGGCCGCTCCTCGCCGCGCAGTTTCGCCAGCTCCCGCAGGAGGCGTTCCTGTTCGGGGTCCATCTTCGTCGGGGTCATCACCTCGACGTGCACGATGAGGTCGCCGCGGCCCCCGCCCCGCAGGTGGGTGATGCCGCGCCCGTGGAGCGGGACGGACTGGCCGGACTGGGTGCCCGGCCTGATGTCGACCTCCTCCAGGCCGTCGAGCGTCTCCAGCGGCACCTTGGTGCCGATGGCCGCCGCCGTCATGGGGATGGTGACCGTGCAGTGCAGATCGTCGCCGCGGCGCTGGAACACCGCGTGCGGCAGCTCGTGGATCTCGACGTAGAGATCGCCGGCCGGGCCGCCGCCGGGGCCGACCTCGCCCTCGCCCGCGAGCTGGATGCGGGTGCCGTTGTCGACACCCGCGGGGATCTTCACGGTGAGGGTGCGCCGCGAGCGGATGCGGCCGTCGCCTGCGCACTCCGGGCAGGGGGTCGGCACGACCGTGCCGAAGCCCTGGCACTGCGGGCAGGGCCGCGAGGTCATGACCTGGCCGAGGAACGACCGGGTGACCTGGGAGACCTCGCCGCGGCCGCGGCACATGTCGCATGTCTGGGCCGAGGTGCCGGGTGCGGCGCCCTCTCCGCTGCAGGTCGTACAGACGACGGCCGTGTCGACCTGGATGTCCTTGGTCGTGCCGAAGGCCGCCTCGGAAAGGTCGATCTCCAGCCGGATCATGGCGTCCTGGCCGCGCCGGGTGCGCGAACGGGGTCCGCGCTGCGACGCCGTGCCGAAGAACGCGTCCATGATGTCGGAGAAGTTGCCGAAGCCGCCCTGTCCGAAGCCGCCCGCGCCTCCTCCGCCGGAGGCGGACAGCGGGTCACCGCCGAGGTCGTAGACCTGCTTCTTCTGGGCGTCCGACAACACCTCGTAAGCGGCGTTGATCTCCTTGAACCGCTCCTGGGTCTTCGGGTCGGGGTTCACATCCGGGTGCAGCTCGCGTGCGAGCCGCCGGAAGGCCTTCTTGATCTCGTCCTGCGAAGCGTCGCGGCGCACGCCGAGTACGGCGTAGTAGTCCGTGGCCACTTACGACTCCGCCAGGATCTGTCCGACGTAACGTGCCACTGCGCGTACCGCTCCCATCGTTCCGGGGTAGTCCATGCGGGTCGGTCCGACCACGCCGAGTTTGGCGACTGCCTCGTCGCCCGAACCGTAGCCGACCGCGACGACGGACGTGGAGTTGAGGCCCTCATGGGCGTTCTCGTGCCCGATTCGTACGGTCATGCCCGAGTCCTTGGCCTCGCCGAGCAGCTTCAGCAGCACGACCTGCTCCTCCAATGCCTCCAGCACCGGCCGGATCATCACAGGGAAGTCGTGCCCGAAGCGGGTGAGGTTGGAGGTGCCGCCGATCATCAGCCGCTCCTCCGTCTCCTCGACGAGGGTTTCGAGCAGGATCGAGAGCACGGTGGACACGGTCGCCCGGTCCTCGCTCTCGAAGGATTCCGGCAGGTCCTGCACCAGTTGCGGGACGTCCGCGAAGCGGCGTCCCACCACCCGGCTGTTGAGCCGGGCCCGCAGATCGGCGAGAGAGGTCTCACCGAACGGCGTCTGGCAGTCGACCAGCCGCTGTTCGACCCGGCCGGTGTCCGTGATCAGCACGAGCATCAGCCGGGCGGGGGCGAGCAGGAGCAGTTCCACGTGCCGCACCGTCGAGCGGGTCAGCGAGGGGTACTGCACGACGGCGACCTGCCGGGTCAGCTGCGCGAGCAGCCGTACGGTCCGTCCCACGACATCGTCGAGGTCGACCGCGCCGTCGAGGAAATTCTGAATGGCCCTGCGCTCCGGCGACGACAGGGGCTTGACGCCCGCGAGCCGGTCGACGAAGAGCCGGTAGCCCTTGTCCGTAGGGATGCGTCCCGCGCTGGTGTGGGGCTGGGCGATGAAGCCCTCGTCCTCCAGCACCGCCATGTCGTTGCGGACGGTGGCCGGGGAGACCCCCAGCTTGTGCCGCTCCGTGAGCGCCTTGGAGCCGACGGGCTCCTCGGTGCCGACATAGTCCTGGACGATGGCGCGCAGCACTTCGAGTCTGCGTTCGCTGAGCATCGCGCACACCTCCAGCTGTCTACCTCGGTCGATCTCGGGTCGTTCCCGGGACTTGCTCTGGCACTCTGTCCGTTCGAGTGCCAGCGATCCCCCGGTCAGTGTACGGCGACGGGGTGGGCCCCTAGCAAGGGCGACCGGCCACGCTACCCCGAGACCGCGCAGGTCGTTGCCGATAGCGTCTCCGTATGGACGTCGCTTGGGAAGAGTTCGGCTGGGAGCGGTTGGGTGACGGTGTGGGCCGGCGGCGGCTGCCCCGCTGGGACGCGACGGCCGCACTGGTGGCCGGAGCGGACGGTGCCCTGCTCTACGACACCGGTTCGACGCTCCGGGAGGGAGTCGAACTGCGGACCCGGGCCGAGCGGCTGCTCGGCCGGAGGGTGACACATATCGCACTGAGCCATCCGCACTTCGACCACGTACTGGGCACGGCGGCCTTCGCCGGGGCCCGGGTGTACGGGGCGGCCGGTCTGACGGATCTGCTGCGGGCCGGGGCCGACGGCCTCCACCGCTCCGCGGTGGCGCACGGGGTGTCCGAACGGGACGCGGCGGAGGCCGTGGACGTGCTGGTGGCCCCGCACCACCAGGTGTACGGGGAGTGGACGGTCGACCTCGGAGGCGGCCGCCAGGTACTGCTGGCCGACGTGGGTCCGGGGCACACGGGCCACGATCTGGCGGTGCTGGTGCCGGGCTCGCCCGCGGTCGTCCTCTGCGGCGACCTGGTCGAGGAGTCCGGTGAGCCGCAGGCGGGTCCGGACGCGGTCGTCTCCCGCTGGCCGGCCGCGCTGGACCGGCTGCTGGCGCTGGGCGGTGAGGACGCGCTGTACGTGCCTGGCCACGGAGCGGTGGTGGACGCCGCGTTCGTCCGGGCGCAGCGCGACGCGCTGGCCGGGCTCTTCGGCGTGTCGTGAGGCCGTCCCGTCCTATCGTCGTCCGATGCGCAGCTATCAGCCGGACCTGACCCCGCCGTGGAAGAAGTCCGCCCCCGCCCCCGAGGTGCCCGCCGATCCCGACCTGGTCGTGGAGGAGGCCATCACCGGCTTCTGCGGCGCGGTGATCCGCTGCGAGAAGACGGCCGCGGGGCCGACGGTGACCCTGGAGGACCGGTTCGGCAAGCACCGGGTCTTCCCGATGGAGCCGCGCGGCTTCCTGCTGGAGGGCCGGGTGGTCACGCTGGTGCGGCCGTCGTCCGGCGGCCCCGTCCGGCCCGCCCGTACGGCCTCCGGCTCGGTGGCGGTCCCCGGGGCGCGGGCGCGGGTGGCGCGGGCCGGGCGGATCTACGTGGAGGGACGGCACGACGCGGAGCTGGTCGAGCGGGTCTGGGGCGACGACCTCCGGATCGAGGGAGTGGTCGTCGAGTACCTGGAGGGCATCGACGACCTGCCGGCGATCGTGCGCGCGTTCTCGCCGGGCCCGGACGCGCGCCTCGGTGTGCTGGTCGACCATCTGGTGCCGGGTTCCAAGGAGTCCCGTATCGCGGCACAGATCTCGGACGGGAACGTCCTGGTGGTCGGTCATCCGTACATCGACGTGTGGGAGGCGGTGAAGCCGTCGTCGGTGGGAATCGGCGGCTGGCCGGTGGTGCCGCGCGGCCAGGACTGGAAGACCGGCGTGTGCCGTTCGCTGGGGTGGCCGGAAAACACCGGCGCGGCCTGGCAGCGCATTCTGTCCTCGGTCCGCTCCTACCGGGACCTGGAGCCCGAACTCCTGGGCCGCGTCGAGGAATTGATTGATTTCGTCACGCTTCCCGCCTGATGTCCCGCGGGTCTTCCCGCCAATCCCGGGCTGATCCCTACAATTGCCTGCGCCTCTCACGCATCATCGGTTATTGAGTGGTTCCTGGCTCTTTTCGCGAGGGAAGGCACGGGGCGATGGCGCGCGAGACATGGCGGGACAGTGCGGACAACGAGGCGGCCTCGGCCGTCTTCCACTTCGTGCAGCAGCTCATCGACCGGTACCGGGACAACCGGCCGGTGATGCCGCTGGTGGTGCTCCAGGCCGCCGACGCGGACGTCCCGCCCGCCGTGGACGCCAGGGTCGAGCAGATCGTGCGCCTGGTCCACCACGCCAACCAGCTGCGCCGGGTGCCGCTGAAACTGCTCGACGGCCGTGGTGAGACGCCGTACGAGGCGGCCCTCGACATGGTCCGCACGCTGACCGAGAAGCCGTGGGAGACCCGGAGCAGCTCGCAGTACAAGCCCTTCGTCTTCCCCCGCTCACGACTGCTCGGCGCCATCGAGCAGGCCACCGCGGCGGTGGTCCGGGAGCCGGACCACGGCGGCTCACCCGATGACCGCGACGAACGGATCCTGGAGCAGCTGAGCACGCTGCGCTGGCGGGTCAGCCGACGGGGTCCGCGCAACTGGCTGGGCGCGTTCCGGGAGTCGGTGCGGCCGGAGACGTTCCTCGGGGCCGTCGTCATCGCGGTGCTCGGTGTGCTGCTCGGCGAGATCGGCTGGGTGCCCACCACGCTGGTGGCCGTGGGCGCGGTGCTGGGCCTCGCGGTCGTCCGGCTGATGACGACGTCGGCGCCGCCGCTGCTGTGGCTGCGGCGGGCCAGCAGATGGTTCGCCACCACCTCGTCGCTGGCCGCGGCCGGCACGGGTTATCCGTCCGACGGCTGGTCCCGGTTCTCGCCGAGCGGGTCGTGGCGGGTCATCCGGGTCCGGGCCGCGGTGGTCGCCGGACGGGTGGCCGACGCGGCGGCGGGCGACGAGCAGTCCCGCCAGTTCCACCTGGAGCTGCGGGTCCAGGCGCTGCTGGAGGACCTGCGGAACAACTACCGCCCCCACGCGCTGGACTGGCGGCGCGGGAAGCGCACCGTGCCGCCGGTGGTGTTCCTTCCCCTCGCCGGCCAGAGCAACGGCGGCATCCAGCTGATCAACGCCATCAACAACGTCCGTTCCCGGCGCAGCGAGGTGGATCCGCTGCTGCTCCTGGCGTCACTGCCGGCGGCCGAGATACTGCGGCACACCCCGCCGCTGCCCGCCGAGCCGCTGCCCACGCACACCGGCGCGGCGCGGGCCCGTTACGACGACTGGATCAGCCATCTCAGCATCGGCCAGTCCCCGACGGCCGCCGCCACGCTCGCCTGGGTGCTGCGGCTGCCGCTCTCGACCGAGCAGCTGACCCATGAGCACGCGCACGCGCAACTGGTCACGACGCGGGTGCGCAGGACGTGGGTCTGGTGGGTGATGTCGCGGACGACCGTGGCGTGCCTCCTGGTCGGCGCCCTGCTGGCGACCTTCCTGGTGAGCAGCCGGCTGGCGGACCGGTACTGCCACGGTCCGCTCACCGACGTGAACACGGACTCGGTGAAGCTCGTGGGTCAGGGCGGCGGGCCGAAGGAGTGCATAGGCGTGTCGACGACCACGCAGGTGCGTTTCGCGTCGGGCAACGCCCTGGCGCTGAACGGCTCCGGCAAGGGCGTCACCTTCGACCGGATCGAGCGGGCGGTGGCACAGGAGAACGCGGCCATCATGCCCGGGGACGACTACGTCACCGTCATCTACGCGGGCCCGTTCACCGCCACGTCCTTTGAGGGCACCCGCAAGGCCCTGGAGGAGCTGACGGGTGTGTATCTGTACCAGCACCGCACCAACAAGCTGCACTACTCCGTCAAGCTCAAGGTGCTGACCGCCAATGGCGGGCAGGACATGCTCCAGCAGATACCGGCGGTGAAGAAGATCATCGAGGTGGCCCGGAAGGACCGCACGGTCGTCGGGGTGGTCGGGCTCGGGCGTGACACCACCGACAGTCCCCGGGCCACCGAGCTGCTTCAGGAGGCCGGCCTCCCGGTGGTGGACACGACCAACTCCGGCGGCTATCTGGCGAAGGACTACTCGAACTACTTCGGCATCGCGGCGACCGACGAGGAGCAGGCGGACGCACTGGCCGTGGTGGCCCGGCAGGTGGCCGGGAAGTCCCCGCACCCGCGGGCCCTCGTGCTCTCCCGCAGGCTGGGCAACAACGACAAGGACCGCTACACGGTGGAGCAGCGCAAGGTGGGCCGGACGATGCTGAAGAAGGCCGGGTTCGAGCTGTCCCCGCTGGCGGAGTACAGCCTCGGCCGCCGTAACAGCGCCGATCTCGACAAGCCGGTCCAGAAGATCTGCGAGGCGGACCCGGCACCGGACGCCCTGTACTTCGCCGGGCGGGTCGAGGACGTCAACAACCTGATGGGCCGGCTCGCCCAGGGCTGTGCGGACAAACCCATCACGGTCTTCACCGGCGACGACCTGACCAAGGCGCGTTTCGACGACAGTACGGATCTCGCCGCGGACGTCACGCTCTACCACACGGCGCTCGCCCCGATGGGCCGCGGCCGGAACGACGGCTTCTACACGGAGTCGCACCAAACCCTGGAGGGCCTGCTGCCCGGGGGCGGCAAGCTGCCGCGGCTGCCGGCCTCCAAGCCCTATCAGGACGGCCTGTTCGCGAGCGGGCAGTCGGTCATCTCGTACAGCGCGACGAACGCCCTGTACGACGCCGCCAGCCACGGCGACAAGGTGAACAGCGCCGCGGAGACGTGGGCGAACCTGTACGCCGTGCACCTGCAGACGATGCCCACCGGCACGATCACGTTCCGCGGGTTCATCCCGTACGAGGCCCAGTCCGGCCACGGTCTCGACGTCGTCGAGATCACGTATCCGGACGGCCGGATCCACAGCAGGATCATCTGCGGCCGGCCGGCCGGCGCCCAAAGGATCACCCCGGCCGGCTGCCCGGTGGGGTGATCCGCCCGCGGTCCGTCCTCAGTCCACCAGGTCGCGCACCACGGCGTCGGCCAGCAGCCGCCCCCGCAGGGTCAGCACGGCCCTGCCGGCGCCGAACGGGCCGGACTCCAGCAGCCCGTCGTCCACGGCCCGCCGTGCCGCCGTGAGCCCCGCCGGGGCGAGCAGGGACAGCGGGCAGCCGTCGGAGAGCCGCAGCTCCAGCAGGATGCGCTCGACGCGGCGGTCCTCCGCGGAGAGGATCTCGCGTCCCGCCCCCGGCGAGCGGCCCTCGGCCAGCGCCTGCGCGTACGCCCCCGGGTGCTTCACGTTCCACCAGCGCACGCCGCCGACGTGGCTGTGCGCGCCGGGTCCGGCGCCCCACCAGTCGGCGCCGCGCCAGTACAGCTCGTTGTGCAGGCAGCGGCCCTCGGGCGTCCGGGACCAGTTCGACACCTCGTACCAGGAGAAGCCCGCCGCGGCCATCGCCTCGTCCGCGATCAGATAGCGGTCGGCGTGCGCGTCGTCGTCCGTCATCGGGATCTCGCCGCGCTTGATCCGGCGCGCCAGCTGGGTGCCCTCCTCGACGATCAGGGCGTACGCCGACACATGGTCGGGTCCGGCGCCGATCGCCGCGTCCAGCGAGGCCCGCCAGTCGTCGTCGGACTCGCCCGGGGTGCCGTAGATCAGGTCGAGGTTGACGTGGTCGAAGCCGGCCGCCCGCGCCTCCGCGACACAGGCCTCGGGCCGGCCGGGGGTGTGCGTGCGGTCGAGGATCTTCAGTACGTGCTGCCGGGCGCTCTGCATCCCGAAGGAGATCCGGTTGAAACCGCCCTCGCGCAGCTCGGCCAGGTATTCCGGGCCGACCGACTCCGGGTTGGCCTCCGTGGTGATCTCGGCATCGTCCGCGAGCCCGAACTCCTCCCGGATCGCGGCCAGCACGGCAACGAGGTCGGCGGCGGCCAGCAGGGTCGGCGTACCGCCGCCGACGAAGACCGTACGGACCGGCCGCGGGTCGTCCCCGAGGACCTTGCGGGCCTGGCGGACCTCGCCGATCAGATGGGAGGCGTAGTTGTCCCGGGAGGCCAGCGCGCCCCCGGAGCCGCGCAGCTCGGTCGCGGTGTAGGTGTTGAAGTCGCAGTAGCCGCAGCGGGTCGCGCAGTACGGCACATGCAGGTAGAAGCCGAGCGGCCGGCCGGCGGCGCCTTCCAGGGCATGGCGGGGCAGCGCCCCGTCGTCGGGCACGGGCTCACCATCGGGCAGTACGGAAGGCATACCGTCCATTGTCGCGCGCCGTCCGGCAACCGGACGCCACCCCGGATTCCGGCCGCGGCCCGCGGGCTCTACAGGGCCTGGAGGACCAGCAGCGCCAGGTCGTCGTCCGGCGGGCGCTCCGCGAAGGCGTGCACCGCCTGGTTGATCCGGTCCGCGATGCCTTCGGCGCTCAGCCCGGTGCAGTCGGCCAGCGCCTGCGCCAGGCCGTCGTCGTCGTCGAACATCACCGGGCCGGAGCGCCGCTCGGTCACCCCGTCGGTGACGCACAGCAGGCTGTCGCCGGGGGCCAGGTCGAAGCTCTGGCTCTCGTACGTGGCGTCGTCGACGACACCGAGCAGCAGTTGCGGTTCCGCGGCGATCCGCACCGTGCCGTCGGGGCGCAGCAGCAGCGGCAGCGGGTGGCCCGCGCTGGCCAGGGTGCAGCGCGCGCCGCCGTCGGGCAGCGGCACGAGCTCCCCGTACAGCAGGGAGAGGAACCGGGGTCCGCTCTCCGCCGACTGCTGGCCGCCCGCGGCGGCGACCATCAGCGCGGCCGCCTCCGCGGCCTCCATCGCGTCGTCGAGGAGCAGCCGGTTGAGCCGGACCAGGACCTCGCCGACCTGGTAGCCCTCGCGGGCCAGCAGCCGCAGCCAGGGACGGGCGAGGCCGGTGACGACGGCGGCCTCGGGGCCGCTGCCCTGGACGTCTCCGAGGACGAAGCACCAGCGGTCGTTCGGGCACGGGAAGATGTCGTAGAAGTCACCCCCGACCACTCCGTCGTCGCTGGGTTCGTACACCAGTGAGCTGGCGACGCCCGGTATGTCGGCGACCTTGCTGGGCAGCAGTCCGCGTTGCAGGATGCGGCTGATGGTGGCCTGCCGGGTGTAGGCGCGGGCCGCCCCCACGGCGAGGCCGACCCGCCGTACGAAGTCCTCTATGAGGGCCGTCACCTCGTCGGGGACGCGGGCGATGCCCTCACGGCCGACGAGCACGGCGCCGAGGGTGCGGCCGCCCGAGGTGATCCGGTACGCGAGGGCGACGCCGTCGCTCCCGTCCGGCGGTTCGGCGTCCTCCGCGCTGCCGGGCCACGGGATCGAGACGGGTCCGGTGCCGACGCGCTCGGGGAGCCGGAGCGGGTCCCCCTCCAGCACCTCGCGCAACGGGTCCGTGCGGGTCTCGTCTATGTGCCAGACCTTGGCGAGCCGCGGGACGGCCGCGCGCCCGCCGCTCTCCGGTTCCAGCCAGATCGCGCACCAGTCGGCGAGCCTGGGTACCAGTAACTGTCCGGCGAGCGCGGCCACGATGTCCTCGTCGAGCTGTCCGGCCAGCAGGTCGGAGGCCTCGGCGAGGAAGGAGAGCGCGCCGCGCCCGGCCCAGTCCGCGTCGTCCCGCAGGGCGCGCCGGGCGGTGGGGGCGAGGAGTTCGGCCGCGCGCAGCCCGTGCTGGAAGCCGGGCTCGGAGCGGGCGTCGGCGAAGGGGTTCCAGTCGTCGACGGGGAGCCGGGCCCAGACGGTCTTGAGGCCGGTGCGGTAGGTGATGCCCCAGCGTTCGGCGAGGGTGGCGACGAGTTCCAGTCCGCGCCCGTACTCGGCGGGCTCTCCGAGGCCGGGCGCATCGCCGGGTCCGGCGCCGTTCTCGCTGCCGTCGCTGCGCACGGCACGGGCCGGATGGTGGTCGGAGACCTCCAGCACCAGCGCCGACGCCTCGTCCTCGGTGGCCTCCTCCAGCCGGAAGAGCAGCTCGACGTTGGTCCCGGCGTGCACGACGGCGTTGGTGACCAGTTCGCTGACGATCACCGCCGCGTCGTCGGAGAGCCGGTCGCTGAACCCCACGGCCGCGGGCAGGCCGAGCCCGCTCCACTCGGCGAGCGCGGCCGCGACGAACCGCCGGGCCGCGGCGGGCGCGAGCAGGTTCCCGGGCAGGCTCGTGCGGGCAACCGGCTGGGTGCCCGTGGACGCGGCACTGGTTCCGGGACGCTGCACGATGTCCCGCTGCAAGGGAATGGACCCCACAGGGCGGCTCCTGACCTGTTCTCGCTCTGCCTGTTCTCGAATTGCGCCGCTGACGACAGGGACAGAGTGACAGATCGGCCCAGCCCATACGCGTCGAGTCAGCGAAGTGGGGGGAGAAGTCAGGGGAGAGACGGGCGGCGGAGCGGGCGCGGCACGGGTGTCCCGGCCCCCGCGCCGGAGCGCGGGGGCCGGGCGGCCGGGGCCGGGCGGCGGGCCGCCGTCACGCCTCGCGGGAGCCCGCGTACATGTCCTCGATCAGGTTCTTGTAGGCGCGCTCGACGACCGGGCGCTTCAGCTTGAGGCTGGGCGTCACCTCGCCGTGCTCGATGTCGAGGTCGCGCGGGAGCAGCCGGAACTTCTTGATGGTCTGCCAGCGCTGGAGCCCCTCGTTGAGGCGCTTCACATAGCCGTCGATGAGCTCGACGGTCCGCGGGGCGGCCACGACCTCCGCGTACGACTTGCCTTCCAGGCCGTTCTCGGCGGCCCAGCCGAGGATGGTCGGCTCGTCGAGGGCGATCAGCGCGGTGCAGAAGTTACGGTCCGCGCCGTGCACCAGGATGTTGGAGACGAACGGGCAGACCGCCTTGAACTGGCCCTCGACCTCGGCCGGGGCGATGTACTTGCCGCCCGACGTCTTGATCAGGTCCTTCTTGCGGTCGGTGATCCGCAGATAGCCGTCCACGGACAGTTCGCCGATGTCGCCGGTGTGGAACCAGCCGTCGGCCTCCAGCACCTCCGCGGTCTTCTCCGGCAGCCCCTGGTAGCCCTGCATCAGACCGGGGCCGCGCAGCATGATCTCGCCGTCGTCCGCGATCCGTACCTCGGTGCCGGGGAGCGGCTTGCCGACCGTGCCGGTGCGGTAGGCCTCGCCGGGGTTGACGAAGGAGGCGGCGCTGGTCTCGGTGAGGCCGTAGCCCTCCAGGATGTGGATCCCGGCGCCCGCGAAGAAGAAGCCGATGTCGGGTGCGAGGGCGGCGGAGCCGGAGACGCAGGCGCGGAGCCGGCCGCCGAAGGCCTCGCGGATCTTCGCGAAGACGAGGGTGTCGGCGACCTTGTGCTTGGCGCCGAGCGCGAAGGGCACGGAGGCGGTGCCGGTGCGCCGGAAGTTGTCCTGGGAGACCTTCGCGTACTCGCGGGCGACCTCCGCCGCCCACTGGAAGATCTTGTACTTGGCCGCACCACCGGCGCGGGCCTTGGCCGCGACGCCGTTGTAGACCTTCTCGAAGATGCGGGGGACGGCGGCCATGTACGTCGGCTGGACGACCGGCAGGTTCTCGATGATCTTGTCGACCCGGCCGTCGACGGCGGTGACGTGTCCGACCTCGATCTGGCCGGAGGTGAGGACCTTGCCGAAGACGTGCGCGAGCGGCAGCCAGAGGTACTGGACGTCGTCCTTGGTGATCAGCCCGGTGGAGACGGTGGCCTTGGCCATGTACGACCAGTTGTCGTGCGGCAGCCGTACGCCCTTGGGGCGGCCGGTGGTGCCCGAGGTGTAGATGAGGGTCGCGAGCTGCTCGGGGGTGATGGCGTCGACCCGCTCGGTGATCGCGGCCGGGTTCTTCGCCAGGTGCTCGGCACCCAGGGCCTCCAGGTCGGCCAGGGTGAGGACCCAGCCCTCCGGGTCGCCCTCCGCGGGCCCGGCGCCCTCGGCGTCGATGACGACGACATGGGCGAGCTCCGGCAGCTCGGCGCGGCGCTCACGGGCCTTGGCCAGCTGTTCGGCGTCCTCGGCGATCAGCACCCGGCTCTGGGAGTCGGAGAGGATGAACGCCGACTCCTCGGCGTTGGTCGAGGGGTAGACCGTGGTGGTCGCGGCGCCCGCGCACATGACGCCGAGGTCGGCGAGGATCCACTCGACCCGGGTACTCGCGGCGAGCGCGACGCGCTCCTCCGGCCGCACCCCCAGCGAGATCAGCCCGGCCCCGATGGCGTACACCCGCTCGGCGGCCTGCGCCCAGCTGAGCGACTTCCACTCGTCGGCGCCCCGGCCGCCGGCCGCGGGGACGGGGTAGCGGTAGGCCTCCGCGTCCGGGGTGGCGGCCACCCGGTCGATGAAGAGGGTCGCCACGGACGGCGGACGGTTCTCGATCATGGTCTGTGTGTCGCTCACGACATCCTCCGGGCCTACGGCAGTGCTTCACGACCGGCTGCTGGTTCGCGGCTCGCTCGCCGCGTATGTCTGGTGTGCTTGGTCTGTCTGTGCGCTTGCTCTGTCTGGTGTGCTTGGTCTGTCTGCGCGCTTGCTCTGTCTGTGCGCTTGGTCCCGCTTGTTTAACTCATGAGTAACTACGAAGTCGTGATCAGGGTAGAGCGCCCGCGTCCGCCGCGTAAGGGGCAATCGAACCCCGCTTCATAACGAACGGACCCCCGCGGCGCAGCGTTCTGCGATGCGGGGGCCCGTGCGGTCTACCGATCAGTAGGGTCGACATGCGGGGGACGGACTACTTCTTGGCCTTGCTCTCCCCGGCGGACTCGTCCGTCGACAGCACGGAGATGAACGCGTCCTGCGGCACCTCCACGTTGCCGACCATCTTCATCCGCTTCTTGCCTTCCTTCTGCTTCTCCAGCAGCTTCCGCTTACGGGAGATGTCACCGCCGTAGCACTTGGCGAGGACGTCCTTGCGGATGGCGCGGACGGTCTCACGGGCGATGACCCGGGAGCCGATGGCCGCCTGGATCGGCACCTCGAAGTTCTGCCGCGGGATCAGCTTCTGCAGCTTGGCGACGAGCCGGACGCCGTACGCGTACGCCTTGTCCTTGTGCGTCACCGCGGAGAACGCGTCGACCTTGTCGCCGTGCAGCAGGATGTCGACCTTCACGAGCTCGGCGGACTGCTCGCCGGTGGGCTCGTAGTCGAGCGAGGCGTAGCCGCGGGTCTTGGACTTCAGCTGGTCGAAGAAGTCGAAGACGATCTCGGCGAGCGGCAGGGTGTAGCGGATCTCGACCCGGTCCTCGGAGAGGTAGTCCATGCCGAGGAGGGTGCCGCGGCGCTGCTGGCACAGCTCCATGATCGCGCCGATGAACTCGCTGGGCGCCAGGACCGTGGCCCGGACGACCGGCTCGTGCACCTTGTCGATCTTGCCCTCGGGGAATTCACTCGGGTTGGTGACGGTGTGCTCGCTGCCGTCCTCCATCTCGACCCGGTAGACCACGTTGGGCGCGGTGGCGATGAGGTCGAGGCCGAACTCGCGCTCCAGCCGCTCCCGGACCACGTCGAGGTGGAGCAGGCCGAGGAAGCCGACGCGGAAGCCGAAGCCGAGCGCCGCGGAGGTCTCCGGCTCGTACACCAGGGCGGCATCGTTGAGCTGGAGCTTGTCGAGGGCCTCGCGCAGGTCCGGGTAGTCCGATCCGTCCAGCGGGTACAGACCCGAGAACACCATCGGCTTGGGGTCCTTGTAGCCGCCCAGCGCCTCGGTCGCCCCCTTGTTCAGGGAGGTGATCGTGTCACCGACCTTGGACTGCCGGACATCCTTCACCCCGGTGATGATGTAGCCGACCTCGCCGACGCCGATGCCGTCGGACGGGGTCATCTCCGGGGAGGAGACCCCGATCTCCAGCAGCTCGTGGGTGGCACCGGTGGACATCATCCGGATGCGCTCGCGCTTGTTCAGTGAGCCGTCGACCACACGGACGTACGTCACGACGCCCCGGTAGGAGTCGTAGACCGAGTCGAAGATCATCGCGCGGGCCGGGGCGTCGGCCTTGCCGACGGGCGCCGGGACGTCCCTGACCACGCGGTTCAGCAGCGCGTCCACGCCGACACCGGTCTTCGCGGAGACCTTGAGCACGTCCTCGGGCTGGCAGCCGATGAGGTTGGCCAGCTCCTCGGAGAACTTCTCGGGCTGGGCGGCCGGCAGGTCGATCTTGTTGAGCACCGGGACGATGGTGAGGTCGTTCTCCATCGCCAGGTAGAGGTTGGCGAGGGTCTGGGCCTCGATGCCCTGCGCGGCGTCGACCAGCAGGACCGTGCCCTCACAGGCCGCGAGCGACCGGGAGACCTCATAGGTGAAGTCGACGTGCCCCGGGGTGTCGATCATGTTGAGGATGTGGGTGCTGCCCTGGTCCTCGCCGACGGTGGGCGCCCAGGGCAGCCGTACCGCCTGGGACTTGATGGTGATGCCACGCTCGCGCTCGATGTCCATCCGGTCGAGGTACTGGGCGCGCATCTGCCGCTGGTCGACCACACCCGTCAGCTGGAGCATCCGGTCGGCAAGGGTCGACTTGCCGTGGTCGATGTGCGCGATGATGCAGAAATTGCGGATCAGCGCCGGGTCGGTACGGCTCGGCTCGGGCACGTGGAGAGGAGTCGCGGGCACGCAGGGTCCTGATTCTTGAGACGCCGAACGCCGTGTCTCGGGTCGATGTCGGGTCGGTCGGATCTGTACTCGGATCTGTACGTAGCTCCCATCGTCCCACGCCCGCGGAGCGGAGACCGGTTTGGGCCGGTCGGAGCGCGGCTGCTACCGTGGACAGCTGTGCCTCGTGGCTTTCCGGCCACAGGGCGCACATCGAAGATCCAACGAACCTGAAAAGGCTCTTTCGTGGCGAACATCAAGTCCCAGATCAAGCGGAACAAGACCAACGAGAAGGCGCGCCTGCGCAACAAGGCCGTCAAGTCGTCGCTCAAGACCGCAATCCGCAAGGCCCGCGAGGCCGTCGTTGCGGGAGACGCAGAGAAGGCCAACCGGGCCGTCCGCGACGCCTCCCGTGCGCTCGACAAGGCTGTCTCGAAGGGTGTCATCCACAAGAACGCCGCCGCCAACAAGAAGTCGGCGCTGGCCACCAAGGTTGCCACCCTCCAGGGCTGAGCATTCCCGATGTGATCGCCGGAACGGACTCAGCGGGCCCTCTCTCCCGCTCCTGACCGGCACCCCGCGCCGCACACCGAACCTGCGTTCGCCACGCGGGTGCGGCGCACCAAGTACAGACCGAAGGCCCCGGCCGTAGCCCTCCCCAGGGCGACGACAGGGGCCTTCGTCATGTGCGCAGCACGCCAGGGCGACGCAGGGCTTTCATGACGCGCGCACCCCAGGGGTCTTCGTCATGCGCGCGGCAGGGGTCTTCGTCATGCGCGCACGCACTTCACAACCGGGTCCGGCCACATCAAGCCCGTCCGGCGATTGAGGACGCCACGAACCGCAGGTTCAAGCCCGTCCGGCGATTGAGGACTACGCGGACGGACTGACGACCGGACGCACCCGGCACCCACGGGGCCGCCTCGCCCACGCGGCCCGCGCCACCGGCCAACCGGCTACCGGCCCGCCCGCGCGGCCCGCGCCACCGCGACCACGGCCTTCTCCAGCGCGTACGCCGGATCGTCCCCGCCCCCCTTGACCCCCGCGTCCGCGTCCGCGACCGCCCGCAGCGCCACCGCGACTCCGTCCGGCGTCCAGCCGCGCATCTGCTGCCGCACCCGGTCGATCTTCCAGGGCGGCATCCCCAGCTCACGGGCGAGATCCGCCGGCCGCCCCCCGCGTGCCGAGGACAGCTTGCCGATCGCCCGCACGCCCTGCGCGAGCGCGCTGGTGATCAGGACGGCCGCCACTCCGGTCGACAGCGACCAGCGCAGGGCCTCCAGCGCCTCCGCCGCCCGGCCCTCGACCGCCCGGTCGGCGACCGTGAAGCTCGATGCCTCCGCGCGCCCCGTGTAGTAGCGCCCGACGACCGCCTCGTCGATCGTGCCCTCGACGTCGGCGACGAGCTGCGACACCGCACTCGCCAGCTCCCGCAGATCGCTGCCGATGGAATCGACCAGCGACTGGCACGCCTCGGGCGTCGCCGAGCGCCCCAGCGCCCGGAACTCACCGCGTACAAAGGAGAGCCGCTCCGCCGGCTTGGTGGTCTTCGGGCAGGCGACCTCCCGCGCGCCCGCCTTGCGCGCCGCGTCCAGCAGCCCCTTGCCCTTGGCGCCGCCCGCGTGCAGCAGCACGAGCGTGATCTCCTCGACCGGGTCGTCCAGGTACTTCTTGACGTCCTTGACCGTGTCGGCGGAGAGATCCTGCGCGTTGCGCACGATCACCACCTTGCGCTCGGCGAAGAGCGACGGGCTCGTCAGCTCGGCCAGCGTGCCCGGCTGGAGCTGGTCGGACGTGAGGTCGCGGACATCCGTGTCGGCGTCGGAGGCGCGGGCCGCCGCCACCACCTGCTGGACGGCGCGGTCCAGGAGCAGGTCCTCCTGGCCCACGGCGAGCGTGAGCGGTGCGAGCGGGTCGTCGGTGGAATTCCTTCTGGTGGCCATCGCCGTCCAGCATCCCACGCGCCACCGACAACCCGTCCTGGCACCGCTGCCAGAACACGGCCACCCGGCACCGCTGCCCGGACGCCGCTGCCCGTACCGGAGAATGGGCGCGTGAGCGATGTGAGACATGTACTGGTGCTGCCCGACCGCGACACGGCGCAGGAGGTGGCGGGCGAGCTCTCCGACCGGTTCGGGGTCACCGAGGAGCCGCAGCTCGTGCGCGACGCGCTGGCCGGCGAGGACGACGCCGAGGACGCCCAGTGGCTGGTGGTCGTGGAGGACCCGGACCAACGGCTGGACGCGGCGGCGCTCGACGTGTTCGCCGCGGAGTACGAGGGGTGGCTGGAGGCCCCGTAGGGCGGACCTCCGGGCGGACACGGGCCTCCGGGAGGGCTCTCGGAAGGACTCCGGGGTGGGCTCCGGGGTGGGCTCCGGGGTGGGCTCCGGGGTGGGCTCCGGGAAGTCTCAGCCCTTCGGGACGATCTGGATGTCCATGTCGATGGAGATGCTGGAGCCCACGGCGGCTATCCCACGGGCCAGCATGGTCTGCCAGGTGAGGGTGAAGTCCTCGCGGTGCAGTTCGGTGGTGGCCCGGCAGGCGGCCCGCGTCTCGCCCTCCAGGCCGTTGCCGAGGCCGAGGTACTGGGTGTCCAGCGTGACCGTACGGCTCACGCCGTGCAGGGTGAGCGCGCCACTCACGCCCCAGCGGGTGCCGCCGCGGTGGACGAACCGGTCGCTGTAGAACTCCAGCGTCGGGTAGCGGCCGACATCGAGGAAGTCGCCGGAGCGCAGGTGGTCGTCGCGCATCTGGACGTTCGTGTCGATCGAGGCGGCGTCGATGATCACGTGCATGGCCGAGTTCTCCATGCGGTCGGCGATCCGGACCGCGCCGGCGAACGTGTTGAACCGGCCGTGGATACGGGCCATCCCGATGTGCCGGGCCGTGAAGCCGATCTGCGAGTGCATCGGCTCGATCTCCCACTCGCCCGGGTCGGGCAGCTGCGGGGGCGCCGACATCTGAAGGGTGACGTCACCCGGACCCGCGTGCTCGCCCTCGGTGATCGAGGCCGATCCGTGGAAGGGGGTGAAGCCCTCGGCCGTGACGGCGAGCCGGTACTCCCCCGCCGGGACCGTGGCGAGGACATTGCCGTACGGATCCGTCTCACCGGAGACGATCTTGCGTCCCGAGGCGTCCGTGACCACGAACTCTGCCTGCCGCACGGCCTCGTTGACCGGGTCGAGCACCCGGCAGCTGAGGACGCCGGCCGATTCCGGTACGGCGATCCCGTCGAGGGCGCTGCCGCGCGTGGCACCCGTCGCGCCCTTGTTTCCCATGTTTCCCAGCCAGCGGCCGAACATCTTCACGTACTCCCCGGGGGCGCGTTCACCTTGGGGCCGGGTGGCTGGACTTCGTAGTCGGAGCAGCGGCCCGCCGACGAGCATGCATTCGATCACCCTTGTGGCGTTCGAGGCAAACAGAGCATCTCGGCGGTGCTTGGGTAGAGGTGTCACTGATGGTCCGAATTGCTCGCTCTGTTTGTTCGTGTCACCCGCTTTGTGTCTATCACCCGTTCGACGTGGACGCACCGGCCCCGCGGACGGTGGGCAGCCGGTCGAGGCGCAGTCCGAAGTGGTCGCGGTAGGCGGCGAGCACCTCGTCGTCGCTCCCCAGCGGTGTCTCGTGGCGCTCACCCCCGGTCGTCGTGACGAGTTTCCGGCCGCTGAGCGTGATCCGGCCGGCGGCAGTGAAACGGGAGCAGACCGTGGACCGGGTGAAGCCGGAGTCGGGTGAGGTGCGGTGGTACCAGGCGCCGGCCCGGAAGTCCGCCAGCGCCCGGGGCCGGGGATCCAGCAGGAACTGCGGCGCACCGTCCCGCAGCACCACGACGTCCCCGTAGTCCTCACCGCCCTCGGCGGCGGTGGGGGCCCGCCCGATCCGGAAGGTGCCGCGCGGGTCCTCCTGGTCCGTGCGGTCGTCGAGTGCGAGCGGATGCTGCGCGTGGTCACCGAAGCCGACGTCCGCGAGCCACGGACCGGTGCCGTCGTCCGTCCCCACCCGGAGCGCCAGGTGGTCGTAGGGAATGCCGAGCTCCCCGCCGTCCCCGTGGACCCGGGCCTGGAGCAGCGTGACGTCGAAGCCCAGCTCCCGCAGCAACCAGGCGAAGGCCCCGTTGAGTTCGTAGCAGAACCCACCGCGGCGGCCCGCCACGATCTTGTCGAGAAGCGCCTGCTCCTCCAGCACGATGTCCTCGCCGAGATGGATGGAGAGGTTCTCGAAGGGCACGGCGGTGAGGTGGCGCAGTTGCAGCTCGCGCAGTGCCGCCGCGTCGGGGCGGCCGGGCCTGGTGGCGCCGATGCGTGCCAGGTAGGAGTCAACGGTGTGCGGCAGGTGCGGATCCATACCGGCAGTCTGTCCCGGGGGCCTGCGGCCCGCCATGAGCCGGTGGTCCTAGGACCGGCGGCGGAGGCGCGGTGCCGGTCGCGCTGACCAGGGCCTGTATTGGGTTGTCACGCGGAAGAAGGAGCGGGGCTGGGTGCGTGCGATCGCAAGGCGCCGGAGCGCCCTTGTAGCGGAGCTACCAGGGCGTTTCGGCAACGCAGCGAGCGTGCGTGCCCAGCCCCGTGACGCCGCGGAACAACCCAATACAGGCCCTAGTGTGCGGGACATGACGACGCATGAGCCGGCCCGCAGCCGGGAGCAGCGCAAGCAGGACGCGCTCGATCGCCTGGAGAAGGACGAGGACGCATGGGTGTCCACCGCCTCGGCGGACGGGGTGCCGACCCTGGTGCCGACTGAGTACTCGGTCACGACCGGCCCACCGCCCGCAGTCCCGGCCCGGCGCCCGTCACCGCGATCGCACCGTCCCTGTCGGTACGGAGCACCACCGCTCCCCCGGCCCTGAGCGCGTCGACGGTACGGGCGGCAGGATGCCCGTACGGGTTGTCCCGGCCCACACTGATCAGGGCGAACCTCGGGTGCGCGGTCCGCAGCAGGGCGGCGTCCTGATGCGCGGAGCCGTGATGGGCGACCTTGAGCACATCCACGCGCGGGAGCGTCGGGTAGTTGCGCAACAGGCTCTGCTGGGCCGGAGGTTCGAGGTCTCCGGGGAGCAGCAGCGTGAGTCCGCCGGCCCGTACGAACAAGGTGACGCTGGCATCGTTCGGCTCCTGCGGTACGGGGCCAAACGCCGGCCCCGCCGACGCACCGTCCCCCGGCCACAGCACCCGCCAGTCGAGCGCGCCGATCCGCCGTCGCTCACCGGGTACGGCCCGCACCACGGGGATACGGGCCGCCGCGGCCGTTCTCGCCACGAACGCGGCCTGTTCCGGCGGTTCGTCCAGGCTCGTCGTCTGGATCGCGCCCACCTCTCTGCCCCGCAGGACACCGGGCAGGCCCCGGACGTGATCGGCGTGAAAGTGGGTCAGCACCAGCAACGGAACGCGAGTGATCCCCAGGTCGCGCAGGCACCGGTCGGCCGGGCGGGGGTCCGGCCCCGCGTCGACGACCACGCCCGAGCCGGGCCCGGCCGCGAGCACCAAGGCGTCGCCCTGACCCACGTCGCACATCGCGAACGCCCAGCCTGGCGGCGGCCATCCGGTCAGCACCCGGGTCAGCGGCACCGGGCGCAACACCGCGAGCACCAGGAGCAGCGCCGCGGCCGAGCAGACCCAGGGGCGGCGTCCGATGCGCCGGGCGAACAGCACCACCAGCCCGGTCAGCACGGCCAGCAGGAGCGCACCCGTCCGGCCGTCGGGCCAGTCGATCTCCGCACCGGGCAGCGCCGCCCCGGTCCGGGCCACGGAGGCGATCCACCCGGCCGGCCACGCCGCCACCCGGGCGAGCAGATCGGCCGCAGGCATGGCCACCGGGGCCAGGGCCAGCGTGGCGAACCCGAGAATCGTGGCCGGCGCCACCGCGAGCTCGGCCAAGAGGTTGCACGGGATCGCGACCAGGCTCACCCGGGAGGCGAGCAGCACCACAACGGGCGAGCACACCGCCTGAGCCGCCGCCGCGGCAGCCAGTGCCTCGGCGAGCCGGAACGGCAACCGGCGCCGTTGCAGCACGGCGCTCCACCGAGGGGCGATGGTCAGGAGCGCGCCGGTGGCCAGGACCGACAGGACGAACCCGTAACTGCGCGCCAGCCAGGGGTCGTAGAGCACCAGCAGCAGAACGGCGGCGGCCAGCGCGGGGATCAGCGTTCTGCGCCGCCCCGTACCGATGGCGAGCAGGGTGATCAGGCCGCAGGCCGCGGCCCGCAGCACACTCGGTTCGGGCCTGCAGACGAGGACGAAGGCGAGTGTGAGCCCGCCTCCCACCAGGGCGGTCATCCGCAGGGAGAGCCCCAGTCCGGGCGCCAGCCCCCGGCGTTCGGACCGCAGGGCGCTGCCCGGTGGTCCGATCAGCAGGACGAGCAGGATCGCCAGGTTGGCACCCGAGACCGCCATGAGATGGGTGAGGTCGGTCGCCCGGAACGCATCGTGCAGTTCCGGCGTGACCCTGGTGGTGTCGCCGACGACCAGTCCGGGCAGGAGCGCCCGCGCATCGGGGCCGAGCCCCTCGCTCGCCGTGCGCAGCCCGGCGCGCAGCCCGCCCGCCGTGCGCTGGAGGAACGTGGGCGGGCCGGTGACACGGGGCGGGCCCTTGCCGTCGGGGCGGAGAACCGCGGTGGCCCGCTCCCCGCCGTGCAGCGGTGGCGCCAGCCGGCCTCCGATACGTAAGCGGGTGGAGGGGAGCAGCCGCTGCCACTGCTCCGCCGCGCCGCCGGGCGTGACGATGACCAGCACCGGCGTATGCAGCCTGACAGCCGTGCCGTCGGGCCTCGTCAGCCGGGTGATCTCCGCGTCCAGGAGGAGGGAGACGGGTGTGCTGTGGTCGCCGCGTACCCGGGGAAAGGTCCGCCGGGCATCGGAGGTGAGCGTGACCTCTGCCTCGATCCTCGCGAACTGCCGGGCCAGTCCGGGCACCGGTCCCTGCCGCGCGTCGGCGCTGTGCAGTCCGGCCGACGCCGCCCCGGCCGCCGCGCAGAGCAGCACCGCCGCGGCGGCCGTCGTGTGCAGTCGCAGCCTCCCGCCACCGGTGGAGTACAGCCGCCGCCGTCCATGACCTGCCACGTTCTGCCTCCGCCGTCCGTGACCTGCCACATGCTGCCTCCGCCGTCCGTGACCTGCCACATGCTGCCTCCGCCGTCCGTGACCTGCCGCGTGCCGTTGCCGCCGTTCGTCATCCGTGGTGTCCGGTCGCCGTCGTACGCCGGCTGTGCTGTCCCCGTTGGCGTCCGGTTCCGCACGTGCGGCACGGGTCGGTGGGGCCCCTGGCACGGCCAGGAGGACCATGGCCGCCCCGAGACAGAGCACCACTCCCACCGCCACCCATCGGCCCGGCGCGCCCACGGCCAGCGCGGCACCGGCCCAGGCAGCCAGGGCCGGGGGAACCAGTCGCAGGTCGGGCGGACCCTCCTGCCGCGGATCGGAGACCCCGAGCCGCCGGCCGGACGCCGTGTGGACGTCCCCGGCGCTCACGGTCGCACCAGTGGCTGAAGGTCGGCGAACCGGCGGTCGCCGATCCCGGTGACCTCGCGGAGTTCGTCGACGGACCGGAAACCACCGTGCTGGGTGCGGTAGTCGACGATGTGCTGGGCGAGGACTGGACCCACTCCGGGCAGGGTTTCGAGCTGTTCGGCGGTCGCGCTGTTGAGGCTCACCGGTCCTGTGGTACCGCCCGGGGCCGTCGGTCCCGCGCCGCCCCCATCCGTACCGCCTGGGGCAACCGTGCCGGGCGGTGCGCCCACCAGGATCTGTTCCCCGTCCACGAGCACCCGGGCCCGGTTGAGGCCGTCGAGGTCCACGCCGGGCCGGACTCCTCCAGCCGCCCGCAGCGCGTCGGTGACTCGTGCGCCGGACGGCAGCCGGTGAATCCCGGGCCGGCGCACCTTCCCGCTCACATCCACCACGATCTGCCCGGCCGTCCCCTCGGCGGGCGGCGGCCCGGGGGACGGCTCGGGCACACCGGCCCCGTCGGCCACCGGGTCCGTCCCGGCCCGCGGTACAGGGGCGTGCCCGGCCTCGCTGACGGGATCGGGGGCGCGTACGCCTTCGGGGCGCGCGGACCAGAAGTGCATCGCGGCGAAGACCGCCGCCGCGACCAGGACAACGGCGAGTGCGGCAAGGGCCTTCGGCTCCAGACCGCATCTCAGCTGCACCCACATCGGCAGCCGCTCCCGCAACGCGGGAACCGCCCGCGCCCACCACCCTTCCCGTTCCGCCGGTTCCGCACGCACCACCGGCCCGGACGGTGATCCCACCGTGGACGCGTCCGCTTCCGCCGCTGCCGGCCCGAGCGCCGACACCGGCGGCAGGCCCTCAGCTCGGGACAGACCAACAACTCGGGGCGGACCAGCGGCCCGGGACGGCCCCGGCGCGATGCCCACCGTCTGCCGGGCCACCGGTCCCCCGTACCCGCCCGCCATGAGCGCATCGGCACGGGTACGGGAGGCCGCGGCGGTGGCGTCGCGGTCCGGCGCGTGGCGACGGCGGCCCGGTCCGGCGCCCGCCCCGCTCCGGGCGCGCCCGTCCGACGCGGGGACGCGGCCGGGCCCGCTGCCGGGTCCGCCGCCGGGTCCGCCGCCGGTCCTGCCGAAGAGGCCGGTACGGCCGGTACGGCCCGTACGGCCGGTTCCGCCACCGGGTCCGCTGGTTGCACGATGTGATCGGGAAGCCATGCCTCATGACGCTAGGCACTTCCGCCGGAATCCGCCGAGGCCGCCCAATTATGGTGGAAAACCTGCCCGTTGTGGATAACTCCACCACTCCGGGCAGTGACGTCAGCGCGGCGAGACCACGGCTCCCAGCAGCCCCGGACCGGTGTGCGCGCCGATCACCGCACCCACCTCGCTGACGTGCAGGTCGACCAGTCCGGGAACCCGCTCGCGCAGCCGCTCCGCCAGTCGCTCGGCGCGTTCCGGGGCCGCCAGGTGATGCACCGCGATGTCCACCCGCCCGCTGCCCGCCCGCTCGGCGACGATCTCCTCAAGCCGCGCGATGGCCTTCGAGGCCGTCCGCACCTTCTCCAGCAGTTCGATCCGGCCGCCGTCCAGCTGGAGCAGTGGTTTCACGGCGAGGGCCGAGCCGAGCAGCGCCTGAGCGGCACCGATCCGGCCGCCGCGGCGCAGGTAGTCCAGGGTGTCGACGTAGAAGTACGTGGACGTGGCCGCCGCACGCTTCTCCGCGGCCGCCACCGCATCGTCCAGGCCGCCGCCCGCGTCCGCGGCCTCCGCCGCCGACAGGGCACAGAAGCCGAGGGCCATGGCGACCATCCCGGTGTCCACCACCCGCACCGGCACCGGCGCGTCCTTCGCCGCGAGCAGGGCGGCGTCGTACGTGCCGGAGAACTCCGCGGACAGGTGCAGCGAGACGACACCGCTCGCCCCGGCGTCGGCGGCCGCACGGTAGGTGGCGGCGAACACCTCGGGGCTGGGCCGGGAAGTCGTCACGGGGCGGCGCTTCTGGAGCGCCAGCGCGAGGGAGCGGGCCGAGATCTCGGTGCCCTCCTCAAGCGCCTGATCACCGAGGACGACGGTCAGCGGCACCGCGGTGATGCCGTGCCGTTCCATCGCCTCGGGCGGCAGGTAGGCCGTTGAATCGGTGACGATCGCGACATGGCGGGACATGAGCGGGAGGTTACCTTCCGGGGCGGTGGCTCGGCAGTCCGACCCCGACCGAATGATCAGTTCCGGTCGCTTCGAGCCGCATCCTGCCATGCCCGGCCCCGCTCGACGCCCCGGTCAGCACACCGCCCCCGGCGCTCCGCTCGTGTGCCGGGAAACGGGGCGGGTAATTCTTCAGTTCGTGGTCTCGGGCCGTGCCGTCTTCTGCCACGGGTACGCGGTCCGCTGCCGGGGGTCCGCAGCCGTGATGGCCTGCGCGATCCCCTCGTCTTCCGGCCCGTTTCCCTGCCCCTGCCCGTACCGCTGGGCGGGTCCGGGGGCTCCGGCCGGGTCCTGCTCCGGCTTTGGGCCACGCTCGTCCGAGCGGTCCGGCTGCTGCCCCGCCACCGGCTCCTCCGTCGTCCAGTGCCGCAGCGCACCGGCCTCCACGTCGATCTGTACGTTCAGTGCCGCCAGATCGTCGTCGGCGAACTGGCGGGCCCGGTCGCGCGCGGCCCAGCGCAACGACTCCGCCGAGCGTGTGATCTCCCCGGTGCGCTTCTTCAGCCCCGGCAGCAACGAGGACACCGTCCCCTTGTCGGGCTCACGCTCCAGCCGCTTCAGCTCGTCGTCCAGCTCACGGCCGTGCACACTCAGCCGCTGGAACAGCCCCAGCGACTCGGAGAGCGAGGCGTCCTCGGCCACGCCCGTCTGCAACGCCTCCTGCGTGGCCCGCATGGACATGCGCAGCGAGAGCCGAAGCTGCGCCAGCTCCCCGACGACGCCCATCTGTCCGTAGCTCTTCGCCCGCAGCGTGGTGTCCTCCACGGCCCGGCGTGCCTGCGTGATCGTGCGGTCCACCCCGCGGCTGGCCGCCCCGATGACCTTGACACTCACATAGATGCCCAGGGCCACGAACGCGACGACGAGCAGCCCCAGAATCAGGATCATGGCTTCCATGAGCGCCCCTCGGATGGTGTGACGGGTGCCGACATGTGTTTACCGGCCCCTCCACCGTAAACGGAACGGGCAGGCCGAGGGTTCCATCGGAACCCCCAACCTGCCCGTAGGGGAAAGCCCTCACACCGTCGTACCGGAGGCGAATGCCTAGGCAGGAACGATGTTCACCAGCTTCGGGGCCCGGACGATCACCTTGCGGATTCCCGACCCGCCCAGCGCGGCGACGACGGCCGGGTCGGCCAGTGCCAGGGACTCCAGCTCGGCGTCCGTGATCGACGGGGAGATCTCCAGGCGCGCCCTGACCTTGCCCTTGATCTGCACCACGCAGGTCACGGTCTCGTCGATGACGTACGCCGGGTCGGCCACCGGGAAGTCCTGGTGCACGACCGACTCGGTGTGGCCCAGCCGGCGCCACAGCTCCTCGGCGATGTGCGGCGCCAGCGGCGCCACCAGCAGCACCAGCGGCTCGGCGACGGAGCGCGGCAGTGGGCCGCCCGCCTTGGTCAGGTGGTTGTTCAGCTCGGTGACCTTGGCGATGGCCGTGTTGAAGCGCATCGCGGCCATGTCCCCGCCGACACCGTCGATCGCCTTGTGCAGGGCACGCAGCGTGTCCTCGCCGGGCTCGGTGTCGACGACGGTGACCTCGCCGCTCTCCTCGTCGACGACGTTGCGCCACAGACGCTGCAGCAGCCGGTACTGGCCGACGACCGCGCGCGTGTCCCAGGGGCGCGACACGTCCAGGGGGCCCATCGCCATCTCGTACAGACGCAGGGTGTCGGCGCCGTACTCGCCGCAGATCTCGTCGGGCGTCACGGCGTTCTTCAGGGACTTGCCCATCTTGCCCAGGACGCGGGAGACCTTCTCGCCCTCGTAGTAGTACGCCCCGTCGCGCTCCTCGACCTCGGCCGCCGGGACCGCGATACCGCGGCTGTCCCGGTAGACGAACGCCTGGATCATGCCCTGGTTGTACAGCTTGTGGAACGGCTCGGCGGAGGAGATGTGCCCCAGGTCGTGCAGGACCTTGGACCAGAAGCGGGCGTACAGCAGGTGCAGTACGGCGTGCTCGGCGCCGCCCACGTACAGGTCGACGCCACCGGTCGGCTGCCCCTCGCGCGGGCCCATCCAGTACTGCTCGATCGCCGGGTCGACCAGCTTGTCGGCGTTGTTCGGGTCCAGGTAGCGCAGCTCGTACCAGCAGGAACCCGCCCAGTTGGGCATGGTGTTGGTCTCGCGGCGGTAGTTCCGCGGACCGGACCCGTCACCCAGGTCCAGCGTGACGTTGACCCAGTCGGCGTTGCGGGACAGCGGGGTCTCGGGCTTGGTGTCGGCGTCGTCCGGGTCGAAGGTGCGCGGCGAGTAGTCGTCGACCTCCGGCAGTTCCAGGGGCAGCATCGACTCGGGCAGCGGGTGGGCGATGCCCTCCTCGTCGTACACGATCGGGAAGGGCTCGCCCCAGTAGCGCTGGCGGCTGAACAGCCAGTCGCGCAGCCGGAAGTTGACGGTGCCCTCGCCGACCCCGTGCTCCTTCAGCCAGTCGGTGATGCGGGCCTTCGCCTCGACGACGCCCAGGCCGTCCAGCGAGATCTCGTCGTTCGCGGAGTTGACCAGCTTCGCTTCGTACGAGGCGAAGGCGTCCTCCCACGTCGAGGCGTCCGTGCCGCGGTCGTCCGACGGCTCGACGACACAGCGCATCGGCAGCTCGAAGGCGCGCGCGAAGGCGAAGTCGCGCGCATCGTGCGCCGGCACGGCCATGATCGCGCCGGTGCCGTAGCCCATCAGCACGTAGTCGGCGACGAAGACGGGGACCTGCTCGCCGCTGACCGGGTTGGTCGCGTACGCGCCGGTGAAGACACCGGTCTTGTCCTTGGCCTCGGCCTGCCGCTCCACGTCGGACTTGGCGGCGGCCTGCTTGCGGTACGCCGTGACGGCCTCGGCCGGGGAGGCGTGTCCGCCGGTCCAGACCGGGTGGGTGCCCTCGGGCCAGGCGGCCGGAATGATCCGCTCGACCAGCTCGTGCTCGGGTGCCAGCACCATGTAGGTGGCGCCGAACAGGGTGTCCTGGCGGGTGGTGAACACGGTGATGTCACCGGCGCCGTCGACCGGGAAGTCGACCCGCGCGCCCTCGGAGCGGCCGATCCAGTTGCGCTGTTGCAGCTTGATGGCCTCGGGCCAGTCCAGCCCGTCCAGGTCGTTCAGCAGCCGGTCGGCATAGGCGGTGATGCGCATGTTCCACTGGCGCAGCTTGGCCTTGAAGACGGGGAAGTTGCCGCGCTCGGAGCGGCCGTCCGCCGTGACCTCCTCGTTGGCCAGCACGGTGCCCAGGCCGGGCGACCAGTTGACCGGCGCGTCGGAGGCGTAGGCCAGGCGGTGGCCGCTCAGCACGTCGGCGCGCTCGGTCGCGCTCAGCGCGCCCCATTCGCGGCCGTCCGGGGTAGGGCGCTCACCGCTCTCGAACTGGGCGACCAGCTCGGTGATCGGCCGGGCGCGGTCCGCCTCGGCGTCGTACCAGGAGTTGAAGATCTGTACGAAGATCCACTGGGTCCACTTGTAGTACTCGGACTCGATGGTGGCGAACGAGCGGCGCTTGTCGTGGCCCAGGCCCAGCCGGCGCAGCTGCGCCGTCATGTTCTCGATGTTGGACTCGGTGGACAGCCGCGGGTGGGTGCCGGTCTGTACGGCGTACTGCTCCGCGGGCAGGCCGAAGGCGTCGAAGCCCAGGGTGTGCAGGACGTTGTGGCCGGTCATCCGCTGGTGGCGGGCGAAGACATCGGTGGCGATGTAGCCCAGCGGGTGGCCGACGTGCAGGCCCGCACCCGAGGGGTACGGGAACATGTCCATGATGAATTTCTTCGGCTTGGCGGCCAGCTCCGGATTGTCCGCCAGGTCACCGGTCGGATTGGGTGCCTCGTAGGTGCCCTCGGCGTCCCAGAAGTCCTGCCAGCGTGCCTCGATGTCGGCGGCCATCGCTGCCGTGTAGCGGTGCGGCGCAGCAACGTCGGCTGCGGAATTCGTCTCGCTCATGATCCTCAAAGCTCCATCGATCGTCATCTGCCGGCGCCCACGTCTACGGACACGCGTCTACGGAAACGAAAAATCCCCTCGCACAGGAGGGGACGCCGCGCCGATGCCGACCAGGCATTCTCACCGGTCGGGAGTGATCAGCGCGGCTCGCTAAGCAGAAGGCGTACGGCACGCATGGCGTCAGGGTACCGCAATGGCACGGCCGCCATCCGGGCGCCGCCGATCCGTGGACACATCGGGATGCGAACAGCACGGCCACGACTGCACAGACGAGCAGCGGGCCATCCGAATTCGGATGGCCCGCTGCTCGATCTTCACTGTGGAGCTAAGGAGAATTGAACTCCTGACCTCCTGCATGCCATGCAGGCGCTCTACCAACTGAGCTATAGCCCCGTGTTGCGCCGCCCGGTCTCCCGCGGCGACATCGAGAACATTACCGGTCACCCCGGCCGTCCACCAAATCGTTTCCGGTCTGCCCGATTCCGCCTCGTCGGCGGGGCCCGGTCAGGCGGTGGCGAAGGAGTAGAAGCGCTTGAGGGTGCAGTGCTCCTCCAGCAGACGGCCGTAGATCGGCTCCCCCTCCAGCTCCCGGTAGGTCTCGATCGGGTCGCCCTTTATGACCAGCGCCCGCGCGCACTCCTCGCACCAGTACTGGTAGTCCCGGTTGACCGGGTCCATGTCCCGGACGATGGGCGTACCGCTGCCGCACCAGTCGCACTTCCGCCTGTGGGCACCCATGGATCAGCTCCGGCTGCGGCCGCGGGCCGTGCACAAGTGGAGGATTCCGCCGTTCCCGCCGGGCGTCCGGACCGTGGGGGGCGAACTGCCGGCGGGGCGGCCGGCGCGTACGCGGGCCTCGTGAACAGGGGGCAGGTCCGGGACCTCGTGGCGACTCGCAGGCATCGCGCACTCCCTCCCGTTCGGTCCGTCGCCCCCTCCGGCGGTCCGATTCTGCCATGACCCCGCAAGGGGGTCAGCCCTGCCGAGATCCCGTCGTCCGCCGACGCCGCACAAGACCCACCAGCACACCTACGAGGGCGGCCGCCGACAGTGCGAGAGCGCATACCCACAGCGCCTCTCCCGAACCCTGCGCCCCAGGCGTATCAAGGCGGTTGAGGTAGAGCGTGCCGAACCCCGCGACGCCGATGAGCTGGCCGAGCTGGGTGACGGTCACGAGCACGCCGCTCGCATCAGCGGCGTCCTCCGGTCGTACGTTCGCCAGGGCACCCGTAAGAGTGGGACTGAAGCCGAGCGCCATGCCCGCGCCGATGACGACGAAGACCACGTACAGCAAGGCACCACCGTCGCCGCCGTCGCACATCAGGTGACCGAGGGCCGCCGAACCGAGGGCCACGAGCGCGAATCCGCCCGGGGCCAGGACTCCCTGGAGACCGGCCGGCCAGCGCCGCCAGGTCAGCCCGACCGCGCCGAAGGCCACCGCGGTCGGCACGAACATCAGCCCGCTGCGCAGCGCCGAGTACCCCAGGCCGCCCTGGACGTGCAGCGTCATCACGAAGAGGAAACCGGCATTGATCCCCATCACCAGGAAAATGCGCAGCGCCGCCCGCGCGATGCCGGGGAGGCGGAGCACCCCGGGCGCGATGAGTGGTGCGCCGCCGCGCGCGGCCAGCCGTGTCCCGTACGCCGCGAACCCGGCGAAGAACACCGCGGAGGCGAGCAGGCAGATCCAGGTCCAGGCCGGCCAGCCCAACTCCTGTCCGAGCACCAGCGGAACGGTGAACAGGACGACGGCCGCCGCGAGCATCAGCAGCCCCGCCAGATCCAGCCCGCGGTCCCGTGCCGCGTGCCGGGCCCGCCCGGCACGCGGCACACCGGGCAGCACACGGACGCCGAGCACCAGCAGGACCAGCCCGATCGGCACGTTGACCAGGAAGACCGGGCGCCAGCCCGCGCCGAACAGATCCGCGCTGACCAGCACCCCGCCCACCACCTGCCCGGCCGCGGCACCGGTGGCCAGCACCGCCGCGTAGGCGCCCAGCGCACGTACCCGGGCCTCGCCGCTGAAGTGCTGCTGGATCAGGCTGAGTACCTGCGGGATCATCACCGCCGCGCCGATCCCCTGGATCACCCTGAAGGCGATCAGCTGTCCGGTGCCCGTGGCGAGTCCGCAGGCAAGCGACGCGACGGTGAAGACGGCGAGTCCCGCCAGATGGGCGCGGCCGTGCCCGAAGACGCTGCCGAGCCGGGCGCCGGTGATGAGCAGCACGGCGTAGGAAATGGTGTACCCGGCCACCACCAGCTGCAACCCGGCTCCGGAGGAGCCGAGTTCGGTGCGGATCGTCGGGGCGGCGACATTGACGATGAAGGTGTCGAGCAGCGCCATGAACTGGGCCGCCAGCACCAGGGCGAGCAGCCGTCCCGGGCGATTGTCGGTGGTGGGGGTTCTACTGGATACGGAACGTGGAGTTGCCTCGGAGGTCTTGGCCGTGGCCGTAGTTGGGGTCGTGGTCATGCCCTCAAGGCTGGTCCCAGCCGCATACGGGTAACGAGAGCCCGCTGATGCTGGTACTGGCAGCACCTGGCAACACCCGGGTGGAGCACCGACGATGGGGGTGTGACGACGGTGACGGCACGACATCGGGTAACAGAGGAGCGACCGGGCCGGCCGGCCCGGCAGGAAGTGGCCCAGCAGGAAGAGTTACTTCAGGAACCGGTGCTTCAGGAACGGGCGAGGCGGAACAGGCGGGGGCCGCAGCACGGCCGGCGGCCGGAGCTCGCCGACTTCCTGCGCAGCCGCCGGGCCCGGGTGACACCGGCCGACGTGGGCATGGCGCCGGGGTTCCGTCGCCGTACCCCGGGCCTGCGCCGCGAGGAGGTCGCCCAGCTCTCCGGCGTCGGGGTCACCTGGTACACCTGGCTGGAGCAGGGCCGTCCGATCAACGCCTCCGCGCAGGTCCTGGACGCGGTCGCCCGCACCCTCCGGCTGGACCCTTCGGAGCGCGAGCACCTCTACCACCTGGCCGAGGTGGCCTACATCCCCGGCAGGCAGTGCGACACCATCGAGGTCGGGCAGGAGGTCCAGGGCATCATCGACGCGCTCGACCCGCGCCCCGCGGTCGTCTACAACACGCGGTACGACGTACTGGCCACCAACCCCGCCTACCGGGATCTCTTCGGCGTGCCAGAAATGATGGACACCGGGATCCGCAATGTCCTGTGGGCGCTGTTCACGGTGCCCGAGAAGGACTGCCCGGTCGTTCACCGCACCCGGGAGCTGCCGCTCATGGTGGCGACCCTGCGGGGCGGCTACGGACGCCACACGGGCGAGCCCGCCTGGGAGACGTTCGTGGCGGACCTGTCGGCGGCCAGCCCGTACTTCGCCCGGCTGTGGCGCAGCGGGGACGTCGCTCCGCCCGGCCCCCGGGTGAAGACCTTCCGGCACTGCGCGGCGTCCGCCGAGATACGGATGACCTCGGTGTCGCTCTCCGTCAACGGGCTGCCGGAGTGCCGGATCGTCGCCTACACGCCGGCCGACCGGGAGAGCGAAGAGCAGATGGCCGTGCTGCGCGCCCGCCGGGAAGTGTGTCCGCGGGAGGTGTCCGCAGGCTCCGGCACCGCTGTGGCCCAGCGGCCCGGCTCTGCTCCGGCCCAGCAAAAAGATCCCGCCCCCTGACGGGGACGGGATCTTGATTGTGGAGCTAAGGAGAATTGAACTCCTGACCTCCTGCATGCCATGCAGGCGCTCTACCAACTGAGCTATAGCCCCGCTGTCCGCTGTGTTTCCCTGCGTTTCCGCGCTGCGAACAAGAAGAACTTTAGCCTGTGACCAGCCGGAAAGTGAAATCAGGCCGACGCCGCCCGCAGGCGCCGTCCGGGCACGGCGCGGACGCCCGGTCAGTCGTCGTCGCCGAGCACCGGTTCGGGCAGCGTGCCCGCGTTGTGCTCCAGCAGACGCCAGCCCCGCGCGCCCTCGCCCAGCACCGACCAACAGCAGTTGGTCAGCCCGCCGAGCCCTTCCCAGTGGTGTGACTCCAGGCCCAGCAGCCGGCCGATGGTGGTCCGGATGGTGCCCCCGTGGCTGACGACGACGAGCGTGCCCTCGTCGGGCAGCTTGTCGGCGTGCGCGAGCACGACAGGAGCGGCCCGGTCGGCGACCTCGGTCTCCAGCTCACCGCCGCCGCGCCGCACCGGCTCGCCGCGCTTCCAGGCCGCGTACTGATCGCCGAACCGCCCCACGATCTCCTCGTGGGTGAGGCCCTGCCACGCGCCCGCGTACGTCTCGCGCAGACCGGGGTCGTGCTCGATGCCCAGGCCGGTGATCGCGGCGAGCTCGGCGGCCGTGGCCGCGGCCCTCCGCAGATCGGAGGCGACGATCGCGTCCGGCTTCAGCGAGGCGAGCAGCCGGGCGGCCCGACGGGCCTGTCCGACGCCGTCCTCGGTCAGCTCGATGTCCGTGGAGCCCTGGAACCGGCGCTCCAGATTCCACGCCGTCTGGCCGTGTCGCCAGAGGACGATCCTGCGGCCCCTGCCGCTTCCGCTGCCGTTCAGCTCTGGTCACCTTCCGTGCCACCGGTGAGCTGTGCGTGCTCCTCGGCCTTGCCGCGGGTCTTCACGGCGTCCTCGGGCAGAGCGATCTCGGGGCAGTCCTTCCAGAGGCGCTCCAGCGCGTAGAAAACGCGCTCCTCGCTGTGCTGGACGTGGATGACGATGTCGACGTAGTCGAGGAGGATCCAGCGGGCGTCGCGGTCACCCTCGCGGCGGACCGGCTTGACGCCGAGCTCCTTCTGGAGCTGCTCCTCGATCTCGTCGACGATCGACTTGACCTGGCGGTCGTTGGGGGCCGAAGCCAGCAGGAAGGCGTCCGTGATCGACAGCACATCGCTGACGTCGTACGCAATGATGTCGTGCGCGAGCCGGTCGGCGGCCGCCTGAGCGGCAGCGTTGATGAGCTCGATGGAGCGGTCCGTGGCGGTCACAAGCAGGCTTTCGTCGGCGGGCAGATCGACCTCTAGGGTCTCACGGACCGCCGACAGCGCACGCAGCCATTGTCCGAAGATCGTTCAGAGGCCGCCCGGCACCGACCCCGGCAGCCCCGGGACCACCGCGGTCGGCGCCGGAAAGGCCTGCGGGCAGGCCCGGGATCGGCTGTGGGGTGGCTCCGGAACCCTCCCGCAGCCACCCCACAGCCGATCCGGCCGATCACATCGACCCGGCCTGCCTAGTCGAGCTTGTAGTCCTGTCCGATGACGACGGACACGTCCGCGTTCCCGGCCGGCGTGCCCTTCTTCACCGCGCTCGTCGGCAGGTCGAGGGTCTTGGCGACCTGGGTCGCCTTCTCCTTGCCCGCGGCGTCCTTGTAAAGGATCTCGGAGGAGGCCACGGCACCGGTCTTCCCGCCGTTGACGAAGGCGTAGCCGCCGTTGACCAGCTTGATCCGGGCGGACTCCGTGCCGCGCTCGCTGCCGGTGGCGTTCCTGATGGCGACCCGCACGGCCGCGTCCGCCGCCGGGGCCTTGACCGTGCCGCCCAGGATGTCCTTGACGACGCTGTCCGCGGCCGAGTCGGTGAGGCTGCCGTCCTCCTGGACCGGCAGCAGTGCCGTCTTGTAGTCACCGACCTTGGCGTGCTCGGCGAGCTTGGCCAGGGAGACGCCTAGGTCCTTCTCGGGGAGCGAGGGGTCGAGGATCTGGGCCAGCGTCTGCACGGTGACAGTGGCGGCCTTCGGGTCGTCCGAGATCTTGCGCAGCACTCCGCGCATGACCTGCCCGAACCGCGTCAGCTGCTTGGCCTCGGCCTCGTCGGGGCCGCGGTAGGTGGCGTACGCGACGGCCATCGGGCCGCTGAGCGTCTGCGCCTTGCCCTTCTTCACCAGGGGCGAGGCCCCCTTCTTGGCGTCGGGCACATCGGTGTCGGTGTCGACATCGATGTTGCCGACCAGGTCGACGAGGTTCTCCAGGTACGGGGTGTCGAGCCGCCAGGTGCCGCTGATCTCGGTGCCGAGCAGCGTATCGATGGACTCCCTGGTACCGGTGGTGCCGTCGTCCTCGACCGACTTGCCGAGCGTGCTCGTGTTGCCGTCCTCGTCGGAGACGGCGAGGGAGTTGGGGAGCAGGACCGTGGCTCCCTGCTTGGTGGTGACGTTGTCGACGAGCAGCGCCGTGGACGTACCACCGCCCTTGGTGTTGTGGAGGTGGACCACGATGACGTCCCGCCGCTGCGGGCCGGTCGTCGCGGTGTTCTCCTTCTCCGAGGCGGAGAAACCGGGGAGCTTGCCGGCGGACCACAGGTAGCCCACGCCACCGACCACGACCAGGGCCACCACGACGATCAGCGCGACCATCCGGTTGTGGCCGCGGCGCCGTGCTTCCTCCCGGCGCTCGCTGCGGCTCTCGGTGAACTTGAGCCAGTCGATGACGTCTTCGGAGTCCTCGTCGGGCTCCTCGATGAAGGAGAACTGCTCGGTGCCGTAGTCGCGGTCACCGCGGCGCTGCCCGGGGACGGCTGCCTCCGGCTCCGCGTCCGGTGCCGGAGCGGGGTCCCGCTGCGGCGGGACAGGTGCGGGAGCCGGTGTTGGAGCGGGAGGCGGTGCCTGCTGCGGGACGTTCCACTGCTGAGTGGTGTCGACCGCGGCCGGCTGCTGCCCGGTGTCGTAGCCGTAGCCGTCGTAGCCGTAACCCTGCTGCGGGGCCTGGTGCTGCTGGGGCTGGTGCTGCTGGGCGGCGTACGGGTCGTACTGCTGCGGGGGCGGGCCCTGTTGCTGCTGCTGTTGCTGCTGCTGGGCGTACGGGTCGTAGCCGTAGCCCTGGTCCGTCTGGGGCGCCTGCTGCCCCGGGTGTTGCTGAGTCTGCTGTTGCTGCGTCTGCTGTTGCCCGTACGGGTCGTACTGCTGCTGTCCGGGCTGCTGGTACACCGGCTGCCCGTACTCGTCGTAGCCGACGATCTGTGGCTGCTGGTAGTACGGATCGTACGGATTCTGTCGGTCGTTCACCGGTGCCCCTCTACGTGGCTCATTCGCCGCGGTAAAGCTGGCGCTTGTCGATGTAGCGGACCACACCGTCCGGCACCAGGTACCAGACCGGATCGCCCTCGGCGACCCTCCCACGGCAGTCCGTGGAGGAGATCGCCAGCGCGGGAACCTCCACGAGAGAGACACCGCCCTCCGGCAGACCGACGTCCGTGAGCACATGCCCCGGCCGCGTCACGCCGATGAAGTGGGACAGCGAGAACAGCTCGTCGGCGTCCCGCCAGGTGAGGATCTGGGACAGCGCGTCGGCGCCGGTGATGAAGAAGAGGTCCGCGTCCCCGTGGACCGCGCGCAGGTCCCGCAGGGTGTCGATCGTGTACGTGGGGCCGTTGCGGTCGATATCGCTGCGGCTGACCGAGAACTGCGGGTTCGACGCCGTCGCGATGACCGTCATCAGATACCGGTCCTCGGCCGCGGACACCTGCTTGTGGCTCTTCTGCCACGGTTGCCCGGTCGGAACGAAGACCACCTCGTCGAGGCGGAACTGGGCGGCCACTTCACTGGCCGCCACCAGGTGTCCATGATGAATCGGGTCAAACGTCCCGCCCATCACGCCGATTCGGCGCTTTCCGGGGCCGGTAGGCACTTCCTGCTCTCCCATGCGTGCAGAGCCTACTGGCACAGCTGTACGCCTCGGCCTCAGCGGTCGCGGTTGAAGCGCGTGGTGATCCACAGAAGGAGGAAAAGCGCGACAAACGCGCCGCCGCCGGTGAGATACGGGCTGAGGCTTTCGTGGTTGCCGCCGTGCTCGGCGCCCTCGGCGGCGACGGTGACCAGTTGGTGTGCGGTGCTCGTGAGGCTCATCTTCGGCAGGACCTATCGATCGGGAGTCGGTGGGAAGACGTCGCGGACATCGTATGCGGGAGCCCCGGGCACGCTCACGCCGACTCAGTCGTTGTTGTCGTCGTTGCGGTATCCGCGCAGCAGGAACCAGGCCAGCAGTGCGGCTCCGACCAGCGAGACGAGCAGCACGATGCGGAGCGTGTTACCCGGTCCCTGCTCTTCGGATGCGGCGGCGAGCAGAGCAACGGTGTGCGGCATGTCGGGCGTCTCCTCAGTTATCCACAGCCCCCCGCACACCGTAGCGCCAGCACCTAGGCTGGGATTTGTCAGGGGGCGAGCGACGTCTCGTACGAACAGGGGGCCCATTCATGACCGAAAGCAGCCACGAGAGTCACGAGAACGTGCCGAGCAGGCAGCGCAGGCGCTTCCCGGGAATCTCGTCCCGGGCGTACGAGCACCCGGCGGACCGCTCGGCCCTGGTCGCCCTGCGGAAGCTGAGCGGTTTCGACACCGTCTTTAAGGCGCTGAGCGGCCTGCTGCCGGAGCGCAGTCTGCGACTGCTCTTCCTGTCGGACTCCGTCCGGGTGAGCGACGCCCAGTTCACCCATCTCAACAGCATGCTGCGGGACGCCTGTTACATCCTGGACCTGGAGAAGGTCCCGCCGATGTACGTGAACCAGGACCCCCAGCCCAACGCCATGTGCATCGGTCTGGACGAGCCGATCATCGTGGTGACGACGGGCCTGGTGGAGCTGCTCGACGAGGAGGAGATGCGGGCGGTCGTGGGCCACGAGGTGGGGCACGCCCTCTCCGGTCACGCCGTGTACCGCACGATCCTGCTCTTCCTCACCAACCTCGCCCTGAAGGTGGCCTGGATCCCGCTCGGCAACGTCGCGATCATGGCGATCGTGACGGCGCTGCGCGAGTGGTTCCGCAAGTCGGAGCTGTCCGCCGACCGGGCCGGGCTGCTGGTCGGCCAGGATCTCCAGGCCTCGATGCGCGGGCTCATGAAGATCGCCGGAGGCAACCACCTCCACGAGATGAACGTGGACGCTTTCCTCGCCCAGGCCGACGAGTACGAGAAGGGCGGCGACCTGCGCGATTCCGTACTCAAGATCCTCAATGTGCTGCCCCGTTCGCACCCCTTCACCACGGTCCGGGCGGCCGAGCTGAAGAAGTGGTCGGAGACCCGCGACTACCAGCGGATCATGGACGGGCACTACCCGCGTCGTGACGAGGACAAGGACACCTCGGTCACGGACGCCTTCAGGGAATCCGCCTCGCACTACGCCGATTCGGTGCGCGGCAGCAAGGACCCGCTGATGAAGCTGGTCGGCGACATAGCGGGCGGCGCCGGCGATCTGGGCGGCAAGCTCCGTGACAAGTTCACCGGCGGGGGCGGCAGCGGCGGCGCGGCCACCGGCAAGGGCGACGCTACGAATGGCTCGCAGGAGCCCCGGAACCCCGAGGACCCTGAGGGGCCGCAGGAGCCCGGGTCGGCAGGGAGCTGACCTCCAGCGTCCCGCACAGCGCGGCGGTGGGCCGGCTCGTCTCGTACGGGTCGGTGCCCGCCGGGCCCCGGGAGACCGCTCGCCGGCCGGCGAGCAGCGGCCGCAGCGCGCCGCTGGTGTCGGCCGTGCAGGACTGCGGCCCGGCCTGGACGTAGCTGGTCCGCACCTCCAGCCGGCCCAGCCGCAGATCCTCCCGGTCGAGCCGGAAGCGCAGCTCCCGCCGCACGGTGAAAAGCGACGCCCCCTCGGCCTGTTGGGGGCCGGAGACGGCCGGGCGGAGCGCGTAGGTGAAGGTGTGGTCCGACACCACCTCCAGCGCGTCGGACCCCACCTCCGCGTACCGCAGCGTGCCCCGGACCCGGATCTCCGGAGCGGGGGCGACCCGGGCCGGGTCGAAGCGCACGAGCCAGCCCGTCGCGGCGTGCTGCCCGTCGTCGTACGGCTCGTTCATGCTCCGCTCGAACTGGGCCATCTGGTCCGGGTCGAGCAGAGACTCCACCGGCCGCACCGTGTTCCCGCCGAGGACGTCGGGGTCGAGCGAGGAGGCCACCAGATAGTTCTTGACCGTGGCCAGGGCGGCGACCACCTGGCTCACCGAGAAGTTGTCCGTCCGCCGGGCCACCGGAGGGCTGATGCCTTCGCCGCCCTTCGGGTAGGAGGCGGCGGGGCTGCTGGCGAACAGACCGGCCGGTGTGCCCGCGGGTACGGCGCCGCGCGGCGCCAGGGGGACGAAGGTCATCCGGAGCGGCTCGGCCCGCCTGCCGACGGGGGCCTGGTAGGGGTGGCGGAAGCCCATGAAGACGGCCGTGCCGAAGGCCAGGGCTATCAGGACGACCAGGACGAGCGCGGCCCGGGAGCCGGTGCGCAGGGTCCGGCCAGGCAGGCTCCGTACGGCACGGGCGTGCTCCCCCATGCGCTCCTGGGCGGAGAACTCCTGAAGCCGGGCGGCCCGGACGAAGGACTCGTCGAAGACGAGCGAGCGGTACTCGTCCTCGCCGCCGCTCGCACTGTTCTCCGCCGGGCCTTCGGGTGGGTCTCCGTGGTCTGCCATGACTTCTCCCGACTCCACGTCACCGACCGGAGGCCGGTGCGGTGCGCCCCCGCCGCGGCCGGACGGCCTGGGCAGGGCCTGCCCGTCATGCGGGGGCATGTCCGGGCAAGTGAGGAGCCCCCTCTTCGAGCAGGTGAGGGGTCATACCTTGAGAGTAGGTCGATTACGACGAACGTAAACGCGGAGGCGGGCGGGGAACCGCCCCGGAACCCCGCCGGGACGCGGCAGCACAGGCAGGCGCAGAGAGGCGCAGGCGGGCATGAGCGGACACACGCAGACCGTGGCGGCCCGGCGGGGGAGAGCCGGGCGCATCCGGGGTACGGGGCCACGGGAGCGGGTCCGTGTCAGGGCGTGCGCGGGGCCGCGGAGACCACCGGGCGGAGGTAGCTCCCCGAGACCGAGGGGACCGCGGAGGAGGCCGCCGGGGCGCTGTCCGCCCCGGTGGTGGCCGGCGGCGGGACCTGGTCCTGCCGGTCGCCCGAGGTGTTGCGGTAGACGGCGCTGAAGGCCAGCGCGACCATGCCGATGCCCATCACCAGGGCGAGCAGCCAGGCCACCGGCCGGTGCCAGCGTGCGGCTCCCCGGTAGGGGCGCAGGGCGCCGCCGTGGCGCCCGTAGGGGCCGCTGTCGTAGTAGTCGTCGCCGTCGGCGCCGGGACCGTCGTCGTAGGCGCTCCCGCGGCCGTACCCGCCGCGCGGACCGTAGCCGTCGTCGTAGAGGTCGTCGTCCAGCGGTCCGCCGCCGGACCGGGCACGGGAGGCCTCCGCGTCGGCGCGCGCCTCCGCGGCCGCAGTCAGCCGCTCGACAGCGGTCGGCTCATGGAAGGTGGCGGCCTGTACGAAGTCCTCGTCGAACACCACGGAGGCGAAGTCCTCGTCCGCGCCCCCGCGGTCGTCGTCGGGCTCCCAGCCGTTCGGGAACGGCCTGCCCCCCACGTCGTCCGGCACGGCTTCAGCCTAGCCCCGGAGGGTCGATTTGGGCAGGGAGACCGCACATTCGGCGCATCCCCAGCTCACCTCACATGTCCGTCGCCGGTCACGATGTACTTCGTGGAGGTCAGTTCCGGCAGCCCCATCGGGCCCCTGGCGTGCAGCTTCTGCGTGGAGATACCGATCTCGGCGCCGAAGCCGAACTGGCCGCCGTCGGTGAAACGCGTCGAGGCGTTCACGGTCACCGTCGTCGAATCCACCAACTGGGTGAAACGGCGGGCCGCCGCCTGCGAGGTGGTCACGATCGCCTCGGTGTGGCCGGACGACCAGAGCCGGATGTGCGCCACGGCCGCGTCCAGCGACTCCACGACGGCGGCCGCGATGTCGTACGAGAGGTACTCGGTCTCCCAGTCCTCCGGCGTTGCCGCCACCACGGTGGCCTTGGACCCCTCGGCGTGCTCCATGACCCGTTCGTCGCCGTGCACGGTCACACCGGCCTCGGCCAGGGCGTCCAGGGCGCGCGGCAGGAACGCGTCGGCGACGTCCTTGTGGACCAGGAGCGTCTCGGCCGCGTTGCAGACACTGGGGCGCTGCGCCTTGGAGTTGATCAGGATCGCGACGGCCATGTCGAGGTCGGTCTGCGCGTCCACGTACACATGGCAGTTGCCGGTGCCGGTCTCGATCACCGGGACGGTGGATTCCTCGACGACGGTGCGGATCAGGGAGGCGCCGCCGCGCGGGATGAGCACGTCGACCAGGCCGCGGGCCCGCATGAGCTCCCGTACCGAGTCGCGGTTCTCGCCCGGCACCAGCTGGACCGCGTCGGCCGGCAGGCCGGAGCCGCCGACCGCGTCGCGCAGGACCCGGACCAGCGCCTTGTTGGACGCGTGGGCGGAGGACGAACCGCGCAGCAGGACCGCGTTGCCCGACTTCAGGCAGAGGGCGGCGGCGTCCACCGTCACATTGGGCCGGGCCTCGTAGATGATCCCGACCACGCCGAGCGGTACCCGGACCTGGCGCAGATCGATGCCGTTGGGGAGCGTCGAGCCGCGCACCACCTCACCGACCGGGTCGGGCAGCGCCGCCACGTCCCGGACATCGGCGGCGATGGCGCGGATCCGCTCGGGGTTCAGGGTGAGCCGGTCGACGACCGACTCGCTGGTCCCGGCCTCGCGGGCGCGCGCCACGTCCTCGGCGTTGGCCGCGATGATGTCGCTCGTCCGTACTTCGAGCGCGTCCGCGATCGCCAGCAGCGCGTCGTCCTTCGCCGCGCGGGGAAGCGGCGCGATGTCGGCGGCCGCGGAGCGTGCCCGGTAGGCGGCCTGGGCGACCGGGGACATGTTGTCGTACGGCGAAAGCGTGGTCATGCCCGCAGAGTAGTGCGCACACTGCGGGCATCCGTCACGTATCCCGTGATGCGAGACAGTCGCCGGCCGCCCCCGGCCGCCGGGTCAGTACGGGTGCACACCGACCGGGGCGGCCGGGGGCGGCCCGTACCCCTCGGCGATGCGCTGGTGGTACGTCTCGCGGTCGATGACCTCCAGACCGACGATCTCCCACGGCGGCAGACCGGCGCTGGAGCGGTGCTCGCCCCACAGCCGCAGGGCGACCGCCGCCGCGTCGTGCAGATCGCGGGCCTCTTCCCAGTAGCGGATCTCCGCGTGGTCGTTGGCGTACCGGCTGGTCAGCAGGAAGGGGTGGTCGTGCGCGAGCTGTTCGAGCCCGCGTCTGACCTCCTTCAGCGGAATCTCGGCGCCGGAGACACAGAGCGTGATGTGCCACAGCTTCGACTGGGTCAGCTCCTGGCTCACCGCCGTCTGTTCGGCCCCGGCCGGCCGCTCGTCCCTCCGGTCCGCGGACCTCCTCCCGTCGAAATCGGCACCTGCTCCGACGCTGGTCAGGGCGCGGCCACCCGTTCCTCGGGGCGGCGCCCCCGGGCGCGCTCGTCTCACCGGCGGCCTCCTGTGAATGTGTTGCTGTGCTGTGTACCCCGCAGTGTCCCCGCTACAAAGTGGACCAGTCCGCGGCCCGGCGTGTGGCGGTTTTCGTGAAGGTCTCTGCCCAGAGGCTGGACTTTCAGCCGTTTCAGGGGGTGGTCAACTGTGCAGGACGACAAGATCGTCCCTGTGTACGACCTCGCGCTCGTAGGCGGGGCCGAGCTCGCGCGCCAGGTCTCGGGTGGAGCGGCCGAGGAGCTGCGGGATCTCCTTGGCGTCGAAGTTGACGAGCCCCCGGGCCACCGGCCGGCCTCGCAGATCGCGCAGTTCCACCGGGTCGCCCGCGGTGAACTCGCCCTCGACCGCGGCGATCCCGGCCGGCAGCAGCGAGCTGTGGCGCTCGACGACCGCCTGCACGGCGCCGTCGTCCAGGGTCAGCGAGCCCTGCGGGGTGGAGGCGTGGGCGAGCCACAGCAGCCGGTCCGTGGTGCGGCGTCCGGTGCGGTGGAAGTACGTACCGGTGTCGCGGCCGGCCAGCGCGTCCGCCGCGTGGCTCGCCGAGGTCAGCACGACCGGGATGCCGGCGGCGGTGGCGATCCGGGCGGCCTCGACCTTGGTGACCATGCCGCCGGTCCCGACGCCCGCCTTGCCCGCGCTGCCGATGCTGACCCCGGCCAGGTCGGCGGGGCCGGTGATCTCGGCGATGCGGGTGGTGCCGGGGATGCTCGGGTCGCCGTCGTAGAGGCCGTCCACGTCCGAGAGGAGGATCAGCAGATCGGCGCGGACCAGGTGGGCGACGAGCGCGGCGAGCCGGTCGTTGTCGCCGAACCGGATCTCGTCGGTGGCGACGGTGTCGTTCTCGTTGACGATCGGCAGCGCGCCCATGTCCAGGAGCTGGTCCAGGGTGCGGTAGGCGTTGCGGTAGTGGGCACGGCGGCTGGTGTCGTTGCTGGTGAGCAGCACCTGGCCGACGCGGACGCCGTAGCGGGCGAAGGAGGCGGTGTAGCGGGCGACGAGCAGCCCCTGGCCGACGCTGGCGGCGGCCTGCTGCCTGGCCAGGTCCTTGGGCCTGCGGTGCAGTCCGAGCGGGGCGAGTCCGGCCGCGATGGCACCGCTGGAGACCAGGACGACCTCCCGCTCACCGCCGCTGCGCACCTTGGCGAGCACGTCGACGAGCGCGTCGACACGGTCCGCGTCGAGGCCGCCGGTGGCTGTGGTGAGGGAGGAGGAACCGACCTTGACCACGATCCTGCGGGCGTCCGTGACGCCCTGCCTTGCCCCTGACACGCGTATCCCCCGTGGTCGGCCTCGATCGGAATCCGCAATCTACGCGAGCGCCGGAATCGGCGCGTGGGCGTTCCGCCCCGTGGACCCCGGTTCATCCGGATCCGTGCCGCCGCGTGTCCGGAGTGCTCGGCGTCTCGTTGCAGCGAATATCGGCATCACCGCCGACGGAATGCGGGAATCTCCAGGAAGAAGGACGTGATCGCATGCGCCAGCTCTCCATTCCAGGGGCCTGGGTGCACGAGCCCGAGGTCGTCACGGACAGCCGCGGCAGCTTCCACGAGTGGTTCAGGGCCTCGGAGCTCGATGCCGCGCAGGGGCACCCGCTGGGGCTCGCGCAGGCCAACTTCTCCACGTCGGCCCTGGGCACGCTGCGCGGGATCCACTTCGCCGATGTGCCGCCGGGCCAGGCGAAGTACGTGAAGTGCGTGCGCGGGGCGGTGCTCGACGTGATCGTGGACATCCGGGCCGGCTCGCCCGCGTACAAGCGGTGGGAGGGGGTCCGTCTCGACGACAGCGGCCATCGGGCGGTCTATCTCGCCGAGGGGCTCGGCCACGCCTTCATGGCGCTGACGGACGACGCGTGCGTCCTGTACCTCTGCTCGCAGGGGTACGCGCCGACGCGTGAGCACGGCATCGATCCGCTCGACGCGGAGCTGGGCATCGACTGGCCGCGGGACATCACCCCGCTGCTGTCGGGGAAGGACGCGGCGGCCCCTTCGCTGGCCGAGGCGGAGGAGCAGGGGCTGCTTCCCTCGTACGCGGAGTGCGAGGCGTACTACGCGCGGCTGCGGACGGCCGGTCCGCCGCCCGCCGGGATGCGGGCGGGCGAACCGGCGCTCAGCAGGGCCGGGCGCTGATCAGGGGCGTTCCGCGGCGAGCAGGGCGGGGAACGCCTCGTCCAGGGCCGTGCGCCAGTCCCGGATGGGTTCGATCCCGGCCGCCGCGAAGCGCTGCTGCGCGAGCACGCTGAACGCCGGGCGGGGGGCGGGCCGTACGAAGGCCGCGCTGGTGGCCGGGCGGACCCGTGCCGGGTCGGCGCCCAGCAGCCGGAAGATCTCCCGGGTGAAGCCGCACCAGGTCGTCTCGCCGCCGCTGGTGCCGTGGTAGACGCCGGCCGGGGCGGTGCCGTCGAGCGCGGCCAGGCCGAGCCGGACCAGCCGGCCCGCCAGGTCGACGGTCCAGGTGGGCTGGCCGCGCTGGTCGTCCACCACGTCGAGGGTGTCCTTGACGCCCTCCAGCCTGATCATCGTCCGGACGAAGTTGCCGCCGCCCGCCCCGTACAGCCAGGCGGTGCGCACCACGTAGCCGGTGTCGGGGAGGGTCTCCAGGACGGCGCGTTCGCCCGCCAGCTTGGTGCGTCCGTAGGCGGTGCGGGGGCCGGTGGGGGCGTCCTCGCCGTAGGGCAGGCCGCCGTCCCCGGCGAAGACGTAGTCGGTGGAGACGTGGAGGAGGACGGCGCCCTGCTCGCGGCAGGCCGCGGCGAGGACGGCGGGCCCGGTGCCGTTGACCCGCAGGGCCGCGTCCTCCTGGCTCTCCGCGTCGTCGACGGCGGTCCAGGCGGCGCAGTTGACGACGACCGCGGGGCGGTGCGCGGCGAAGGCCTCCCGGACGCGGGCCGGGTCGGCGATGTCCAGGGCCGTGCGGTCCGCCGCGACGGCGGTGACGTCCTCGTGGGCGAGGGCCGCCAGCAGGTCCTGTGCCAGCATTCCGGCCGCCCCGGTGACCAGCCAGACCGGGTTCACAGCGCGGCCCTCTCCTTGAGGGGCTCCCACCAGGCGCTGTTCTCGCGGTACCACCGCACGGTCTCGGCGAGGCCCTTGCGGAAGTCCTTGCGCGGTGCGTAACCGAGCTCGTCGCGGATCTTGGCGCAGTCCACGGAGTAGCGCCGGTCGTGGCCCTTGCGGTCGTCGACGTAGGTGACGTCGGCGTCCCAGTCGGCGCCGCAGGCCTCCAGCAGCAGTCCGGTGAGTTCCTTGTTGGAGAGCTCGGTGCCGCCGCCGATGTTGTAGACCTCGCCCGCCCGGCCCCGGGTGCGGACGAGTTCGATGCCCTGGACGTGGTCGTCGATGTGCAGCCAGTCGCGGACGTGGGCGCCGTCGCCGTACAGCGGGACCGGCCGGCCCTGGAGGAGGTGGGTGACGAACAGCGGGATGACCTTCTCGGGGAAGTGGTGGTGCCCGTAGTTGTTGGAGCAGCGGGTCACCCGCACGTCGAGTCCGTGGGTGCGGTGGTACGAGAGCGCGATCAGGTCGCTCGACGCCTTGGAGGCGGAGTACGGGGAGTTGGGCGCGAGGGGTTCGCGCTCGGTCCAGGAGCCCTCGTCGATCGATCCGTAGACCTCGTCGGTGGAGATGTGCACGAAGGTCCGGACGCCCGCCAGGTGCGCGGCGTGGACGAGGGTGTGGGTTCCCACGACGTTGGTGCGGACGAAGGCGGCGCCGCCGTCGATGGAGCGGTCCACATGCGATTCGGCGGCGAAGTGCACCACCTGGTCGTGCCCGGCCATCAGGCCGCCGACCAGCTCCGCGTCACAGATTTCGCCCCGCACGAACGAGAAGCCCGGGTGGCGGCGGACCTCGTCGAGGTTGGCCGGGTTGCCCGCGTAGGTGAGCTTGTCGAGCACGGTGACGGCGACGTCACCGGGGCCGTCCGGGCCCAGCAGCGTACGGACGTAGTGCGAGCCGATGAATCCGGCACCGCCGGTCACCAGGATGTGGGTGGTCATGAGGAGATCTGCACCTTGCTGTGGTCGCCGAGGACGAGACGGTGGGCGGAGGGGCTCCGGGGTGCGGGGGTCACCTCGACCTCGTGGCCGATGAGGGAGGCCTCCACACGGCGGACACCGTCGATCGAGGCGCCGCGCAGGACGATGGAGTACTCGATCTCGCTGTCCTCGATCCGGCACTCCTGGGCGACCGAGGTGAACGGTCCGACATAGGCGTCGCTGATCACCGAGCGGGCGCCGATGATGGCGGGGCCGACGATCCGGCTGCGGGTGACGCGGGCGCCCTGCTCGATCCGTACCCGGCCGATGATCTCGCTCTCGTCGTCGACGTGGGCGCCCTCGGTGGACGGTTCGATGCTCTCCAGAACGGTCCGGTTGACCTCCAGCATGTCGGTGACGTTACCGGTGTCCTTCCAGTACCCGCGGATCATGGTGGAGCGGACGTCGCGCTCCTGGTCGATCAGCCACTGGATGGCGTGGGTGATCTCCAGCTCGCCGCGCCAGGACGGGCGGATGGAGCGGACCGCCTCGTGGATGACCCGGGTGAAGAGGTAGACACCGACGAGCGCCAGGTCGCTCTTGGGCTCCCGGGGCTTCTCCTCCAGGGCCACCACCCTGCCGTCCCCGTCGAGCTCCGCGACGCCGAACGAGGTCGGGTCGGGCACCTGGGTCAGCAGGATCTGGGCATCGGGCCGGTCCGCCCGGAATCCCTCGACGAGGCCGGTGATCCCGCCGATGATGAAGTTGTCCCCGAGGTACATGACGAAGTCCTCGTCGCCCAGGAAGCGCTGGGCGATCAGGACCGCGTGCGCGAGGCCGAGCGGCTCGGGCTGCGGGATGTAGGTGACGTCGATGCCGAACCGGGAGCCGTCCCCGACCGCCGCGCGGATCTCCTCCTCGGTGTCGCCCACGATGATGCCGACCTCGGTGATGCCCGCTTCCGCGATGGCCTCCAGGCCGTAGAACAGCACCGGTTTGTTCGCCACCGGGACCAGCTGTTTGGCCGAGGTGTGGGTGATGGGACGGAGCCGGGTGCCTGCCCCACCGGAAAGTACGAGAGCCTTCACTTTTTGTGCCCCCACGATGAGATGGCGGTCCTGTCGCAGCTGCGACCTGTTGGGCGACCTTACTGAGATTCACTGTCCCATCTGCGATGAAACAGCCCTCTCGGCCCGTTTACCGACACATCCGGACGAAAAGCGACGGCAGCCCGTAACCGCGTGCCACCTTTTCGCGCACTCCCGGTTCCCCCGGCACGAAGACACCTGCCGGTCACCTCGGGCTGATAGAGGAGACACCGGTTTGCCCCGATCCGATGCGATGAACCGGCGGCCGGTGCGGCACATTCCGCACTTCCATGAACAGATCGCGCGAATTCACGAACCGGAACTTGGTTGCGCCCGCACCCGTAATTCTCACCAATCTTTCACATTCATCTCATGAACGGACGAGCCGCCTTCCATATGGTGGGGCCCCTGAACCCCATGCCCACCGGGCGGCCGGTCCGGGACCGGGTCCCGGCCGCGCCGACGCGCCGGCGCGGCCCGACCGCGCACGCGAGCCTCGCGCTCTTTGGAGTCCCCCAGTGCAACCACTCGCCCCGCTCCTGCGGTACGCCGCGAAGGCCCTCCCCGTTGCCGTACTGGCCGCGTCCTTCGCCGCCCAGGCCGCCGCGGCAGCTGTTCCCCACCTCGCACTGCTCATCACGGCGACGGCCGCCAACCTGCTGGCCGAGGCCGCCCTGCACCGATGGCAGCCCGGCCAGGTCTCCCTGCTCGCCAAGGTCAGGGCCGATGTCATGGTCCGCCGGCTGACCTGTGACTTCCTGCTGATCGTGGGGCTGCTCCGGCTGGGCGGGAACCACCGCGAAACGGTCTACCTCCCGCTCGTCCTCGGCCTGCTCCTCTTCTACGCGCTCCACTTCGCCGGCCACGCGGCGGCGATCCGGGTGCGCGCGACACGGACGCTGCCGCTGCTCACCCGCAACATCGACGCCTCCGCCCTGGGCATCACCCCCGCGCCCCCGGCCCTGCTGATGCGCCGGCACGGGCCGCGCCTGCTGCTGTTCGGGCTGCCCGCGACCGCGGGCCTGCTGGTGACGGCGGTGAACGACGAGCCGGAGTACGCCGCGGCGGGCATCGCGCTGTCGGTCGCCCTCGCCGCGGTCTCACTGGCAACGCTGGTGCGGTCCCTGGTGCGGCGCCGCCCCGCGTCGCCCGAGGAGGTGCTGGACTGGTTCGACGGCTGGCTGGCCGACTACCGGCCGACCGTCGGCATGTACTTCTCCGGCGGCGCCTCGTCCGCGTACCAGGCCAACATGTGGCTCGACGCGCTGGCCGGGCTCGACGGCCGCCCGGTGATCATCCTGCGCGAGCGCTTCATGATGCAGCGGATCGGCGCCACGGACATACCCGTCGTGTGCATCCCGAAGGTCTCCCAGCTGCTCCGCCTGGAGCACTCGGCCCTGAAGCTGCTGATCCACCCCGCGAACTCCGGCAAGACCTCGCAGATCCTGCGGATACCGTCGATCAAGCACGCCTTCGTCAACCACGGTGAGAGCGACAAGCTCTCCAGCTGCAATCCGTACGCCAAGGCGTACGACGAGGTGTGGGTCGCAGGCCCGGCGGCGCGCGAACGCTACGCGCTGGCCGACGTCGGCATCGAGGACCGCGACGTGGTGGAGATCGGCCGCCCCCAGCTCGCCCCGATCACCCCCTACGCGGGCCCGCCCACCGGTACGTACACGACCGTGCTCTACGCCCCCACGTGGGAGGGCTGGGACGGCAATCCGGGGAACACCTCGGTCCTCCTGGCCGGCGAGAACATCGTCCGGGCGCTGCTCGCCGACCCCGGCGTCCGGCTGCTCTACAAGCCGCACCCGATGACCGGCTCGGTCGACCCCGGGGCCGGCGCCGCCAACGAACGCGTCCAGGCCCTGATCCACCAGGCCAACCGCGCCCGCAGCGGACCGCGCCCCGGTCCGCGGGCCGCTGCCGAGCCGGCCCGCCGGGCCGCGGAGCTGGACGCGCTGACCGCCGCCTCGTTCCGGGACGACGCGGACGACGCGGAACGCATGCTGGTGCAGGGCACACCGGAGCCCGGCCGGGCCCAGGCCGTCGCCGCGGCGACCACGGCCTGGGAGGCGGCCCACTGGGCGTCGCTCCCCGAGGCGGAGCACCAGATCATCACGGCCCCGCAGCCCGCGCTGTACTCCTGCTTCAACGAGGCGGACCTGCTGATCAGCGATGTGTCGAGCGTCGTCACGGACTTCCTGGCCGGCGAGAAGCCGTACGCCGTCGCGAACACCAGCGACCTGCCGGAGGAGCTCTTCCGCGACGCGTTCCCGACGGTCCGCGCGGCGACGATCCTGACGCCGGACGGAGCCGGGGTCCCCGCCCTCCTCGACTCGGTGCGCCACCCCGCGGACGAGGGACTGGCCGCGGCCCGCGCCGGTCTGAAGCTCCACCTCCTCGGCCCCTCCGACCCGCCGTCCCACGCGCGCTTCGGCGAGGCGGCGCTCGGGCTGTGCGGGGTCGCGGACGAGCACCGCGTACGGATGTCGAACCGGCTGCTCCCGGCGATCCCGTCACAGCGCGGAGCGCTGGAGGAGGCCGTGGCGGCGGACGAGGAACAGCTGGAGCCCGCGCCCGAGGGATAGCCCCGGACACGGCAGAGGCCCGGCACCGCTCCGCGAGGGAGGGGTGCCGGGCCTCTGCCGTAAGGGCTCTACGGGTGGCGGTGGCGCCAGCCCTGCCAGGCGGAGTCGATCATCTCGTCCACGCCGTACCGGGCCGACCAGCCCAGCTCCGCGCGGATCCGGTCGGCGCCCGCGACCACGCGCGCCGGGTCACCGGCACGGCGGGCGGTCACCTCGGGGGCGATGTCCCCGTTGTCGGTCACCTTGAGGATCCGGTCGACCATCTCCCGTACGGAACTTCCCTCACCGCATCCGATGTTGAGCGTGAGATCCGTGCCCCGCTCCGCGTCGTCGAGCCGGCGCGCGGCCGCGAGGTGGGCGGAGGCGATGTCCTCGACGTGGATGTAGTCGCGGACGCAGGTGCCGTCCGGTGTCGCGTAGTCGTCACCGAAGATCCGCGGGCCCTCGCCGGCCTCAAGGCGCTCGAAGACCATCGGGATGAGGTTGAACACCCCGGCGTCGGCCAGCTCGGGCGACGCCGCACCGGCGACGTTGAAGTAGCGCAGCGAGGCGCAGCGCAGGCCGTGGGCGCGGGCGGCGGCGTGGATCAGCCACTCGCCGACGAGCTTGGTCTCGCCGTACGGGCTCATCGGCGCGCAGGGCGTGTCCTCGGTGACGAGGGTGACGTCGGGCATGCCGTAGACGGCGGCGGAGGAGGAGAACACCAGCCGGTCGACACCCGCGTCGACCATGCTCTCCAGCAGCACCTCCAGCCCCGTCACGTTCTCCCGGTAGTAGTACAGGGGGCGCTCGACGGACTCCCCCACCTGCTTCTTGCCCGCGATGTGCACCACACCGGTCACACCGTGCTCGCGGATCGCCGCGTCGAGTGCCTGACGGTCGAGCACGCTGCCGGTCACCAGGGGCACCCCGTCGGGCACCTTGTCGGCGCTCCCGGTCGACAGGTCGTCGTACACGACGACCTGCTGACCGCCCGCGAGCATCGCGCGCACGACGTGTGCACCGATGTATCCCGCCCCACCCGTAACCATCCAGGTCATGTCGTGCGTCTCCCTCTCCGAGGTCTAACCCGTCCGCTTCACTCTACGTGCACATAAAGTCGGATCGGCGGATCGGGCCTTGCCCCTCAAAGGGGGCTGACAGCAATCAATTACGCTGTCCGGGTGCTGGACGCCGCGTCACTGTTCAGCGGTGCGCACCGCGCCCCTCGCACAGACCCTCGGACAGCTCTCTGGACTGGTGGACGATGCCTCGACTGACACTCATCGTGCCTGCGTACAACGTGCAGGGGTACATCGGGGAGTGTCTCGACTCCGTGCTCCAGCAGGACTTCACCGACTTCGAGATCATCGGTGTCGACGACTGCTCGCCGGACGGCTCCGGCGCGATCCTCGACACATACGCGGAACGCGACGCCCGCATCCGTGTGCTCCACCTCACCGAGAACGTGGGGCTGGGACGCGCGCGCAACGCGGGTATCGACGAGGCGACCGGTGACTATCTGCTCTTCCTCGACAGCGACGACACCCTGGCCCCGGGGTCGCTGGCGGCCATCGCGGCGCGCCTCGACGCGACGGACGACCCCGACGTCCTGATCTACGACTACACCCGCACCTACTGGGACGGGCGGCTGCTGCGCAACAAGCGTGCGGAACTGCTGGACGAGAGCGGCCCCGCCGTCTTCACGCTGGCCGACCGGCCGCAGTTGCTGGATCTGCTGCAGATCGTGTGGAACAAGGCCTACCGCCGCAATTTCGTCACCCGGCACGGCTTCCGGTTCCCGCCCGGTTATTACGAGGACGCGCCGTGGACGTACTCCTCGCTGATCTCGGCGGAGAGCATCGCCGTCCTCGACCGCTCCCTTGTGCTGTACCGGCAGCGGCGAGAGGGCGGGAACATTCTCCGCACGGTCAGCCGCAAGCATTTCGATGTCTTCGATCAGTACGACCGCGTTTTCGCCTATCTGGACGCGCGGCCGGAACTCGATTCCTGGCGTCCGGCGCTCTTCAGGAAAATGGTCGACCACTTTCTGACCGTCCTGGAAAAGCCCGGCCGGCTTCCGCAGAACGCGCGGGCCGAGTTCTTCCACCGTGCGGCCAAGGACTACCGGAGCCGTCTTCCGGAGGAGTTCCAGCGGCCGCTGGGCGGCCGGGGCTACAAATACGCGCTGCTGGGCCTCGACTCCTACTCCGCGCTGGTCGGCGTGACCCGCGTCAACAACGTGCGCAACCGGGCCAGGCTGGGCGGCCGGGCCCGCGTGGGCCGGGCCAAGCGCGCCGCCCTGGGCATGTTCTACAAGTCCCAGCTGCGCATGCCGCTGGACGAGAACCTCGCGGTGTTCTCCGCGTACTGGGGCCGCGGCTACTCGTGCAGCCCCGCGGCCATCGAGGCGGAGCTGGGCCGGCTGGCCCCGGGGATGCGCCGGGTCTGGGCGGTCAGGGCCGAGCACCGCGACCGGGTGCCCAAGGGCGTCGAGACCGTGCTGGTCGGGTCCCGCGAGTACTGGTCGGTGATGGCCCGCGCGAAGTACCTGACGAACAACGTGAACTTCGGCGACACCGTGGTCAAGCGCGAGGGCCAGATCCATCTGCAGACCCACCACGGCACCCCGCTGAAGACGATGGGGCTCGACCAGGCCCACTACCCCGCGTCCACCAGCATGGACATGGAGAAGCTGCTCAGCCGGTGCGACCGCTGGGACTACAGCCTGTCCGCCAACCGCTTCTCCACCACCGTGTGGGAGCGGGTGTACCCCTGCCGGTACACCTCGCTGGAGACCGGATACCCGCGCAACGACGTGCTGCTCAACGCCACCGCGGCGGACGTCTCACGGGCCCGGCACGACCTCGGTCTGGCGGACGGCTCGACGGCCTTCCTCTACGCGCCGACCCACCGCGAGTACCAGAAGTCCTTCACCCCGCGGCTCGACCTGCCGAGGCTGGCCGAGGAGCTGGGCCCCGACGTCACCCTGCTGGTGCGCGGCCACTACTTCTACAAGCCGACGGGCCGGCTCGCCGATCTCCAGGCCAGCGGCCGGATCATCGACGTCTCCGCGCACGGGAACGTCGAGCAGCTCTACCTCGCGGCGGACGCCCTCGTCACGGACTACTCATCGGCGATGTTCGACTACGCCAACCTGGACCGGCCGATCGTGATCTACGCCGACGACTGGAACACCTACCGGGTCGTGCGCGGCACCTACTTCGACCTGATGGCCGAGCCCCCGGGCGCCGTGGCGACCAGCCAGGACCAGCTCGTCTCTGTGCTGGGTTCCCAGGAGTGGCGGAGCGAGGCGTCGGCGGCGCTGCGCAGGGCGTTCCGGGAGCGCTTCTGCGACTTCGACGACGGCCGCGCCGCGGAGCGCGTCGTGCGCCGGGTGTTCCTGGGCGAGGAGACGCTGCTCCCGGTCGTCCCGCTCGCCGAGCGCACCCCGGCGCCCTCCCCCGCGGAGGCGCTCGCACAGGCCGGCCGCTCCTGACGGAACCGGGGCGCCCGTGGACCCGGCGCCCCGGAAAACACGCGGTCCCGGCTCCCCCGAAGGGAAGCCGGGACCGGTGAGCGGTCTCCCGTTCTCACGCGAACGGGTCGAACTCCTGGTACTCCTTGCTGACGTCGTCGCGCTCGTCCTCGCGGTCGCGACGGCGCTGCGCGGCCGGACGCGGCTCCTCCAGCCGGTGGTCCTCGCCACGGCGGCCGAGCATCTCCGCACCGGCGGTCACGGTCGGCTCCCAGTCGAAGACGACGGCGTTGTCCTCGGCCCCGATGGCCACCCCGTCGCCCGCGCGGGCACCGGCCTTGCGCAGGGCGTCCTCGACACCGAGCCGGTTCAGCCGGTCCGCGAGGTAGCCCACGGCCTCGTCGTTGTTGAAGTCGGTCTGGCGCACCCAGCGCTCCGGCTTCTCGCCGCGCACCCGGTAGATGCCGTCGTCCTCCAGGACCACGGTGAAACCGGCGTCGTTCACGGCCTTGGGCCGGATGACGATACGGGTCGCCTCCTCCACCGGCTTGGCGGCACGCTGCTCGGCGATGACACCCGCCAGCGCGAAGGAGAGCTCCTTGAGCCCGGTGCGGGCCACGGCGGAGACCTCGAAGACGCGGTAGCCGCGGGCCTCCAGGTCAGGACGGATCATCTCCGCCAGGTCCAGGCCGTCCGGGATGTCGATCTTGTTGAGGACGACGATGCGGGGCCGGTCCTCCAGACCCCCGTACAGCTTCAGCTCCTCCTCGATCATGTCGAGGTCGGAGAGCGGGTCGCGGTCGGACTCCAGCGTCGCCGTGTCCAGTACGTGCACGAGCACCGAGCAGCGCTCGACGTGGCGCAGGAACTCCAGGCCGAGGCCCTTGCCCTGGCTGGCGCCCGGGATCAGGCCCGGGACGTCGGCGATGGTGTAGACGGTGCTGCCCGCGGTGACGACTCCCAGGTTCGGGACCAGGGTCGTGAACGGGTAGTCGGCGATCTTCGGCTTGGCGGCCGACAGGACCGAGATCAGCGAGGACTTGCCGGCGCTCGGGTAGCCCACGAGGGCGACGTCGGCGACGGTCTTCAGCTCCAGGACGATGTCCCGGCTCTCACCGGGCTCGCCCAGCAGCGCGAAGCCGGGGGCCTTGCGCCGGGCGGAGGCCAGCGCGCCGTTGCCGAGGCCGCCGCGGCCGCCCTGGCCGGCGACGAACATGGTGCCCTGGCCGACCAGGTCGGCGAGCACGTTGCCGTCCGTGTCGAGCACGACGGTGCCGTCCGGCACGGGCAGGACCAGGTCCTGGCCCTCCTTGCCGGTGCGGTTGTCGCCCGCGCCGGGCTGGCCGTTGGTGGCCTTGCGGTGGGGGTGGTGGTGATAGTCGAGGAGCGTGGTGACGGCCTGGTCGACAATCAGGGTCACATCGCCGCCACGGCCGCCGTTGCCGCCGTCCGGGCCGCCGAGCGGCTTGAACTTCTCACGGTGAACGGAGGCGCAGCCGTGGCCTCCGTTACCCGCGGCGGCATGCAGCTCGACGCGGTCCACGAAGGTGGTCATGGTTGGAACCTCCAGTTACATACGTGCAGAAATGTCTCGCTCGTGCCCCTGTAGGAGCAACACGCGAAAGGCGGACCCACTTCCCGTTAAAGGAAGTGAGGTCCGCCTCCACGTCAAACCGCTCGACGAGCGCCGTGAATCAGCCGGCGATCGGAACGATGTTCACGACCTTGCGGCCACGGTGCGTGCCGAACTCGACCGCACCGGCGGCGAGGGCGAACAGCGTGTCGTCGCCGCCACGGCCGACGCCCGTGCCCGGGTGGAAGTGGGTGCCGCGCTGGCGGACCAGGATCTCACCGGCGTTGACGGCCTGACCGCCGAAGCGCTTCACGCCGAGCCGCTGAGCATTGGAATCGCGCCCGTTCCGAGTGGACGATGCGCCCTTCTTATGTGCCATGTCTCCTCAGTCCCTTACTTCGCAGCCGCGGGGATACCGGTGACCTTGATCGCCGTGTACTGCTGGCGGTGACCCTGGCGACGGCGGTAGCCGGTCTTGTTCTTGTAGCGAAGGATGTCGATCTTCGCGCCCTTGTGGTGGTCCACGATCTCGGCCTGGACCTTGATGCCGTCAAGCACCCACGGGTCGCTGGTCACGGCGTCGCCGTCGACAACGAGCAGGGTAGAGAGCTCTACCGTGTCGCCAACACTGGCGGTGGGAATCTTGTCAACCTCAACGATGTCGCCGACAGCAACCTTGTGCTGTCGACCACCGCTGCGCACGATGGCGTACACGCGGATCTCACTCTCACTCGAAGCGGAAACCCCTGAGGCCAGCCGCTCACACGGGTCCGAGGACCCGTGGTGATCCGGATTGGACGAGCGGCCTCTCCCGTACGAGCGGGAGGTCAGTTGCTCAGAGGTGTGGCGAAACAAACGCCGACGGTCAAGATTACGGGGCCTCGGACACCCCGGTCAAACCGGGCCCCGGTTTCAGGCCCCGACCGCGCTGACGTAGTCGGCGTAGGCGTCCCTGATCCCGTCCGGGGACAGGTTCAGATGTTCCAGGATCGTGTACCGGCCCGGCCGGGTCCGGGGGGCGAACTCGACGACGGAGACGAACTCGTCCACGCTGAACCCGATCTCCCGCGCGGTGACCGGAAGGCCGTGGCGCCGCAGCGTCCCGGCCATCCGTACGGACTCCTGGTGGGCGCCGCGCAGATGCATCGCGAACGCCGCGCCCAGACCGCACTGCTCCCCGTGGCTGGCCGCCCGCTGGGGGAAGAGCAGGTCGAAGGCGTGGTTGATCTCGTGGCAGGCACCGGAGGCGGGCCGGCTGTCGCCCGCGACCGACATCGAGATACCGGTGAGCACCAGCCCCTCCGCCAGCACCTGGAGGAAACGGTCCTCGTCCAGGGACCCCGGGTGGCGCAGCACGGCCTCGCCGGCCTGCCGGGCCATGGCCGCGGCCAGTCCGTCGATGTCCTCGCCGTTGACCCGGTGGGCGAGCTCCCAGTCCGCGACCGCGGAGATGTTCGAGAGCGCGTCCCCGATCCCGGACCGCACGTAGCGGACCGGGGCCTCACGGATGATGTCGAGGTCGATGACGACGGCGATCGGGTTCGGGACACCGTACGAGCCGCGGCCCGAGTCGTTGTCCAGCGTGGCCACCGGTGAGCACAGACCGTCGTGGGACAGGTTCGTCGCCACGGCGACCAGCGGCAGCCCGACGCGCGCCGCGGCGAACTTGGCACAGTCGATGATCTTGCCGCCGCCGAGGCCGACCACGGCGTCGTACCGGCCGGACTTCATGTCCTCGGCCAGCTTGACGGCGTCGTGCAGCGTGCCGCCGCCGACCTCGAACCAGGAGGCACCGGGCAGGCTCACCGACAGCCGCTCCCGCAGCGCCCGGCCCGAGCCCCCGCTGATCGCGACCGCCAGCTTCCCGGAACCGGAGATCCGCTGGTCGGCGAGGACACTCGCCAGGTCGGCCAGAGCGCCCGCCCTGATGTCGACGACGACCGGCGCCGGTATCAGCCGGGTCAGTACTGGCACGCGATGGTCCTGCCCTTGGCCAGGTCCTCGTGGTTGTCGATCTCCACCCACTTGATGTCGCCGATCGGCTCCACGTCGACCTTGAAGCCGCGGTTGACGAGCTCCTGGTAGCCGTCCTCGTAGTACAGGTCGGGGTCGCGCTCGAACGTGGTCCTCAGCGCGTCGGCCAGCTCGTCGGCCGCGTCGCCCTCGATGAGGGTGACACCGATGTACTCGCCGGTGGCCTCGGCCGGGTCCATCAGCTTGGTGATGCGCTGAACACCCTTCTCGGGGTCGGCGACGACCTTCATCTCCTCGTCGGCGAGCTTCTTCACCGTGTCGAGGGCGAGGATGATCTTCTTGCCGTCGCCGCGGGCGGCCAGCAGCGTCTTCTCGACGGAGACGGGGTGCACGGTGTCGCCGTTGGCGAGGATCACACCGTCCTTGAGGGCGTCACGGCCGCACCAGAGGGAGTAGGCGTTGTTCCACTCCTCGGCCTTGTCGTTGTCGATCAGCGTGAGGGTGACGCCGTACTTCGCCTCAAGGGCCGCCTTGCGCTCGTAGAGGGCTTCCTTGCGGTAGCCCACGATGATCGCGACCTCGGTCAGGCCGACCTCGGCGAAGTTGCCCAGCGTCAGGTCGACGACGGTCAGGCTCTCCTCGTTCCCCTCCGGTCCGACCGGCACCAGTGCCTTGGGAAGCGTGTCGGTGTAGGGGCGCAGACGACGGCCGGCGCCGGCCGCCAGAATCATGCCGATCATGAGGGTTCTCCTTGGTCCTTGGTGCGTGTGTCTCGGGTGGGTCCGGGTGCCGTACGGCTTGCGACAGCCTCTCAGAGCTCGGTCGCTACGTAACCGCGCAGCCAGGTACGGAAGTCGGGGCCCAGGTCCTCGCGCTCGCAGGCGAGTCTGACGATGGCCCGCAGGTAGTCGCCGCGGTCACCGGTGTCGTAGCGGCGGCCGCGGAAGACGACGCCGTGCACCGGGCCGCCGAGCTTCTCGTCCACGGCGAGTTGCTGGAGTGCGTCGGTCAGCTGGATCTCGCCGCCCCGGCCCGGCTCGGTCTCGCGCAGCACGCCGAAGACCGCGGGGTCCAGGACGTAGCGTCCGATGACGGCGAGGCTGCTGGGCGCGTCGGCCGGATCCGGCTTCTCGACCAGGCCGGTGACCCGGACGACGTCGCTCTCCGGGGTGGCTTCCACCGCGGCGCAGCCGTACTGGTGGATCAGCTCGCGCGGGACCTCCATGAGCGCGACGACGCTGCCGCCCTCGCGCTCCTGGATCTCCACCATGCGGGCCAGCAGCGGGTCGCGCGGGTCGATCAGGTCGTCGCCGAGGAGCACCGCGAACGGCTGGTCGCCCACATGGGGCTCGGCGCACAGGACCGCGTGGCCGAGGCCCCGCGGGTCGCCCTGGCGGACGTAGTGCATGGTCGCCAGGGCGCTGGACTCCTGGACCCGCACCAGCCGCTCGTCGTCGCCCTTGCGGGTCAGCGCCGACTCCAGCTCGTAGTTCCGGTCGAAGTGGTCCTCCAGGGCGCGCTTGTTGCGCCCGGTGATCATCAGCACGTCGCTCAGCCCCGCGGCGGCGGCCTCCTCCACGACGTACTGGATCGCGGGCTTGTCGACCACCGGCAGCATCTCCTTGGGAGTCGCCTTCGTCGCCGGCAGGAACCGGGTACCGAGCCCGGCGGCCGGTATGACGGCCTTCTGGATCTTGCGCATGTGCTCAGACTTCCGTGTCCACGGGGAAGGGTGCGGTTCGACGGGGGCGGCAGTACGCAGCCGGCCCGGTTCCTGTGACGGAACCGGTCCGGCTGCGTACGGGCGCACGGTGCGGGGCGGGTCAGGCCTCGTCGGCCGATGCCGTGACGGAGGACGGCGCCTGCTGCTCCGCCGCCACCGTCTTCTTCGTCGCCGCCTTCTTGGCCGTCGTCTTCTTCGCGGCGGTCTTCTTGGCGGCCGTCTTCGTGGTCGCCGTCTTCGTGGTGGCCGCCTTCTTGGCGGTGGCCTTCTTGGCGGTCTTGCGGGCCGCCTTCTTGGCCGGTGCGGCCTCGGGCTCCGCGTCGGACGCGGGCTCGGGCGCGGACTCGGCGGAAGCCGTCACCACGACGGTCGCCGCCTCTTCGGTACCGGCAGGCGATCCCGCGGGCGCGGTGGCCTTACGGGTCGCCCGGCGCCGGGCACGCGGCGGTGCGGCCGGCTCCTCGGCCGGGGCCTCCACGTGCGGGGCCTCGACCACCGGGTCCTCCGCGGCGACCGGGTCGGCGTCGGAGACCGGCTCCTCCGCGGCCGCGGCCGGCTCGGCCGGGGCGGGCGAACCCGCCGGGGCGGTCGCCTTGCGGGTCGCACGACGGCGCGTACGGCCCTGGGGCGCCTCGGCGGCAGGCGCCTCGACGGCCGGGGTCTCCACGACCGGCTCAGGCGCCGGCTCCACGACCGGCTCCGGCTCCGCGACGGGCTCCGGCTGCGCGACCGGCTCGGCCACCGGAGCCGGCGCGGACGCCGACTTCGGGGCACCGGCCGGGGCCGACGCCTTGCGCGTCGCCCTGCGGCGGCCACGGCCGCGACCGGCGGCCGCCTCGGCCTCTGCCGGGCTGCTGTACAGCTCCTCGTCCGCGACGAACTCCGGCTCGGGCAGCGCCAGCGGGGCGGCGACCTCCGCCGCGACCTCGGCCTCGGTCTCGGCCTCGTTGTCGTGGCCCTGCTCGTGGTCGTGCTCGTGCTCGTGGCTGTGGTCGTGGTCCTGCTCGTGGTCCTGGCCCGAACCGCCGCGGCCGCGCTTCTTGGCGCGCTTGCCGCCACCGCCGCCACCGACCGAGGTGGGCTGCTCCATGTGCACGATCACGCCGCGCCCGTTGCAGTGGACACAGGTCTCGGAGAAGGACTCCAGCAGACCCTGGCCGACCCGCTTACGGGTCATCTGGACCAGGCCCAGCGAGGTGACCTCGGCGACCTGGTGCTTCGTACGGTCGCGTCCCAGGCACTCCAGGAGCCGTCGCAGCACCAGGTCCCGGTTGGACTCCAGCACCATGTCGATGAAGTCGACGACGACGATGCCGCCGAGGTCGCGCAGCCGCAGCTGGCGCACGATCTCCTCGGCCGCCTCCAGGTTGTTCTTGGTGACGGTCTCTTCCAGGTTGCCGCCCTGGCCGGTGAACTTGCCGGTGTTGACGTCGACGACGACCATCGCCTCGGTCTTGTCGATCACCAGCGAGCCGCCGCTCGGCAGGTAGACCTTGCGGTCCAGCGCCTTCATGAGCTGCTCGTCGATCCGGTACGTCGCGAAGATGTCGACCTCCGAGGTCCACCGCGACAGCCGGTCCGTCAGGTCGGGCGCCACGTGCGAGACGTAGCCGTGGATGGTGTCCCACGCCTCGTTGCCGCTGACGATGACCTTGGAGAAGTCCTCGTTGAAGATGTCGCGGACGACCCGGACGGTCATGTCCGGCTCGCCGTAGAGCAGCGTCGGCGCGTTGGAGCTGCCGCTGCTCTTCGACTTCTTCTGGATGTCCTCCCACTGTCCCTGGAGCCGCTCGACGTCGCGGCGCAGCTCGTCCTCGCTCGCGCCCTCCGCGGCGGTGCGGACGATGACGCCCGCGTCCTCGGGGACGATCTTCTTGAGGATGGTCTTGAGCCGAGCGCGCTCGGTGTCGGGCAGCTTGCGGCTGATCCCGGTCATCGAGCCCTCGGGCACGTAGACCAGGTAGCGGCCGGGCAGCGAGACCTGGCTGGTGAGACGGGCGCCCTTGTGGCCGATCGGGTCCTTCGTCACCTGGACGAGGACCGACTGGCCGGACTTGAGCGCGGTCTCGATGCGGCGGGGCCCGTGGGCCATGCCGAGCGCCTCGAAGTTGACCTCACCGGCGTACAGGACGGCGTTGCGGCCCTTGCCGATGTCGACGAACGCGGCCTCCATCGACGGCAGGACGTTCTGGACCTTGCCCAGGTAGACGTTACCGACGTAGCTGGTGGCCTGCTCCTTGTTGACGTAGTGCTCGACGAGCACGTTGTCCTCAAGAACACCGATCTGGGTGCGCTCGCCGCTCTGGCGGACGACCATGACCCGCTCGACGGCCTCACGGCGGGCCAGGAACTCCGCCTCCGTGATGATCGGGACCCGGCGGCGGCCCTGCTCGCGGCCCTCGCGGCGGCGCTGCTTCTTGGCCTCCATACGGGTCGAGCCCTTGATCGACTGGACCTCGTCGAAGCCGGTGCCGGGCTCGCGCTCGGCTTCCTTCTTACGGGGCTCGCGGACCTTGACGACCGTGCGCTCCGGGTCGTCCGTGCCGTTCTCGGCGTCGGACGAGGAGTCACCGCTGCGACGGCGGCGGCGCCGGCGGCGACGGCTGCTGCTCGATCCCGAGGCGCCGGAGTCGTCGTCATTGTCGCTGTCGTCGTCGCCCTCGTCCTCGGACTCGTGGGCGCGCTCGTGCTCGTCGCCGGAGCGGTCGGAGGCGTCGTCGTTGTGCTGCTCGCCGGCCTCGTCGTCGGCGGCCTCACCGCGGCGGCGGCGACGGCCACCGCGACGGCGGCGGCGCGAGGGCCGGTCACCGTACTCGTCGGTGTCCTCGCCGTCGTGCTCGGCGTCCTGCTCGTTCTCCGGCTCGTGCTCCTCCTCGGCCTGCTCCTCCACCGGGGCGGCGGCCGGGGCGGGTGCGGCGGCGGGCTCGGGCTCGGCAGCCTCACCGCGACGGCGGCGACGGCGGCGCGAACCGCCCTGCGGCGCGGCCTCCGCGGGGGCGGGCGTCTCGGCGGCCGGGGTCTGCTCCTCGGCCGTCGCGATCTCGTCCTCGGGCTCCTCGTCCGGCGAGGCGGGGACCGCGGCGGCGGCCGCGGCGGCGGCGGTTTCCGGGGTCTGGAACATCGGCTCGGCGAAGACCGGGGCCTGGAACACGGCGACGGCGGGGCGCGCCGCGCCACGGCTCCTGCGCGCGGGCTCCTCGACCTTGCCGGTGAACTCGGGCCGGCCCGCCGCGGCGGTGGCCCGGCGGCGCTGGCGGCCGCGCGGGGCGGCCTCCTCGACCTCCGCGGCCTCGGCGGCCAGCTCCTCGACGGCGGTCTCGGGCAGGCTCTCGCCGGTCTGGACCTCGCTGCGCTCCTCGGTGGCCTGCGGGGCGCCTGCCGGGGCGGTGGCCTTGCGGACCGCACGGCGGCGGCCGCGCGGGGCCTCCACGGGCTCGGCGGGCTCGGCCGCTTCTGCGACCTCTGCGGGGACCTCCGCGGGCTCTGCTGCCGCTACGGGCTCGGCGGGCTCGGTCCGGGTGGCCTGCGGGGCGCCGGCCGGGGCGGAAGCCCTGCGCCGGGCGCGGCCGCGCGGCGCCTCGGCGGCGGGCTCTGCCGCTACGGGCTCGGGGCTCTCCACGACCGCGGTCTCCTCGACGATCTCCACAGCCTCAGCGGCCTGCGGAGCACCCGCCGGGGCGGTCGCCTTACGCGACGCCCGACGACGCGCACGCGGCGCCTCGGCAGCAGGCTCAGCGGCGGGCTCGGCCGCGACGGGCTCAGAGCTCTCCACGACCGCCGTCTCCTCGACGATCTCCACAGCCTCGGCAGCCTGCGGAGCACCCGCCGGAGCAGTCGCCTTGCGCGACGCCCGACGACGCGCACGCGGCGCCTCGGCAGCAGGCTCAGCGGCGGGCTCGGCCGCGACGGGCTCGGGGCTCTCCACGACCGCCGTCTCCTCGACGATCTCCACAGCCTCAGCGGCCTGCGGAGCACCCGCCGGGGCGGTCGCCTTGCGGACCGCGCGGCGACGCGCACGGACGGGCGGGGCCGCCTCGGCCTCGGTGGTGTTCTCTGTGCTGGGGTCCGACTCTCCGGCGTCAACGGCCGGTATGGCCGGCGCGCCGCCCGAGGGGGGGCCGGCCGGGCGGGACGCCGCGCGGCGCCTGCGGCGCGGCGGCAGCTTGTCCCCGGGGGTGTTGTTGTCTTCTGCGTTCCCGGTCGTGCCGGGTTCGGTGGGCTCGAGCATGCGGGCGGTTCTCCCGTCGCGCTCCCGGGCGCCGCGCCTGATTCCGGTCCGGCACGGTCCGCATGATGTACGCGGTACCGCCGTCCGGGGCGCGGGCGCCGCACGGGGGCTGAATGTCTGGCTCGCCGGTTCCGTACGCGGTCTGCGCACGGCCTGGCGAAAGTCTTATGGGTCAGCGCGCGGCCCGGCCCAGGTGGCTCCCGAGTCCGAGGGCTGCGCTACAACGACCGCCTTACGCGGTGCCTGCACCTTCCGGCGCCGTCGCGACGGCGGTCCCGGTGGCCGTGGGTAGAGCGGCCGGGGCTGCCTCGCGGTCAGGCGCGAGCGGGTCGGTCACCGTGCCGGACTCCTCGTCGAAGAGCCCCTGCGCCAGCCTGGTCACCGCTGCGGGGACCGGCGGCGCCAGGTCGGCCACAACGCGAAGACCGGACAGGACGTCGTCAGGTCGTACGGCAGGTGTCACGTGCCGAACAACCAGCCGCAGTATCGCACAGGCCTTGACCCCGGGCCTATCAGACTGTTGATCAAGGGCCTGCAGGTCCACCACGGCGGACCGGGCGTCGAAGCTGCGCACGCCGTTCTTCGTACGGCGCTGGACCTCGACGGTCTCGGCCCCGTTGAAGGCGGCCACGGCCTTCTCCGCCTCCTCGGCGGAGACCCCGTCCAGCCGCATCTCCCAGATGGAGGCGGTCAGCCGGTCGGCGAGACCCGAGGTGCGGGCCTCCACGGCGTCCGTGATGTCGAGACCGTCCGGCAGCGAGTTGTCGAGCAGCTCGCGCAGGACGTCGGGGTCACGCGCCTCGGTGAGGGCGATCTCCAGGAACTCGGCCTCGCTGCCCGTGCCGGTGGGGGCGGCATTGGCGTAGGACACCTTGGGGTGCGGAGTGAAGCCCGCCGAGTAGGCCATGGGCACCTGGGAGCGGCGCAACGCCCGCTCGAAGGCACGCTGGAAGTCACGGTGACTGGTGAACCGGAGGCGGCCGCGCTTGGTGTAGCGCAGACGAATGCGCTGCACTGCCGGTGCGGGCGGCGGGCCTTCGGGCTGTCGCTTGCCCAGTGGTTCTTCTCCTAGGTGCGGGACGGACGCGGGTGACACGCCGCCCTCGAAATACGGGTGGCCCCGGGGCGTCCGTTCCGGCTCACCCCCGCCGGACGGAATGCTCGCCGGGCAGGGAGATCTCTGGTTCGGGCGCCGCGCTGGGCACAGTCGTTGCATGGTGCACAGTACCCAGGGTACGCGCAAGGGGGCTCCCCGGTTCCCGGGGCTCGGTCACGGGCGGCCCGCCGACCAGCGCCCGCCATGCGTCGCGGCGGGCCTGCCGGACGGTTTCGCGGGCCGTGCGCACCGCGTCCAGGGCGGTCAGGCCCGCCGCGACGGCCGCCCGCCTCACGGGGGCCCATACGGCGTCGCGCACGAAGTGGCCCATCGGGGTGAACACCGTGCGGTGGGCCCAGGACAACGGAGCCCCGACCAGGTACCACGCCAGCCGCGCCAGGACCCGGCCGACGGCCCGCGAGACGAATCCGGCGATCCGCCAGGCCACGCCGATCGCAGCGGCGATCTCCCGGCCCACGGGGGTCAGCACCCACCGGTACGCCCAGGCGAGCGGAGTGACGAGAAGCACCGGGACGAGCAGGTCGAGACCGGCCCGCAGTCCCCGGAGGCCGGCGGCGATGCCGTGACCCAGCGGGGTGAGCAGTTCCCGGTACGTCCACCTCGCCGGCCGGACGACCAGATGCCGCGCGAGCCGGGCGGCGACCGGCCCCAGCGGCACCAGGACGTACCGCCACACGCCCACCACCGGCAGCACCAGGACGGCCTTGAGCAGCCATCCGGTCCCCGTGCGGATTCCGCGCCCGGCGGGGGCGAGCAGCGTCAGGTACACCCACCGCAGCGCGTGCCCCACCGGGGTCAGCACCCGCTCCCACAGCAGGCGCGCCGGGGCCACCACGAGGATCTGGAACAGCCAGGAGAGCGCCCGCCCGAGTGGCCGGAGCACGGTGCGGTCGGCGGCGCGGGCGCAGGCGACGAGGGCGTCCCACACCATCCGGACCGGCAGGACCAGGACGAGGACCACGATCCGCACCGGAATCCTGACGAGGGTGGTCAGACAGCCGTCGCCGCTCTCGTACCGCGCGGGCGCATGGTGCTTCGCGTTGTCCATGCGGTCCATGACGCGATGGCCCGGCCGGGGGTTTCCCCGGCCGGGCCATCGTCATCGAGCTGTCACCCGGCCGGAGCCGGGCGGTGTCACTTCAGGTCGTCACTTCACGACGTTCACGACGTCACTTCACGACCGTCAGCGGGAGGAGCTTCTTGCCCGTCGGGCCGATCTGGATGTCGAGGTCCAGCTGCGGGCACACCCCGCAGTCGAAGCACGGGGTCCAGCGGCAGTCCTCGACCTCGGTCTCGTCGAGCGAGTCCTGCCAGTCCTCCCAGAGCCATTCCTTGTCGAGGCCGGAGTCCAGGTGGTCCCAGGGCAGAACCTCCTCGTACGTCCGCTCCCGGGTGGTGTACCAGTCGACGTCCACGCCGAGGGCGGGCAGCGTCTTCTCCGCGCTCTTCATCCACAGGTCGTAGCTGAAGTACTCGCGCCAGCCGTCGAAGCGGCCGCCGGCCTCGTAGACGGCGCGGATGACGGAGCCGACCCGGCGGTCGCCGCGGGAGAGCAGGCCCTCGACGATGCCGGGCTTGCCGTCGTGGTAGCGGAAGCCGATCGAGCGGCCGTACTTCTTGTCGCCGCGGATCTTGTCCCGGAGCTTGGCCAGCCGGGCGTCGGTCTCCTCGACGCCGAGCTGCGGGGCCCACTGGAACGGGGTGTGCGGCTTGGGCACGAAGCCGCCGATGGAGACGGTGCAGCGGATGTCGTTCTGCCCGGAGACCTCGCGGCCCTTGGCGATGACGTTGACCGCCATGTCGCCGATCTGCAGGACGTCCTCGTCGGTCTCGGTGGGCAGACCGCACATGAAGTACAGCTTCACCTGACGCCAGCCGTTGCCGTACGCGGTGGAGACGGTCCGGATCAGGTCCTCCTCCGAGACCATCTTGTTGATGACCTTGCGCATCCGCTCGGAGCCGCCCTCGGGGGCGAAGGTCAGACCGGAGCGACGGCCGTTGCGGGTCAGCTCGTTGGCCAGGTCCACGTTGAACGCGTCGACGCGGGTGGAGGGCAGCGAGAGCCCGACCTTGTCGTCCGTGTAGCGGTCCGCGAGGCCCTTGGCGATGTCGCCGATCTCGGAGTGGTCCGCGGAGGACAGCGAGAGCAGACCGACCTCCTCGAAGCCGGTCGCCTTGAGGCCCTTCTCCACCATCTCGCCGATGCCGGTGATGCTTCGCTCCCGCACGGGGCGCGTGATCATGCCGGCCTGGCAGAAGCGGCAGCCGCGGGTGCAGCCGCGGAAGATCTCCACGGACATCCGCTCGTGGACGGTCTCCGCGAGCGGGACCAGCGGCTGCTTCGGGTAGGGCCACTCGTCGAGGTCCATCACGGTGTGCTTGGACACCCGCCACGGCACGCCGGACTTGTTGGGCACGACCCGGCCGATGCGGCCGTCCGGGAGGTACTCGACGTCGTAGAAGCCGGGGACGTAGACGCCGCCGGTCCTCGCGAGCCGGAAGAGCACCTCCTCGCGGCCGCCGGGGCGGCCCTCGGCCTTCCAGGCGCGGACGATCTCGGTGATCTCCAGGACGGCCTGCTCGCCGTCGCCGATGACCGCGCAGTCGATGAACTCCGCGATCGGCTCGGGGTTGAACGCGGCGTGGCCGCCCGCGAGCACGATCGGGTCGTCGAGGCCGCGGTCCCTGGCGGCCAGCGGGATGCCGGCCAGGTCCAGGGCGGTGAGCATGTTGGTGTAGCCGAGCTCGGTGGAGAAGCTCAGCCCGAAGACGTCGAACGCCTTGACCGGGCGGTGTCCGTCCACCGTGAACTGGGGCACCTTGTGCTCGCGCATCAGCTCCTCCAGGTCCGGCCAGACGCTGTAGGTGCGCTCGGCGAGGACGCCCTGGCGCTCGTTGAGCACCTCGTAGAGGATCATGACGCCCTGGTTGGGGAGCCCCACTTCGTACGCGTCCGGGTACATGAGGGCCCAGCGGACGTCGCACTCGTCCCACGGCTTGACGGTGGAGTTCAGCTCACCGCCGACGTACTGGATGGGCTTCTGCACATGCGGGAGCAGAGCTTCGAGCTGTGGGAAGACCGAATCGACAGACATCGCGAACTTTCGAGAGCCGGCAAGGATGACCATCCAGCGTACCGCGACGCTCAGCCTCCGCGTGCCGCCCGGATCTCCGCCGGGAACGCGTCGGTTTCCCGAGCGCGGGGCGGGCGGCCTCCGCCACGTACCGGGCCCGCCATGAGTCGAATCCGCCGCCCTTCCCGGCGAGCAAGGCTTTCCGGGAAGGGCACTCGTACGGCTCAGGCCGTTATCGGCCGTTGCACCCTGATCGACTGGAGCAGTCCGATGGCCACCCAGATGGCGAACATCGAGGACCCTCCGTAGGAGACGAACGGCAGCGGCAGCCCGGCGACCGGCATGATGCCGAGCGTCATGCCGATGTTCTCGAAGGCCTGGAAGGCGAACCAGGCGATGATCCCGGCGGCGACGATCGTCCCGTACAGCTCGGTGGTCTCCCTGGCGATGCGGCAGGCGCGCCACAGGATGATGCCGAGCAGGACGAGGATCAGTCCGGCGCCGAGGAAGCCGAGTTCCTCTCCGGCGACGGTGAAGACGAAGTCGGTCTGCTGCTCGGGGACGAACTGGCCGGTGGTCTGGGTGCCCTGGAAGAGGCCGGTGCCGGAGAGGCCGCCGGAGCCGATCGCGATACGGGCCTGGTTGGTGTTGTAGCCGACGCCGGCCGGGTCGAGCGCAGGGTTGGCGAAGGCCGCGAACCGGGCGATCTGGTAGTCGTCGAGCAGTCCGAGCTGCCAGACGGCGACGGCGCCCGCGGTGCCGGCGCCGAGGAGTCCGAAGATCCAGCGGTTCGACGCCCCGGAGGCAAGCAGCACACCGAGCACGATGACGGCCATGACCATCACGGAACCGAGGTCCGGCATTCCCATGACGACCGCCATCGGGATTGCCGCCACGCCGAGGGCCTTGGCGACGGTCCGGTGGTCGGGGTGCGGCTGGTCGCCCGCGTCGACGCGGGCGGCGAGCAGCATCGCCATGCCGAGAATGATCGTGATCTTGGTGAACTCGGAGGGCTGGAGGGAGAAGCCGCCGCCGATGATGATCCAGGCGTGGGCGCCGTTGACGGTGGCGCCGAGCGGGGTGAGGACGGCCAGGACGAGGAGTACGGACAGGCCGTACAGGATCGGCACCGCGCCGCGCAGGGTGCGGTGGCCGAGCCAGATCGTGCCGACCATCAGGGCGAAGCCGATGCCGGTGTTGAGGGCGTGCCGGAAGAGGAAGTAGTACGGGTCGCCGTGGGTGAGCGAGTCCCGTCCCCTGGTCGCCGAGTAGACCAGTATCGAGCCGATGAGGGAGAGCGCGACGGCCGAGCCGAGCAGCGGCCAGTCGAGGCGGCGGACCACCGAGTCCCGGGCGGTGAACCGGCCCCAGGCCGAGCGCTCGGGGGCGTACCGCTGGACGGAGAAACCGGCCATCAGTCGCGCCTCCCCAGGATCGCGGCGAGCGTCTGCCCGGCCGGCGGCTTACCCGCGTCCGGGTCGTACGGCTTGATCTTCGGGGTCTCGATGGTGCCGTCCTGCTGGATCTTCGGCAGGGACTTCTGCGGCGTCGGCAGCAGTGCCTTCTTGAGGTCCTGCTTGCCCGTGGCGTCGAGACCGTAGATCGCGTTGTAGATGTTGCGCACGGCGGGCCCGGAGGCGCCGGAGCCCGTACCGCCCTGGGAGATCGTCATGACGACCGTGTAGTCCTTGGTGTACGTGGCGAACCATGAGGTCGTCTGCTTGCCGTAGACCTCCGCGGTGCCCGTCTTGGCGTGCATCGGGATCTTGTCCTGCGGCCAGCCGCCGAAGCGCCAGGCGGCGGAGCCGCGGGTCGCGACACCCGCGAGGGCTCCGTCGATCTCGTTGCGCGTCTTCTGGGTGAAGGGCAGCTTGCCGTGCGACTTGGGCTTGATCTGCTGGACGGTCTTGCCGTCGCCGCTGACGATCGCCTTGCCGACGGTGGGGTCGTAGAGCGTGCCGCCGTTGGAGATGGCCGCGTAGATCGTCGCCATCTGTATCGGGGTGACGAGGGTGTCGCCCTGGCCGATCGAGTAGTTGACGGAGTCACCGGCACGCATCTTGTCGCCTTCGAGGCAGTTCTCGTAGGCGATCTTCTCGACGTACGTGCCGTCCTTCTTGCCCTGCTTGCACCAGGAGTCGTGGTTGGCCTTGGCGAAGTTCTTCTTCCACTCGCGGTCGGGGACGCGGCCGCTGACCTCGTTGGGGAGGTCGATGCCCGTCTCCTTGCCCAGGCCGAACTGGTGGGCGGTCTTGTAGAACCAGTCGTTGGGCTTCTTCTTGGGGCTGTTGCCGCCGTCCTTCTGCCACTCCTTGTGCGCGATGCCGTAGTACACGGTGTCGCAGGAGACTTCGAGGGCGCGGCCGATGGTGATGTCGCCGTAGCCCTGGGACTCGAAGTTCTTGAAGGTCTGGCCGCCGATGGAGTACGAGCTCGGGCAGGGGTAGTTGCCGTCGAAGGGGTATCCGGCGTTGACCGCGGCGGTCGAGGAGATGACCTTGAAGATGGAGCCGGGGGCGGCCTGGCCCTGGATGGCCCGGTTCAGCAGCGGGAAGTTGGAGTTCTTGCCGGTGAGCTTGGCGTAGTCCTTGCCGGAGATGCCGCCGACCCAGGCGTTGGGGTCGTAATTGGGCAGCGAGGCCATCGAGACGACCCGGCCGGTCTTGGCCTCCATGACGACGACGGCGCCGGAGTCGGCCTTGTAGTTCTCGCCGGTGTTGGTGTCGAACTCGGTGCGGGCCGTCTTCATGGCCTGGTTGAGCTCGTACTCGGCGACGGCCTGGACCCGGGCGTCGATGGAGGTGACGACGCTGGAGCCGGGCTCCGCCTTGTCGTTCTTCGCCTCGCCGATGACCCGGCCGAGGTTGTCGACCTCGTAGCGGGTGACGCCCGCCTTGCCGCGCAGCTCCTTGTCGTACGTGCGCTCCAGGCCGGACCGGCCGACCTGGTCGGAGCGCAGGTACGGCGAGTCGGTGTCCTGGGCCTTGGTGATCTCGTCGTCGGTGACGGGCGAGAGGTAGCCGAGGACCTGGGCGCTGTTGGCCTTGCCGGGTGCGGCGTAGCGGCGTACGGCGGTGGGTTCCGCGGTGATGCCGGGGAAGTCCTCGGTGCGTTCGCGGATCTGGAGGGCCTGCTGGGTGGTGGCCTCGTCGGTGACCGGGATCGGCTGGTAGGGCGAACCGTTCCAGCAGGGCTGCGGGGTCTTCGCGTCGCAGAGCCGGACCTTGTCGATGACGTCCTTGGGCTTCATGCCCAGCACGTCGGCGAGCCGGGTCAGCACGCCCTTGCCGTCGTCGTCCATCTTCAGCAGCTCGGTGCGGCTGGCGGAGACGACGAGCCGGGTCTCGTTGTCGGCGAGGGGCACGCCCCGGGCGTCGAGGATGGAGCCGCGGGCGGCCGGCTGGACGACCTGCTGGACGTGGTTGTTCTTCGCCTCGTCGGAGTACTCCTGGCCGTTGCGGATCTGGAGGTACCAGAGGCGGCCGCCCAGGGTGAGCAGCAGGGAGAAGACGAGGACCTGGATGACGACGAGGCGGATCTGGACCCGCTGCGTCCGGCCCGTCTCGGGGATGTTGGTCACGGGGCGCCCCCGGTGGTGGTCGGGCAGGGGGCCCGGTGGGCGGCCCCCGGGAAGTGCGGGCTCACAGTCGCTTGACTCCCTTGATCCGTCCGGCGCGTGCTGCCCGGTTCCGGGCGGCCTTGACGCGCAGTCCGCCGCGCTGGCTGCCGATCCGCAGGCCGGTGCCCGCCGCGAGCCAGCCCGCCGTGGCGTCCTTGCCGCCGGAGGAGGACTCGGTGAGCGGGTCGTTCACCGTGCGTCTGGCCATCGCCATGATCAGGGGCACGGTGAACGGGGCGAGAAGCAGGTCGTAGACGGCCGCGGTGAACAGCAGGCTGCCCAGGCCCACGTGGCGGGCGGCGGTGTCGCCGACGAGCGCGCCGACACCCGCGTACAGCAGGGTCGACCCGATCGCCGCCGCGACGACCACGGCCATCGGCATGAAGGCCGATTTGAGCTGGCCGTTCTCCGGCTTGGCCAGTCCGGCGAGGTATCCGATGACGCAGAGGACCAGTGCGTACCGGCCGGCCGCGTGGTCCGCCGGCGGTGCCAGGTCCGCCAGCAGCCCCGCACCGAAGCCGATGAGGGCGCCGCTGACGTGCCCGTAGACGAAGGCCAGTCCGACGACGACCATGAGGAGCAGATCGGGCACCGCGCCGGGCAGCTGGAGCCGGGCCAGTACGGAGACCTGGACGACGAGTGCGATCACGACCAGGGCGATGGAGAGCAGAGTCCGGTTGACGCGCATGGGGATCAGCTCTACCTCTGTTCGTTTACCGCGTTGTCGGTGTTGGGTGTGGCGTTCCCGCTGGGGCTCGGGCCGCCGCTGGGGTTCGCGCTCTGGTGGATGTTCCCGACGACCCTGCCGCCGGTGTCCACGATGTCGCCGTTGGGCGAGATGGTGACCGTGACGGTCGGGGTGGGCTTCGGCTTGGCGGGCTTGGCCGGCTTCTTCGGCAGGACCATGTCGCGGGGGTCCTCGCGCGGGGCCTGGACGACGATGCCGACGATGTCGAGCTTGGTGAAGCCGACGTACGGACGGACGTAGACCGTACGGGTCAGGTCGCCGCCGGACGGGTCGACGCGGACGACCTCGCCGACCGGGACCCCGGGCACGAACGGCTTGTCCTTGCTGGACCCGAACGTGACGAGCCGGTCGCCCTTCTTGACCTTGGCCTTGCCGTTCAGGAACTGGACGGCCAGCGGGCGTGAGCCCTGGCCGGTGGCGAAGCCGAGTTCGTCGGTGGACTCCATCCGGGTGCCGACGGTGAAGTCGGGGTCGTTGGCGAGGAGCACCGTCGCGGTGTCCGGGCCGACGGTGGTGACCCTGCCGACGAGTCCGTCGCCGTTGAGGACGGTCATGTCCCGCTTGAGACCGTCCTTGGAGCCCGCGTCGATGGTGACCGTCCAGGAGAAGCCCTGGGCCGCTCCTATGGCGATGACCTCGGCGGCCTTGATGCCGTACTGTCCGGCGGCCGACTTCTTCAGCATCTTGTCGAGCTCGCGGACCCGGCTGCGGTTCTGGTCGTCGCTGCCGAGCTTGGCCTTCAGCGCGGCGTTCTGCTGCTCCAGTGCGGAGATCTTGTCGTGCCGTGCGCCGGAGGCGCGTACCGCCCCTATGGCGTTGCCCACCGGGTCGACGGCGGCCGCGACGCCGTTCTCAACGGGTCCGAAGACCGTGGAGGCGGCCTGCCGGGCGCCGTCCACCGGCGACTCCTCCCCACCGCGGATATCCACCGTGATCAGTGCGAATGCGATGGCGATCAGCAGCACCAGGAGCAGCCGGCTCTCTCGTGTGTCCCTCACGTGCGGCGGCCGTGCCTTCCTCGTAGGAATGTTCGTGCCTGTATATCAACGATCCTCCGCGCGGAGCGGCAGCGTCCGCGCGGAGGCTCGCGTGAGTTCCTACCGTCGGGGCTGGGCGTCCAGCACCTGCTGGAGCGCCTCGAACTCCTCGACGCACTTGCCGGATCCGAGCGCGACGGAGTCCAGCGGGTCCTCCGCGATGTGGATCGGCATCCCCGTCTCGTGACGGAGCCGCTCGTCCAGTCCGCGCAGCAGCGCGCCGCCGCCGGTGAGGACGATGCCCCGGTCCATGACATCGCCGGAGAGCTCCGGCGGGCACTTGTCGAGCGTCGTCTTGACCGCGTCGACGATCGCGTTGACCGGCTCCTCGATCGCCTTGCGGACCTCGGTCGCGGAGATGACCACGGTCTTGGGCAGGCCGGAGACGAGGTCGCGGCCGCGGATCTCGGTGTGCTCGTCCTTCTCCAGCTCGAACGCGGAGCCGATGGTGATCTTGATCTGTTCCGCGGTGCGCTCACCGAGGAGGAGCGAGTACTCCTTCTTGATGTGCTGGATGATCGCGTTGTCCAGTTCGTCACCGGCGACCCGGATCGACTGGGCGGTGACGATGCCGCCGAGCGAGATGACCGCGACCTCGGTGGTGCCGCCACCGATGTCGACGACCATGTTGCCGGTGGCCTCGTGGACCGGCAGGCCGGAGCCGATGGCCGCCGCCATGGGCTCCTCGATGATGTGCACCTGGCGCGCGCCGGCCTGCGTCGACGCCTCGATGACGGCGCGTCGCTCGACCCCTGTGATGCCGGAGGGCACACAGACGACGACCCGCGGGCGGGCCAGGTAGCGGCGCTTGTGGATCTTCAGGATGAAGTAGCGGAGCATCCGCTCCGTGATCTCGAAGTCGGCGATCACGCCGTCCTTCAGTGGCCGTACGGCAACGATGTTGCCCGGTGTACGGCCGATCATCTTCTTGGCCTCGGCGCCGACCGCCAGGATGCCGCCGGTGTTGGTGTTGATGGCCACGACGGACGGCTCGTTCAGAACGATGCCGCGCCCCCTGACGTACACCAGCGTGTTGGCAGTCCCGAGGTCGATAGCCATGTCACGGCCGATGAACGACATTGAGTTCCCCTTGTTCCCCATGAGGATGCGTCGGGCCTTCCCAAGCGAAAGCGGTGATGGCTTGTTTTGGTAGGCGAGATGAGCGCTGCGGGCGTGGAAGCTTCCATCGTAGTGCCGGATACACCGACACAGCGCGAGGGTCCTTCGCCTTGTTGAGCAGAACGGGTGGCCGTCCCACTCATGGTGACGTTACGTCGGAGGGATGCGTTCCCGCGATCGGTGACCCTATGCCGAAGGGCGACCGAATTACTTCGGTCGCCCCAGGTCATGAGCGCTGTTTGGCGGAGCGGAGGTCAGGAAAGTCCCGGGAAGAACAGCTTCATTTCTCGCTCTGCGGACTCCTCGGAGTCCGAGGCGTGGATGAGGTTCTCCCGGGTGATCGTGCCGAGATCGCCACGGATCGATCCGGGCGCGGCGGCGATCGGGTCGGTGGGGCCCGCCAGGGCACGGACGCCCTCGATCACCCGCTCGCCCTCGGCCACCAGGGCGACGATCGGACCGGACAGCATGAACTCGACGAGCGGCTCGTAGAACGGGCGGCCGACGTGCTCGGCGTAGTGCTGCTCCAGCGTCGCCCGGTCGAGGGTACGCAGCTCCAGCGCGGTGATCTTCCAGCCGGCCTTGCGCTCGATGCGGCCGACGATCTCGCCGACCAGACCGCGACGGACGGCGTCGGGCTTGAGAAGAACGAGGGTGCGCTGAGTCATGTGCGGCTCCTTGCAGGCATACGGGTGCGGTGAAGCGAGATTACAGGGGTGCCTTGACGGCCCGGCGGCCGGGTTTGCCCGCCGGGCAAGGGGGCGTGCACCGGCCGCGCGCCGGGTCAGCCCGCGGCGGGGGCCTGCGCCGCCTCCTGCGCGGCCCAGCGGGCCTTCGCCTCGTCGATCTTGCGGCCGTAGTGCACCGAGGCCCACCACAGGCCGCCGAAGACCAGACCGAGGATGAACATCGTCGGCACCACGAAGCCACTGGCGACCAGCACGACCTGGAGCGCCCAGCCGAGCTGTACCCCGCCGGGGCGGGTGATCACCCCGCAGAGCAGCACGGAGAGCAGCATGCCGATGCCGCAGACCGTCCACACCGTCGCGGACGACAGGTCGTCGGACTTCATCGCGACGAGTCCGGCGAAGCCGATCACGAAGAACTCACCGATCAGGGTCGATGCACAGAGCGTACGCACGTGGGTCAGCTCCTTCCCAGAAGCAGCCGGGCCTCGCCGACCGTGATCACGGATCCGGTCACCAGCACCCCGGCGCCCGCGTACTCGTCCTCTTCCTCCGCGAGGGTGATCGCCGCCTCCAGCGCGTCGTCGAGACGGGGTTCGACCTGGACCCGCTCATTGCCGAAGACCTCGACGGCGACGGTCGCCAGGGCGTCCGCGTCCATCGCGCGGCCGCTGGAGTTCTGGGTGATCACGACCTCCGCGAAGATCGGCTCGAAGGCCTCCAGGAGCCCCCGGACGTCCTTGTCGGCGCTGGCACCGACCACACCGATCAGCCGGGAGAAGCCGAACGCCTCGGAGATCCCCTCGGAGGCGGCGCGGGCGCCGGCCGGGTTGTGGGCGGCGTCCAGGACGACGGTCGGGCTGGAGCGGACGACTTCGAGACGGCCGGGCGAGAGCACCGCGGCGAAGGCCTTGCGGACGATGTCGGCGTCGAGCGATCCGGCCTGCTCGGCGCCGATCCCGAAGAACGCCTCCACGGCACAGAGCGCCACCACGGCGTTGTGCGCCTGGTGGGCCCCGTACAGCGGAAGGAAGATGTTGTCGTACTCGCCGCCGAGACCGCGCAGCGTCAGCAGCTGCCCGCCGACCGCGACCTCCCGGGAGACGACACCGAACTCCATGCCCTCACGGGCCACCGTCGCGTCGGCCGCGACGGCCTTCTTCAGCATCACCTGGGCCGCATCGACCGGCTGCTGGGCCAGGATGACCGTCGCACCCTGCTTGATGATCCCGGCCTTCTCCACCGCGATCTCGCCGGGCGTGGAGCCCAGCCGGTCGGTGTGGTCCAGGGAGATCGGGGTGACGACCGCGACCGTGGAGTCGATGACGTTGGTCGCGTCCCAGCTGCCGCCCATGCCGACCTCGACGACGGCGACATCGACCGGCGTGTCGGCGAACGCCGCGTACGCCATGCCGGTGAGCACCTCGAAGAAGGAGAGCCGGTAGGGCTGCTGCTCGTCGACCATCTCGATGTACGGCTTGATGTCCTGGTACGCCTCGACGAACCGCTCGGCGTCCATCGGGGCGCCGTCCAGGCTGATCCGCTCGGTGATCGACTGGACGTGCGGCGAGGTGTAGCGGCCGGTACGCAGGTCGAACGCGCCGAGCAGGCCCTCGATCATGCGGGCCGTGCTCGTCTTGCCGTTGGTACCGGTGATGTGGATGGAGGGGTACGCGCGCTGCGGGTCACCGAGGACGTCCATCAGCGCGGCGATGCGCGCCACGGACGGCTCCAGCTTGGTCTCCCCCCAGCGCCCGGCGAGCTCGCGCTCCACCGCGCGCAGCGCCCTGTCCACCTCCGGATCGGCGGGGCGGGCGGGGACCTCGTCGGCCTGGGGGCGCCCGGAGGCGGCGCGCAGCGTCCGGCTCCCGGCCTCGATCACCGCCAGGTCGGGGTCGCGCTGGGTCGCTTCGTCGACGATCTCCGCGAAGGTCTCGTCGGAGTCGGACGCGTCGTGCCGGTCGGAAGGGCGGGGCTCACTCACAGGACCAGTCTACGGATGAGCACCGACATCGCGCGCAGCGCCCGGCGGCAGGGGTACGACGGAGCCCCCGTACCCCTCGGCCGAGGGGTACGGGGGCTCCGTGCGGCGGGCCTGGTCAGGCCTGCGGCAGGGCCGCCAGCTGGCTGGTGATGCGCTCGATGTCGGTCTCGGCCTTGGCGAGCCGGCCACGGATCTTGTCGACCACGTTGTCCGGGGCCTTGCCGAGGAACGCCTCGTTGTTCAGCTTGCCGTTGGCCTGCGCCTTCTCCTTCTCGGCGGCGCCCAGGTCCTTCGTCAGGCGCTTGCGCTCGGCCTCGATGTCGATCGTGCCGGACAGGTCGAGCGCGACCGTGGCGCCCGCGACCGGCAGCGACGCGGTGGCGTGGAAGCCGTCGCCGGCGGGCTGCAGGCGCAGCAGCTGGCGGATGGCCGCCTCGTGCGCGGCGAGCGGCGTACCGGTCAGGTCCAGCTCGGCCGGGACCTTCTGGCCGGGCTGGAGGCCCTGGTCGGAGCGGAAGCGGCGGACCTCGGTGACGACCTGCTGGACGAGCTCGATCTCCTTCTCGGCCGCGTCGTCCCGGAAGCCGCTGTCCTGCGGCCAGTCCGCGATGACGACGGACTCGCGGCCGGTGAGCGCGGTCCACAGCGTCTCCGTGACGAACGGGACGACCGGGTGCAGGAGGCGCAGCATCACGTCGAGGACCTCGCCCAGGACCCGGCCCGAGACCTCGGCCGGCCGGCCGCCGCCGAAGAACGTGGTCTTGGACAGCTCGACGTACCAGTCGAAGACCTCGTCCCAGGCGAAGTGCCGGAGCGCCTCACTGAGCTTGGAGAACTGGAAGTCGTCGTAGTACGCGTCGACTTCGGCGACGGTTTTGCCCAGCCGGGACAGAATCCAGCGGTCGGTGACCGACATCTCGTCGGCGGCAGGCAGCTCGCCCTCGATGGTGGCGCCGTTCATCAGGGCGAAGCGGGTGGCGTTCCAGATCTTGTTGGAGAACTTGGCGGAACCCTGGACCCACTCCTCGCCGATCGGGACGTCGACACCGGGGTTGGCGCCGCGCGCCAGGGTGAAACGGAGCGCGTCGGAGCCGTACTTGTCCATCCAGTCCAGCGGGTTGACCACGTTCCCGAAGGACTTCGACATCTTCTTGCCGTGCTCGTCGCGGACCATGCCGTGCAGCACGATCGTCTCGAACGGCGGAACGCCGTCGTTGACGTACAGGCCGAACATCATCATCCGGGCGACCCAGAAGAAGAGGATGTCGTAGCCGGTGACCAGGACGGAGTTCGGGTAGAACTTCGCGAGGCTGTCGGTCTGTTCGGGCCAGCCGAGCGTGGAGAAGGGCCACAGGCCGGAGGAGAACCAGGTGTCCAGGACATCGCTGTCCTGCGTCCAGCCCTCGCCGGTGGGCGCCTCGTCGTCCGGTCCGACGCAGACGACCTCGCCGTTCGGGCCGTACCAGACGGGGATGCGGTGGCCCCACCAGAGCTGGCGCGAGATCGTCCAGTCGTGGAGGTTGTCGACCCAGTCGAAGTACCGCTTCTCCATCTCCTGCGGATGGATCTTGACCTTGCCGTCGCGGACGGCGTCACCGGCCGCCTTGGCGAGCGGCTCGACCTTGACCCACCACTGGAGGGAGAGGCGCGGCTCGATGGTGGTCTTGCAGCGCGAGCAGTGCCCGACGGAGTGGACGTACGGACGCTTCTCGGCCACGATCCGGCCCTCGGCGCGCAGGGCGGCGACGATCGCGGAGCGGGCTTCCAGCCGGTCCAGGCCCTGGAAGGGGCCGGGGACGGTGATGACGGCCCGCTCGTCCAGGACGGTGAGGAAGGGCAGGTCGTGGCGCTTGCCGATCTCGAAGTCGTTCGGGTCGTGCGCCGGGGTCACCTTGACGGCGCCGGTGCCGAACTCGGGGTCGACGTGGTGGTCGGCGACGACCGGGATCGTGCGGTCGGTCAGCGGCAGCTTGATCTGCTTGCCGACCAGGTGCCGGTAGCGCTCGTCGTCGGGGTGGACGGCGACGGCGGTGTCACCGAGCATCGTCTCGGCGCGGGTGGTGGCGACGACGATGGTCTCGTCACCCTCCCCGTACGTCATGGAGACGAGCTCGCCGTCGTCCTCCTGGTACTCGACCTCGATGTCGGAGATCGCGGTGAGACAGCGCGGGCACCAGTTGATGATGCGCTCGGCGCGGTAGATCAGCCCGTCGTCGTACATCCGCTTGAAGACGGTCTGGACGGCCTTGGACAGGCCCTCGTCCATGGTGAACCGCTCGCGGGACCAGTCGACGCCCTCGCCGAGGCGGCGCATCTGGCCGGAGATCTGGCCGCCGGACTCGTTCTTCCACTGCCAGACGCGCTCGACGAAGGCCTCGCGGCCCAGGTCGTGGCGGGACTTGCCCTCCTTGGCGAGCTCGCGCTCGACGACGTTCTGGGTGGCGATGCCGGCGTGGTCCATACCGGGCTGGTACAGCGCCTCGAAGCCCTGCATCCGCTTGCGGCGGACCAGCGCGTCGATCAGCGTGTGCTCGAAGGCGTGCCCGAGGTGCAGGGAGCCGGTGACGTTGGGCGGCGGGATGACGATGGAGTACGGGGGCTTCTCGCTGTGCTCGTCGGCCTCGAAGTAGCCGCGCTCCACCCAGCGCTCGTACAGCTTCCCCTCTACCTCGGCCGGCGTGTACTGGGTCGGCAGTTCGGGGTTGCTGGCTGGCTGCGGCGCTGCGTTCTCGGTCACGCCCCACAGTTTAGGGCCGTCACAGTCATGCACTGAAACCGGTTTGTTGAGTAACGGTGTGCCTCCCGGTGCCCCACCCCCGCGGGCCTTCCGTCAGGATGTTCGGAACGCGTAAGTATGACGAACAGGGGAAACCGCAGATGAGCTTCAACCAGCCGGGCCCGTACGACGGACAGCAGCCCCAGGGCCAGCCCGGACCGTACGGACAGCAGCCGGGCCCCTACGGCGGCCCGCCGCCGCAGGGCCAGCCGCAGGGCCAGCCCGGTTACGGGTACCCGCAGCAGGCCCCCCAGGGCGTCCCGCCGCAGCAGCCCCCGCAGCCGGGCTACGGCTACCCGCAGGCCCAGCAGCCCGGCCCGTACGGACAGCAGCCCCCCACTCCCCCGTACGGCGGCCAGCCGGTCTACGGCCAGCAGCCCCCGTTCCCCCCGGCCGGCGAGCCGAAAAAGAAGAAGACCGGCCTGATCATCGGCGGCGTGATCGTGGCGCTGGTGGTCATCGGTGGCGGGGTGTACGCGCTGACGTCGGGCGGCGACAAGGTCAGTAACAGCGATGTCGCGGAAAGCACCAAGGGCTACAAGCTGACGCCGGCCGATTCGGTGGACAGCTACAAGAAGGGGGCCGCGTCCTCCGGCGACAGCAGCGGACCGCTGAGCGGCTCGGACAAGACGAAGGCCGAAGCCAGCGGTATCAAGAACCCCAACGGAGCCGGTGCCAACTATCAGGGCGGCTCCCAGGAGGACATGAGCCTGAAGGTCTTGAACCTGCAGGGCTTCTGGGGAGAGGTCAGCGACCCGGCCGCGGTGCTCAACAACTCCTTCGACCGGGCCAAGCTGAACATGACCAAGGGTGAGAGCGATTCCAAGGCTGAGCTGGTCGGCTCACCGAAGGCAGTCACCCCGCCGGGCTTCAAGGGCGCCCTGATGAAGTGCCAGAACGTCAAGGTGAAGAACAGCGAAGCGGACGGGACGGCGAAGAACGGCCCCGACACAATCGAGGCCCCCATCTGCATCTGGGCCGACTACAGCACGGTGGGCATCGTCACGGGCATCGACATGGGACTCGCCATGACCAACAAGCCCATGCCGCAGGAGGACGTGGCCGCGCTCGCCGCCAAGCTCTACAACACCTCCCGCACCAAGATCTGACCCGGCACACCGCAACGCGAAGGGGCGCCCAGCCAGTTCACCTGGCCGGGCGCCCCTTCGCGTACGTCTCTACGCCACCGCTACGCGGACTTCTCGTGGCGGCCGTCGTCGTTCTTCCCGATCGTCCGCGGCTCGCGCGGGACCAAGGTCGGGTTGACGTTGTTGCGGACCACGTCCGAGGTGATGACGACCCGGGCGACGTCCTTGCGGGACGGCACCTCGTACATCACCGACTGGAGGACCTCTTCCATGATCGCGCGCAGACCACGCGCACCGGTCTGGCGCAGGATCGCCTGGTCGGCGATGGCCTCCAGCGCCTCGCGCTCGAAGTCCAGCTCCACACCGTCGAGTTCGAACAGCCGCTGGTACTGCTTCACCAGGGCGTTGCGCGGCTCGATGAGAATCTGGAGCAGGGCCTCGCGGTCCAGGTTGTGGACCGAGGTCAGGACCGGGAGGCGGCCGATGAACTCGGGGATCATCCCGAACTTCACCAGGTCCTCCGGCATGACTTCCTGGAACTGGTCGCTCGCCTGGATCTCCAGCTTGGAGCGGATCGTGGCGCCGAAGCCGATGCCCTTCGCGCCGGCCCGGGACTCGATGATCTTCTCCAGGCCGGAGAACGCGCCGCCCACGATGAACAGCACGTTCGTCGTGTCGATCTGGATGAACTCCTGGTGCGGGTGCTTCCGGCCGCCCTGCGGCGGTACGGAGGCGGTGGTGCCCTCCAGGATCTTCAGCAGGGCCTGCTGGACGCCCTCGCCGGAGACATCGCGGGTGATCGACGGGTTCTCGCTCTTGCGGGCGACCTTGTCGATCTCGTCGATGTAGATGATCCCGGTCTCGGCCTTCTTGACGTCGTAGTCAGCGGCCTGGATCAGCTTCAGCAGGATGTTCTCGACGTCCTCGCCGACATAGCCGGCCTCCGTCAGCGCCGTCGCGTCGGCGATGGCGAACGGGACGTTGAGCATGCGGGCCAGTGTCTGCGCGAGGAGGGTCTTGCCCGAGCCCGTGGGGCCCAGCAGCAGGATGTTCGACTTGGCGAGCTCGATCGCGTCGTCACGGCTCGTACCGCCGCCGTTCTCCCCGGCCTGGACCCGCTTGTAGTGGTTGTACACAGCGACCGAGAGAGCCTTCTTCGCGGGCTCCTGCCCTACGACGTACCCCTCGAGGAACTCGTAGATCTCGCGCGGCTTGGGAAGTTCCTCCCACCGCACCTCGGAGGTCTCCGCGAGCTCCTCCTCGATGATCTCGTTGCAGAGATCGATGCACTCGTCGCAGATGTACACACCGGGTCCCGCAATGAGCTTCTTCACCTGCTTCTGGCTCTTTCCGCAGAACGAGCACTTGAGCAGGTCGCCGCCATCACCGATGCGTGCCACGAGGTGCTTCCCCTTCGCCTGGGAGACGCCTGGTTCAGCGGCTCCTGGTGCCTCTATCCGACGGTACCTTGCCTGGCCCCCCGTTCGGGCCCCCCTTGGCACGGTTCACACGGCCGGGGCCGGGTGACCCTGCCGTACCAAGGGGTAAAGGCCGACGTCAGGCGGCCGCTCCGGCCGCGGTCTTGCGGGTCGCGACGATCTGGTCGACCAGGCCGTAGGCCAGGGCGTCATCGGCGGTCAGGATCTTGTCCCGCTCGATGTCGTCACGGATCTTCTCGATCGGCGTGGTGGAGTGCTTGGCCAGCAGCTCCTCCAGCTGACTCCGCATCCGCAGGATCTCGTTGGCCGCGATCTCCAGGTCGGAGAGCTGCTCACGGCCGGTCTGCGAGGACGGCTGGTGGATCAGGATACGCGCGTTCGGCAGCGCCAGGCGCTTGCCCGGCGTGCCCGCGGCGAGCAGCACGGCCGCGGCGGAGGCCGCCTGGCCCATGCAGACCGTCTGGATGTCCGGCTTCACGAACTGCATCGTGTCGTAGATCGCGGTGAGCGCGGTGAACGAGCCGCCGGGGCTGTTGATGTAGATCGAGATGTCCCGGTCCGGGTCCATCGACTCCAGGCACAGCAGCTGCGCCATGACGTCGTTGGCGGAGGCGTCGTCGATCTGCACCCCGAGGAAGATCACGCGCTCCTCGAAGAGCTTCGCGTACGGGTCGTACTCACGCACGCCCTGCGAGGTGCGCTCCACGAAGCGCGGCACGATGTAACGGTTGTCCACCTGCGGGCCGGTGTAGAGGCCGCTCGCGGAGGCGCCGGGGAAGTTGTTCATGTGGGTGTTCACCATCCTGGTGGCGTTCTGTGGGCCAGGGCCTGTTCTGAGTCGGCCCGTGGAAGAAGGAGCGGCGTTCGGTGCGTGCGATCTGCGCGCCGGACGAGTGTTCTCGTAGCGGAGCCACTCGGACGTTCGTCCGGTGCGGCGAGCGTGCGTGCCGGGCGCCGCGACGCCGCGGGCCGGCTCGGAGCAGGCCCTGGGTGTCTCGGCGTACGAGAGATGCGGTGCGGTGCGACGCGGTCCGGTGGGTACCGGATCAGGCGCCGGTGCCGCCGCCGCCCGGAACGCCCGACGCGATCGTGATGATCTCGTCGATGAGGCCGTAGTCCTTGGCCTCCTCCGCGGTGTACCAGCGGTCGCGGTCGCCGTCGCGGATGATCGTCTCCACGGTCTGGCCGGAGTGGCGGGCGGTGATCTCCGCCATCCGCTGCTTGGTGCGCAGCAGGTACTGGGCCTGGATCTTGATGTCCGAGGCCGTACCGCCGATGCCGGCCGAACCCTGGTGCATGAGGATGTCGGTGTTCGGGAGCGCGAAGCGCTTGCCGGCGCTGCCGCCGGTGAGCAGGAACTGGCCCATCGAGGCGGCCATGCCCATACCGATGGTGACCACGTCGTTCGGGATGTACTGCATGGTGTCGTAGACCGCCATGCCGGCCGTCACCGAGCCGCCGGGGCTGTTGATGTAGAGGTAGATGTCCTTGTCCGGGTCGGCGGCAAGGAGAAGCAGCTGCGCGGTGATCTTGTTGGCGATGTCATCGTCGACCTGCTGACCGAGGAAGATGATGCGCTCGCCGAGCAGTCGGCTGTAGACCTGGTCACCGAGGCCTCCACCGAGGGACGGCTCTCCGGCGGCGTAGGGCATCAGATTCGTCACGTATCCACCTGCTCGTCTCTGACGGCTCCGGCCGTCTCAGCGTCTTCGTACCGGGTGGGCCGGGACTCCCCGACCCTTCCTATTCATGGACCCTAACGCGCAGGTGGGACAACGCCATCCCGCTTCCGCAACTGTTCGCTGGGAGCGCAAGCTCCGCAGTCCGCACACGGGTTGTGGGGGACGCCGGCGGATACGACGACGGGCTCCGGACGCGGTTGCGTCCGGAGCCCGTCGTACGGGTTCAGAGCGGGGCTCAGGCCTCGGTCTTCTCCTCGGCCGCGTCGGCCACGGCCTCGGTGGTGCCCTCGGCGGCCTCGACCGCCTCGGTGGCCTCCTCCGCCACGTCCTCGTCGTCCTCCAGGTCGACGACCTCACCGTTGGTGTCGACGACCTTGGCGGCCTCGACGACCACGGCCAGCGCCTTGCCGCGGGCGACCTCGCCGACGAGCATCGGCACCTGGCCACCCTCGACGACGGCCTGGGCAAACTGGTCGGGGCTCATGCCGGAGGACTGCGCGCGCCGCATGAGGTGCTCGGTGAGCTCCTCCTGGTTGACGTTCAGCTTCTCCTTGTTGACGAGCTCGTCAAGGATGAACTGGGTCTTGATGCCCTTGACGGCCTGCTCGGACGTCTCCGCCTCGAACTCCTCAAGGGTCTTGCCCTGGATCTCCAGGTACTTCTCCAGGTCGAGACCCATCTGGCCGAGCTGGTGGTGCTCCAGGTTGTGCTTGCGGGTCTGGACCTCGTCCGCGAGCAGCTTCTCGGGGATCGGGACCTCGGCGAGCTTGAGCAGCTCCTCCAGGACCCGCTCCTGGGCCTGGGTGGCCTGGTCGTACTGCTTGGTGCTCTCCAGCCGCTTGCGGCTGTCGGCCTTGAGCTCGTCGAGCGTGTCGAACTCGCTCGCCATCTGGGCGAACTCGTCGTCCAGCTCGGGAAGCTCACGGGCGGCGACCGCGGTGACCTTGACGGTGACCTCGGCCTCCTTGCCCTCGGCGGAGCCGCCCTTCAGCTCGGAGGTGAAGGTGGTCTCGCCACCCGCCTCCAGGCCGGTGACGGCGTCGTCGATGCCTTCGAGGAGTTCGCCGGAACCGATGGTGTACGAGACACCCTCGGCCACGCCGTCCTCCAGGACCTCGCCCTCGACCTTGGCGGTCAGGTCGATCGTCACGACGTCGCCGTCGGCGGCGGCGCGCTCGACCGGGTTGGTCGAGGCGAAGCGCTCGCGGAGCTGCTCCACGGCCTTCTCGACGTCCTCGTCGCTGACCTCGAGGGCGTCGACGGTGACCTCGATGCCGGAGTAGTCCGGGATCTCGATCTCGGGGCGTACGTCAACCTCGGCGGTGAAGGCCAGCAGTTCGCCGTCCTTCAGCTCCGTGATGTCGACCTCAGGCTGTCCGAGGACGTTGAGCTCTCCCTCGTTGACGGCCTCGGTGTAGAACTTCGGGAGCGCGTCGTTGACGGCCTCCTCCAGCACAGCACCACGGCCGAACCGCTGGTCGATGACCCGGTTGGGGATCTTGCCCTTGCGGAACCCCTTCACCGTGACCTGCTGGTTGATCTTCTTGTACGCCGCGTCGAGGCTGTCCTTGAGCTCCTCGAAGGGCACCTCAATGCTGAGCCGAACCCGGGTCGGGTTCAGGGTCTCCACGGCGCTCTTCACGGTTCGGTCTCCTTGTGGCTGACTTCTTGGGGTTCTGCTCCACCGCACACGTGGCGGCTTCGCGGACCGAGCCCGGTACATCAGACACACGGGCACGCATTTTGCATAGTAACGGCAAGGGGTAGAACTCCCACAATGCGAGCCTGCCGGTGGTCGGGGTGGCCGGATTCGAACCGACGACCTTCCGCTCCCAAAGCGGACGCGCTACCAAGCTGCGCCACACCCCGTCGGTGCGACACGTAGGGTACATGCAGAGCGGCGGTGCATCGGCCGCTTTTCCTCCGGCGTCGCGCAACGCGACACCGGGTGCGGCGATCGGGTGTGCGGGCAGCGCCCTCGACCCGCTACGATGCTTCTCGTGCCGCGGTCCCCGTGACCTGCGGTGCGTTGCATGCGGGCGTAGCTCAATGGTAGAGCACTAGTCTTCCAAACTAGCTACGCGGGTTCGATTCCCGTCGCCCGCTCCATGCCTCGGGCCCGGCCCGGCGACATCCTTCCCGGATGGCTGCCGGACCGGGCCTTCCGCGTTCCCGGGGTACGGAGCTGCCGCGGATCAACTGCTCATCCGCGGCCCCTGATCAGAAGCTGATCTGGTTGATGCTCTGCGCTATGGAGTCCATGAACTTCTGGATCGACGGCGCCATGCCGGTCGATGCCAGGAAGAAGCCGAAGAGCACCGCGACGATCGCGGGTCCGGCCTTGATGGAGCCGCCTCGGATCAGGACCACCAGGATGATCGCAAAAAGAAGCACCACAGACAGTGAAATGGCCACGACTGATCACACCCTCGGTCGGTCCGCCTTGCCGGCCCAGAAGTGTGCGTCCGCGCACACCTCCGTTGGCGTCCATCGTGCCACCAACTCCCCTGTGGTCGCTGCCAGGTGACGCTTGGACCGGTCGGTATCGCGCCATCTTGCGCCGGTCGCGCGCCGGTGCCCGGCAGCCGGGCGCGGCCGCCGACCCAGCAGCCGCACGGCGGCGCGGGGCGGCGCGGGCGGCAGTGAAGGATGGCCGGGAATGATCTGCAACGGTGATCGTTTCCTTACCCACACAGTTTATTCACATGGAATTCCGCGGGCCGAATGCGACGTAATTCACCCTCCCCAACTGCCGCCCGTTATGCACCATTTAAGGAGGATTAACACTCCCAAACCGGTCAAAAATCGAAGGTTTGGCTTTTGATCGATCGGGCACACGCGATATCCGATGGCGGTTTTACGAAATGCAATCGAGACGTCTAGGGTGCTTGAGATGTTCCACGCTCCGAACGTATTCCAGAGGGCCCCGCACCCCCCGGCGACCCGGGAGTCGGAGCCCAGACCCCAAACGCCCGCGAGCACCCCGGACTCCCCCTCCGCGGTGGCGGTGGCCGAACGGCCCGCGCGGAGCGCACCCGCCAAGAAGCGTGACGCCTACTTCGACAACGCCAAGTACCTCGCCATCGTGCTGGTCGCGGTGGCGCACTCATGGGTGCCGGTCATGGAGGGAAGCCGGGCGGCCCGCGCGCTGTACATGGTGACGTACACGTTCCACATGCCGGCCTTCATCATCATTTCCGGCTATTTCTCCCGTTCGTTCAGCATGACCCCCGCCAAGGTGAAGCGCCTGGTCACGGGGGTCGCCGTGCCGTATGTGGTGTTCGAGACGGCGTACTCGCTGTTCCGGCGGTACGCGAACGACTCACCCGATACGGCGATCAGCCTGCTGGAGCCCTGGTACCTCACCTGGTTCCTGGCCGCCCTGTTCATCTGGCGGCTCACCACACCGATCTGGCAGAACCTGCGGCACCCGCTGGCGGTCTCGCTCGTGATCGCCGTCCTCGCCTCGTTCGCGCCCAGCATCGGCGACGATCTCGACCTGCCGCGCGTCCTGCAGTTCCTGCCGTTCTTCGTGCTCGGGCTCCAGCTCAGGCCCGAGCACTTCCGGATGGTCAAGCGCCGTGAGGTGCAGCTGCTGACCCTGCCGCTGTTCGCCGGTGCGGCCGTCTTCGCCTACTGGGCGGCGCCCCGGATGCAGCTGGGCTGGTTCCTGCGGGACTCCAGCGCCCAGGACATGAACGCCCCGTGGTGGTCCGGCGCGGTGATGACCCTCGCGCTGTTCGGCTGCGCGACGCTGCTCACCATCGGGTTCCTGGCGTTGGTCCCGCGCCGTCACATGTGGTTCACGGTGCTGGGCACCGGGACGATCTGCGGCTATCTGCTGCACGGGTTCCTGGTGAAGGGCGCCGACTACGCGGGCCTCTTCGACCGCTACGACTGGCTGATCTCGCCGACCGGTCTGGTGCTCGTCACCCTGGCCGCGGCGGCCGGCGTGACCCTGCTGTGCACGCCTCCGGTGCGGCGGGTCATGCGCTGTGTGACCGAGCCGGACATGAACTGGGCGTTCCGGCGGGACGCCGCCAAGATCTGAATCCGGCGAGGCCCGGCCCGCGTCCGGGCCGGGCCTCGCCGTGTTGGCTCAAATCTGCTGTTCGGTGGGCGATTTCGGTGCGGTGATCCCGAGCAGGCTCCGTACCTGCGCATACTTCTCGGCCAGCCGGGTACGGGTGGCCGGTTCCAGCACCGCGAGGCGGGCCGGGTCCGCGTTGTGCGCGAGATCGGCCTCCTTGACCAGCAGCGCGCCCGGGGTGGCCAGGATGCGGCGGGTGTACGACGGCAGGTCCTCGCCATCCCGCTTGCTGACGGCGAGGACCATGTCCTTGACCTCCTGCGGCAGCGCGGCCCCGGCCAGCCACCGCGCCGACAGCGCGTCGTCCTCGACCGCGTCGTGCAGCCAGGCCGCGGCGATCTGGTCGTCGCTGCCGCCCCTGGCCCGTACGCCCTCCGCGACGGCCGCGAGATGTTCGGCGTACGGCCGGCCCGCCTTGTCCCGTTGTCCCGCGTGGGCCTCGCGGGCGACGCGCTCGACTTCGGCCAGGGTCAGCTGTGCGCGGGGTGCTGTCATGGGCCGACTCTACGGACGGGCCGCGGCCCGGCTCAGGGCGGCGCGGGCCGGCACGAGGGCGGCGGTGAGGCCGAGGCCCACGGTCGCGGCCAGGAACGATCCGTACAGCACCGGAGGGATGTACGGGGATTCGCCGGTCAGGCCGCGCATCATCGGGGTGAGGGTGGCCAGCGCGATGGCCGTGCCGAGTGCGGCCCCGGCCACGGTGACCAGCAGTGCCTCCCAGCGGATCATGCCCATGACCTGGCGGCGGGTGGAGCCGACGAGCCGGAGCATGGTCAGTTCCCTGCGCCGGTCCAGGACGGTCATCACCAGTGTGTTGACCGCCGCGACGGCGGCGAATCCGCCGAGGACCGCGGCCATGACGGTGTTGGCCCAGGCGTTGAGCTCACGGTCCCGGCTCTGCGCGGTGGCGTAGCCGGACGCGTCGGTGACGGTGCCGAGTACGGCGAGCCGTTCCGCGGCCGCCGGGGTGGCCCGTACGAGCACGTCGGAGGCGTACGGCGAGGTGACGTGGCCCCGCAGATCGGTGGCGGGCAGGGTGACGAGTCCGGTGCCCAGGCCCCGGCCGTAGACGGCGACGATCCTCGGGGACGCCTCTGTGCCGTCCGGCAGGTGCAGCGCGAGGCGGTCACCGGTGCGCAGCCCCACCGAGCCGGCGAGCGTGGTGTCGATCGCGACGGTGCCGGGGGCGAGGGCGTCGAGCGATCCCGTACGCACGTCGAGGTCCTGGACCTCGGCCAGTTCACGGCCGGAGCCGATGACTCCCTGCGCGGGGGCGCTCTCCAGCCACCTGTCGCCGCCCGATCCGGCGGGCACCAGGACGGAGGTGCGGAGCAGGCCGACGGCGGTGGAGACGCCGGGGGTCGCGGCGGCGCGCTCGGTGGCGTCGGAGGCGAGACCGGCCGGCGCGGAGACGATGTGGTCGGCGGTGATGCCGTCGCGCTGCTGGTGCTCGATCGCCCGGTCCTCGCTGGTGTGCATGAAGACGAGGGTCGAGGAGAAGGCCATGGCGAGGACGATCGGCGTGATCGCGGATGCCATCCGCCGGGAGTTGGCGCGGGAGTTGGCCGCGGCCAGTGAGGCCGACGCGCCGCCGGCCCGCAGCGGGAGTCCGAGGACCGCGGCGCAGATCCGGGCGATGAGCGGGCCGAGCAGGCCGACCGCGAGCATGAAGAGCATGACGACACCGAGCGCGGCGTTGGCCGCGTCCTCGCCGGTCTGCGAGGCGGCGACGCCCGCGAACACGCCGCCGCCGGCCAGTGCGGCGATCCCCAGCGGCGTACGGATCCAGCCGAACGGGGGGCGTTCCACGGCGGACTGGGCGAGGGCGAGGCCCGGCTTCGTCCTCGCCGGGCGGCGTGCGGCGGTGTAGCCGGCGGCCAGTGCGGTGAGCATCGTGGCGGCGACGGCGATCGTCAGCGGCAGCCAGGAGACCCGCAGCGCCACGGCCTCGGGGACGGCGCCCTTCTCCTTGAGCTGGCCGAACCACCAGGAGGCCAGGGCGATTCCGGGCAGGCAGCCGATCGCCCCGGCGAGCGGGGCGACGAGCAGGGACTCGGTGGCGACGGTGCGGCGCAGTTGGCGCGGGGTGGCGCCGATCGCGCGCAGCAGCGCGAATTCGCGGCTGCGCTGGCCGACGGAGAGTGCGACGGTACCGGCGGCGGTGAAGACGGCGACCATCGTGGCGACGCCGCCGAAGGAGCCGCCGAGCCCGGTCAGGAGTTCCCTGGCCTCCGCGAGGCCCGGGTCCTCGACCGCGCCGCGGTCGTTCCCGGTGCTGACCCTGATCCCGGAGGGGTGGCCGACGGCGTCGGTGACCCGGCGGGCGAGGGTGTCCGTGGCGGTGCCGTCGGCGGCGAGCACGGCGATGGCGTCGACCCGGCCGGGGTGGCCGGAGAGCGCCACGGCCTGGCGGTCGGTGAACCAGACGGTGGCGTCGGCGGTGGTGGTGCCGGAGACCCGGAACTCCTTCGCGCCCGCCGGGGTGTCCAGGGTGACGCGGTCACCGGTCCGGGCCCGGCCGCCGGCCGGGACGACGGCCTCGCCGGTGCGCGGGGCGTGGCCGGACGCGAGCCGGGTGCCGGTGAGGGCGGTGGAGCCCCAGCCGTGCGCGGTGAGCGGGGCGGAGCCCTGGTGCACCGGGTAGCCGACGTCACCGATCGCGGCCGCGGCGCCGGGAGCGGCGGCGGCCTTCGCGACCAGTGCGGCGGGCAGCCGGGCGGTGTCCGGCAGCGCACTGGCCTCCTCGTGCCGGTCCTCCCCGCTGCCGACGGTCAGCCGGGCCCGCTGGTCGGCGGCGACGATCACCGGCGCCTTCGCGTAGCGGTCGGGCGGTACGGACGCGCGCAGGCCGGTCTCCAGCAGGATGCCGCAGGCGGAGACGATGGCCGCGGCGAGCAGGAGGGCGACGAAGGTGCCCACGAAAGAGGAGGGTTTGAAGCGGACGGCCGCGCGGGCGAGGCCGTTCGGCAGGTGTGGCGTGAACATCAGGCGGCGGCCCTCGCGTGGGCGGGGGCGGTCAGGGCGGTCATCCGGGCGGCGATCCGGTCGGCGCCGGCGCGGGGCAGGCTGTCCGCGATCTCACCGTCGGCGAGGAAGAGCACGTGGTCCGCGTAGGCGGCGGCCGCCGGGTCGTGGGTGACCATCACGACGGTCGCGCCGAGGGTGTCGACCGCGTGCCGGAGCAGTTGGAGGATCTCGCCGGCGGTGGTGGTGTCGAGGGCGCCGGTCGGTTCGTCGGCGAAGATCACGTCGGGCCGGGTGACCAGGGCGCGGGCCACGGCGACGCGTTGCTGCTGTCCGCCGGAGAGCTCGCCGGGGCGCCGCTTCCCCTTGTCGCCGAGGCCGACCCGGTCGAGCATCTCGGCGGCCTCGCGGCGGCCGCGGGCGGAGCCGGTGCGCTGTCCGGCCAGGCGCATGGGCAGGACGACGTTCTGCTCGACCGTGAGGGACGGGAGCAGGTTGAACGCCTGGAAGACGAAGCCGAGCCTGGTCCGGCGCAGTTCCGTGAGCTTGTTCTCGCTCATGCCGGTGATCTCCGTGCCGCCGAGGCCGACCGATCCCGCCGTGGGCCGGTCGAGTCCGGCCGCGCACTGGAGGAAGGTCGACTTGCCGGAGCCGGAGGGTCCCATCACGGCGGTGAAGCTGCCGCGCGGCAGGGTGAGGTCGATGCCGCGCAGGGCGTGGACGGCGGCGCCGCCTCGGCCGTACTGCCTGCGGACACCGCGCAGTTCGACGGCCGGGCCCGCGGGGTCGGGCCCCCCGTGAGGCTGCGCCGTCCGGGCCTCACGTGCTGTCCGCACGCTCTCCCGCGCGCCTTTTCCGGTGCGCCGAAGCCCCATGGTGTCCGCCTTCCGTAGCCATCCGTGATCGATACCCCGAAGTTACGGATCGGCCCTGGTCCGGGGCCATGGCGGCTGCTGGCGGATCGGGGGTGGGGGAAACCCCAGGGTGCTCCCGGGGGTGCCCTCCGGGGGTGCCTTCCGGGGGGTCCGGCGGGGCTGCCGACCAGGGTGCGGCCGAGGGCTCTCGGGGGCGCCCGCCGGAGCGGCGATACTTGCAACGTCAATCATTCGGTAAACTAATTACTGACGATTTCTTGACGCTATCTTGACCAAGCGAAGGACTGGGCTCATCGGACACGCAGACACGCTCATCGCCATGGGCGGCGCCTTCCTCGCCGCCGCCGTTCTCGCCCGCGTCGGCAGCCGTATCGGACTGCCGACCATCCCCCTGTTCATCCTGGCCGGAATCCTGCTCGGCCCGCACACCCCCGGCATCGTCCTCGTCGCCGACCCGCACGACCTGGAGATGCTCTCCGCGCTCGGCCTGGTGCTGCTGCTCTTCTACCTCGGCCTGGAGTTCCACCTCGACGACCTCAAGGCGGGCGGGCGCAAGATGGCGCTCGCCGGGGGCGCCTATCTCGTCCTGAACGTCGGCGCCGGGCTCGGATTCGGCTTCGCGCTGGGCTGGGGCACGTCGGAGGCGCTGGTGCTCGCCGGGGTGCTCGGCATCTCGTCGTCGGCCATCGTCACCAAGGTCCTGGTCGACCTGGGGCGGATCGGCAATCCGGAGACCAAGCCGATCCTGGGCATCATCGTCGTCGAGGACGTGTTCCTCGCGCTGTACCTGGCCGCCCTCCAGCCGATCCTCTCGGGCGCCGACAGCCTCGCGGCGGCGGCGGTCGACGGCGGCAAGGCCTTCGGCTTCCTGCTGGTGCTGGCCCTGGCCGCCCGGTTCGGCACCAAGCTCATCAGCAAGCTGATCAACACCCGGGACGACGAACTCCTCGTCATCTCCTTCCTCGGTGCCGCGGTCCTGGTGGCCGGCATCTCGGAGTGGTTCGGGGTCGCGGACGCCATCGGCGCCTTCATGGTCGGCCTGATGCTCGGCAGCACCACCTCGGGGGAACGCATCCTCAAGCTGGTCCACCCGCTGCGTGACGCCTTCGGCGCGATCTTCTTCTTCGCCTTCGGCCTCTCCATCAACCCCGGCGATCTGCCGGTCGTGCTGTGGGCGGTACTGGCCGCCGTCGCCGTGACGCTCGCCATGAACGTCCTCGCGGGAATAGCCACCGCCAAGCTCTACGGGTTCGGCCCACAGGCCACGGCGAACATCTCCACCACCCTGGTGGCGCGCGGCGAGTTCGCGCTCATCCTCGCCACCATGGCGGCGGGCGCGGGACTCGACGAGCGGCTGGCGCCGTTCATCGCCGGATACGTACTCGTCCTCGCGGTCCTCGCACCCCTGGTGGCCGGACGCTCGCACTGGCTGGCCCGGATCCTTCCGGGCGGACGCGGAGGCACACTCGCCCCGATCCAGTGACGGGCGGAAAGCCGTTGACGTATGTCCGGTTCGGGACGGTTGCGTACGGTTCAGGATTTACGTGAGAGAAGCAGCAGCGCCCGGTCGTCGTTGACGTCCTTGGCGCACGCCTCGATGAGGTGCCAGGCAGCGCCCTCGAAGCCCGTCGAGACATAGCGGTCGGCCTCGCCGGTCAGCCGGTCGATGCCCTCCGCCATGTCCCGTTCGGACGTCTCCACCAGTCCGTCGGTGAACAGCATCAGTACGTCCCCGGGGGCCAGCGAGCCCTTCACGGCGTCGAACTCCGCCCCGTCGTACACCCCGAGCAGGGGGCCCTCCGCGGCCTTCTCCTCCCACCGGCCGCTGCCGGCGTGGAGCTGGAGGGCGGGCGGATGGCCCGCCGAGAGGAGTTCGTAGTCGCCCGATTCCAGGTCCAGGACCAGATGGATCGACGTGGCGAAGCCCTCGTCCCAGTCCTGGCGCAGCAGATAGCCGTTGGCGGCGGGCAGGAAGCCGTGCGGCGGCAGCGATCCGAGGAGCCCGCCGAACGCGCCGGACAGCAGCAGGGCGCGGGAGCCCGCGTCCATGCCCTTGCCGGAGACGTCGGTGAGGACGGCCTCCAGGGTGCGGCCGCCGTTGGTGCGGGCCGCGACGACGAAGTCGCCGGAGAAGGACTGCCCGCCCGCCGGGCGCAGCGACATCTCGCGGTGCCAGCCCTGCGGGAGGCGGGGCAGCGCGCTCTGGACCCGGATGCGTTCGCGCAGGTCGAAGAGCATGGTGCCGCCGCGCCGCCACGGCACGCCGACCCTGGCCCGGAACTGGGCGAGCACCAGCCCGAAGAAACCGCAGGCCGCGACCGTCAGCACGGTTCCGGGGGTGACCCCGATCGTGCCGTCCTTGAACGGGCCGAGCGAGATGGACTCGACGATCAGGGCGGCGGCCGCCGCCGCGTACAGGCCGAGCAGACTGGCGGGCCGCAGCAGCAGGCCGCCCGCGACGATCGGCAGGACGAGGGCGGTCGGTGAGCACCACACGGGGTTCAGGAGGGTGCCGCAGGTGATGGCCGGGATGACCAGCAGCAGGGCGGCCAGGGCGATCCAGTCGGAGCCGTCACCGCGGAAGTAGTCGACGCCGGATCTGCGCAGCGTGCTGCGTACCCGGTGCGCCGATTTCCTCAATCGGGCCGGGTAGGTCTCTGCTCCTGCGCGTCGGGCCATTGCGGGGACCTTATCCACCCGACGGCCTCCGGTGCAGGGGGACCCCTGTGACAATGCGTTCGAAATCGGGTCGCCCGTCCGCCGTCCCCCCTGGTAGTCATGGCATATGACTACAGAGCTCCGCGTATTGCGGCCGTCGGAATGGAACGAATGGTTCGAGTGCCTGGAGCTCGCCTTCGGAGGAGTCCCCGAGTCGCCGGAGCAGCGCGAGCTGGAGGAGGCGCTGACCGAGCACGAGCGCTCGGTCGGGATCTGGGACGGCAGCGATGTGGTCGCCACGGCAGGGGCGTTCAGCTTCCGGCTCGCCGTTCCTGGCGGGGCGCTGGTGCCGGCCGCGGGTGTGACGATGGTGAGCGTCGCGGCCACCCACCGCAGGCGTGGGCTGCTGACCTCGATGATGCGCCGCCAGCTCGACGACGTACGGGCACTGGGTGAGCCGATCGCCGTGCTCACGGCGTCGGAGCCGGTGATCTACGGCCGGTACGGGTACGGGGCGGCGACCCGCCAGATGTCCCTGGAGATCGACACGGACCGGGTGCGGCTGGACGTCCCCGAGGGTACGGACGCGATCCGGCTGCGGTACGCGAAGGGGGACGAGGCGGTCGCGGCGTGCGAGAGCGTGTACGCGCGCCTGGTGGCGGGCCGGCCCGGCACTCCGGCCCACGGTCCGGGCTGGGAGCGCAAGTCGCTCACCGATCCGGCGAGTGCGCGGCAGGGCGGTTCGGCGTTGCAGTGCCTGCTGGCCGAGCGGGACGGCGAGGTGGTGGGTTACACGACGTACTACATCAAGCCGGACTGGACCATGTCGGGACCCAGGGGCCGGGTCTCGGTGAGCGATCTGGCGGCGCTGGACCCGGCGGCGTACGCGGCGCTGTGGCGGTTCCTCTTCGGGATCGACCTGACGTCGACGGTCGAGGCGCGGAACCGGCCGGTGGACGACGCGGTGCTGCATCTGGTGTCGGACGTGCGGCGGTGCGAGGTCCGGGTCCGCGATTCGCTCCATGTGCGGCTGGTGGACGTGGGCGCGGCGCTGGAGGCGCGGAGCTACCGGGCGCCGGTGGACGTGGTGTTCGAGGTCGAGGACGCGTTCTGCCCCTGGAACGCGGGGCGTTGGCGGCTGACGGCCGACGCGAAGGGGGGCGCGTCGTGCAAGCGCACGGATGACGCGGCGGATCTGGAGCTGTCGGTACGGGAGTTGGGGACGGTGTACCTGGGCGGCGAGTCGCTGGGGTCGCTGGCCCTGGCCGGTCGGGTACGGGAGTCGCGGGCGGGGGCGGTGGCGGAGGTGTCGTCGGCATTCCTGTCCGACGTGGCGCCGTGGCTGCCCCGGGGGTTCTAGGGCCTGTATCGGGTCCGTCGGCGCCGGGCCTTGTCCTCGGTCGCCGACCGCCGGACGGGTTCGGCCGGTCAGCGGGACTGGCATCCCGGGCACCAGAAGAGGTTCCGGGCGGACAGGTCCGCCGTGCGGATCTCCGTGCCGCAGATGTGGCACGCCTGACGGGCGCGCCGGTAGACGTACACCTCGCCGCCGTGGTCGTCCACCCGCGGCGGGCGTCCCATGGCCTCGGGCAGGTGCGCGGGACGGACCGTGTCGATGCGGTTGTTGCGTACGCCCTCGCGCATCAGCTCGCCCAGGTCCGCCCAGATCGCGTCCCACTCGCGGCGGGTGAGGTCCCTGCCGGGCCGGTACGGGTCGATGCCGTGCCGGAACAGCACCTCCGCGCGGTACACGTTGCCCACGCCCGCGATGACCTTCTGGTCCAGCAGCAGGGCGGCCACGGTGATCCGGCTCCGGGAGATCCGCAGCCACGCGCGCTCGCCGTCCTCGTCGGAGCGCAGCGGGTCGGGCCCGAGACGGTCGTGTATCGCCTGCTTCTCCGCGTCGGTGACCAGGGCGCAGGTGGTGGGGCCGCGCAGATCCGCGTGGTGCTCCTCGGTCAGCAGGCGGAGCCGGACCGTGTCGGTGGGCGGCGGGGCCGGGGCCGTGCCGAATCCGAGCTTGCCGAACAGGCCGAGGTGGATATGGACCCAGCCGGTTCCCTCGAAGCCGAGGAAGAGGTGCTTGCCGTGCGCGTCCACCTCGCCGAGCACCCGGCCGTCGAGCAGGGCGGCGCTGTCGGAGAACTTGCCCTGCGGGCTGCTCACCCGCACCGGCCGGCCGGCGAACCTGTCCCGGTGGTCCGCCGCGAGGCGGTGGATCGTGTGTCCCTCGGGCACGGCGGCTCTCCTGGTCGGGGCGGTGGGGTGCGGACATGGCTGTGCCGCCGGGGGCGCCGGCGGCACAGCGGGAGGGTGTGAGGCGGTCAGCCCTGCTGCGGGTGGTGGGCCGGGACCGGGGGGAGCTCGCCGGTGTTCTCGTACGCCGTGAGCATCGCGATGCGGCGGCTGTGCCGCTCCTCGCCGGAGTACGGGGTGGTGAGGAAGATCTCGACGAACTTCGTGCACTCCTCCTCGGTGTGCATCCGGCCGCCGATGGAGATCACGTTGGCGTCGTTGTGCTCGCGGCCCAGCGCGGCGGTCTGCTCGCTCCAGGCGAGTGCGGCGCGGACGCCCTTGACCTTGTTCGCGGCCATCTGCTCGCCGTTGCCGGAGCCGCCGATGACGATCCCGAGGCTGTCCGGGTCCGCGGCCGTCTTCTCGGCGGCACGCAGGCAGAACGGCGGATAGTCGTCCTGGGCGTCGTAGATGTGGGGACCACAGTCGACGGCCTCGTGGCCTTGGGCCTTGAGCCACTCGACGAGGTGGTTCTTGAGTTCGAAACCGGCATGGTCGGAGCCGAGGTACACGCGCATGGGAGGAGTGTGACACGAGCTTCGCCGGGTAACCGACGACGGGGTGCGGTGTGGCCCTGATGTGCGGACCCTGTGTGCGCGCAGCCACTGAAGCGATGATCGTGTCAACGATGCGGATGTGGGGGTTCCGCTTTCAGGGTTCACCGGGCTTGAATGCAACGCTCGCCGCTCACCACCGTGCCGCGGCGGGCGCGCAACCGAGTGATCCGAAAACGTAAGGATTCGATCCATGACGTCGCAGACGACTCTGGCCGGACCGGGCCAGCAGCCGGAGGGGCCGGACCCTTCGGACGGCAAGGGCCCCGAGGGCGGGCTCCAGGCCGGTCTCAAGAACCGTCACCTCTCGATGATCGCGATCGGCGGGGTGATCGGCGCGGGCCTCTTCGTGGGTTCGAGCGCGGGCATCGCCGCCGCCGGACCGGCCATCCTGCTGTCGTACGCGCTGGTCGGCCTGATGGTCGTGTTCGTGATGCGGATGCTCGGCGAGATGGCCGCCGCCCGTCCGGCGTCGGGCTCCTTCTCCGCCTACGCCGACCAGGCGCTGGGCCGCTGGGCCGGTTTCTCGATCGGCTGGCTCTACTGGTTCTTCTGGGTCGTGGTGCTCGCCGTCGAGGCCACGGCGGGTGCCAAGATCCTGGAGAACTGGGTGCCGGGCGTCCCGCAGTGGGCCTGGGCGCTGATCGTGATGCTGGTGCTGACCGCGACGAACCTGGTCTCGGTCGGTTCGTACGGCGAGTTCGAGTTCTGGTTCGCCGGGATCAAGGTGGTGGCGATCGGCGCCTTCGTGATCGTCGGCCTGCTCGCCGTCTTCGGCGTACTGCCGGGGTCGGACAACGCCGGCTCGGGGCTGGCCCATCTCACCGACGCCGGCGGTTTCTTCCCCAAGGGGCCGGGCGCCATCCTCACCGGGGTGCTGATGGTGGTCTTCTCCTTCATGGGCAGTGAGATCGTGACGCTGGCGGCCGGCGAGTCGGAGAACCCGCAGCGCGCCGTCCAGAAGGCCACCAACAGCGTCATCTGGCGGATCGCGGTCTTCTACCTGGGCTCGATCTTCGTCGTGCTGACCCTGCTGCCGTGGAACGACGCCTCGATCATGGAGAAGGGCAGCTACGTCGCCGCGCTCGACTCGATCGGCATCCCGCACGCCGGCCAGGTGATGGACGTCATCGTGCTGACGGCCGTGCTGTCCTGCCTCAACTCCGGCCTCTACACGGCCTCCCGGATGGCCTTCTCGCTCGGCGGCCGCGGTGACGCCCCGAAGGCGTTCGCCCGGACCAACAAGCGGGGTGTGCCGCAGGCGGCCATCCTGTCGTCGGTCGTCTTCGGGTTCGTCGCCGTCTTCTTCAACTACCAGTGGCCGGACACCGTCTTCGCGTTCCTGCTGAACTCCTCGGGCGCGGTCGCCCTGTTCGTCTGGCTGGTCATCTGCTTCACCCAGCTGCGGATGCGCGGCATCATCCTGCGCGAGTCGCCCGAGAAGCTGGTCGTACGGATGTGGCTCTTCCCGTATCTGACCTGGGCGACCATCGCGATGATCTCGTTCGTGCTGGTCTACATGCTGACCGATGACGCGGGCCGCGAGCAGGTGCTGCTCTCGCTGCTGGTCGCGGTCCTGGTGGTGGCCTTCTCCCTGGTGCGTGAGGCGCGCCGGCGCCGCGCGGAGGCCCCGGCGGAGACCGTCGACAACTGATCACCCATACCTGACGGCCCCTGTCAGGTATACCGGGGAGGCTCTCCTTCGTCAGCCCATCGAGCGAGCGACCGGAGAGCCTCCCCCATGACTGCCGACCCCGCCGGATCCGTGAACGACTTCCCGGCCGGCTTCCAGACCGGCTTCCCGATCCGCCCGGACCTCGTCGTCGAGGCCGTCGGGCCCGACGACGTACGTGACGCCGTCGCACGCGCCGCCGCGGACGGGCTCCGGGTCGCCGTCCACGCCACCGGGCACGGGCTGCCGGGCGCCGTCGACGGCGGGGTCCTGATCAGTACCGCCCGGATGGACTCCGTACGGATCGACCCGGTGCGCCGCACCGCCGCCGTCGGGGCGGGCACCACCTGGGGGCAGGTGATCGAGGCGGCGGCGCCGCACGGGCTCGCCCCGCTGAACGGCTCCGCCCCCGGAGTGGGCGCCGTCTCCTACACGCTGGGCGGCGGGCTGGGCATCCTGGCCCGGGAGTTCGGGTACGCCGCCGACCGGGTGCGCTCACTCGACGTGGTGACGGGCGACGGGGTGCGGCGCCATGTCAGCCCCGAGGACGAGCCCGAGCTGTTCTGGGGGCTGCGCGGCGGCGGGCACCGGCTGGGCGTGGTGACGGGGCTGGAGACCGGCCTCGTCCCGGTGGCCCGGCTGTACGGCGGCTCGCTCGCCTTCGACGGGGACGGGGAGGCCGGCGCGCGGGTGCTCCGGCGCTGGCTGGAGTGGACCAGGACCGTGCCCGACGCGCTGACGTCGTCGCTGTCCGCGCTCGGGTACCCGGACGTGCCGCAGATGCCGGAGGCGATGCGGGGCCGGTACGTCATCTCCGTGCGCGTCGCGTACACCGGCAGTGCGGCCGAAGGCGAACGCCTCGTCGCGCCGCTGCGGGCGATCGGGCCCGCGTCGGCGGACTCGCTGCGGGAGATGCCGTACGCCGACAGCCCCACCATCCACAACGATCCGCCGTTCCCGCACGCGTACTACGGGGACGGGCTGATGCTGAGCGGGCTGGACGCCGGGCGCGCGCTGCGGGTGCTGGAGCTGACCGGCCGGAAGGCCCCGATGATGACGGTGGTCCAGCTCAACCACCTGGGCGGCGCGCTGGCCACCGGCCCGGCGGCGGAGAACGCGGTGCCGTTCCGCGAGGCCGGATTCCTGTTGCGGCTGCTGTCACCGCTCGACGGTACGGACGTGGCCTCCGTCCGGGCCCTGTACGAGGAGGTGGGCGCCGTCGTCGCGCCGCTCGCCCTGGGCCGTTCGCTGAACTTCTCCTTCGGCGGCGGGGACCGCACCGGCGGCTTCCACGACGCGCGGACACAGAAGAGGCTCGCCGGTCTGGTGTCGCGGTACGACCCGGCGAGCCTCTTCGGAGGGAGTTACGGCATCAGCCGCGACGGCCGATGAGCTTCCAGGACGCGGGCAGCGCGCCCATCGCGAGCGCCGCCTTGAGCGCGTCGCCGAGCAGGAACGGCGTCAGGCCGGCCGCGATCGCGGCGCTCGCCGACATGCCGGTGGACAGCGCCAGATAGGGCACGCCGACCGCGTAGATGAGCGCGGAACCGAGCACCATGGTGCCCGCCGTCCGCAGCACGGAGCGGTCGCCGCCGCGGCGGGCGAGGCCGCCGACCACGGTCGCGGCGAGCAGCATCCCGAGCACGTAGCCGAACGAGGCACCGCCCGGACCGGAGCTGCCGGCCGAGAACCACGGCATGCCCGCCATGCCGACGAGCGCGTACACGGCGAGGGCGAGGAAGCCGCGGCGGGCGCCGAGCGCGGTGCCGACCAGGAGCGCGGCGAAGGTCTGGCCGGTGACCGGGACCGGGGAGCCGGGGACCGGCACGGCGATCTGGGCGGCTATGCCGGTGAGCGCGGCGCCGCCGAGCACCAGGGCGGTGTCCACGGCGTAACGGTGCCGGGCGGCGGGCAGCAGGTCGGCGAGGACCGCTCCGGTGCGGACGGGGGCGGCGGCAGCAATGCTCATCGGGACTCCGCGAGGTGAGGGCAGGTGGGGACAGGGCTGAGCCCGACGCTATCCGACCGGCCATGCCCGATCACCATCAGCGGCCCACAAAGGGGTGGTTGAGGGATTGGTGGGATTCGCACAAAGTGCGGCACACAATCATCCCTGGACGTGATGCTCATCACGGAGGTGGGAGCGGATCAACTCCCGGTGGACCAGGAAGGGCGCGGGGAGTCGACTGTTGACTCCCTCCAAACGGCCGGCCCGTGCCGGAGACCCGCTCCACGGAGCGGGGTGTGCGCCCTGTGTGAGCATGGTGCCCGTACAGCGGACATCCGTTCCACCTGAACGGTGCCCGCGTCCAGACTGGAACACGTCCCCCCACCTCACCGAACGAACAGAGTTCGTCCATGCCTCGGACCTCCGTGCCTCCCCCCACCGGCACCCCGGCCACCACCTCCGACCACGGGGCCGACTCGGCCCTCACCCACGGACTCAAGCAGCGCCACCTCTCGATGATCGCCCTCGGCGGTGTCATCGGCGCCGGGCTGTTCGTCGGCTCCGGCGCGGGAATCGCCGCGGCCGGCCCCTCGATCGTCATCGCGTACGCCTGCTCCGGACTGCTGGTCATGCTCGTGATGCGGATGCTCGGCGAGATGTCGGCGGCCAATCCGGCGTCCGGCTCCTTCTCCGTGCACGCCGAGCGGGCGATCGGGCCGTGGGCGGGGTTCACGGCGGGCTGGGCGTTCTGGGTGCTGCTCTGTGTCGCCGTGGGCCTCGAAGGGATCGGTGCGGCGAAGATCGTCACCGGCTGGCTGCCCGGAACTCCGGAGTGGGCCTGGGTGGCGCTGTTCATGGTGGTGTTCCTGGGGACGAACCTGGCCTCGGTGACGAAGTTCGGCGAGTTCGAGTTCTGGTTCGCCGCGCTCAAGGTCGTCGCGATCACGCTGTTCCTGGTGCTCGGCGTGCTGGCGATCCTCGGCGTGCTCCCGGACACGGACGCCCCCGGCACCGCCAACCTCAGTGGCGAGGGCGGCTTCATGCCGAACGGCTCCGAGGGGCTGGTCATCGGGCTGCTCGCCTCCGTCTTCGCGTACGGCGGTCTGGAGACCGTGACCATCGCCGCGGCCGAGTCCGAGAACCCGGTGCGCGGGGTCGCGAAGGCCGTGCGGACGGCGATGTGGCGGATCGCGCTCTTCTACGTCGGCTCGATGGCGGTCATCGTCACGCTGGTCCCGTGGGACGACCCGGAGGTCGTGGGGGTCGGCCCCTTCTACGCGGCCCTGGACCACCTCGGCATCAGCGGCGCCGCCGAGATCATGAACGTGGTCATCCTGGTGGCGCTGCTCTCCGCGATGAACGCCAACATCTACGGCGCCTCGCGCATGGCCTGCTCCCTGGTCGCCCGCGGCCAGGGCCCGAAGCGGCTCGGCAGGGTCTCGTCCGGCGTGCCGCGCCGCGCGGTCCTGGTCTCGTCGGTGTTCGGCTTCCTGTGCGTGCTGCTGAGCTACTGGCGCCCGGACGACGTCTTCCCCTGGCTGCTCAACATGACCGGCGCGGTGATCCTGGTCGTCTGGATCTTCATCGCCGTCTCCCAGCTGATCCTGCGCGCCCGGCTGGAGCGCGAGGAGCCGCAGAAACTGGTGGTCCGGATGTGGCTGTTCCCGGGCTTGACCGTGGTGGCCCTGGCGGGCATGGCCGGCATCTTCTTCCTGATGCTCCGCCAGCCCGACACCCGTGACCAGCTACTGGCGACGGGCGGGCTGACTGCGGTCCTGATCGCCATCGGCGTCGTGCGCCAGCGGCGCTCCGCGGCCCCGCCCCCGGGAGCCGCGGACGCGTGACCCCGGTACACGAAAACGCCGGGCGGGCCGGATCACTCCGGCCCGCCCGGCGTTTTCCGTATGCCGGAGCGTGCGCCGGAATCGGCCGCGGGAGACCCGGGTCCTACGCCGAAGGGCTGACCTCCCCTCAGCCACTGCTGCTGTTAGCCTGCTCTTGCATATAGGTTGCAATAACAACAGGACAGCAGCTGGAGGGTTCGAACCATGGCCACGTACACGCTCCCGGAACTCCCGTACGACTACGCGGCGCTCGAACCGGTCATCAATCCGCAGATCGTCGAGCTCCACCACGACAAGCACCACGCCGCGTACGTGAAGGGCGCGAACGACACCCTGGAGCAGCTGGAGGAGGCGCGCGACAAGGAGGCCTGGGGAGCGATCAACGGGCTCCAGAAGAACCTCGCGTTCCACCTCTCCGGCCACATCCTGCACTCGATCTACTGGCACAACATGACCGGCGACGGCGGCGGCGAGCCGCTGGCCGCGGACGGTGTCGGCGGCCTCGCGGACGCGATCACCGAATCCTTCGGCTCCTTCGCGGGCTTCAAGTCCCAGCTGACGAAGGCCGCGGCCACCACGCAGGGCTCCGGCTGGGGCGTCCTCGCGTACGAGCCGGTCAGCGGCAGGCTGATCGTCGAGCAGGTCTACGACCACCAGGGCAACGTGGGCCAGGGCTCGGTCCCGGTCCTCGTCTTCGACGCCTGGGAGCACGCCTTCTACCTTCAGTACAAGAACCAGAAGGTCGACTTCATCGAGGCGATGTGGCGCGTCGTCAACTGGCAGGACGTGGCGAAGCGGTACGCGGCCGCCAAGGAGCGCGCGAACGTACTGCTGCTCGCCCCCTGACCGAGGAGCGCCGTGAACGTCCTGCCTCGTGATCGTCTTCTCAGCCTTCGCCGGGCAGGCGGATGAACGAAGGGCCCCCGCGAGGACATGACTCGCGGGGGCCCTTCCATGCCCGCGCACCGGGCCGGCGCCGCCTACTCGGTGACCAGCGCCATCAGCAGCCCGTCGTACCCCTTGCTGCCGACGGTCTGCAGAGCGGTCGCGGTCAGGGTCGGCTCGGCCGCGACGAGTTCGGTGAACCGGCGCACCCCCCGCACCTTCGGGTCCTGGCTCCCGGCGTCGGCCACCTCGCCGTCGCGCACGACGTTGTCGGCGACGATCAGGCTCCCGGGCCGGGTCAGCTTCAGCGACCAGGCCAGGTACTCGGGGTTGCTCGGCTTGTCGGCGTCGATGAAGACGACGTCGAACGGCCCGTACCCCTGCTCCGCGAGCCCCGGCAGCGTGTCGAGGGCCGGGCCGACCCGGATCTCCACGACATCCGCCAGGCCGGCGCGCTCGATGTTCCGGCGCGCCACCTCGGCGCACTCCGGATCGGCTTCGAGCGTGACGACCCTGCCGCCCGCGGGCAGCGCGCGGGCCAGCCAGATGGTGCTGTACCCGCCCAGGGTGCCGATCTCCAGAACCGTGCGCGCCCCCTGGAGCCGGGCCAGCAGATGCAGCAGCTTCCCCTGGTTGGCCGCGACCTGGATCGCCGGCAGCCCGGCCCTGTCACTGGCCTCCACGGCCGCTTCCAGGGCATCGTCCGGGCCCAGCAGCAGAGCGTTGAAGTAGTCGTCGACCTCGGCCCACCGCGCCTGCGTCATGGCATGTTCCCCTCTCGGCACCGATTGAGTTCCTTAAAGGAACTTACCTGATACGAGGTAAATGGGATGATGGCGGCCTCAGCGTATTCTCCGGAGAGGACATCATGACGATCACCGTGCGAGAGCTGGTGTACTACCCGGTCAAGGGCTGTGCGGGGACCTCCGCCGACTCCGCGCGGGTCATCGGGACCGGCCTCGAACACGACCGGACCTTCATGGTGGTGGACGCCGCGGAGGGCGCCTTCCGCAGTCAGCGCACACACCCCGCGATGGCCGCGGTCAAGGTCGGGATCCTGCGGTCCGGGGCGGTGCTGGCGCTCTCCGCCGAGGGCGTCGAACCCCTGCGCCTGGACGTCGCCCCGGACGGCCCGCGCCGCGACGTCAGCATGTTCGACCGCCCCCTCGGCGCGGCCGTCGACCAGGGGGACGCGGTCGCCGAATGGTTCTCCGACGTGCTGGGCGCCAAGTCCCGCCTGGTGCGGGCCGTCCCCGGCTTCGACCGGGACGGCTGGGGCGACACCCCCGGCAAGGTCAACTTCGCGGACGCGCACGCGGTGCTCGTGACCTCGACGGCCTCCCTGGACGACCTGAACGCCCGGATCGCCGCGCGGGGCGACGCCGACGCCGTCCCGATGGACCGCTTCCGCCCCAACATCGTCCTGACCGGCAAGGACGAACCGCACTTCGAGGACCGGGTGCGCCGGATGACCCTGGGCTCCGTCGAGCTCGCCCACTCGGTACGGGCGACGCGGTGCAGCGTCCCGCTCGTCGACCAGCTCACCGGCCTCCGCAGGGGTCCGGAACCGGTCAGGACCCTGGCGACGTACCGGCGCGAGGCGGAGTACGGGAACCGGGTCAGTTTCGGCGTGAAGAACGCGGTGGTCCGCGAGGGCGTGGTGAGCGTCGGCGACCCGGTCACGGTCCAGGGCCTGGTCGGCCGGTGAGCGCGCCCGCCCCCTCGGCCGGTGCGCCGAAAACCACCTGACCCCGGCGCGCGCGTCACCTATCGTCAACGTCATTTGCCGGTGCGTAGCCTGATGCGCCGCCGGCCGGGGACGATGACGTGGAGGTTGATTGTGCGCTACCGCGAGCTGGGACGCAGTGGACTGCGGGTGTCCGAGATCGGCTACGGCGCGTGGGGCATCGGCGAGTCCAGCTGGGTGGGCGCGACGGAGGACGAATCCGTGCGCGCCCTCCACCGGGCCGTCGACCTCGGCGTGAACTTCATCGACACGGCGCGCGGCTACGGCGAGAGCGAGCGCATCGTCGGTCGGGTCGTGCGGGAGCGGACCGGTGACGACGTACTGGTCGCGACCAAGGTGCCGCCGAAGAACGGGGTGTGGCCCCCGGCGGACGGCACGGACCCGGCGGAGGCGTTCCCGGGCGAGTACATCCGGACGAGCCTGGAGACCAGTCTGCGCGCCTCCGGCCTGGACCACTTCGACGTGCTCCAGTTCCACGTCTGGCACGACGAGTGGGTGGGGCGCGGGGACTGGCTGGAGACGGTCGCCGAGCTGAAGCGCGAGGGGAAGATCCGCCTGTTCGGGGTCTCGGTCAACGACCACCGGCCCGAGAGCGCGCTCGCGCTGGTCCGCAGCGGCGCGGTGGACAGCGTCCAGGTCATCTACAACGTGTTCGACCAGTCACCGGCCGACGAACTGCTGCCGGCCTGCGAGGAGCACGGCGTCGGGGTCATCGTCCGGGTCGCCCTGGACGAGGGCGGGCTGACCGGCCGGATCACCGCCGGCACGACGTTCCCCGAGGGCGACTGGCGCAACCGCTACTTCCGTGACGACCGCCCGGCCCAGGTCGAGCGGCGGGTGGCGGCGATCGTCGCGGACCTGGGCATCGGGCCGGACGCCGTGGCGGAGCACGCGCTGCGGTTCGTACTGAGTTCGCCCGCGGTCTCCACCGTCATCCCCGGAATGCGCAGCGTGCGCAACGTGGAGCGGAACACCGCGCTGAGCGACGGGCGCCCGCTCACCGCGGACCAGCTCGGTGTGCTGGCCGGGCACCGGTGGGAGCGGAACTTCTACGCCTGAGCCGTCCGGCCGGTCCCGGCGTTCCGGATTCCGGTGTTCCGGATCCGCCCGTCAGATCCGGAACACCGACCCCACGAACTCCGCGAGCAGCCGTTCCTTCAGCGGGCCGGGCAGGGCGTCCAGCAGGATCAGGACCGGGGCCATCCGGGCGGGCAGGCCGCCGTCGCCGGTGAGGCCCGCGAAGGCCAGGACCGCTTCGATCTCGTCCGGGCCGAGCCTCGACGGGTCCAGCCCGGCGGCCAGTTCGGCGAGGGCGGGGTCCACCTCGACCGGGGGCAGGGCGCGGGCCGCGTCCAGTGCCGTGTGGAGGTCGGTGAGCAGGGCGTCCACCTGGCCGACCGTGGCCGGGGTCAGGGTGAGGTGGAGGTTGGGCGGCAGTCCGTCGAAGGAGAGCTGCGGCTGGAGGTACCAGCCTCGCTCGCGCATCTCGTCCGCGAGGTGCAGCAGCAGGCTCAGTCCGGGCTCGCCGTCCGGCCCGTCCACGACCGTGAAGGCGACGAGCCCCGCAGAGGGGTCGCCGAGCACCCGTACGTCCGCCGTCGCGCGCAGCCCCGCGAGCAGCCGGCCCGACGCCTCGGCGACCCGGGCGGCCAGTGCGGTGTAGCCGTCCTCGCCGACGTACCGGAGGACCGCCCACGCCTGGGCCAGCAGCCCCGCCGACTTGGTGCCCTGGACGGTCGGGTTGACGACCGGGTAGCCGGGCCAGCCCGCGTGGGCGAAGTACTGGTGGCGGCGGAGTCCGGCGTCCCGGTAGAGCACCACGGAGGCGCCCTTGTCCGCGTAGCCGTACTTGTGCAGGTCCACGGAGAGCGAGGTGACGCCGGGGACGGAGAGGTCGAACGGCGGTATCTCCTGTCCCGCGCGCCGCAGATGGGGCAGCAGCCAGCCGCCGATGCAGGCGTCCACATGGCACAGGACGCCCCGTTCCGCCGCGGCCGCGGCGATCTCGGGGACCGGGTCGATCACGCCGTGGGCGTACGAGGGTGCCGAGGCGACCACGAGAGCGGTGCGCGGGGTGATCGCGGCGGCCACGGCGGTGGCGTCGGCCCGGTACGTCGAGCGGTCCACGGGCACCACGACGGGTTCCAGGCCCAGGTAGGCGGCGGCCTTGTGGAAGGCCGCGTGGGCGGTGGACGGCAGGACCAACTGGGGCTCGGTCACACCGCGTTCGGCTTTCGCGTGGTCACGGGCGGTCTTCACCGCCAGCAGGATCGACTCCGTACCGCCGCTGGTGAACGTGCCCTGCGCGCCGGGCCCGCCGAGCAGCGCGGCCGCCGCGCCCACCACGTCGTTCTCCAGCCGGGCGACGCTCGGGAAGACCGTGGGGTCCAGGCCGTTGACGGTCGCGTACGCCGAGTACGCGGCGGCCGCCAGCTCGTCGAGGCCCTCCAGCCCCGCGTCGTAGACGTAGGCGAAGGTCCGGCCGCCCCGGGTGGGGGCGTCGGCGCCGCGCAGGGCGCCGAGTTCGGCGAGTACGTCGGCGGCGGGGACGGCGGGTGCGGGCTCGTTCGGCATGGCGGGCTCTTCCTGGGAGGTGGAGCGGGGTCAGTCCGGTTCCGGAGTCACGTCCGTACGGACGTCGGCTGCCATGCCGCCGATCATGAACGAGAGTTCGAGCCCCCGGCAAGGGCTCAGCGCGACGTGAGGGTGAACTCCAGCAGTGGCAGCTCGCGGCCCGGGACCGAGCCGGACGGTGTCACTCCGACGCGGACCGCGCCCATGCCGAGGTAGAACCCCTCTGCGTTCGGATCGGCGTCGATCGTGAAGCGTGCGAGGCCGATCCGCCCGGCCTCCTCGACGACGTGTCCGAAGAGCAGGCGGCCCACCCCGCGCCCCAGCGCGTCCGGTTCGGCGAACATCATGCCGAGCACGCCGACGGGCGGATTCCCCTCCAGGGTGGTGAAGCCGAGGACCCGGCCGTCCTCCTCCGCGACCGCGGTCCGGCGGGGGCCGATGTCGGCGGGAACCATGGTCAGTTCGTCGCGGCAGGCGGCGATGAACGCCTCGTCGTAACCCCAGTGCGCCTTGGAGCGCAGGGCGAGCGCGGTCAGTTCCGCGGCCTCCGACGGGCGTCCGGGACGGACCCTCATACGGTTCTCCGTTCGCTCGGCGGGTGCGCTGTCAGACCCCTCCGGCATGCTTCACCTCCATGGACACCAAGGACTTCTGGAAGCTGATCGACGACGCCCGCGCCCTGGTCACGGACCCGGCGGACACGGAGGCCGTGGCCGAGCGGATCTCGGACCTGCTCGCCCAACGGCCGGCGCACGGCATCGTCGCCGCTCAGCAACTGCTGTGGGGTCTGATGGCCGCCTCCTACCGGGCCCCGCTCTGGGCCGCGGCGTACACGATAAACGGCGGATGCTCCGACGACGGGTTCGACTACTTCCGGGGCTGGCTGATCGGCCAGGGCCGTGACGTGTTCGAGCGGGTGGTCGCGGATCCGGACACGCTGGCGGAGCTGCCGTCGGTCAAGGAGGTCGCGGCCGATTTCGAGGAGCTGGAGTGCGAGCGGATGCTCGGGGTCGCGTGGGCCGCGTACCGCCGGGTGACGGGCGAGGAGCTGCCCCCGGGCTCGTTCACGGTCGAGTTCCCCGCCCTGGACCCGGAGTGGGACTTCGACTTCGACGACGAGGAGGAGATGGCGGGGCGGCTGCCGAAGCTGGACGCGCTGTACGGGTGAGGACGCGCCGTCCGGGTGGGACAGCAGGGTGCGGGCTCCGTGACGCACGGTGCCCGCACCCCCGGGGATCAGCTGAAGTCGGGCCCGGCCGTCCGGGTCCGCTTGATCTCGTAGAAGCCGGGGATCGACGCGACCAGCAGCGTGCCGTCCCACAGCTTCGCCGCCTCCTCACCCTTCGGGGCGGGGGTGACGACCGGGCCGAAGAAGGCGATCTGCTCGCCGTCGGAGCCGGGCACGGCGATGACCGGGGTGCCGACGTCCTGGCCGACCTTGTCGATGCCCTCCTTGTGGGAGGCGCGCAGCTCGGTGTCGTACGCGTCGGAGTCCGCGTGGTCCGCGAGCTCGGCGGGCAGGCCGACGTCTTCCAGGGCGCCCACGATCGCCTCGCGGGTCGGGCCCTCGCCCTGGTTGTGGAAGCGGGTGCCGAGCGCCGTGTAGAGGGGGCCGACGACGTCGTCGCCGTGCTTCTGCTGGGCGGCGATCACCACGCGGACCGGGCCCCAGGCCTTGTTCTCCAGGAGGTCGCGGTACTCCTCGGGCAGTTCGTCGATCCGGTCCTCGTTGAGTACGGCCAGGCTCATCACGTGCCAGCGGACCTCGACGTCGCGGACCTTCTCCACCTCCAGCATCCAGCGGGAGGTCATCCAGGCCCAGGGGCAGAGCGGGTCGAACCAGAAATCGGCGGGGATCTTGCGGGTTGCCGTGCTGTTCTCAGACATGTCTCTCCTCAGGCGGACCGATCTCCATCTGTGCGCGAGAACACCGCGGGACGCTCCGGCCATTCCCGCATGCCGGGGCGGGAAGCGGCATGGGAGGATCAAAGTATTCGAACGTGACACAAAGGAGTGTGCTCGTGCCCGGTGAAAACCTGTCCCGCGACGAGGCCCGCGAGCGGGCCGAGCTGCTGACCGTCGACGGTTACGACGTCGAGCTCGACGTCCGCTCCGCCGTCGGTGAGCCCGACGGGGACGGCGGCCCGGCCTCCGGTCCGCGGACATTCCGCTCGGTGACCACGATCCGGTTCCGCACGGCGCGCGCCGGTGCGTCGACCTTCGCCGACCTGATCGCGCCGGCCGTGGACGCGGTGACGCTGAACGGCACGGCGCTGGACCCGGCGGCCGTCTTCGACGGGAACCGGGTGGCGCTGACGGACCTGCCGGAGGGCGACCACGTCCTGGTGGTGGACGCGCGGTGCGCCTACAGCCGGACCGGCGAGGGGATGCACCGCTTCGTCGACCCGGAGGACGGCGAGGTCTACCTCTACACGCAGTACGAGCCGGCGGACTCGCGGCGCGTCTTCGCCAACTTCGAGCAGCCCGATCTCAAGGCGCCCTTCCGCTTCCGGGTGACGGCGCCGGAGGCGTGGACGGTCTGGAGCAACGGGGCCGAGGAGTCGCGGGAGGGCGGGGTCTGGCGGTTCGCCGAGACGAAGCCGATCTCGACGTACATCACGGCGGTCGTGGCCGGCCCGTACCACTACGTGACCGACTCCTACACCCGTACCTTCGACGACGGCACGAAGCTGGAGATCCCGCTCGGCGCGCTGTGCCGCAAGGGGCTCGCCCGGCACTTCGACGCCGACGACGTCTTCCTGATCACCAAGCAGGGCCTGGACTTCTTCCACGACAACTTCGACTACCCGTACCCGTTCGGGAAGTACGACCAGGCGTTCGTGCCCGAGTACAACCTCGGCGCGATGGAGAACCCGGGCTGTGTCACGTTCCGCGAGGAGTACATCTTCCGCGGGAAGGTGACGCAGGCGGCGTACGAGGGCCGGGCCAACGTCATCCTGCACGAGATGGCGCACATGTGGTTCGGCGACCTCGTCACCATGCAGTGGTGGGACGACCTGTGGCTCAAGGAGTCGTTCGCCGACTTCATGGGGGTCTTCGCCATGGTGGAGTCGACCCGGTTCAAGGACGGCTGGATCACCTTCGCGAACAACCGCAAGTCCTGGGCCTACCGCGCCGACCAGCTGCCGTCCACCCACCCGATCACGGCCGACATCCGTGACCTGGAGGACGCCAAGCTGAACTTCGACGGCATCACCTACGCCAAGGGCGCCTCGGTGCTCAAGCAGCTGGTGGCCTACGTCGGACGGGACGCGTTCCTGGAGGGCGCCCGGCGCTACTTCAAGAAGCACGCGTACGGCAACACCCAGCTGGGCGACCTGCTGTCGGTGCTGGCCGAGACGTCCGGGCGGGACATGACCGGCTGGTCGCGCTCCTGGCTGCAGACCGCGGGCGTCAACTCGCTCACCCCGCTGGTGACGTACGACGCCGCGGACCGGATCACCGAGCTCGCCGTCCTCCAGGAGGCGGCCGACTCGCACCCGGAGCTGCGCCCGCACCGCGTCGCGGTCGGTCTGTACCGGCGCGACACGGACGGCGCCCTGGTGCGTTACGCGCGGGCCGAGGTCGACGTGGCGGGGCCGCGCACCGTGATCGCGGAGCTGGCCGGGGCCGGGCGTCCCGAGCTGATCCTCGTCAACGACGACGACCTGACGTACTGCAAGGTCCGCTTCGACGAGGTGTCGCTGACCACGCTCCGCTCGCACCTCGGTGACATCACGGACCCGCTCGCGCGGGCGCTGTGCTGGTCCGCGCTGTGGAACCTGACCCGGGACGGGCTGATGCCGGCCCGCGACTTCCTCTCGCTGGTGCTGGACTTCTCCGGCCGCGAGACGGACATCGGCGTCCTGCAGATGCTGCACGCCTGGACCCGGACCGCGCTGGTGCACTACGCGGCGCCCGGGTGGCGCGAGGAGGGCGGCCGGGCGCTGGCCGAGGGCGCGCTGCGCGAGCTGCGGCTCGCGGTGCCGGGCAGTGAGCACCAGCTGGCCTGGGCCCGGTTCTTCGCGGCGGTCGCCGCGTCGGACACGGACTTCCAGCTGCTGTCCGGGCTGCTCGGCGCGACGGCCAGGATCGACGGGCTCGACGTCGACCAGGAGCTCCGCTGGGCGTTCCTGTCCCCGCTGGCCTCGCACGGGCTGGCCGACGAGTCGGTGATCGGTGCCGAGCTGGCCCGCGACGACACGGCGTCCGGCAAGCGCCACCAGGTGCGGTGCCTGGCCTCGCGGCCGTCGGCCGCGGTCAAGGCGCAGGCCTGGGCGGGTGTCGTGGAGTCGGACGCGCTGTCCAACGCGCTGGTGGAGGCCACCATCCTGGGCTTCGCGCAGCCGTCGCAGCGGGAGCTGCTGGCGCCCTACGCGGCCCGGTACTTCGAGGTGATCGAGCGGGTGTGGGCCGAGCGGTCGATCCAGATCGGGATGGCCGTGGTGAAGGGCCTGTTCCCGGCGCTCCAGGACGATCCCTCGACGCTGGACGCGACGGACGCGTGGCTGGCGGCGCACGCGGACGCGGCGCCCGCGCTGCGGCGGCTGGTGCTGGAGGCCCGGGACGACCTCGCCCGGGGGCTGCGGGCGCAGGAGTGCGACGCCGCGACGGCCTGACGGTTCCCCGGCCCGTCCGGCGAGGGGTTCGCACCCCCGCCGCCGGACGGGCGGAGGAGCGCGGGAGGGGCGCCCGGCGGGGGCGGGCGCGCCCCCGCGGACGGTTCGCAATCCCTGCCGGGACGGGCCTTTTCGACTGCCGAACGCCCGTACTTCTGGACGGCGTTGTCCTGGAATGTCGACGGGCCTGTAACAGGGGTTACGGCCCCGGCGGCGCGCGGGATACCCCGGAGCATGACCCAGAACACCCCGCTCCCTCCCTGCCACCTCCGTACCACCTCCGATGTACGGCAACGCGTGCTGTCCGCCGCCCAGTTGAAGGACTGCGGCGTCTCCGCCGCGCAGGCCACCGGGCAGTGCCGTACCGGTGGCCCGTGGCAGCAGCCGCTGCCCGGTGTCTATGTGCTGCACCCGGGGCCGCTCACCGGCCCGGAGCGGCTGCGGTCCGCGCTGCTGCACGCGGGACGCCCGGCGGTCTCCGGCCGGCGGGCCGTGCCGGAGCGGACCGCCGGCACCGATCCCGCGTACGGCGAGGCGATGGTCACCGGGCTCGCCGCGCTCTCGCTGCACGGGTTCGCCGCGGCGCCGCCCGCCGTCTCCCTGGACCGGATCGACGTGCTGGTGCCGCGGGTCCGGCGGCTGCGGTCGGTCCGGTACGTCCGCCTGGTGCGGACGTCCGAGCTGCCGGAGCCCGAGCTGCTGGACGGGCTGCCGGTGGCCCCGGTGGCCCGCGCGCTGGCGGACGCGGTCGCCGGGCTCGCCGACGCGTTCGTCGTGCGCCGGCTGCTCACCGAGGCGGTCCGTGAAGGTCACTGCGAACCGGCCGTCGTGGTGGGTGAGCTGAACCGCGCCAAGGTCCTCGGCCGCCCCCAGGTGGTGAACGCGGTGGAGTCGCTGCTCGCCGAGAGCCGGGCGCTGGCGGAGGGCCGGCTGTACGACCTGGTGCGGGGGTACGAGCTCCCGGAACCGCTGTGGAACGTGGACCTGCGCCTGCCCGGCGGTCCGCATCTGGGCGGGGTCGACGCCTACTGGCCCGAGGAGGCGGTCGCCCTCGAACTGGACACCAGGGCCCCGCGGTACGGCCGGATCGGCGACGACCGCCGGCAGGAGGAGCACGACGCGGAGTGGGCCGGGTACGCCGCCCGGCGCGAGCACCTGGAACGGCTCGGGGTCACCGTCGTCCACCTCTCCCCGAGGAAGCTGCGCGACGCCCTGGAGCAGCAGGCGGTCGTGGTGCGGACGGCGCTGACGGCGGCGGCCGCCCGCGAGCCGGCCGCGCACGTGGTGATCCTGCCCCGGTGAGGTTCCCGGTGCGGGATCGCCACGTAACCACCGCTTCGTCCCGTGTGGCACTTCGGCACCGGTGGCGGAAGTCCGCCATGTTCACAACTTGCGCACCACAACTCTCCACAAACCCCTGTCATTTACGAAAGGGTGAGCGGTCATCCGGTACCGATTTCCGGACTTTCACTTTCACATACAGGGATGCTGATGACCTCCGAATCCCCCGGTTACATACCCGGAGCGAGACGCGCGGCCCGAGTGGCGGCCGCCGCCGGTCTGGTGGCCGCACTGGCCGCCACCGGTGTCGCCCCCGTCTTCGCCGCCGACGACCCGGCGACCGCCCCCGTCAAGGCCGCCGCCGGCAACGCCACGGCGGACAAGCTCGGCAGCGCCGACGCCGCCGTGCTCGCCAAGGCGCGGGCCAAGGGCGAGAAGAACATCACGATGATGGTCGCCACCGCCCCCGGTGCGACCGAGCAGGTCACCAAGCAACTGGACGCCGTCAAGGGCTCCGTGCTGGGACGTGCCTACGACAAGCTCGGGTACGTACGGGTGACCGTGCCGACCGCGAGCGCCGAGGCCACCATCAAGGCGGCGTCGAAGCTCAGCTCCGTCCACGGCATCGATCTCAAGCAGGAGATCATGCTGGACGACCCGACCCCCGCGGCCGACCGGGCGACCGGCACCAAGGCCAAGGCGAAGTCGACGGGCAGCTACGCGGCCCCGAACAAGAAGACTCCGGCGAAGAACCCGTACAACCCGTCGTTCGAGACGGGTGCGGTCGACTTCGTCAAGCAGCACCCGAAGGCCGACGGCCGGGGCATCACCATCGGCGTCCTGGACGCGGGCGTCGACCTCGGTCACCCCGCCCTCCAGAAGACCACCACCGGCGAGCGCAAGGTCACCGACTGGGTGACGGCCACCGACCCGGTCAGTGACGGCGACGGCACCTGGCTGCGGATGACGGACGCCGTGTCCGGCCCGACGTTCACCTACAAGGGCCGCACCTACTCCGCGCCCAAGGGCTCGTACCGGATCAGCCTGTTCGCCGAGGCCGCCACCAAGGGCGGCGACATGGCGGGCGACCTGAACCGCGACGGTGACACCACCGACGTGTGGGCCGTGCTGTACGACCCGGTCACCGGCACCACCCGGGTGGACCTGAACAACAACGCCGACTTCACCGACGACACCGTCCTGAAGCCGTACAAGGAGAAGCACCAGGTCTCCTACTTCGGCAAGGACGACCCGCGCACCGATGTCGTCGAGCGCATCCCGTTCGTCGTCGAGACCCGTAAGAGCGTCGTGTACAACGCCGCCGGGGACACCTCCGACTACGTCAGCATCGGTGTCATCGAGTCCGAGCACGGCACGCACGTCGCGGGCATCACCGCCGCGAACGGCCTGTTCGGCGGCAAGATGAACGGTGCCGCGCCCGGCGCGAAGATCGTCTCCTCGCGCGCCTGCACCTGGTCCGGCGGCTGCACCAACATCGCGCTCACCGAGGGCATGATCGACCTCGTCGTGAACCGCGGTGTCGATGTCGTCAACATGTCGATCGGCGGCCTGCCGCCGCTGAACGACGGCAACAACGCCCGCGCGGAGCTGTACAAGCGGCTCGTCGACATCTACGGCGTCCAGCTGGTCATCTCGGCCGGCAACGACGGTCCGGGCGTCAACACCATCGGTGACCCCGGCCTGGCCGACCACGTCATCTCGGTCGGCGCGTCCATCTCCAAGGAGACCTGGGCCGCCAACTACGGCTCCGGCGTCACCAAGAAGTACGACATGCTGCCGTTCTCCTCGCGCGGTCCGCGTGAGGACGGCGGCTTCACGCCGACGCTGACGGCGCCCGGTGCGTCGATCAACTCGACGCAGACCTGGCTGCCCGGTTCGCCGGTCGCCGAGGCGGGCTACTCGCTTCCGGCCGGTTACTCCATGCTCCAGGGCACGTCGATGGCCTCCCCGCAGGCCGCCGGCGCGACGGCGCTGCTGCTCTCCGCCGCGAAGCAGAAGCACATCGAGCTGCCCCCGGCCGATCTGCGCACCGCGCTGACCAGCACCGCCACCCAGATCAAGGGAGTGCCCGCGCACGCCCAGGGTGCCGGTCTGATCGACATCATCGCCGCCTGGAAGCAGATCCAGAAGAAGGGCGCCCCGGCGCACGAGTACACGGTCAAGGCGCCGGTCGACACCGCGATCGACTTCGCGCTGAAGACCCCGGGCTTCGGCACCGGTCTGTACGACCGCGAGGGCGGCCTCAAGGCCGGCCAGAAGAAGTCGTACGACGTCACGGTCACCCGCACCACGGGCCCGGACAAGAACGTCAAGCACAAGCTGTCGTGGAAGTACAACGACGGCACCTTCAAGCTGACCGGCGACAAGACCGTCTCGCTGCCGCTCGGCAAGCCGGTGACGGTCAAGGTCCAGGCGAAGCCGGGCAGCGCGGGCGTGCACAGCGCGATCCTCCAGCTCGACGACGCGAAGACCTCCGGGGTGGACCAGCAGATCCTCACCACGGTCGTCGTCGCCAAGGACCTGGTGAAGCCGGGTTACGCGTTCAAGGCGTCCGGTTCGGTGCAGCGCAACAGCACCACGTCGTACTTCGTGAACGTGCCGGAGGGCGCCAAGACCCTTGAGGTCGCGATGAGCGCCCTGCGCTCGGGCAGCCAGACCCGCTTCATCTCCATCCACCCGTACGGGGTCGCGGTGGAGGACAGCGGGACGCCGTTCTGCTACCCGAACTACGAGAACCCGGCCAACACCTGCCGCCCCGACGTGCGCTCGTACGCCGACCCGCAGGCCGGTGTCTGGGAGATCGAGGTCGAGGCCCGGCGTACGTCGCCGCTGCTGGACAACCCGTACAAGCTGGACGTCTCGCTGCTCGGGGTGTCCTTCGACCCGGCCGTGCAGACCATCGCCGAGGCGAAGATCGGCACCCCGGCCGCGGTGGACTGGACCGTCACCAACAACGCGGGTCCCCTGGAGGGCAAGCTCAAGGGCGGCTCGCTGGGCTCGGCCGACGTCCAGCGTCCGTCGATCTCCACGGGTGGCGAGTACACCCAGGAGGTCACCATCGGTGAGGGCGTCGAGAAGCTGGACGTCGCCATCGGCTCCACCACGGACGCCAACGCCGACCTCGACCTGTACGTCTACAAGGGTGCCGCCCAGGTGGGCTCCTCCACCACGGCCGGCTCCGAGGAGTCGGTCAGTCTGGTGAAGCCCGCGGCCGGCACGTACACGGTCGTCGTCGAGGGCTACGACGTCCCCGCCGGGACCACCGAGTTCGCCTACCGCGACGTGTACTACTCGCCGTCGCTCGGCAGGATCTCCGTCGACGAGTCGAAGGCCGTGAACCTGGCCGCCGGCGCATCCGCGCAGGTCGGTGCCGAGGTCGCGGTCGCCGGGGCGGCCCCCGAGGGCCGGCAGTTCTTCGGCGAGGTCCAGCTGGTGAACGCGCGGGGCACCGCCGCGGGCACCGGCAGCGTCGTGATCGAGAAGGTCGCGCCGTAACCGCCATGTGATCCGTACGACAGTGGGGCGGGTGCTCACCGAGCGCCCGCCCCACTGCGCTGTGCGCGCGCTGTCCGCTCCCCGGACAATGGATTGGACAAGGGAGCCGTGGACATACGCATCATGGAGCGGCAACCGTGCCGTTCGTACGCTTGAAGGAGTTCCTGTGAAGGTCGGAATCGTCGGCGCCACCGGTCAGGTCGGCACAGTCATGCGCAGGATCCTGGCCGAGCGGAAGTTCCCGGCCGACGAGCTGCGGCTGTTCGCCTCCGCGCGCTCCGCGGGCTCCACGATCGAGTGGCAGGGCCGGAACATCACCGTCGAGGACGCCTCGGCGGCCGACTACAGCGGCCTGGACATCGTGCTGTTCTCGGCCGGTGGCGCGACGTCGAAGGCGCTCGCCGAGAAGGTCGCCGCCCAGGGTGCCGTCGTGATCGACAACTCCTCCGCCTGGCGCAAGGACCCCCTGGTCCCGCTGGTCGTCTCCGAGGTCAACCCGCACGCGATCGCGGACCGCCCCAAGGGCATCATCGCCAACCCGAACTGCACCACGATGGCCGCCATGCCGGTGCTGCGCCCGCTGCACGACGAGGCCGGCCTGGAGGCGCTGACCGTCGCCACGTACCAGGCGGTGTCCGGCTCGGGTCTGGCCGGCGTCGCCGAGCTGCACGGCCAGGTGTCCAAGGTCGTCGCCGAGGCCGACAGGCTCACCCACGACGGCGGCGCCGTCGACTTCCCCGAGCCGGACGTCTACAAGCGTCCGATCGCCTTCAACGTGCTGCCGCTGGCCGGCGCGATCGTCGACGACGGCTCCTTCGAGACGGACGAGGAGCAGAAGCTCCGCAACGAGTCCCGCAAGATCCTGGAGATCCCGGAACTGAAGGTGTCCGGCACCTGTGTCCGGGTCCCGGTCTTCTCCGGCCACTCCCTCCAGATCAACGCCCGGTTCGCGCGTCCGATCGGCGTGGAGCGCGCGTACGCGCTGCTGAAGGACGCCCCGGGCGTCGAGATCTCGGAGATCCCCACCCCGCTCCAGGCGGCCGGCCAGGACGCGTCCTTCGTCGGGCGGATCAGGGCCGACGAGACCGTCGAGCACGGTCTCGCGCTGTTCGTCTCCAACGACAACCTGCGCAAGGGCGCCGCGCTGAACGCGGTGCAGATCGCGGAGCTGGTCGCGGCGGAGCTCGCGGGCTGAGAGACCAAGCCCCTCCGGCGATTGAGGAGCCATCCCCGGGCCCTGGCCCCGGGGATGGCTCAGCCGCGCCGCACCTCGAAGTGCAGGCAGCCGTACTCCACCGCCCTGACGTGCACCAACGCCACCTCAGGATCCGCGAACGCCTCCCCGAAGGCCTCGTCGAAGCCCCGCTCCTCGTCCGCCGGAATCTGAAGCAGCCGGCCGCCCACGATGTGCCCGTCCCCGTTGTAGCGCCGCACCGTCCGCAGCGCCCCCGCCCGCGAGAACGGGTAACCGGTCCGCCCTGCGTCCGGACCCGCGCACTCCTCGGCGTGGATGAAGACCGGGCCCTGCTCGTCGTACGCCCCCGGCTTCGCCCAGGCCGCGGCCGCCCAGCGGCGCAGCGGCGCGTAGGAGACGAGCGCGATGCGCTCCCCCGCCTCGCCGCCCCGCAGGCAGCAGCGCAGCGGGCTGCCCGCGTCCGTGGCGGTGTACGGGACGCAGGGGCGTCCCGCGTCGTCGGTCTGCCGGAGTTCCTTGAGCGCGTCCGGGTCGATCGCGCGTGCCTGGTAACTGGTCATACGCCGAGGATGGCCCGTCCCACCCGTGCGGTCCGGCGGAAAACGGACATCGCCCTGGGTGCGGGTCACGTGGAAGGATGACCGGAAACATCACATACCAAGGAGATGACCGCGTGCCTGGCACGAATCTGACCCGCGAAGAGGCACAGGAGCGGGCGCGCCTGCTGACCGTGGACGCGTACGAGATCGATCTCGACCTCTCCGGAGCGCAGGAGGGCGGGACCTACAGGTCCGTCACCACCGTGCGCTTCGACTCCGCCGAAGCCGGTGCGGAGACCTTCATCGACCTGGTCGCCCCGGCCGTGCACGAGGTCGAGCTGAACGGTAAGGCCCTCGATGTCGCCGCCGTGTTCCGCGAGTCGCGGATCACGCTGCCGCACCTGGCGGCGGGCTCCAACGAGCTGCGGGTCGTCGCCGACTGCTCGTACACCAACACGGGCGAGGGGCTGCACCGGTTCGTCGACCCGGTCGACCAGCAGGCGTACCTCTACACCCAGTTCGAGGTGCCGGACGCGCGCCGGGTCTTCGCGAGCTTCGAACAGCCCGACCTCAAGGCGACGTTCCGGTTCACCGTGAAGGCCCCGTCCGGCTGGACCGTGATCTCCAACTCCCCGACGCCGGAGCCCAGGGACGACGTCTGGTCCTTCGAGCCGACGCCGCGGGTCTCCACGTACATCACCGCGCTGATCGCCGGCCCGTACCACTCGGTGCACAGCAGCTACGAGAAGGACGGCCAGTCCGTCCCGCTGGGCATCTACTGCCGCCCGTCGCTCGCGGAGTACCTCGACGCCGACGCGATCTTCGACGTGACCCGGATGGGCTTCGACTGGTTCCAGGAGAAGTTCGACTACGCGTACCCCTTCGCCAAGTACGACCAGCTGTTCGTCCCGGAGTTCAACGCGGGTGCGATGGAGAACGCGGGCGCGGTCACCATCCGCGACCAGTACGTGTTCCGCTCCAAGGTCACGGACGCGGCGTACGAGACGCGGGCCGAGACGATTCTGCACGAGCTGGCCCACATGTGGTTCGGCGACCTCGTCACCATGGAGTGGTGGAACGACCTGTGGCTGAACGAGTCGTTCGCCACCTACACCTCGGTCGCCTGCCTGGCGTACGCCGAGGGCTCGCGGTGGCCGCACTCCTGGACCACGTTCGCCAACTCGGAGAAGACCTGGGCGTACCGGCAGGACCAGCTGCCCTCGACGCACCCGATCATGGCCGACATCCGTGACCTGGACGACGTCCTGGTCAACTTCGACGGCATCACGTACGCCAAGGGCGCCTCGGTCCTGAAGCAGCTGGTGGCGTACGTCGGCCAGGACGAGTTCTTCAAGGGTGTCCAGGCCTACTTCAAGGCGCACGCCTTCGGCAACACCCAGCTCTCCGACCTGCTGGGCGCGCTGGAGAAGACCTCCGGCCGCGATCTGCGGGCCTGGTCCACGGCGTGGCTGGAGACGGCCGGCATCAACATCCTGCGCCCGGAGATCGAGACGGACGGCGACGGCCGTGTCACCTCATTCGCCGTGCTCCAGGAGGCGCCCGCCCTGCCCGCGGGGGCGAAGGGCGAGCCGACGCTGCGGCCGCACCGGATCGCCATCGGGTGCTACGACCTGGACGAGGCCGGGAAGCTGGTCCGGACGGACCGGATCGAGCTGGACGTCGACGGGGAGCGCACCACCGTGCCGTTCCCGGCCGGCGCCGCCCGTCCCGCCGTGATCCTGCTCAACGACGACGACCTGTCGTACGCGAAGGTCCGGCTCGACGAGGAGTCGCTGCGGGTCGTCACCGAGCACCTGGGCGACTTCACCGAGTCCCTCCCGCGCGCCCTGTGCTGGTCCGCCGCCTGGGACATGACCCGGGACGGCGAGCTGGCCACCCGGGACTACCTGTCGCTCGTGCTGTCCGGTGTCAGCAAGGAGTCGGACATCGGCGTCGTCCAGTCGCTGCACCGCCAGGCGAAGATGGCGCTCGACCTGTACGCGGCGCCGGAGTGGCGCGAGGCGGGGCTGACCCAGTGGACCGAGGCGACGCTCGCGCACCTGCGCGCGGCGGAGCCGGGCAGCGACCACCAGCTGGCCTGGGCCCGTGCCTTCGCGGCCACGGCCCGCAACCCCCAGCAGCTCGATCTGCTCCAGTCGCTGCTCGACGGCACCGAGGCGATCGAGGGCCTGGCCGTCGACACCGAGCTGCGCTGGGCCTTCGTCCAGCGGCTGGCCGCGACGGGGCTGCTCGACGAGGACGAGATCGCCGCCGAGTACGAGCGCGACCGGACGGCGGCGGGCGAGCGCCACGCGGCGTCCGCCCGCGCGGCGCGTCCCTCCGAGGAGGCGAAGGCGGAGGCGTGGGCCTCGGTCGTCGAGTCCGACAAGCTGCCGAACTCCCTCCAGGAGGCGGTCATCAGCGGCTTCGTCCAGACCGACCAGCACGAGCTGCTGGCACCGTACGCGGAGAGGTTCTTCAGCGCGGTGAAGGACGTCTGGGGCTCGCGCAGCCACGAGATGGCCCAGCAGATCGCCGTCGGTCTGTACCCGTCGCTCCAGGTCTCGCAGGAGACCCTGGACGCCACGGACGCCTGGCTGGCCTCCGCCGAGCCGAGCGCGGCCCTGCGCCGGCTGATGTCGGAGTCCCGTTCCGGTGTGGAGCGGGCGCTGAAGGCCCGCGCGGCCGACGCGGCGGCGGCCACCGCGTAACCGCTCGCCACACACGTGAGGGGCGCCTCCTTCGGGAGGCGCCCCTTCGCGTTCGGGCCCCGGTGCGGGCCGGCTGCCGGATCACTCCGGCCGCGGCGCCAGGACGAGCGGCAGGATCCCGCCCGACCGGGCCTTGGCCACGACCTGTTCGGCCGGCATCCCGGCGGGTGCCGTCAGCACGGCGGTGATGTCCGTGGCCCGTGCGTACGTACCGGGGCCGACCTGTGCGCTCACCCGCAGGAGCCGCAGCGCCTCCGGATCGGCCGCCGACCGTTCGGGGAACCGGTCCGCGGCAGCGTCCAGCCCCTTCAGCACGACGGGGTACGCGACGATGTCCACGGTCAGCAGCCCGCCCTCCAGCCGGCGCTCGGCCCAGCCGTCGGTCCGGACGAAGTAGAGGCAGCCGTCGCCCTCGTGCCCGTGCAGTCCGAGCCTCGCTACGGCGTCCTCGTCCGCGGCCCTTCCCTCGGCGACGATCACGACGGGCGTCACGGAGTCCGGATCGTCCGGATTCAGTCCGGTGCACAGTACGAGCTCTGCCATCTGTCATCCCCACGGGAGCGAAGCAACGGGACCGGTCGTGGGCAGACTAGTCCGTCCTCCGAGGCCTGCCCCGGGCGTCCCCCGCGGCCGTCCGGGGCGTGGAGACCCGCCCGGCGGGCAGGCGCCGCGGCGCAGCCGTCCGCCGGGCGGGAACCGGGGGTGCCGGGCGGAACTACGCGCCCGACGCCTCGTAGCGGGCGGCGAGTTCGGCGGTGCCGGACTCCGTCAGCGAGCCGTGCAGGCGCATCCGCGCCACGCCGCCGTCGGGGAAGGCGTCGAGGCGGACGTGGGTGACCACGGCCTGGGCGCGGAGCGGGAAGCGGTGCGGGGTGTCGGGCTGGAGCCGGGTGCGGGGGATGATCTCGAACCACTCGCCCGTCTCGCCGTTGCGGCCCTGGAGGGCGATCCAGCCGGCCGCGTTCCCCTTGAGGTAGGCCGTGTCGATCTCGATGGCGCGGACCGCGCCCTGGGCGGGCAGCCGGAAGCGCACCCAGTCGTTGGTGTCGCGGACCCGGCGGCGGCGGTTCTCCCAGCCGTCGTCCATCTTGCGGGAGGTGCCGGGCAGGATGATCTGGGTCGGCGAGGAGTAGAAGCGGTCGGAGGCGTCCTCGTAGCTGCCGCCGTTCAGGACCGAGATCAGGTCGAAGGTGCCGAGTGCCGCGAGCCAGGACGGGTCCGGGACGACCTCGCCGTGCACGCGGAGGCGGGCGATGCCGCCGTCGGGGTGCTGGCAGAGGCGGAGGTGGGTGTAGCGGCGGCCGCCGGTGATCTCGAAGCCGTTGGCGGCGTGGCCGCGTACGGGGGTCGGCGGGACGATCTCGTCCCATGTGACGTCGTCGGCGAGGAGTGCCTCGGGGCCGGGCGAGCCCTGGACCGAGGTGGCCTGGACCGAGACGCGCTGCGGGTAGTTGCCGCGGAAGTGAGCGGTGTCGACGACGAGCCCGCGGATGATGCCGGGGGCGCCGAGGCGGATCAGGGCCCAGTCGTGCTCGTCGGGGGCCGGGAAGGGATGGGCGGCGTCCGCGCCGCGGCGGCGGCGGGTCTCCCAGCCGTCCATGATCTTGCCCTTGTGGCCGAAGTGCTCGGGGTCGAAGACCGCCCGCTCCCTGAGCAGGAGGTTCTCGCGCTGGGCGAAGAACTCGTCGTTGGCGGCGATCACGCCCGCGCCGAGGCGCCGGTCGGCGAGGTCGACCAGTTCGGTGAAGGGGAGCGCTGTGGTGCGGTAGTCGGCGTACGGGTCGCCGCCGCCGTACGGGGCCGCGTCATTGGCATGGGGGTCGTCGGCATGGGCGTCGTTGTCCAGGGCGGGGGTCTCGCTCGCGTCGAAGGTCATGTGCCCCACTGTCGTACAGACTCATCCATCAGGTCCATCGAAAGTTTTCGCACACTTCTTTCAGCTCAGCTGAACGATTCCTCGCGTACGGCGCTGACCTCCTTGAGCGCGGCCAGGACCCGGGCCACCGCCGGGCCCGCCTCGGCCCCCTGCCGCACCGCCGCCACGACATGGCGGCGGGGCAGGTCGGCGTCGAGGACGCGCAGGACCACACCCTGGCGGCGTTCCGCCGACGCCATGCGGGGGATCAGCGCGACGCCCATGCCGGCCTCCACCATGGCCAGGATCGCGGTCCATCCGGAGGCGCTGTGGGCCTGCTCGGGGACGAACCCGGCGGCCTCGCAGGCGGCGGTGGTGATCTCCGACCACGGTCCGGAGCCGCCGAAGATCCAGGGCTCGGCGGCGAGGTCGGCCAGCCGGAGCCCGGGGGCGCCGGCGAGCCGGTGCCCGACGGGGAGGGCGACGTCGAGCGGGTCGGCGAGCAGTGGCCGCAGGGCGAACCGGGTGTCGCGCACCGTCGGGGCGTGCGCGGCGAGCGAGAGCGCGAGGTCGACGTCACCGGCCGCGAGGAGTTCGTACGCCTCCGCGGCCTCCGCCTCCCGCACCCGCACCTCGGGCCCCGGCCGGCCGTCGGCGCGCAGCAGTTGGACCGCCGGTACGACGAGGGCGGGCACGGCGGTCGAGAACGCCCCGACCCGCACCTCCCCCGCCTCACCGCGCAGATAGCCGGTCAGCTCGGCGTCGGCGCGTTCGAGCTGGGCGAAGACCACTTCCGCGTGGCGGAGTACGAGGTGGGCGGCGTCGGTGAGCCGGACCCGCCTGCCCTGCGCCTCCAGCAGCGGCACACCGAGCTGCCGGCCCAGGTTCGACAGCTGCTGGGACACCGCGGAGGGGGTCATCAGCAGCGCCTCGGCCGTCGCCGTGACGGTCCCGCGCTCGCTCAGCACCCGCAGAATGCGGAGCTTCTTGATGTCCCACTCGGTCATGTCCGCACATTAGCCGCCGTCCGGGCGCGAGGTGCGGGGCCGGGGACCCGTCGCGTCACGCCGGGAGAGCGTTCCGGTCCGTCGAATACTTCCGATGATCCTCTGAAGCAGAAGCCGACGAGGGGCGGGTGGCCGGCGCACCGACGCGGACAGGGCGTCCCGATGTGCTCGCGCACGTCGGGACGCCCTGGGACGGACCGGGAGCTGCGCGGCCCTGCGCGCCGCGCAGCCGGGTGTCAGGCCTGCTTCTTGGACTTGTCGAGGACCATGACCAGACCGGCGATGACCCCGAACAGCACCAGGGGTGCCACGACGAACAGGCCGATCGTGTCGATCACGCTCAGGCCCGGACCGGGGTCGTCGCCGTCGTCGCGGGTGAGCGCGAGCGCGGGGGACGTCATGAGCAGCATCATCAGCGTCGTTCCGGCGGCGACCGCGCCGGCGCGCATAGCGTTCTTCTTGTCCACGGTGCAAACGTAGCGAACGGCTACGAGGGCCGCGCGCCCGGGGGTGCCGTACGGGCCCCCGGGGGCTCCTGACGGGGGTGGAGGACCTCCATCAGCCGGTGCAGCCGGGGCGAGGCGGCAAGCTCCTCCAGGGTGACCGGGTGGCCCTCCGCATCGGCGACGGGCAGCCGCCAGTTGGGGTACTCGTCCCAGGTGCCCGGCAGGTTCTGCGGGCGGCGGTCGCCGATCGTGTCGGGCAGCCAGACCCCGGTCATCCGGGCGGGGGTGCGCAGCAGGAAGCGGTGGACGGCGCGGACGGCCGCCTCCTCGTCGCCGCCGCCCTCCGGGAGCAGGCCGAGCCGGGAGAGCAGCCGGAGCCACTCCGCGGTGTCGGCGCCGTCCTCGGTGCGCTCCTGGTCGAGCGGGCGGGTCAGCAGGCCGAGGCGGTGGCGCAGCGTCACGTGGTCACCGGTCAGCCGGGCCGCGGTGGAGGGCAGATCGTGGGTGGTGGCGGTCGCCAGGCAGCCCTCGCGCCACTTCTCGGGGGCCAGCGGGCGGCCGGTGCCCGACCAGTCCCGCTCGAACCAGAGCACGGAGGTGCCGAGGACGCCGCGGCGGGCGAGCGCCTCGCGGACGCCGGGTTCGACGGTGCCGAGGTCCTCCCCCATGACGACGGCGCCCGCGCGGTGGGCCTCCAGGACGAGGACGGCGAGCATCGCCTCCGCGTCCTGGCTGACATAGGTGCCCTCATCGGGCGGGCGCCCCTCGGGCACCCACCAGAGGCGGAACAGGCCCATGACGTGGTCGATGCGCAGGGCGCCGGCCCGGCCGAGGATCCCGCGCAGCAGACCGCGGAACGGGGCGTAGCCGGACGCGGCGAGGGCGTCGGGGCGCCAGGGCGGCAGCCCCCAGTCCTGGCCGCGTGCGTTGAAGGCGTCCGGGGGCGCGCCGACGGACATGCCGTGCGCGAAGGCGTCCTGCTGGGCCCAGGTGTCGGCGCCGCCGGGGTGCACGCCGACGGCGAGGTCGTGGACGATCCCGACGGCCATCCCGGCGTCCCGGGCGGCCCGCTGGGCGTCGGCGAGCTGAGTGTCGGTCAGCCAGGCGAGCCGGCAGTGGAAGTCGACCCGGTCGAGCAGTTCGCCGCGGGCGCGGGCGGTCTCCCGGGAGCGGGGGTCGCGCAGGCCCGCCGGCCAGGTGTGCCAGTCGGAGCCGTGCACCTCCGCGAGGGCGCACCACAGGGCGTGGTCCTCCAGGGCCTGTCCCTGTTCCGCGAGGAAGTCGCAGTAGGCGGCGCGGCGGCCGGGCGTGAGGGGGACGTCGACGAGGACGGCGAGGGCCTGCCGCTTGAGCTCCCAGACGGCGTCGCGGTCAATGAGGGCGCCCTTGTTCAGGACTCCGTCGCTGAGCTCCGCGGCCCTGCGGCGCAGGGCGTCCAGTGCGGCCCGGTCGGGCGCGTGCCCGTACTCGGGGACGGACTCGACGCGCAGGTGCACGGGGTCGGGGAAGCGCCGTGAGGACGGACGGTAGGGCGACGGGTCGGTGGGGCTGCCCAGGACCGCCGCGTGCAGCGGGTTGACCTGGACAAAGCCGGCGCCGAGGCACCGCCCGGACCAGGAGGCGAGATCGGCGAGGTCACCGAGATCACCCATGCCCCAGGAGCGGGCGGAGAGCAGCGAGTAGAGCTGTACCAGGAAGCCGTGGCTGCGGGCGGGCGGCTGCGGGACGCGGGCCGGGGCGACGACGAGCGTGCAGGACTCGGCCGGCCGCTCCGGCGCCCGGACGGTCAGCCGGTGCACGCCGAGCGGGGGTTCGGCCCACCAGCCGGGCGCGGGCACGGGGTCCGTCGCACCGGGCACCGGGCCGGGCACTGAGCCGGGCACTGAGCCGGGTGCCGTATCCCGTGCCGAGCCGCCCGCTGGGCCGGAAACGGCCGGATCCGTATCCCCGTCGGGGGTCCGCATCGGGGGCGGCGGCGGTGAACCGGCCTCCTCGGGCCGGACGGTCAGCTCCGTGCCGGGCGGCAGAGCGGCCAGGGCCGCGGGCAGTGGCTCGCCCGTCCACACGACCACGGTGGGCGGGAGCAGCCGGGAGCCGGCCGCGGACTCGGCGGCGGCGAGCGCCTCCCGTACCGCCTCCGGCGTGGCGGCGTCGACACCGAGCGCGGCGAGCACCGCGACGACCGTGCCGTCGGGGACGGGCACCGTGACGTCGGCGGACGGGGAGTAGGAGGTGGCGACGCCGTGCAGTGCGGCGAGCCGGGACAAGCCCATTCAGACTCCTGGGGACTCCATGCCCCACGCGCTGCCGGAGGTGGCCGGCTCGCTGGTCAGCGGGGCGAGAACGGCGAGCGGGGGCTCGCTGGTCAGTGGCGTGGCGTCGGCGAGCGGGGGCTCACTGGTCAGAGGTATGGCGTCGGCCAGCGGGGCCTCGCTGGTGAGCGGGCCGGGGGTGGTGGCGGGGCACGCGCTGATCAGCGGGGCGGGCCCCGGCACCGGTTTGGTCAGGGCGGAGAGCAGGAGCTGCGCGGCAGCGGGCATGGTGGCCTCCTGGCCGTCGAGAGCAGGACACAGCAGGCCTACCCAGCGGACGCGTCCGCAGACGTAGACGTTATGACAACGAGTTCAACGTGCTCTGGGTCACAATCCGTTCCCCGGGGGCCGATTCCCCGTAAGACGTCCGCTGTTTTAGGCCATTCGGCGTCATCTTTCGCGTGACACGACGTCAGGCGCACCCGTCCCACCCCATCCGCCACATCGGGCATTTGCACCACAACGACCACGCGCATTGACACCCTCGCGCGCGGGTGGTGGGCTCGGAGCCCACCGGTGGGAGCGAGGGAGAACGGGCATGCAGCTCAGGCGCAGGAAGCAGGCGGCAGCGGTCGCCGTGGCCGTGCTCGGCGGGCTGCTCTCCGCGGGAGCCCCGGCCGCCCTCGCCGCCCCCCAGGTACCCGGTCACCCCGCCGCCAGCACCCCCGACCGCACGGACGACGGCGCGCTGCCCACCGTGTGGCCCCGGCCGCAGAGCATCAAGGCGTCCGGCGCCTCGGTCCCCCTCTCCGGCGAGGTCACCCTCCTCGTCGGCGCGCAGGCCGACCCGTACGCCGTCACCGCGCTCCGTGAGGTCCTGCGCGCCGCGGGAGTGCGGACCGTCCACGAAGCCCTGCCGGGCCGCGGGCCCGTCATCAGGCTCGGCGGCGACGGGGCCCTGGACGCGCTGCGCACGCTGCGCGCCCCCGACCGTGACGATCTCCCGGCCGGCGGCTACCGGATCGCGGCCGGCCCGGTCGCGGGCCGGGACACCGTCGCCGTGGACGGCCTCGGCGACGACGGGCTGTTCCACGCGGTGCAGACGCTGCGTCAGCTGATCCGGGGCGGCAGCGTCGCCGGGGCCACCGTCCGGGACTGGCCGTCCAGCGCCGTGCGCGGGATGACCGAGGGGTTCTACGGGCAGCCCTGGACGCAGGAGGAACGGCTCTCCCAGCTCGGCTTCATGGGGCGCACCAAGCAGAACCGGTATCTGTACGCGGCGGGCGACGACCCCTACCGGACGACCCGCTGGCGCGATCCGTACCCCGCGGAGCGGCGCGCCGACTTCCGCGCGCTGGCCGAACGGGCCGCCGCGGAGCACGTGACGCTCGGCTGGGCCGTGGCACCCGGCCAGTCGATGTGCCTGTCCTCGGACCGCGACGTGAAGGCGCTGACGAAGAAGATCGACGCGATGTGGGCGCTGGGGGTGCGGGTCTTCCAGGTGCAGTTCCAGGACGTCAGCTACAGCGAATGGCACTGCTCGGCCGACGCCGACACCTTCGGTGACGGTCCGGAGGCGGCGGCCAGGGCGCAGGCCCGCGTCGTGAGCAGCGTGGCCCAGCACCTCGCGGACCGTCATCCGGGCGCGCAGCCGCTGTCGATGATGCCGACGGAGTTCTACCAGGACGGGGCGACCGCCTACCGCACGGCGCTCGCCAAGGAGCTCGACGACCGGGTGCAGGTCGCCTGGACCGGCGTCGGGGTCGTGCCGAGGACCATCACCGGCGGCGAGCTGGCCGGCGCGCGCGCCACGTTCCGCCATCCGCTGGTCACGATGGACAACTACCCGGTCAACGACTACGCGCAGGACCGGATCTTCCTCGGTCCGTACACCGGCCGCGATCCGGCGGTCGCCATCGGCTCCGCGGCGCTGCTGGCCAACGCGATGGAGCAGCCGTCCGCCTCCCGGATCCCGCTGTTCACCGCCGCCGACTTCGCCTGGAACCCGAAGGGGTACCAGCCGCAGGAGTCCTGGCAGGCGGCCATCGACGACCTCGCGGGCGGGGACACCGGCAGCCGGGACGCGCTGCGCGCCCTGGCCGGCAACAGCGCGGCCTCCGTGCTGGGCGGTGCCGAATCGGCGTATCTGCGGCCGCTGCTCGACTCGTTCTGGAAGTCCCGGGCGGGGACGGACGCCGCGGCGCGCGACAAGGCGGCGGACCGGCTGCGGTCCGCGTTCACCGTGATGCGCGAGACCCCGCAGCGGCTGGCCGGACTGGCGGACGGGCGGCTCGACGACGAAGTGCGCCCGTGGACGGAACAGTTGTCCCGGTACGGCAGGGCGGGTGAGCTGGCCGTCGATCTGCTCCAGGCCCAGGCACGCGGTGACGGGGCGGCCGCCTGGCAGGCGTCGCTGGCCCTGGAGCCGGTGCGCAGGGCCGTGAAGGCGGGCGGCGCGACGGTCGGCAAGGGGGTGCTCGGCCCGTTCCTGGACCGGGCGCGCAAGGAGGCCGACACCTGGACCGGGACGAACCGCGACAACGGCACGGTGACCGAGGCGCAGGGCAGCTACACGGTGCGGCTGAACCGGGCGCGTCCGCTGGAGGCCGTCACCGCGACGGCCGTCCCGGGCGACGGCGCCACCGCGGCGGACGCGACGGTCCAGGCCCATGTCCCCGGTGAGGGCTGGCACAGCCTCGGCGCCCTGTCTGCGAGCGGCTGGACCCAGACGGGAGGGCGGGGCCTGCGGGCCGACGCGGTCCGGATCAGCTGGCCGACCGCCGTCCCGTCGGTCACCGGTGCGCCGCCCCTGATCATCCCGCCGCTCGCGGGCGCGGCCCCGTCCGCCGGAACGGCGCCCCGGGTGCGCTCGCTGGTGCCGTGGTTCGGCGACGAGCCCGCCGCCCGGCTCGACCTCGCGCACGGGGAGACGGACGCCGAGATCGGCGGCGAGCCGCAGCGGGTCGAGGCACGGCTCTCCGCCGGCCGTCCGGCCGAGGTACGGGGCGCGCTCACCGCGAAGGCCCCCAAGGGCATCAAGGTGCGGGTGCCCAAGGAGACGACCGTCCAGCGCGGCTCCCGCACCGACGTGCCCGTGGAGATCACCGTCCCCGCGGACACCCCGGCGGGCGAGTACCAGGTGCCGTTCTCCTTCGGCGCGGAGGAGACCACCCTCACCGTCCGGGCCTTCCCGCGCACCGCGGGCCCCGATCTGCTGCGCACGGCCACCGCGTCCTCGTCGGGCGACGAGACGGCGGACTTCCCCGCGTCCGCCGCGTCGGACGGCGACCCGGAGACCCGCTGGTCCTCACCGGCCGAGGACGGCGCCTGGTGGCAGGCCGAACTGCCCGCGCCGGTCCGGCTCGGGCAGGTGGTGCTGGACTGGCAGGACGCGTACGCCTCCCGCTACCGCGTACAGGTCTCCGCGGACGGCCGCACCTGGCGCACGGCGGCCACCGTCCGGGAGGGCAGGGGCGGGCACGAGTCGCTCCGGATGGACGCGAAGGACACCCGGTTCATCAGGGTCCAGGGCGACGGGCGGGCCACCGAGTACGGCTACTCGCTCTGGTCGGTCCAGGCGTACGCCGTGGCGGAGTAGCGACACCGGTCCGGTGCCGCTTCCGTAGGCCCCCGAAGGGGGAAGTCCGCCCTTTCCGCGCTCTCCCCCACCACTTCCCGCACTTCGCTATTCACTCAGTACATATACCGAGTATATAGTCGCGTCCATGAGTATCCGCCACGTCCTCCTCGGGCTGCTTGCCGGGGACTCCAGCCATGGCTACGAACTGAAAGGGCGGTACGACGAACTCTTCCCGCAGGCCCGCCCCCTGGCGTACGCGCAGGTCTACACGACCCTGCAACGCCTGGTGCGGGACGGTCTGGCCGCGGTCGAGGGCACCGATTCCGACGGCGGCCCCGAGCGCACCCTCTACCGCTCCACGGACGAAGGCGCACGCGAACTCGCCCGATGGGCCGGCGAGATCGCGCCGCCCGCGCCCTTCGTGACGAACGAGATCTTCGCCAAGGTCGTCACCTCGATCCTCGTCGCGGCGGCCGCCGGCGGTGACCGCACCACGGACGCGGCCGCCTACCTCCGGGCCCAGCGCGCCGCGCACATGGCGCGGATGCACGAACTGACCCAGCTCAAGACCACGCCCGGGGCCGGCCTCAGCACGGTCCTCTCGGCCGACTACGCCCTGAACCATCTGGACGCCGACGTGCGGTGGATGGCCACCACGGCGACCCGTCTCGCCACCCTGACCACGGAGGTCCAGCCCTTATGAGAACGCAAGCCGATCAGCACACCCAGTCATCGCCGCCGCTGATCACCGCCACCGGCCTGACGAAACGGTACGGGCGGACGGAGGCGCTGCGCGGCGCCTCCGTCGACCTCCACGCCGGCGAGATCCTCGCCGTCACCGGTGCCAGCGGCAGCGGGAAGTCCACGCTGCTGCACTGCCTCGCGGGCATCGTCCGCCCCGACGAGGGGGCGGTCACCTACGGAGACGAGCAACTCGGCCTGCTGCCCGAGGCGCGCCTCAGCGAGCTGCGGCGTACCGACTTCGGCATGGTGTTCCAGTTCGGGCAGCTGATCCCCGAACTCACCGCGCTCGACAACGTGGCCCTGCCCCTCCTGCTCGCCGGATCCGGGCGCGCCGAGGCGCAGCGGCGCGCGGACTCCTGGCTGGAGCGCTTCGGCGTACGGGGGCAGGCCGACCTGCGGCCGGGCGAGCTGAGCGGCGGGCAGAGCCAACGGATCGCACTGGCAAGGGCCTTGGTCACCGGGCCGAAGGCCGTCTTCGCGGACGAGCCGACGGGCGCGCTCGACTCCCTCGCCGGCGAACAGGTGATGACCGCTCTGGTGCACGCCTCCCGCGAGTCCGGCACCGCGGTGCTGCTCATCACGCACGACGCCCAGATCGCGGCGTACGCGGACCGGGAGGTGTGGCTGCGTGACGGGGCCGTCCACTCCGGCGCTACGCGGTTCACCGTCCAGGAGGCGGCCTGCCATGAGAACTGACGCACGCATCGCCTGGACCCTGATCCGTGGTTCGGACCGCCGTGAGTGGTGGCGGATCGCGCTCACCGCGATCGGCGCACTGCTCGCCACCGGCCTGGCTCTCGCGGCGGTCACGGTGTCCGCGGTCTCGGGGCAGGTGTCCATCGGGTTCGGACACGGCCTGCTGAACCAGCCCGGTCAGCGCACCGGTGTGGTGGCCACGCTCCTGCTCCTGCTCGTCCCCGTGTTCGGCTTCCTGGGCCAGTGCGCCCGGATCGGCGCCGTCCACCGGGACCGGCGGACGGCGGCGCTGCGGCTCGCCGGGGCGTCACCCCGGCAGGTGCGGCGCATCGCCGCTCTGGAATCCGGGCCGGCGTGCCTGGCGGGTGTCCTCGCCGGCTTCGCCGTGTTCGCCGCGGTCCTCGCGGGCTCCGGCCGCACGCCGCCGCCCCCGGCCTGGGCCGGCTTCGCGGTGGTCGTGCTCGGCATACCGGTGGTCGCCGCGCTGGTGAGCGGGTTCGCGCTGCGCAAGGTGATCGCCGCGCCGCTCGGCCGGTTGCGCCGGGTGCGGTCGGAGCCCGACCGGCGGACGGCGTTCGCGCTCCTGCTTCCGGGGATCGTGCTCGCCGCGGCGGCCCTCCTCCTCTCGGACAACGGCTCCGGCGCCAACCCGTTCCCGCCGCTGGTGATCTCCCTGGTGCTCCTCACCTCGGCGGGCGCGCTCTGGGCGGCCGGGGCCTCGGCCGCCTTCATGGGCCGCCGTCTGGCGGCCGGCGCGAGGAGTCCCGCGGTACTGATCGCCGCCGGCCGCCTGCGGGAGGACCCGTGGGCGGCCGTGCGTACCCACTCCGCGTTGCTGCTGGTGACCGTCGTCGGAACGGGCTTCGTGGGAGTGCGGGAGGTCATGCTCGCCGTTCTGCGCGTGCGGGGCGGCTACGCACCGGTGGACCTCGACTTCTACACCACCGGTCTCGACCTCACCGGGGCAGCCGTCCTGGTGGCCCTCTTCGTCGGCCTCTGCGGTCTGGCCGTGGGCGCCGCGGAGTCCCTCGCCACCCGCCGCCGGGGGCTCGCCGCCCAGGCCGCGGCAGGGGTGCCGCGAGCGGTGCTGACCAGGGCGCTGCTCCTGGAGACCGCGCTCCCGCTGGCCCCGGCGATGCTGCTGGCGGGTACCGGCGGCATGACGGTGCACCTCGCGTACTCCGCACTCGTCGCCCCGGGCAGCTTTCCGTCGATGCTCCCGCTCCTGGTGCCCGTGGGGGTGTACGCCGCCTGCCTGCTGGCCGCCGCGACGTCACTGCCGCTGCTGCGGCGCATGGCGAACCCCGCGGAGCTGCGCTTCACGTAGGGCCGCGCGGTGGTGCGCGCAGGCACCCTCCCGGACCACGAGGGGCCGGGGGCTCAGGCGGAGATGCCATCGATCCGGGCCATCGCGTCGTCCGCTCCGAACGGTTGCAGATAGGGCAGCCAGCGCGGGTCGCGGTGGCCCGTGCCGATGATCCGCCAGGCGAGCCCGGTCGGCGGGGCGGGCGGCTGGTGGAGCCGCCAGCCGAGCTCCGGCAGGTGCCGGTCGGCCTTGACGTGGTTGCAGCGGCGGCAGGCCGCCACCACGTTCTCCCAGGCGTGCTGTCCGCCGCGGCTGCGCGGAATGACGTGGTCGACGCTGGTCGCGGCGGCGCCGCAGTACATGCAGCGCCCGCCGTCCCTGGCGAAGAGCGCCCGGCGGGTCAGCGGGACGGGGCCCCGGTAGGGAACGCGCACGAACCGCTTCAGGCGGACGACGCTGGGTGCCGGGACGGCACGGGTGGCACTGTGCATGAAGGCGCCGGACTCCTCGAGGCAGATGGCCTTGTTCTCCAGGACGAGGACGAGCGCGCGGCGGAGCGGTACGACGCCGAGCGGCTCGTACGACGCATTGAGAACCAGGACATGCGGCACGGTTGATGCCTCCTTGTACGCCGGCGACGCGTGGCTCGCGCCGGGACGATCTGATTTCAGTCTCCCCTCTGGCCTGGTCGAAGCGCCACCACGTCCGGGTAACGGGCCGGGAGGATTTTCCTCCCGGCCCGTGCCGTCCGAACGACGGGAACGGGCCGGAACAGGCCCTTCGGGGGCCCTGCCGCCGGGGCCCCGCGCCCGATGTGCGATCGGCCACACGCGGGCTGCCGGCCTGGTCCTTTACCTGCTCCATATCCCCGGGTGAGACGCGTCTCTCCCGGGGATCACGACAACGGAGCACGCCGGATGCCCCGTTAGTGTGGTTGGTCAGCGCTCGCCCAACTGGAGGTTTCACCGTGTCCCTGTCCGCCCTGTTGGCAGCGGCCCAGTCGCCCGAGCCCGGTGGCTCGCTGGACGAAGCCGCGAAGCAGGCAGGCAACGCCGCGGGCTGGGTGGAGCAGAACTGGTCCACCTGGCTGAACACCGGTCTGCGGATCGTGCTCATCGCCGCCATCGCGATCGTGTTGCGCACAGCGGTCCGCCGTGCCCTGACCAAGCTCATCGAACGCATGAACCGCAGCGCGCAGGCGGTGGAGGGCACCGCGCTGGGCGGTCTGCTGGTCAACGCGGAGCGCCGCCGCCAGCGCTCGGAGGCGATCGGTTCGGTACTCCGTTCGGTGGCCTCGTTCCTGATCCTCGGCACTGCGGCCCTGATGATCCTGGGCGCGTTCCAGATCAATCTGGCCCCGCTGCTGGCCTCCGCCGGGGTCGCCGGGGTGGCGCTCGGCTTCGGTGCGCGCAATCTGGTCACCGACTTCCTCTCCGGCGTCTTCATGATCCTGGAGGACCAGTACGGCGTCGGCGACACCATCGACGCGGGCGTCGCCTCCGGCGAGGTCATCGAGGTCGGTCTGCGGGTCACCAAGCTGCGCGGCGACAACGGCGCGATCTGGTACGTCCGCAACGGCGAGGTGAAACGGATCGGCAACCTCAGCCAGGGCTGGTCCACCGCGGGCGTCGATGTGCAGGTGCGCCCCACGGAGGACCTCGAACAGGTCGGTACGGTCATCACGGAGGCCGCCCAGCAGATGGCCAAGGAGGACCCGTGGACCGAGCGCCTGTGGGGTCCGGTGGAGATCCTGGGCCTGGACAGCGTGCTGCTGGACTCGATGACCGTCCAGGTGACCGCCAAGACGATGCCGGGCAAGGCCCTGGGCGTGGAGCGCGAGCTGCGCTGGCGGATCAAGCGCGCCTTCGACGAGGCGGGCATCCGCCTGGTCGGCGGCGTCCCGGCCCCGCCCGACGAGCCCTCGGCCGCCGACCCGACGGCCGCCATGGCCGCCCCCTCGGCGTACGCCTCCGCCACCTCGCCCCAGTCCCTGGCGGCGACCCCGATCGTCCCGCCGCCGAACATATCCAAGTAGCCGGCGACCGTACGCCGTACGGGTGAGGGGCGTCCCGCGAGGTCTGCGGGGCGCCCCTCACCCGTTCCCGGCCGACCGGCCCGCCTGCGATGGATCCGGGCCAACTCGGTTCACCGACCGCCCTGTTGGGAATGCACTCCGACAGGGCACCCGCGGGGCGCCGGGCCGCCGCCCGCACCACCGGCCCCCGCCCAGGTAACGCTTTGGTTGCCACAGCGGTGCAGACCATTGACGCCCAGGTGACGTGCGCCCTACGGTCCTCTCACCGAATAGGAAACTTTCCTAACAGAGGGCAGGTGCAGTGATCATGGCCGGAACCACGCCGGGTACCCCCCGCGTTCTGCGGGCCATGAACGACCGGGCCGCCCTCGACCTGCTGCTGGAGCACGGCCCCCTCTCGCGGACCCGGATCGGGAAGCTGACGGGCCTCTCGAAGCCCACCGCCTCCCAGTTGCTGGCCCGACTGGAGGCAGCCGGTCTGGTCGTCGCCACCGGGACCGCGGCCGGGCGGCCGGGGCCCAACGCACAGCTCTACGCCGTCAACGCCTCGGCCGCCCATGTGGCGGGGCTCGACGTGAACGCCCAGCGGATCGTCGCCGCCGTCGCCGATGTGACGGGTGAGACGGTCGGGGAGTTCGAGCTGCGGACCCCGGGGCGGCGCGCCGACAGCGTGGTGCGGCAGGTGGCGGACGCGCTGGACGGGGCGGTCAAGGACGCCGGGCTGACCCGCTCGGACGTGCACCGGCTCGTCATCGGCACGCCGGGCGCCTTCGACCCGGGCACGGGCAGGCTGCGGTACGCCTCGCACCTGCCCGGCTGGCACTCCCCGACCCTGCTGGACGAACTGGCCGCCTTCCTGCCGATGCCGGTCGAGTACGAGAACGACGTGAACCTCGTCGCGGTGGCCGAACAACGGCTCGGCGCGGCCCGGGGCCACGACGACTTCGTCCTGCTGTGGAACGAGGAGGGCCTCGGCGCCGCCCTCGTCATCAACGGCCGGCTGCACCGGGGCTTCACCGGTGGCGCCGGTGAGGTCGGGTTCCTGCCGGTGCCGGGCGCGCCACTGGTCCGGCAGGTCACCAAGGCCAACTCGGGCGGCTTCCAGGAGCTGGCCGGTGCCCAGGTGCTCGCCAGGCTCGCCCGTGAGCTGGGCATCGACGACGATGCGGTCCGCGGTCCCGGCACCCACCACGAGATCGCCGCCGCGCTGGTGGGCCGGGCGGCCGAGGCCGTGGAGCGGGGCGAGGGCGGGCCGTACGGCCGGCTGCTCGACCAGTTCGCCACCGGCCTGGCGACCGGCCTCGCCTCCATGCTCGCCGTGCTGGACCCCGAGGTCGTCGTGCTGTCGGGAGAACTGATCTCGCGCGGCGGGGAACCGCTGCGCGGCCGGGTGGCGGCCGAGCTCGCCGAGCTCGCGGCGTCCCGGCCCCGGCTGATCGCCGGTGAGGTCACCCAGCGGCCCGTACTGCGCGGCGCGCTGGAGAGCGCGCTCGCCACCACCCGCGACGAAGTGTTCGACACCTCGCGCTGACCCCCTCCGCCACCCCCCTGACGTACCCCGCCTTCCCTTCCCTGTCCCAACCCTTCATCGGGAGACACCACCATGTCCGGAAACCGCCGGAAGCCGGCCGTCGCACTCGCCGCGACCGCCGCGATAGCCCTGTTCGCCTCCGCCTGTACCGGGCAGAGCAGCTCCGGTGCCAAGGATGATGCGTCCAAGGAGACGACCATCAACTTCTGGCACGGCTGGAGTGCCCCGAACGAGGTCAAGGGAATTCAGGACACGGTCGACGCCTTCGAGAAGGCGCACCCCAACATCCATGTGAAGGTCGTCGGCAACATGACCGACGACAAGATCAACCAGGCGCTCCGCGCGGGCGGTTCGAAGGCTCCGGACGTCGTCTCGTCCTTCACCACGAACAACGTGGGCAAGTTCTGCAAGTCGAAGGCCTTCGTCGACCTCAACCCGTTCCTGAAGAAGGACGGGATCGACGCGGACGCGACCTTCCCCAAGGCGATGAACGAGTACACCCAGTTCGAGGGCGTGCGCTGCACGGTCCCGCTGCTCGGTGACGCGTACGGCCTCTACTACAACAAGGACGCGTTCAAGGCGGCCGGCATCACGAGCCCGCCCAAGACCTGGTCCGAGCTGGCCGCCGACGCCAAGACGCTGACGAAGACGAAGGGCGACTCGTACGAGCAGCTCGGCTTCATGCCGAACTACCACGGCTACGAGTCGACCACCGAGCACTACCTCGGCGGCTGGGACCCGGAGTACTTCGACGCGGACGGCAAGTCGAACATCGCCGAGGACCCGGCGTTCGCCGCCATGCTCGGCAACCAGAAGAAGCTGGTCGACTCGCTGGGCGGCTATCAGAAGCTGGAGAAGTTCCGCACCGGCTTCGGTGACGAGTGGGGCGCCAAGCACCCGTTCCACACCGGCCAGGTGGCCATGCAGCTGGACGGCGAATGGCGTCTGGGCATGGCCGAGGAGACCAAGCCGAAGTTCGAGATCGGCGTGGCCCCGATGCCCGTCGCGGACGACCAGGCCGACACGTACGGCAAGGGCTATCTGACCGGGACCATCGCCGGTATCGCCGCCACCTCGTCCAAGCAGAACGCCGCCTGGGAGCTGGTGAAGTTCATGACGACCGACACCGACGCGGTGGTGAACTTCGCCAACGCCATTCACAACGTGCCGTCCACGCTGGCCGCGCTGAAGTCGCCGAAGCTGAAGTACGACCCGCGCTTCAAGACCTTCCTGGACATCGCCGCCAACCCGAAGAGCACCACCACCCCGCCCTCGGTGAACGGCGGCGCGTACCTGGTGTCCCTTCAGAACCTCGGTTTCGACATCGAGAAGGGCAACCAGAAGGACATCAAGGCGGGTCTGGAAAAGACCGCCAAGGAGATCGACGCCGCGATCGCACAGGCGAAGTAGCACCACGATGAGCACGTACACACTCCGCTCGAAGCGCCGCCGTTCGGCGCTTCGGACCGCGGCCTTCATGTCGCCGTGGCTGATCGGGTTCTGCGTCTTCTTCGCCTACCCGCTGATCTCCACGCTCTATTTCTCCTTCACCAGCTACGACGGCTTCTCGGCCCCGGAGTTCAGCGGGCTGAAGAACTGGTCGTTCGTCTTCAACGAGTACCCGCTGTTCTGGCCCGCCCTGCGCAACACGCTGTGGCTGGTCCTGGTCATGGTGACCTGCCGGGTGGTGTTCGGACTCGGCATCGGCATGCTGATCACCAAGATCAAGACGGGTACCGGAGTCTTCCGGACGCTCTTCTACCTGCCCTACCTCGCGCCGCCGGTCGCCGCCACGCTGGGCTTCGTCTTCCTGCTCAACCCGGGTACCGGACCGGTCAACTCGATCCTCGGCGAGCTCGGGCTGCCGACCCCGGGCTGGTTCACCGACGCCGCCTGGTCCAAGCCCGCGCTGACCGCGCTCGCGGTCTGGGGGGTGGGCGACCTGATGGTGATCTTCATGGCCGCGCTCCTGGACGTCCCCAAGGAGCAGTACGAGGCGGCGGAGCTGGACGGGGCGTCCTCGTACCAGCGGTTCCGCTTCGTCACGCTGCCGAACATCTCGCCGATCATCATGTTCGCCGTGGTCACCGGCATCATCCAGACGATGCAGTACTACACCCAGCCACTGGTGGCGGGGAAAGTCGCCTCGGGTGTCATGGGCGGCTCCGGGCAGCAGTTCGAACCGGGTTATCCCGACAAGTCGACACTGACGCTTCCGCAGCTCGTGTACAACCTCGGTTTCCAGCGCTTCGACTACGGCTCCGCCTGTGTGGTCGCGCTCGTTCTCTTCGTCCTCGCCATGGCGTTCACCGCACTGCTGATGCGGCGCCGCAGCGGACTGATCCAGGCAGGTGAGTGACGTGGCGCAGGTTCTCGACACCCCGAAGGCCGGCGGGCCGGTGAGCGACCCGGTCACCCCGGCCGAGCGCGTGGCGCGCCGCAAGGCGCTGCTGCACTGGATCGGCGTGCACTCGCTCGGCGTCGCGGCCGCGCTCTTCTTCGTGCTGCCGTTCGTCTTCCTCCTCCTCACCTCACTGATGAGCGACCAGCAGGCACTGACCCGTGACCTGTGGCCGCACCCCTTCGAGTGGAGCAACTACAAGGAGGTGTTCCACACCCCGGGCTTCCTGACCTGGTGGAGGAACACCCTGCTGTACGCGGGTCTGGGCACCGTCCTCACGGTGGTGTCCTCGCTGCCCGTGGCGTACGCGCTCGCCAAGTTCCGCTTCCGCGGCCGGCATCTGTCGCTGATGCTCGTCATCTCGATGATGATGCTGCCGCCGCAGGTCGTCGTCATCCCGATGTACCTGTTCTGGGCCAAGCAGCTGGACATGTCCGGCACGCTCTGGCCGCTGATCATCCCGATGGCGTTCGGCGACGCGTTCTCCATCTTCCTGCTGCGGCAGTTCCTGCTGACCATTCCGAACGAGTACCTGGACGCGGCGAAGGTGGACGGCTGCGGCGAGTTCCGCACCCTGCTCCGCGTCGTGATACCGATGGCCAAGCCGGGTATCGCCGCCGTCGCACTCTTCCAGTTCTTCTACGCCTGGAACGACTACTTCGGACCGCAGATCTACGCCTCCGAGAACCCGGGGGCGTGGACGCTGAGTTATGGACTGGAGTCCTTCAAGGGCGCACACCACACCGACTGGAACCTGACCATGGCCGCGACCGTTCTGGTCATGGCCCCTGTGATCGTCGTCTTCTTCTTCGCACAGAAGGCTTTCGTCGAAGGCGTCACACTGACCGGAGTAAAGGGCTGATTCATGAAGCTCGCAGTAGTGGGTGGCGGGTCCACCTACACACCTGAACTGATCGACGGTTTCGCACGCCTGCGGGACACCCTGCCGGTCGAGGAGCTGGTGCTCGTCGACCCGGCGGCCGACCGCCTCGAACTCGTCGGGGGCCTCGCACGGCGGATCTTCGCCAAGCAGGGCCACCCGGGGCGGATCGTCACCACCACGGACATCGACGCGGGCGTCGCCGACGCCGACGCGGTGCTGCTCCAGCTCCGCGTGGGCGGCCAGACCGCCCGCGGCAAGGACGAGACATGGCCGCTGGAGTGCGGCTGCATCGGCCAGGAGACCACCGGCGCCGGCGGCCTCGCCAAGGCCCTGCGCACCGTCCCGGTCGTCCTGGACATCGCCGAGCGCGTCCGGCGCACCAACCCGAACGCGTGGATCATCGACTTCACCAACCCCGTCGGCATCGTGACCCGGGCGCTGCTCCAGGCCGGTCACAAGGCCGTCGGCCTGTGCAACGTGGCGATCGGCTTCCAGCGCAAGTTCGCCCGGCTGCTCGACGTGACCCCGGGTGAGGTGCACCTCGACCACGTCGGGCTGAACCACCTGACCTGGGAGCTCGGGGTGCGCCTCGGCGGCCCCGAGGGCGAGAACGTACTGCCGCGGCTGATCGCCGAGCACGGCGACGCGATCGCGGACGACCTGCACATGCCGCGGGCGATCGTGGACCGCCTCGGCGTCGTCCCCTCGTACTACCTGCGCTACTTCTACGCGCACGACGAGGTCGTGCGGGAGCTCGGCACCAAGCCCTCGCGGGCGGCCGAGGTCGCCGCGATGGAGAAGGAACTGCTCGCCATGTACGGCGATCCGGCGCTCGACGAGAAGCCCGCGCTGCTCGCCAAGCGCGGCGGGGCCTTCTACTCGGAGGCCGCCGTGGACCTGGCCGCCTCGCTGCTGGGCGGCGGCGGTTCCCCGCACCAGGTGGTCAACACGTACAACAACGGGACGCTGCCGTTCCTGCCGGACGACGCGGTGATCGAGGTACAGGCGAAGGTCGACGGTACGGGCGCGACGCCGCTCGCCGTGCCGGAGCTCGACCCGCTCTACGCCGGGCTGATCGGCAATGTGACGGCGTACGAGGACCTCGCGCTGGAGGCCGCGCTGCGCGGTGGCCGCGACCGGGTGTTCAAGGCCCTGCTCGCGCACCCGCTGATCGGCCAGTTCGAGTACGCGGAGGCGCTCACCGACAAGCTGATCGCGCACAACCGGGAGCACCTGGCGTGGGCGTGAACGGTTCGGTCCTCGCGATCGACGCGGGGAACAGCAAGACCGATGTGGCGCTGATAGGCGCGGACGGCACCGTGCTGTCCACGGCCCGCGGCGGCGGCTTCCAGCCGCCCGTGGTCGGCATCGGCACCGCCGTGGACGCGCTGGGCGCCGCGGTGGAACGGGCGCTGGCCACGGCCGGTGCGGGCGCGGAGACCGTCGCCCATGTGTCGGCCTGTCTCGCCAACGCCGATCTGCCCGTCGAGGAGGAGCAGCTGACCGAGGCCCTGGGCGCCCGCGGCTGGGGCCGCACGGTGGAGGTGCGCAACGACACCTTCGCGATCCTGCGGGCCGGGGTCGACGAACCGCGCGGCGTGGCCGTCGTGTGCGGTGCGGGGATCAACTGCGTCGGCATGGTGCCGGACGGGCGCACCGCGCGCTTCCCCGCCATAGGCCGGATATCCGGCGACTGGGGCGGTGGTTCGGGCCTGGCGGAGGAGGCGATGTGGTTCGCCTCCCGGGCGGAGGACGGCCGCGGTGAGCCGACCGCACTGGCCCGTACGCTGCCCGCTCACTTCGGGCTCGACTCGATGTACGCGCTGATAGAGGCGCTTCATCTGGGCCGGATCGAGTCCGAGCGGCGGCACGAGCTGACGCCGGTGCTCTTCGCGACGGGCGCGGCCGGCGACGCGGTGGCGCACGGCCTCGTGGACCGGCTGGCGGAGGAGGTCGTGGCCATGGCCTCGGTCGCGCTGTCCCGGCTCGGTCTGCTCGGCGAGGAGGCTCCGGTGGTGCTGGGCGGCAGCGTGCTGGCGGCGCGGCACCCGCAGCTGGACGACCGGATCACCGAACTCCTCGCGGTACGGGCACCGAAGGCGGTGGTCCGGGTGGTGAAGGAGTCCCCGGTGCTGGGCGCCGGGCTGCTGGGCCTGGACCACACGGGCGCCGCTCCCGAGGTGCACGGCAGACTGCGGGCGCAGTACGCCTGACATGCTGTGACATCAGTGGGTATCAGGGGCGTCCCGTGGTCTTCGTGCCGCGGGGCGCCCCTTCCGCAAGGGAACCGATCAGCCGCCCCGGACGTGTTCCTGGTGGGGGAGATCGGTTCGCCTTCGGGGGATTGCGCCGCCGATCGTCTTGATCGGCGGTGCCGGCCTTGATCGAATGCTGTTGACTGCAGTTGATTGCGTTCACGGACCGGTGCAGGATCCAGGCGTTCGCTGTATGGACACCGTTCCCTGCGGCCATACTTCTGGCCGGGTACCAGTCCCCCGATCGGCCGGGGGGCGGGCCGCCGTCAGTGACCGAGGGGGAGGTCAAGTGACATACCCGCCGAATGTGCGCCCGGCGCCGCCGCAACGCGCGCCGGAGCAACTGCCTGCGCCCGTACCCGTACCGCCGCAGCGCGGTGGCCGCGCGGTGGTGACCGACCGGCTGCGTGCCGCGGCGACGACCGAACCGGGCCGGCTCCAGATCATCGGGGCCGTACTGGCGCTGCTCGTCGTCGCGTTCGGGGCCGTGACGGCCTTCGAGATCTCCGACCGGGCGACCTCCGCCGACGACGTGGTGAAGCGCAGCCAGCCGCTCAGCGCGGACGCGGCGAACATCTACCGCTCGCTGGCCGATGCCGACGCCGCGGCGGCGAGCGGCTTCCTGGCCGGTCCGCAGGAGCCGCGCGCCGTCCACGACCAGTACGTGACGGACATCCAGGAGGCCTCCCGACTGCTGGTGAAGGCCGCGGCCAACACGGACTCCTCGACGAAGTCCGGCCACGAGATCACCAAGCTCAACGAGGAACTCCCGCGTTACACCGGGCTGATCGAGCGCGCCCGCGCGAGCAACCGGCAGGGGCTGCCGCTGGGCGGCGCCTATCTCCGGTACGCGAACCAGAAGATGGCCAAGGACATGCTCCCGGCCGCGGAGCGGCTGTACACGGCGGAGACCGGCCGGCTCGGCCAGGACTACGACTCCGCGCGGACCTGGCCGTTCTTCTCGCTCGGCATCGGTGTGATCGCGCTGGCCGTGCTGTTCTGGGCCCAGCGGCGCAACTTCCACCGGACGAACCGGGTGCTCAACCACGGCCTGCTGGCGGCGACCGCGGCCGCGGTCGTGGTCCTGCTGTGGCTGGCGGTGGGGCATTCGGTGGCCCGCTCCGACCTGTCCGACGCCAATACGCGCGGGCAGCAGTCCCTGGACGTGCTCAACCGGGCGCGCATCAACTCGCTGAAGGCGCGCGCCAACGAGAACCTCACGGTCGTCGCCCGGGGCGCGGTGCTCACCGCTGACGGCAAGAACGACAAGTACGAGACCGACTACGGCACGGGCATGAAGGCACTCGTCAAGGAGCTGGGCCAGGCCGCGAAGCTCGCCGCCGACACCCACGACACCGCGGGAAGCGAGCCGGTGGCGAAGGCCATCAAGAGTGTCACCGAGTGGCAGAGCCGCCACCGGACCGCCCGCAAGACCGACGACAGCGGCGACTACGAGACCGCGCTGGAGCAGATCATCGGGTCCGGTGACTCGACCAAGGGCTCGACCGGTGAGTCGTTCAACCGGGTGGACAAGGCGCTGCGGCAGGCGCTCGCCCATGAACAGGACGAATTCACCCGGGCCGCCAAGGACGGGCGCGGTGCGCTGGGCGGGCTGCCGATCGGCGCGGCGGCACTCGCCGTGCTGGGCGCGGTCGCCGCGATCGTCGGGGTCAACCGCAGGCTCTCGGAGTTCCGGTGACAGGGGGAGCGATGACAGGGAAGGACGAGCCCAGGACGGGGCCCACGGGCCCGCTGCGCAGGCTGCGCGGCTGGGGCGGTGTGACCGCCATGGCCGCGGCCTGCGCGGTGACGGCGGCGCTGACCCTGCTGCCGCTCTCCCACAGCGGCGACGACGTCTTCGGCCAGGAGGTCTCGGGGGCGGGCGCCGCGCACGGCGTACAGACCCGGGCCGACGACTGCACCGATCCCGACGCCAGCCTGGAACCCTCGGTCGCGGGCGGCAGGACGATCGACCGCATCAAGGCGCGCGGAAAGCTGATCGCGGGCGTCGACCAGAACAGCTTCCAGTGGGGGTACCGCAATCCGGAGTCCCGGGATCTCGAAGGCTTCGACATCGATCTGGTGCGGGCCATCGCCAAGGACATCCTGGGCGACGAGAACGACGTGATCTTCCGGGCGATCCCCACCAACCAGCGCATCGCCGCCCTGGAGAACGACAAGGTCGACGTCGTCGTCCGGACGATGACGATCAACTGCGCCCGGCTCGACCAGGTCTCGTTCTCCACGGCCTACTTCCAGGCCGGGCAGCAGGTCCTCGCGCCGAAGGAGTCCGCGATCACCGGATACAACTCCTCGCTGGCCGGCAAGCGGGTCTGCACGGCCGAGGGGTCCACGGCGTACGAGGCGCTGGAGAAGCAGTCGTTCGGCTCGGTGTTCAAGGACAGGCACGACGGCACCGACGCGGACGAGGATCTGCTCACCGTCCCCAACCAGCTGGACTGCCTGGTGCGGCTCCAGATGGGCGAGGTCGACGCGATCGTCACGGACAACGCCCTCGCGGCCGGCCAGGCCGCCCAGGACCCGGCCGTGGAGCTGAAGGGCGACAAGCCGTTCACCACGGAGTACTACGGCGTGGCCACCAAGAAGGGCGCCGACGACCTGGTGGCGCGGGTCAACCAGGTGCTGGTCGACTACCGGGCCGGGGGCGACGACAGCCCCTGGATGCGGTCGTACCGCAGGTGGCTGGAGGACGGTCTGCCCGGAATCAAGGCGCCGCCGGTGCCCAAGTACCGCAGCAACTGAGGCCTGTCCTTCGGATCAGGCGGATCCTGCCGGGCCCCGTCCGGCAGGGAGATCGGAGAGGTGATCGATGGGCGTCGCGGGCCCCTTCCCCAGCTACGCGGCCCGGCCCCCCGGCCCGGTCATGGACCGGGACGAGGCGGACCGTGCGCTGGCCCGGCTCGGTGCGGAGCACGAGGCGATCGAGACCTCGCTCCTCGCCCTCCAGGACCACGCCGGGCGCCGGCTCCTGGAGGGCGCCGAGCTCACCGGTGTCACCAGGGAGCGCTGGAGCGCCACCGAGCAGTCGATCACGCTGCTGTGGAGCTACTTCGACGCGTACGCGGGGGTGCTGAACGAGGCCCGTGAGGTGCGGGCCCGGCGGCGCCACCCGAACCGGGAGGACCTCGTGGCCCTCACCGAACTGCTGCGCGGCGAGGGCGTCACGGTGGCCCATGCCGCCGCCCGGCCCGATCCGTCGATCACCGGCCCGGCCAGGCTCTCCGAGCGGTTCACGCTGGCGGAGCTGGTCAACCGGATGAACGAGCTGTACGCGCGCTCGCTGGACATGGTCGTGGCCTCCGACTCCGTGTGGTCGGCGATGCCCGCCCGGATAGATCTGCTCGCCGCCGAGCTGCGCCGTACCAGCTCGCTCGCGCACTCGGTCGGGGTACGGCCCGGCGAGCACCCCTCGGGGGACGACCTGGAGTCGATCACCCAGGAACTGACCACGCTGCGGGTGCAGGTGATCTCCGATCCGCTGGCGTTCTGGCTGCCGGGGCCCGGCAGCTCCGCGCCCGGCGGCGGGCGCCCCGACACCGCGCGCTACGACCGGGCGGCCCGCGCGCTGGACGAGGTGCGGCGGGAGATCGAGGCGGTGCTCGCGGTCCGGCAGGACGCCGAGCAGCGGCTGGTCCACCTGCGCGACGTGCTGTCCCGCGCGGACCGCACACTGGCAGAGGCCCGGTCCGCCCGCGGTGAGGTGCTGGCGAAGATCGCCGCCTCCGAGGTGCCGGCGGTCAACGGTCCGCCGACCGCGCTCCAGGAGCGTCTCGCCGCGGCCTCCGAGTACCGCAGGCACGCGCAGTGGCACCGGCTCTCCCCGCTCCTGGAGACCCTGGAGCGGCAGGCCGAGGAGGAGTTGCTGCGGGCCAGGGAGCAGCTGACGGCGGTCACCGCCCCGCTCGCCGTGCGGGCGGAGCTGCGCGGCCGGCTGGACGCGTACAAGGCGAAGGTGGCCCGGCACGGCCTGGCGGAGGACCCGGTCCTCATCGAGCGCTACGACGCGGCGCGCCGGATGCTGTGGAGCGCGCCCTGCGATCTGAGGGTCGCCGCGCTGACGGTGCAGCGTTATCAGGACGCGGCGCTGGAACTATTGGGGCAGCAACGCGCGTCCGGACCAGAAGACCGGCAGGGGCGGCCGTGAGGCGCCCGGTGTCCTCGGGGCACCCGCCGGGCGGGACAGGCAGTGACGGAGAGACGGGGCCGCAGCGGCGGCGGGGCGAACAGGGGGAACGACCATGAGTACGCAGTGCCAGCGCCCCGCGTGCGAGGGCAGTTACGAGGACATGGGCGGCGGTGAGCTGTACTGCGACACCTGCGGTCTCGCTCCGGTCGTCTCGGCGAAGGGCTCCTCCCCGTCCGAGCAGGGGGACGGCATGGTGAGCTCGCCGCCCACCGGCGTCGCGGGCGGCGGCAGGGGCAGCAACAGCTCCTCGGCGCGGAGCAGTTCGCGGGCGTCGTCCAGGGCGTCGTCGAGGGCGTCCTCGCGCTCTTCGACCTCGCGGCGGTCGGTGTCGGGGCGGCTCTCGCGGGCGCTGTCCGGCAGCGGGGCGTCGCGTTCGGTCTCGGTGCGCTCCTCGGGGACGTCCACCGGTGTCTCGGGCCGGAACCGGCTGGGTGCCGGGCTGGTGCTCGTGCCGGACGTACCGCGTCCCGACCCGCGCACCGCGGTGATGGAGAACCCGGAGGTGCCCGAGCGGAAGCGGTTCTGTTCGCGTTCGGACTGCGGGGCGCCGGTGGGCCGGGCCAGGGGCGAGCGGCCGGGGCGCACGGAGGGGTTCTGCACCAAGTGCGGCCACCCGTACTCCTTCATGCCCAAGCTCCAGGAGGGCGACATCGTCCACGGCCAGTACGAGGTCGCGGGCTGTCTGGCGCACGGCGGGCTCGGCTGGGTCTATCTCGCGGTGGACCGCGCGGTCTCCGACCGCTGGGTGGTGCTCAAGGGCCTGCTCGACACCGGTGACCAGGACGCCATGGCGGCCGCCATCTCCGAGCGCCGCTTCCTCGCCGAGATCGAGCACTCCAACATCGTCCGCATCTACAACTTCGTCGAGCACCTCGACCAGCGGACCGGTTCGCTCGACGGCTACATAGTCATGGAGTACGTCGGCGGCAAGGCGCTCAAGGAGATCGCCAACGAGCGTCGCACCCCGGCCGGGAAGCGGGACCCGCTGCCGGTCGAGCAGGCGTGCGCGTTCGGCATCGAGGCGCTGGAGGCACTGGGCCATCTGCACAGCCGCAACCTGCTGTACTGCGACTTCAAGGTGGACAACGCGATCCAGACCGAGGACCAGCTGAAGCTGATCGACATGGGCGCGGTCCGCAGGATGGACGACGACGAGTCGGCCATCTACGGCACGGTGGGGTACCAGGCGCCGGAGGTCGCGGAGGTCGGCCCGTCGGTCGCCTCCGACCTGTACACGGTCGCGCGGACGCTCGCGGTGCTCACCTTCGACTTCCAGGGCTACACGAACGTCTTCGTGGACTCGCTGCCGGACCCGGACAACATCGAGGTGTTCCGGACGTACGAGTCGTTCTACCGGCTGCTGGTGCGGGCCACCGACCCCGATCCGGCGCGGCGGTTCTCCTCGGCCTCGGAGATGGCGGAGCAGCTGATGGGTGTGCTGCGGGAGGTGGTGTCGCTCCAGACGGGGCGTCCGCGTCCGGCGCTCTCGACGCTGTTCGGTGCGGAGGTACGGGTCACGGACACGGAGCTGTTCACCCTCCTGACCGGTGAGGTGTCCCGCCTCGGGGCGCGGAACCCAGCACCTCGCGGGTCCGGGCTCTTCGGCCGGCGCAAGGGCGTCGCGGCCGTCGCGCTCGCGCCGGCCCCGCCGCCGCCCGCCGCGGTGGCCCCGCCGGGCGGTGTCCCGGGCGCGCTGCCCGCCGGACCGCCTCCCGCGTTCGCCGCGGGCGCCGGTCCGCTGCCCTCGTCCGCCACGCATGTCAGCGGCGGCGCGAACGGCGGCTCCGGGTACGGCGCCGCGCCCGCGTACCCGCCGCAGGCGGCCGTTCCGGCTCCCCGCTCGCCGCTCCCGGACACCGCTCCCCCGTCCGGGCCGTACGCCCCGGACAGCGCGGGCGGGCCCCGGCTGGCCGGGCTCGACGTGCGGGGGACGTCGCTCGCGCTGCCGGTTCCCCGGGTCGACGCGAACGACCCCAACGCGGGTTTCCTGGCCGGGGTGATGGCGTCGGCACCCGCCGAACTGATCGCCGCGCTCCAGGCCGTGCCGGCCGCCTCGCTGGAGACCAGGCTGCGTGAGCTGCGCGCCTTCCTGGAGATGAGCGACCTCGGTGCCGCGCAGGAGACCCTGGCCACCCTTGAGCTGAAGCATCCGGACGACTGGCGGGTGGTCTGGTACCGCGGCATCACCTCCCTGGTGACGGGTGACAACGAGAACGCGGCGCTGTCCTTCGACGCGGTCTACGACGCCTTTCCCGGGGAGCCCGCGCCCAAGCTGGCGCTGGGTGTCTGCGCGGAGGTGCTGGGCCAGCTGGACAACGCCGCCGAGTACTACCGGCTGGTGTGGGCGACCGACCCGAGCTTCGTGAGTGCCGCGTTCGGCCTGGCCCGGGTGCAGATCGCCGCCGGGGACCGGAACGGGGCCGTCCGGTCGCTGGAGTCCGTGCCGGAGGCGTCGATCCACTTCACGGCGGCCCGGGTCGCCGCGGTACGGGCACGGCTGCGCGGCCGGGCCCCCGACGACCCGCTGATCGTCGATCTGATGGCGGCCTCCGCCCAGGTCTCCGGGCTGGCCGGTCTCGGTCTGGACGCGGTGCGCCGGGAGCAGTTGTCGACGGAGGTGCTGGGGACGGCGCTGGACTGGGTACTCTCCGGGAGTCCCACGGCTCGCCCCTCGGCCCCGCAGTCGTCCGCGCACGGCGAGACGCAGGGGCCGAAGACGCTGCTCGGCAGTGAGTTGGACGAGCGCGGCCTGCGTTTCGGGCTGGAGCGCTCGTACCGGATGCTCGCCCGGCTTGCGGAGCCCGGCGACGAGAGGATCGAACTGGTGGAGCGGGCCAACCGTTTCCGCCCCCGAACGTGGGTGTGAAGATGTCGCAGAACGACCAGGAGACTGCCTTGTCGAGGTGTCCCGGCTGCGAGGAGCCGCTGGAGCCGGGGGATCTGTTCTGCGGTGCGTGCGGGTACGACCTGTCGGCCGTGCCCGAGCCGCCGCGGGACCGTCCGACGATCGCCATCGCCACCGCGGCGGGCGCCCCGGCGGGGGCAGGTCCCCAGGAGCCGGGCGCGTCCGGCGACTTCGAGCTGGCGGCGCCGGTGACGGCCGCCGACGGCGCGGCGCCCGATCCCCGGGCCGCCGCGGACCCCGTCGCGGCCCCGCCGGCCGGGACCAAGGTGTGCGTGGCCTGCCGGGCCGGCCGTGTCGACGACGACGGCTACTGCGAGAACTGCGGTCACGCCCAGCCCCGCGAGCGGGACCACATGGAGCAGGAGCTCGGCTCGGTCGCCGCGGTCACCGACCGCGGCCTGCGCCACCACCGCAACGAGGACTCGTTCGCGATCTCGACGACCGCGCTCCCGGACGGCACCCCGGCAGTCCTGGCGATCGTCTGCGACGGGGTGTCGTCGGCCAGCCGCCCCGACGAGGCGTCCGCCGCCGCCACGGCCACCGCCAACGAGTCGCTCCTCGAATCGCTGCCGCGCGGCACGCATCCGCAGCAGGCGATGCACGAGGCGATCGTGGCGGCCGCCGAGTCGGTCAACCGGCTGGCCCAGGAGCCCGATCGGGCCGCGGAGCAGGATCCGCACCGCCATCAGAACGCCCCGGCGTGCACCCTGGTCGGCGCGATCATGGCCAATGGGCTGCTGGTCGTCGGCTGGGTCGGTGACAGCCGTGTGTACTGGGTGCCCGAGGACCGGAGCAGCCCGCCGGCCCGGCTCACCGAGGACGACTCCTGGGCCGCGCAGATGGTCGCGGCGGGCCTGATGAACGAGGCGGAGGCGTACGCGGACGAGCGGGCCCACGCCATCACGGGCTGGCTGGGCGCCGACTCCTACGAACTGGAGCCGCACACCGCCTCGTTCAAACCGGACCGGCCGGGCGTCGTGGTGGTCTGCACGGACGGCTTGTGGAACTACGCGGAGTCCGCGGCCGAGATGGCCGCCGCGGTGCCGGCGGACGCGTACGAACGGCCGCTGCACGGCGCCCAGGTGCTGGTGGGCCACGCCCTCGACGGCGGGGGCCACGACAACGTAACAGTGGCTCTGCTGCCGTTCGCCGTACCGGTGCAAGGGGCAGGATCCGCCTACAGCGGCGGGTGAGTCCCGTTCCGCCCGCCCCTCGCCACTCCGTTGCCTTTGTCCGTAAATCTGTCTTCCGTGGATCTGTCTTCATCTGACACGTGGAGCCTCAAGGAGCCGATCAGATGGCCAACTTCTCCAAGTCGAACGTGCCGCAGTTCTCCGTCGAGGTGTACCAGAACGAGTTTCTGCCCGAGGGCGGCCGTGAGGTCAACGGCATCATCACCGTCACCTCGACCGGCGGTGGCACCACGGGTGGCGTTCCGCTGGCGAGTGCCGCTCACGCGCCCTCGCACACTGCGGGACAGGCGCCGAACGCCGCCGTGGTGATCATGGTGGACTGCTCGGGTTCGATGGACTACCCGCCGACGAAGATGCGCAACGCCCGCGACGCGACGGCGGCGGCCATCGACACCCTGCGCGACGGCACCTCCTTCGCCGTGATCGGCGGGACGCACGTCGCCAAGGAGGTCTACCCGGGCAACGGGCGGCTCGCGACCGCCGATCCGCAGACCAGGGCCCAGGCGAAGGGGGCCCTGCGCCGGCTCAGTGCGGGCGGCGGTACGGCGATCGGGACCTGGCTGCGGCTGGCCGACCGGCTGCTGGGCGGCGCCGAGGTGAACATCCGGCACGGCATCCTGCTGACCGACGGGCGCAACGAGCACGAGGCGCCGGAGGATCTGCGGGCCGCGCTCGACGCCTGCGCGGGCCGGTTCACCTGTGACGCCCGCGGTGTCGGCACCGACTGGGAAGTGAAAGAGGTCACAGCGATCGCCTCCGCGCTGCTCGGCACCGCCGATATCGTCGCCGATCCCGCGGGGCTGGCCGCGGACTTCACGCAGATGATGGAGAACGCGATGGGCAAGGAGGTCGCGGACGTCGCGCTGCGGCTCTGGACCCCGGTCGGCGTGGAGATCAAGTACGTGAAGCAGGTCGCGCCGACGGTCGCCGAGCTGACCGACCGCCGCACCGAGGCGGGCCCGCGCGCCGGGGACTACCCCACCGGCTCCTGGGGCGACGAGTCCCGTGACTACCACGTGTGCGTGCAGGTGCCGGAGGCCGGCGTCGGGCAGGAGATGCTGGCGGCCCGGGTCTCGCTGATCCTTCCCGACCCGTCGGGCGGGGCGCCCCAGACCCTTTCGCAGGGCCTCGTGCGGGCGGTGTGGACGGATGACATGGTGGCGTCGACCTCGATCAATCCGCAGGTCGCGCACTACACGGGTCAGGCGGAACTGGCACAAGTCATTCAGCAGGGGCTCGATGCCCGCAAGTCGGGAGACTTCGACGGCGCGACGGCCAAACTCGGCCGCGCGGTGCAGTTGGCATCGGCGTCCGGGAACGAGGACACTGCGAAACTGCTTTCGAAGGTGGTAGACGTCGTCGACGCGGCGACCGGTACTGTGCGACTGAAGGCGAAGGTCGCGGATGCGGACGAGATGACACTCGAAACGCGCTCCACGAAGACCGTCCGCGTGAAGAAGTAACCACATATCCGCACTGATGAGCCGCCCGGCCGGACAGGTCCGCCGGGCGGCGAAGCAAGAAAAAATGACGGCCCCCGCGGCCGGACGAGGAGAGGGGGAAGCGCCGACATGCCGACCTGCCCGAACGGACACCAGTCGGGTTCCGAGGACTGGTGCGAGGTCTGCGGCCACCGCATGGCCGGGGCCGGCGGGCCTGCGGGTGCCGTTCCCCCGCCGCCTCCCCCGCCGCCCGCGCCCGGCTACGGATACCCGCAGGGCCCCGGCCCGGACGCGACCGCCCACGCCGAGATCTGCCCGCAGTGCCGCACCCCGCGGGAGGCGATGGCGCCGTTCTGCGAGGAGTGCCGCTGGAACTTCCTCACGAACACCGCGACCTCGTACACACCGCTGGCCCCGCAGCACGGCGGACCGGGTGGTCCGCCCGGTCCCGGCGGACCGGGTGGCGGCCCCGGCCCCATCCCCGGGCTCAATCTGCCGCCGGGCTTCCAGGCGCAGCAGCCGCCCGGCGCGCCGCAGCCCCGCGATCCGTTCGAGTACCAGAGTTCGCGTCCCTCGCAGGTGAACCGGCCGGCCGAGCCGCTCTCCTCGGGGCCCGGACAGCCCGGCCCTCCCGGTCAGGGACAGCCGCCGTTCCAGCAGGGACAGCAAGGGCAGCAGGGCCCGCCGCCTCCGCCGTCGTTCCCGCAGGGCCAGGGTCAGGGTCCGCAGGGCTTCCCGCAGGGGCAGCAGCACGCCCAGCACCAGGGTTCGTCGCAGGGCTCGCCCCCGCCGCCGTCGTTCCAGCAGCAGAGTGCCGCGCCCGCGTTCCAGCAGACGGCTCCCCCGGTCTTCGAGCAGCCCGGTCCGCCGGCCCCGCCGCAGCCGCAGGCCCCGCAGCCGGGCAACGACGACTGGCTGCTGTCGCCGCCGTCGCAGGCCCAGGGCCCGCAGTCCCCGATGCAGCAGCAGCCGTACCCCGGTCAGAACCAGGGGCCCGGCATGGGCCAGGACCAGGGCCAGGCCCCGGCGTCCACGAGCTGGACGGCGGTCGTCGCTCCGGACCGTGAGTACTTCCTGGCGATGATGCAGCGCAGCGGCCCGGAGGCCACCGGGCTCAACCTGCCCGCGTACTCCCCGGAGCAGCACCTTCCGCTGACCGGCAGCCAGATCACCATCGGCCGCCGCCGGCACAGCACGGGCGAGTCCCCCGACATCGACCTGTCGGTGCCGCCGGAGGACCCGGGCGTCTCGCACCAGCACGCGGTGCTGGTGCAGCAGCCGGACAGCAGCTGGGCCGTGGTCGACCAGAACTCCACCAACGGCACCACGCTCAACGGCGCCGAGGACCCGATCCAGCCCTATGTCCCCGTTCCGCTCCAGGACGGCGACCAGGTGCACGTCGGGGCGTGGACGACGATCACGATCCGCCGGGGCTGACGGCTCCGCACGGTGCGCGGCCGGTGAGGGACAGTCCTCACCGGCCGCGCACTGCTGTTCCGGGCCGCCTCTCGTCGGTCGCCGACTGCTGGAGTCATGTAGTTCGCAGTACGAATAGGCACCCTCGCGCCAGGTCCGTACGGTCGCCTTCTGCCGTATTCTGGCCGAATGCGAAAGGCCGAGGGTGAACAGATGGGATGCGTCACCGCACTGGTGCGATCCTCATTTCTGGTGAACGCCGTATATGCCGAGTCCGGTCGCGAGCACGGAATCACCGCACAGCAGGGCCAGCTGCTCTGCGTGCTGATGGTGCGGCCGTACGGGATGCGTGAGCTCGGGGCGATGCTGGGGCTGGCGAAGTCCAGCCTGACCGGCCTGGTGGACCGCAGCGTCCAGCGCGGTCTGGTGCGGCGCGAGGCCGACCCCGAGGACGGGCGCGCGGTGCGCGTCGCGCTGACCGCGACGGGCGACGAGCTGGCCGACGCGTTCTACGCGGAGACCTGCCGACGGGTGGCGAGGCTGTCGGACGGCCTCGACGAGACCGACCGGGAGCTGCTCGCGCGGCTGCTCGGCCGGCTGGTGCTGGAGAACAAGGTGCCGGTGGTCTTCATGGAGCCGGACGAGGCGCCCCCCGCCCCGCGGTGAGGCCCGCCCGGCGGATCACGGGCAGCGCTCAGCGGCTGTCGGCGATCGCGAAGAGCGCGGCGAACCGGCCGGTGAACAGGTCGACGCCCTTGTACTCGCTGACCGCCGACGCCGGCAGAACGGCCGGCCCGTCGGGCGTGGACATCTGCCCCACCCCGCCGCCGGGGCCGAGCGGGAGCAGGACCGAGGGCACGGGGGACGGCCGGTAGGCGGCCGTGGGCCGCTCGCCGCGGACCTGGGCCAGGATGTTCCGCGCGACCACCTCCGCGTGCTTCATCGCGTGCGCGGCCATCTTGGCCTCGGCGAGATCCGTGAGGTCGCCGAGCGCGTAGACACGCTCGTGCCCCTCGACGTTGAGCGCCTCCGTGACCCGGACCTGGCCCTGCGGCGTCCGGACGGTGACCCGTCCGTCGGCGAGGTAGTCGCCGTTGACGCGCGCTCCGTAGCAGCGGAACCAGATGTCGGCGGAGAGCTCGCCGCCGTCGGTGGCCACCGTGAAGGATTTCGTGCGCCCCGGTTCGGCCGGCGGCTGCTCGGTGAGGGTGGTGCCCAGGCGCAGTTCCACACCGAGTCCGTCCAGCTGGCGGTGCAGGTCCTCCCGGAGCTCCGGGAGGAAGCCCGGTACCAGGTGGTCCGCCGGGTCGGTGATGATCACGTGCTTGTCCGGCCAGACCGCCTTGATCTCGCCGGACAGCTCCAGCCCCACCGGGCCCGCGCCGACGATCAGCACCCGCCCGGCGGCCGCGAGTTCCGCATGGGCCTCGCGGATCCGCTCCAGCGCCCGCGCCGAGAGGTCGGTGTCCATCTTGGCCGGGAACGGATAGTAGGAACCGGTGGCGAGGACCAGGTAGTCGGCCGCGATCCGCTCCCCAGAGGCCAGCGTGACACCGCCCGGATCCACCGCGACGGCCCGCTCGCGGCGGACGGTGCCGCGCCGGAGCAGGGTGTCGTAGGGGAAGAAGATATGGCCCGCCCAGTCGGGCTCGACCAGCGCCCGGAGCGCCCCGGCCGCATGGACGAACGCGTCCTTGGGATCGATGAGGACGACATCGGTCTCCTCGTCGAGCGCTTTCGCGACCGCGGCGCCACCGTATCCCCCGCCAATGACCACAACCGTACGATTCATGATTCCCCACTCCCCACGGCATGACATATCTCATTCGCGATACGAACCATACTAGTTCGCATCACGAACTGTAAATGGGTGCGCCCGGTCGGGGATCCGCTTCCCGCGGATTGCGGTGCGGGCCGGCGTGCTCGGCACACCCGGCCCCCGGTCGCCCGCCGCGGCGTCTGCGACGATGGACGGGTGACTGAGAACCCGCGCGACACGGTGCAGGAGCTGACCTTCTACGAGCTGGTCGGCGGCGAGGAGACCTTCCGGCGCCTGGTCCACCGCTTCTACGAGGGCGTGGCCGGGGACCCGCTGCTGCGGCCGATGTACCCGGAAGAGGATCTGGGCCCGGCCGAGGAGCGGTTCACGCTGTTCCTGATCCAGTACTGGGGCGGCCCGCGCACCTACAGTGACCAGCGCGGACATCCCCGGCTGCGGATGCGGCACGCACCGTTCCGGGTGGACAGGGCCGCGCACGACGCCTGGCTGAGCCACATGCGGGTGGCGCTCGACGAACTCGGGCTGGCCCCCGAGCACGAGCGCCAGCTGTGGGACTACCTCACCTACGCGGCCGCCTCGATGGTGAACACCGAGGGCTGAGTCCTCCGGCCCCCACCTGTGCGGAATCCGGTACTCCGCCGCCGGATAACGGTCACGATCCCATCAAGGTGTGGCCATGGGCGGTATACCGCGACCGGTGCACTCTGAAAGCATCCATACATCGCCGGGGGGCGTGTTCATGAGATGAGGGTGGGGGCAGGGGTGACGGGGTTCGTCTTTCTGCGGGTGAGGGCGCATCGGCTCCTCCTCGCGGCGGCCGTGCTGGCCGTACTGCTCACCACGTCCGTCCTGGCCGCGCTCACCGCCTTCTCCGGCTCCATCGGCGACGCCGCACTGCGCCACACCCTCACCCACCGGTCCGCAGCCGCCGCGTCCCTGCTCATATCGGCGCAGGTCGCGCCCGAACAGCGGGACGCGGCCGACGCCTCCGCGCGCAAGGCCGCCCACGCCACGTTCGACGGGCTCCCGGTGACCGTGCGGAAGCTGGAGGCCTCGGGCCCGTACGCGCTGCCGCGCAGTCTGCAGACCCCGGCCGCCCGCCGCGGCGACCCCGACCTCACCCACTTCGCCTCGCTCGACCTCAGCCGCGTCCGGCTCACCGCGGGCCGGATGCCCGCCGCCGGGGCGGGGAAGAGCGGCGACCCGGTCCAGGTCGCGCTGCCGGGCACCGCCGCGCAGGCCCTCGCACTGAAGCCCGGCGCCCGGCTGACGCTCACCGACCGGCTCGGCGGCAAGCGCCTGAAGATCGAGATCACCGGCCTCTACGAGGCGGCGGACCAGGCCGACCCGTACTGGCAGCTGGACGCGGCCGGCGGGCGCGGCGGGCGCCGCGTCGTCTTCACCACGTACGGGCCGCTGCTCACCGACCCCGCGGTGCTCGGCTCAGGCCGGACCAGTTCCGGCGAGCTCTCCTATCTGGCATCGGCCGACTTCCGCGGCCTCACCACGGACCGGATGGCCGCGCTGCGCCAGGCGGCGACCGAGGGCCCGAAACAGCTGCTCGCCGCCCCCGAGTTCAAGAACGGGGCGAACGCGCAGACCCAGTTGCCCACCGTTCTCGACCAGATCGACCGGGGGCTGCTCGTCTCCCGCTCGACGATGATGATCGTGGCCGTCCAGCTGGTGCTGCTGGCCGGGTACACCCTGCTCATGGTGGCCCGGCTGCTGAGCAGCGAGCGCGGCGGGGAGACCGAACTGCTGCGTGCGCGCGGCGGATCGCGCGGCCGGATCACCTCGTTCGCCGCGATCGAGGCGCTGCTGCTGGCGCTGCCCGCCGCCGTCCTCGCCCCGCTGCTCGCCGGACCGCTGACCCGGCTCCTGGCGGACCGCAGCGAGCTGTCCCGGATCGGGCTGCGGCTCGGCGGGACCGCCACCGGAACGGTGTGGCTGGTGGCCGCCGTCACCGCGCTGGCCTGCGCGCTCGCCGTGGTGGCCCCCGCGCTCGCCGCGAGCGCCGGCGGGCGCCGGTCCACCCGCGCCGCCACGCTGCCCGCGCCGGTGCGCGCGGGGGCGGACATCGGGCTGCTGGCGGTCGCCGGGGTGGCGTACTGGCAGCTCGACCGGCAGACCGGGGGCACGGGCAGCGGTGCGCTCAGCGACGACCGCGCGGGCGGCCTCGGCATCGACCCACTGCTCGTCGTCGCACCCGCCCTGGCCCTGCTCGCGGGCACCGTGCTGACGCTGCGGCTGCTGCCGCCCGCAGCCAGGCTCGCGGAGCGCCGGGCGGCCGGCGGCCGGGGACTGGCCACGGCGCTGGCCGGCTGGCAGTTCAGCCGCCGGCCACTGCGCGGCGCGGGTCCGGTGCTGCTGCTGGTCCTGTCGGTCGCGATGGGCATGCTGGCCATCGGCCAGAGCGCGTCGTGGGACCGTTCGCAGAAGGACCAGGCGGACTTCAGGTCCGGCGCCCCGGTCCGGATGCTGGGCGGCGTCAACGCGGATCCGGCCCGGTCGGGCACGTACGCGCGACTGCCGGGGGTACGGGAGGCCGCGCCCGCGTTCCGTACGACGCTGGAGCTCTCGGGCGGCCGCACCGCCGAGGTGCTGGCCCTGGACACCGCGCACGCCGACGAGCGGATGCTGATGCGCGGCGACCTCGCGGACGGGGCGCAGGGCCGGCTGTTCGACTCCCTCGCACCGCCCCACTCCGCACGGGCGGGACTGCTGCTGCCGCGCGACAGCACCGAACTCCGCCTCGATCTGCGCATATCGTCCGGGCCGACGGCCGGGACGCCCTCGCGTTCCGTTATGAGCCCGCTGGTCACCGTGTTGCTGGAGGACCGTTACGGCATTCCGTACCGGGTGGTCGCCGGTTCCGTGCCGGTGGACGGGAAGGCGCATCCCCTCTCGCTGAAGGTCGCCGCGGCCGGTGAGCTGGCGGTGACCGGGTTCGAGCTGGACAGCAGCCAGCCGGTCGGGCGGGACGAGTCGCACCGGCTCACCGTGAGCGGGCTGCGGACCGTGACCGCCGACGGCACCGAACGACCGGTCCCGGTGCCCGGCGGATTCCGCTGGCAAGCGGCCCTGACCACCGACGAGTTCGGGCAGGTCCGGCCGGGCGGTCCGCTGCACCCGGCCGGCTCGGCCGCGCAGCCGCTGACCCTCGACTACCGGACCGGATCCGTCACGGAGGAGGACGCGGCGAAGGCGGTACCGGCCCTCAACGTGCGGGTCACCGTGGCGCGCGCCCCGGCGGCCGGCCTGAACGGCGTGGCCACGGACGCCTATCTGAAGGCGTCCGGTGCGCGGACCGGCCAGAGCGTGGACGTGACGCTGGCCGGTGAGACGGTCCGGGTGAAGATCGTGCGGTCCGTCCACGCCCTCCCGACGACCGGACCCGGCTCCACCGCCTCCCTGTCCTCCGGGCAGACGCGGGCGGCCCGGGACGGCGGCGCCCTGCTCCTCGACCTCAGGGCCCTCGGCGGGATCTTCGCGCAGCGCCCGAACTCCGTGCTCACCGCGACCGAGTGGTGGCTGAGCACCGCTCCCGGCCGGACCGCGGAGGTCGCGGCCGCGCTCCGGGCCCGGCCCGACACCGATCCCGCGCAGGTGCAGGTCCGCGACGAGGTCGCCGACGAACTGGTGGGCGATCCGCTGGGTGCGGGCCCGCAGTCCGCGCTGCTCGCGGTGGCGGTCGTGGCGGCGGCGCTGGCCGGGGTCGGCTTCGCCGTGGCGGCCGTCGGCTCGCGGCGTGAACGGTCCGCGGAATTCGCCGTACTGCGGGCGCTGGGGGCGCCGCGCCGCCGGCTGGCCCGCATGATCGCCGCCGAGCAGGGGGTGCTGATCACCATCGGGCTGCTGGTGGGGGCGGTCCTCGGGGCCGTACTGACCCGGGCGGTGGTGCCGCTCGTCGTGCTGACCGGACAGGCCGCCCGGCCCGTGCCGGCCGTGCTGGTGGAACTGCCCGCCGGGCACGTAGCGGTGCTCCTCGCCTGCTTCGCCGCACTGCCGCTGGTGATCGTCGCGGTCCTCGCCCTGCGCCGCACCGACCCCGCGATCTCGCTGCGCCACCAGGGGGACAACTGACATGAGCCCGCGTCCGAAGTTCTCCCGCGGAACGGCCGCCTGCGCGCCCTGGGTGAGGACCCGGCTGCGCACCGCCCCGGGCGCGGCCTGCGCGCTCGGACTGCTGGTGCTGCTGACGGCGTTCCTGGCCGCCGCCTTCCCGCGCGCCGTCGACCGTTACGAGGACGAGGGACTGCGCCACGATCTCGCTGCCGCCGCCCCCCGGCTCAGCATGCTGGAGGTCAGCAGCCCCCCGCCGGGTCTGCAGGTGCCACAGGCGGCACGCGAGAAAGCGGTGCGGGAGCCGTCCGTGGCCTCCGTGCACCGGAAGCTGCTGGCCGGGCTGCCCGATCCGCTGCGGGCGGACACCGGCCAGTCCGCGTACGGACTCCGGACCACGACCCCGATCCCTGCCGTGGAGTCCTGGTTCCCCCGCCCCTACGGCATCGACCCGGAGCTGACGTACACGACGCAGTCGGCGCTGCCGGATCACTCCACCCTGCGTGAGGGCAGGTGGCCGGCCGCCCGGGGCGAGGTCACAGCCGCCACTGAGGAGGTGGAGGCCGCGGTCACCGAGGAGACCGCGAAGGCACTGCGGATCAGAACCGGTGCGACCGTCTCCGTCCCGGCCGTCAGGGGAGGGCAGTTCACGGTACGGATCACCGGCATCGTCGCCCCGCTGCGCCCCGAGGCCGCCTACTGGTCGGCCGAGCCGCTGCTGCGCACCCCCTCCCTGGTCGCCAAACCGACGAAGCCCGAGCCGCATTACTACTGGACCGCCGCTCTGCTGCTGCCCCCGGACGCCGCACCGGCGCTGCTCTCCACCACCGGCCAGCCCGAGGCGTACTGGCGGATCATGCCGGACGTCTCGCGGCTGACCGCGCCGGACGTGCCCCTGCTCCGCTCGTCCGTGGCCTCCCTGGAGGGCGGCCCCGGGCTGCTGAAGGTGCGCACGGCCGTCGGCGAGACCGCGACGGTGACGACCGACCTGGACGAGATCGTGAGCGCGTACGACGGGATGCGGCAGGCGATCCGCCCGGTCGTCACCGTCGCCGCCGTCGGCATCGGGGCCGTCGCCGCCATCGTCCTGCTGATGACGGGCGGGCTGATCGCCGGCCGGCGCCACACCGAACTCGCCCTGCTCCGGGCCCGCGGCGGGTCCCTGCGCTCCCTCGGGGGCAGGCTGCTCGCCGAGACCGCGGTGACCGCCGTGCCCGCCGCGGCGCTGGGCCTGCTGCTCGCGGTGCTGGTGATCGACGGGACCCGGATGTGGCCCTCCGCCGTCGGCGCCGCCGCCGTCGGTGCGCTGGTCTGTGCCGCGCTCCCGGTCCGTACCGTGCTGCTGCACCGCAGGCCGCGGCTGCACGGCGGCCGCGAGGACCTGGTGAGCGTCCGGCCGTCCCGGCGGCGCACCGTCGCCGAACTCACCGTGCTGGTACTGGCCGTCGGCGCGGTCGTCGCCCTGCGCAGGCGCGGTACGGGCGGCGCGGGGGGCACCGACCTCCTGGTCAGCGCGGCCCCCGTGCTGGTCGGGCTGATCGCGGCCCTGGTCCTCGTCCGGCTCTACCCGCTGCCGCTGCGGCTCGCGCTGCGCTCCGTGGCGCGGCTGCGCGGCGCGGTCGGATTCCTGGCACTGGCCCGTGCCGGACGCTCCTCGGCCGCCGGCACACTGCCCCTGCTCGCGCTGCTGGTCGCGCTGACGACCGCGGCGTTCGGCGGCTCGGTGCTCGCGGGGGTCGCGGACGCCCGGGACACCGCGGCGGTGCTCGCGACCGGCGCGGACGCCCGGATCAGCGGCGGGGCCGACTCCGCACCGCTCTCGGACGGCCTGGTCCGTACGGTGTCCGGGGCGGACGGCGTACAGGAGACGGCGCGCGTCCAGATCGAGTACGGCGTCTCGCTGCCGCCGCCCGAGGACGGTTTCGAGGACGCTCGGGGCGCCACCCTGATCGGAGTCGACCCGGTCACCTACGCCCGGCTGGCGCGTTCCACCGGCATCGGCACCTTCCCCGCCGACCGGCTGAAGTACACCGGCCCTGCGACGCCGAAGGGCACGCTGCCGTCGCCGGACCGGGTGGTGCCGGTCCTCGCCTCGCCGTCCGTCGCCCAGCGGCTCGGGGACCGGCCGCGCGACCTCCAGTCGATGGCCGGGGACTTCAGGATCCGGGTGGCGGGCACGGTGGCGCACACGCCCGCCGTCACCGACACCTCCTTCATGGTCGTCGACGCCGCCGCCCTCACCCACCGGCAGACCACCGCGCTGCTGCTCACCGGCGACCGGCTGGACGCGAAGGAACTGCGCGCGGCGGCCCACCACGCGAGCAAGGACCTCACCGTCCAGCTCCGCTCCGAAGTGCGCGCCGCCTATGTGGACACCCCGATGCAGGTGGGGGCCGAGCGGATCTACACGGCGTCGATCGCGGCCGGCGCGGGCTACGCCCTGCTGGCCGTCCTCCTCTCCCTGCTCCGCACCGCTCCGGAACGCACCACCCTGCTGGCGCGGCTGCGCACCATGGGCATCGGCACCCGGCAGGGCGGACGCCTCCTCGGCTTCGAGGCCATGCCCCAGGCGCTGCTCGCCGCCGTGGGCGGGCTGCTCGTCGGCCGCGCGACCATCGCGCTGCTGGCACCGGGCGTCGATCTGGTGCACCTCGCGCTCTCGACCGGCCCCGGCTCCGGTCTGCTGTACAACGCACCGCTGCGGGCGGACCCGTGGTCGATGGTCCTGCCGGCGCTGGGCGTGATCGTCCTGACCGCCGCGGTGGCCGGCGTACAGGCCTGGTGGACCGGCCGCCGCGGATCGATCACCGAACTCAGGGCAGGAGACTCCCGATGACGACGCAGCCGACCGATTCCACGCTGGCGGAGCTCGAACAGCGGGCCGCCGCACGCCGCGACCGGCCCTCTTACGGGCACGACGCGCTGATCTCCTGCGACCGGCTGGTGCGCATCTTCACCACGGACGGAGTGGAGGTACAGGCCCTCCAGGGGCTCGATCTGCTGGTCGCCGAGGGCGAGTTGCTGGCGCTGGTCGGCGCGTCCGGCAGCGGCAAGTCGACGCTGATGAACATTCTGGCGGGCCTCGACGTGGCGACGGCGGGGGCGGCGAAGGTGGCGGGCTGCGATCTGCTGTCCATGGGGCAGAAGGAACGGCTCCGCTACCGCCGGGACGTCGTCGGGTTCGTCTGGCAGCAGACCGCCCGCAACCTCCTGCCCTATCTCACCGCGATCCAGAACATCACGCTGCCGATGCAACTGCGCGGCGGCGGACGCAACCGTGAACGGGCCGCACGCGCCGAGTCGTTGCTCGCGATGCTGGACGTGGCGGAGTGCCGCGACCGGCGCCCGCAGCAGATGTCGGGCGGCCAGCAGCAGCGGGTGGCCATCGCGGTCTCACTGGCCAACTCCCCCTCGGTCCTGCTCGCGGACGAGCCGACCGGCGAGCTGGACTCGGCCACCGGCGAGCAGGTCTTCGCCGCCTTCCGCCGCGCCAACGAGGAACTCGGCACGACGATCGTGATCGTCACGCACGACCAGGCGGTCGCGAACGAGGTCCGCCGCACGGTCGCCATCCGCGACGGCCGTACGTCGTTCGAGGTGCTGCGCCGCACCGAGGTCGACGCGGCGACGGGCCAGGAGTCCCAGGTGGCACGCGAGTACGCGATGCTCGACCGCGCGGGCAGGCTGCAACTGCCCGCGGACTACACGGAGTCGCTGGGCATGGAGCACCGCGTGCTGCTGGAACTGGAACAGGACCACATCGGGGTGTGGCCCGACGCCCCGGAGCCGGAGTGAGCGGGCCTGCCCGGGTGCCTCACCAAGCCCGCTATAGGATCCGCGCATGGCGACACACGAGCACGAGATCACCGAGCCCGTCGATCTCTGCCTGCCCGACGGCAGCCTCGATCCGGCGGCGGTCGGCTGGTCCCGGGTACCGCTGCACCGCGCCAATCTGTCCGGCTGGGGCCGGACGAAGCGCTGGGAGTACTGGTGCGTGACGACGCCCACCCATCTGGTGGCGCTGACCGTCAGTGACCTCGACTTCCTCGCCCTGAACACGGTCTATCTGCTCGAATACGCCCCGGGCGGCCTGGAGTCGGAACGCACCGCGATCATCCCCGGCGGCTTCGGCGTCGGGCTCCCCGACACCGTGGCCGGTGCCCCCGGATCCGAGGACGTGGTGGTCGGACCCGCGCGGCCGTCCGGCGGCAAGGTGCGCATCGAGATCCGCGACGAGAACGCCGGCACCCGGCTGAGGGCCCGTTGTCTGACCGCGGACCGGGTGCCGCTGGAGGTGGACCTGCTGGTCGCCCGGCCGCCGGGGCACGAATCGCTGTCCGTCGTGGTGCCGTGGAGCGATCGGCGCTTCCAGTACACCTCCAAGCACACCGCGCTCCCGGCGTCCGGCCGGGTCAGGATCGGCACGGAGTTCCTGGAGTTCGACGGGGACGACACCTGGGCCGTGCTGGACCACGGACGCGGCCGCTGGCCGCGCACGGTCGACTGGAACTGGGGCGCCGCCTCCGGACGCACCGGCGGGCACACGGTGGGCCTCCAGTTCGGCGGACGCTGGACGGCGGGCACCGGCTCCACGGAGAACGGGCTCTGTGTGGACGGCCGGCTCACCAAGATCGGCGAGGAGCTGGACTGGCAGTGGTCGACGGCCGACCTCCTCGCCCCCTGGACCATCCGTACGCCGTCGTCCGGCCAGGTCGACCTGACGTTCACCCCGTTCCACAACCGGTCGGCGCATACGGAGGCCGGCCTGATCGCCAACCGCACCGACCAGTGCTTCGGCCATTACGACGGCAGCATCCGCACCGACGACGGCAAGGAGATCGTGGTGGAAGGGCTGCTGGGCTGGGCCGAGGACGTCCACATGCGCTGGTGACGCGACCGGTCCGCGCGTGTGCGGGCCGGTCCGGGCGCCCGTAGGCGCGTCGGCCGCGTCTGGAACGGAGCTCCTACCCGCCCACCGAGACATCGAGCATCCCCAGCCCGGCACCGGCCCGCCGCAAGGCGATCGCGCCGAACGGGGTGCGCAGCCGCAGCCACGCCCCCGAGGCGAGCAGCGCGACGGGAAAGTCCGGTGCGGACCGGAGGAAGCCCAGCGCCTGCGCGGCGTGCACGGCCCGCAACGGCAGCTCCGTGCCACCGACGGTCCGCGACCAGATGTCGCGCCCGATGAGGTCCCGCTCCGCCCGCGTACGCCGGTCCTCGGGCAGGCTCTCGTCGCGCGCCCGGAACTCCGCCACGGCGGCGGTCAGCGCCGCGCGCAGGGAGACGGGATCCGGCAGGCCCTCGCACTCCTGCCAGCCGCCGCGCGGGGGCAGCACGCCCGTCCACGGCGGCCCGGTCACCGGCGAGGGCAATGCGCCCGCACCGGCTTCCGGGCCCTCTACGTCCAGCGATTCGAGGAGCTCACCGGCCGACACGGTGGCATCGAAGTCATGCCTGTCCGCGAGCCGTACCGCCCGGATCGCCAGGACCTCGAACGACGGCGGCCGGCCGAACACGGCCAGCGCCCCGCCGCCCGCCTGAAGGCGTACGGCGGCGGCCCGGTCGTAGTGGAGCAGCCGACCGAGGAAGCCCGCGAGATCCGCGGCCTCCCTCGCGTCGGCGAACAGCAGCGACTGCACGGGCGCGGTCATGCCGCCGCGGGCTCCTCGGCCAGGTACTTCTGGAGGAAGAGCTTCTCCTCGGCGGAGATCCGCCGGGGGCGTTCCTCGGCCAGGTCGTACGGCACGACGATCGTCGACGCCCGTACGTACACCTGCTCGGGATCCTTGATCTCGTAGGCGATCGTCAGCGACGCGGCGCCGATCTTCGTGACCCAGGACTCGACGGTCACCGGCGAGTGCCGGTGGACCAGCGGACGGACGTAGTCGATCTCGTGCCGGGCCACGACGGAGCCGCCCGCGAACGACGGCGAGCCGTCACCCGGCGCCAGCCGGAACATGAAGTCGATGCGCGCCTCCTCCAGATAGCGGAGGAAGACCACGTTGTTGACGTGGCCGAAGGCATCCATGTCCGACCAGCGCAGCGGGCAGCTGTAGATGTGACGAGCCAAGACGATCAGCCTCGCGTGAGCTTCTTGTAGGTGGCGCGGTGCGGACGGGCCGCGTCCGCACCGAGACGCTCGACCTTGTTCTTCTCGTACGACTCGAAGTTGCCCTCGAACCAGTACCACTTGGAGTCGCCCTCGTACGCCAGGATGTGCGTGGCGACGCGGTCCAGGAACCAGCGGTCGTGGGAGATGACCACGGCCGCACCCGGGAACTCCAGGAGTGCGTTCTCCAGCGAGGAGAGGGTCTCGACGTCGAGGTCGTTGGTGGGCTCGTCGAGGAGCAGCAGGTTGCCGCCCTCCTTGAGCGTCAGCGCCAGGTTGAGGCGGTTGCGCTCACCACCGGAGAGCACACCGGCCGGCTTCTGCTGGTCCGGGCCCTTGAAGCCGAACGCGGAGACGTACGCCCGCGACGGCATCTCGACCTGGCCGACGTTGATGTAGTCCAGCTCGTCCGACACGACGGCCCAGAGGGACTTCTTCGGGTCGATGTTGGAGCGGGACTGGTCGACGTAGGAGATCTTCACCGTGTCGCCGACCTTGATGGCGCCGGAGTCCGGCGTCTCCAGGCCCTGGATCATCTTGAACAGCGTGGTCTTGCCCGCACCGTTCGGACCGATGACACCGACGATGCCGTTGCGCGGCAGCGTGAACGACAGGTCGTCGATGAGGACCTTGTCGCCGAAGGCCTTGGAGAGGTGCTCGACCTCGACGACGATGGAACCGAGGCGCGGGCCCGGCGGGATCTGGATCTCCTCGAAGTCCAGCTTCCGCATCTTGTCCGCCTCGGCCGCCATCTCCTCGTAACGAGCGAGACGGGCCTTGGACTTGGTCTGCCGGCCCTTGGCGTTGGAGCGGACCCACTCCAGCTCTTCCTTGAGCCGCTTCTGCCGCTTCTCGTCCTTGCGGCCCTCGACCTTGAGGCGGGTGGACTTCTTCTCCAGGTACGTGGAGTAGTTGCCCTCGTAGGGGATGGCGCGGCCGCGGTCGAGTTCGAGGATCCACTCGGCGACGTTGTTCAGGAAGTACCGGTCGTGGGTGACGGCGACCACGGCGCCCGCGTACTTCGAGAGGTGCTGCTCCAGCCAGTTCACCGACTCGGCGTCGAGGTGGTTGGTGGGCTCGTCGAGCAGCAGCAGGTCGGGGGCCTCGATGAGCAGCTTGCAGAGCGCGACACGGCGCTTCTCGCCACCGGAGAGGTTGACGACGGGCCAGTCGCCGGGCGGGCAGCCCAGGGCGTCCATGGCCTGCTCCAGCTGCGCGTCCAGGTCCCACGCGTTGGCGTGGTCCAGGTCCTCCTGGAGCTTGCCCATCTCGTCCATGAGCGCTTCGGTGTAGTCGGTCGCCATTTCCTCGGCGACCTCGTTGAAGCGCTTCAGCTTGCCCATGATCTCGGCGGCGCCGTCCTGCACGTTCTCCAGCACGGTCTTCGACTCGTCGAGCTTGGGCTCCTGCATGAGGATGCCGACGCTGAACCCGGGCGACAGGAAGGCATCACCGTTGGACGGCTGTTCCAGTCCCGCCATGATCTTCAGCACCGTGGACTTACCGGCACCGTTGGGACCCACCACACCGATCTTCGCGCCGGGCAGGAAGCTCAGCGTCACGTCGTCAAGGATGACCTTGTCGCCGTGCGCCTTGCGTGTCTTGCGCATCGTGTAGATGTACTCAGCCAAGAGAAACCGTCCGGCAATCGATGAGTGGGCAGATACACCCCATCTTGCCTGACGGCCACCCCTGGACGGAAACCCGTATCAGCGGGCGGCCGTGACCTGGCCCTCTGCCCGTCCGTACGCGCGGGTGATCCGTCCCTGCCTGTCGCCGCCGGCCACCTGCCGCCCACCTGCCGCCCGGCGGGAAACCGCTTCTGCGTCTGCCGGGCATCCACCGGCATCGACCTCGGCCGACCGGGATCCCGGAGTCCGGCCCCGCGATACGCGACGGCCCCGGTACGCGGCTGCGTACCGGGGCCGTCGTCAGCACACCGTGACCGTGTGCCTACGGTTCATCACTCGCCGGAGGTCTGGCCCTTGCGTCGGCGGAGGAAGAAGACCGCGCCGCCGCCGATGACGACCAGGGCGATCGCGATTCCCGCGATGACCGGGGTGGCGTTGGAGCTGCCGGTCTCGGCGAGGTCTCCCTCGGCGCCCGCGGAGCCGCCGCCGGCCGTGGCGGTGGTCGTGCTGGGCTGGTCGGCGGTCTGGGTGTCGAGGCCGCCGGTGGTGGTGCTGCCGCTGGTCTTGCAGTCCAGCACGCCCTTGAACGTCTTCGTGAACCCGCCCGGCCCGGTGACCGTGACGTCGTAGGCCTGGTCCTCGGCGACCGGTACGGTCACCGTCTCGGACTTGCCCGCCTCGACGGTGTGCTCCGCTCCGGCCAGCTCGAAGGTGAACGCCTCGTCGCCCTTGTTGCTCGCGGTGACGTCCACACCGCCCTTGGCGCAGTTCTTCTTCGCGGAGACCGCGGGCATCGCGCCCTTCTTGGCCCAGGTCGCGGTGGCGCTCGCCGAGACCGTGGACTCGCTGGAGCCGGCCAGGATCTGGGTCTGGCTCCTGGTCACTCCGGCGAAGGCCCGGCCGACCGGTACCGAGGTGGTCGCCTGGACGGTCAGCGAGGCCGAACCGTCGGCGGAAGCGGCCGGGACGTCGAAGTAGAGCTCGGAGCCGTTGGCCGCCGTGGTGACGGCCTTGCCCTTCTTGTCGGTGACCTTGATTCCGCTGGCGGAGTCGGCGGGCGGGGCCACCGAGACCTGACCGGCGTTCGTGCGGACGGTGACCGGCCCCAGCCGCTCACCGGACCGGCCGGACACGGCGGCGGGGTCCAGGGCGAGGGACGCCTTGGGCTCCGCCGTGTCGGTGGCGGACTTCTCCAGCCAGTCGGCGAGCTTCTCCGCCTGACCGTCCGACGCGTCGACGTCGGCGTCGTCCGAGAAGCGCCAGATGGCGACCTGGGTACCCGCCGCCGCGGTCTTCTCGGTGAGCGGCCCGGTGCCCGCCGCCTCCGCGAGTGCCGAGAGGTCGTCGATCTGCGGGTAGGAGTGCTCAAGGATCCATCGGATCCGGCCGGCGTTCTTGTTGCCGCCCAGCGAGGTCTGGGCCCAGGGGGTCTCCAGGTACTTCGCCTGGTCCTGGGTGGGGTTGTGAATGTCGATGCAGTACGTCTTGAGCTTGCCGCCGCCGTCGACGGTCATCTCGAAGAGCCCGGCGGGCAGTCTCTGATCCTTGCCGTCCGCGTGGAGCACCGCGACGTCGTACGTCTTCAACCCGTCCAGTACCGCGCTCGCGCCGCCCTGGTGCTGAGGCGCCTCGTCGGCGGCCGCACCGCCCGCGCCGGCGAGGGTGCCGGCCATGACCAGACCGGCTGCCACCACCGACGCCGTCAGGCGGGATATGCCCCGCATCCGCCGGGAACTGACCGTCGTCCTTGATGACGAGGCGGTCGCTGAAGAAGCAAAAAACACAGAATTCCCCTCCGGGCGAGACCCTCGCGCCTGGTGCGCGTGTGGGGAATGTCCCGCCTGCCGACTCAAGTGCCCTGTGAGTACTGGGGAATCCTAAGGACGAAGCGAAGCACAGTCCCCCGTCATACCATCGGATAACCATTCTGACTCGGAATCGTTATCCCCGGTAACGCTCTGAGCCAGAGGCCGTTGCGTCCGTCCGGTCAGGGTGCGGACACGAGTTCCGGGCCGCTTTTCCTGCGGACCGCCCGCCGCCTGGCCGTTGGGCGTTCCGCCCGGTCCGCCCGGTCCGGTTGATCCGAATCGACTGTCCGCGCCGGCTGATTCGGCCCGCCTGGCTGATCCGGCTGATCTGGCTGATCTGACTCATCCAGTAGATCCAGTTGGTCCGGCTGTTCCGGCCGTTCCGGTGCCGTCTGTGGTGGCGGCTGGTCCCGGCCGGGCGCCTCGCGCACAGCCCATCGGTCCGGCTCGGCCGCCCCCGGGCCGCCCCTACGCGACATCAGCCCCGGTTCACCCCTGAGTACCCGTCGGAACGCCGACGTGCCCCGGGTCAGGTCATGGCCCACCGCCGTCGCCTCGATGTCCACGAACGTCCGTCGCTGCCCCTCCCGTTCCTCCTCACGCACCTTCAGCCTGCCGTGCACCACCAGGGGTTCCCCGACGGAGACGGAACCCGTCAGATTCGATGCCAGAGTCCGCCATGCCCACACGGTGTAGAAGCTGGTGTGCCCGTCCGCCCAGAGCTGTTTCTCCCGGTCCCACCGCCGGGGCGTCACCGCGAACCGGAATCGCGCCATTCCCCCGCTCGCGGTCTCCCGGAACTCCACACCGGTGGCCGCATTGCCCACCAGCGTCACCAAGGTCTCGTTCATGGCTCCGCCTCCCCTTCGGTCTGGATTCAGTGACCCGAAGCCCTCGCGTCCGGTCACTGATCCCATGGTGAAGAGGAGGCGGAATTCCTGCTGGGGCCTGTGGACTAACGGCCCGTTGTGGAAAACTCCGTCACCGCCACATAGCGCTCCCGCACCTCGCGATAGCGCACCAGTTCCGCCGACACCGGATCGAGCACCCTGGCCCGCCCGCAGGCCGCCGCGGCCTCGCGCAGCCGGCGCTCCGCCTCCTGGCCGTACCGTCGTGCGGGTCCCCGGGCCGCCGCCGCGCACGACCACTCCACCAGCGGGCCGCCGATGATCCCCGCCAGCATCACCAGCGCGGGCGTCAGCAGTCCCGGTTCGAGCACGCCGATGATCTGGCCGATCAGCCACAGGCCGCCGAAGATCTGAAGCAGCGTCATCGCCACCTGTGCCAGGACGGCCGCGGGCCACCAGGCCGGTCGCGGGGGCCTGCCGCCGCGCCCCCGGTGCGTCCCCGTCCGCCCGCCGGATTCCGCCGGCTCGCCGCTGTCGGGGTCCGCGCCCCGCACCGGCGCCGCGCCGGCCCGCTCGGCCAGTTCGTCGAGCGCCTCCGGCAGCCCCTGCGCCCCGTGCACCGCTGCCTCGCGCACCGCTTGTGCCCAGGGTCCCGGCAGCCCGTCGACGGCGTCGTCCGCGACCGTGCGTACCGCCTGTTCGACCCGCTGGCGGGCGGTGAGCTGTTCCTCGGGCGGTGCGGTGAGCGCCGCCCGGTCCAGGCTCCGGGGCTGCCTGGTGGACTCGTACCAGCGCCACAGCCGCAGCCACGGCGTCCCGCAGGCCCGGCCCGCGTTGCGGCGCCATTCGCGTTCCGCCGCCTCGCCGGCCGCGGCGGCGCCGACAGCCTCCGCGAGCCGGTCGGCGAACTCCTCCCGGGCCCGCTCCCCCAGTCCGGGCCGCCCCTCGGCGACGTACACCGGACGGAGTCTGGCCGCGGCGGCGTCCACGTCGGCGGAGAGCCGGCGCGTCGCGGCCGTGCGCTCCTGGACGAACCGGCCCAGGAGTTCGCGCAGTTCGCCCACCCCTTCGCCGGTGAGCGCGGACAGGGCCAGGACGGTGGCGCCCGGTTCGCCGTGTTCGCCCAGGGCCATGCCGTCCTCGTCGAGCAGCCGGCGCAGATCGTCCAGGACCTGGTCGGCGGCCTCGCCCGGCAGCCGGTCGATCTGGTTGAGGACGACGAAGGTGACCTCCGCGTGTCCGGCGAGCGGCCGCAGATAGCGCTCGTGCAGTGCGGCGTCCGCGTACTTCTCCGGGTCCACGACCCAGACCACGGCGTCGACCAGCGCCAGTACCCGGTCCACCTGTTCGCGGTGGCCGGCCGCCGCCGAGTCGTGGTCGGGCAGGTCGACCAGGACGAGCCCCTGAAGCGCCTCGTCGGCCGCCGTGCCGCCGCCCTGCTGCGGCCGGCGCCTGAGCCGTCCCGGGATCGCCAGCCGGTCCAGCAGCCCCGCGGCGCCGTCCGTCCACGAACAGGCGAGGGGCGCGGCGGTGGTCGGCCTGCGCAGCCCGGCTTCGGAGATCTGCGCGCCCGCGAGGGCGTTGAAGAGTGTCGACTTGCCGCTGCCGCTCGCTCCGGCGACGGCGACGACGGTGTGCCGGGAGGAGAGCCGCTGGCGGGCGGCGGCCTCGTCGAGCACCCGGCCCGCCTCCGCGAGGTCGGTCCGGTCGAGCCGGGCCCTGGAGAGTCCGACGAGTTCGCGCAGTGCGTCCAGGCGGGGGCCGAGCGGGCTCCCGGAGGGGACGTACGCCTCGACCTGGGGGCGTACGTCGTCCTCCGGGGCGGCTTCGGGGGTCTCCTGGGGTACGGTCTCGGCGGCGCGGCGGGCGATGAGCCCGTCGTCCCAGCCCCTGGCCGGCCGGTCCCGGTCCTTCGCCGGGCCCTCGTCCGGGCTCCGCTCCGGTTCCGGTCCGTGTCCCTGTCCCCGGCCCGGACCTTCGTCAGTGACGGCAGTCATCGCTGCCACCTCTCCTTCTGCAGTACGGACAGCGCGGCGATCAGTTCGGCTTGCGGCTCGGGTGCCACGTCGAGTGCGTCCAGTGGGGCGAGCCGCCGGTCGCGTTCGCCGCCCAGCACCTGGTCGAGATAGCTGCTGAGCAGTGCCCCGCCCTTGTCGCGCAGCCGCACCGCGCCCTGGACGCCGATGCGTTCGGCGAGCTGTTCGCCCGCGGTGCGGGCCCGGCGGCCGCCCAGCAGAGCGGCGGCCAGCAGGGCGGCGACGGTCTCCGGATCGGGCGCGGCGCTGCGTTCCATGAGGCGCACCTCCTCCTCGGCCAGCTCCTCCAGGACCCTGCGCCAGCGCCGTACGGTCATGGCGATCCGGCCCCGGATGTCTTCCGCCGGCCCCCATCCCCCCTCCTCCCGGCCCACCGTCTCGAAGCCGAACACCGCGGCCGCCGGCTCCCGCTGCCAGGTCGTCCGGATCTGTTCGTCGGCGGCCGCCACCGCGCACTCCAGGAGGGCGGCGAGGCTCTCCACCAGGGTTTCCAGGACCTCTTCCGAGGTGCTGTACAGCGGGTATCCGCGCCACCGGGTCCGGGCGTCCCCGGCGAGCGCGCCGCCGTTCCGCAGCCGCCGCCGGACGCGTGCGCCCTCCTTGCGGTACGCGTCCTCGACCACGCCGGTCAGCCGTACGGCGGCCGCGTACTGGGCCGCGACGGCCCCGGCCAGGGCCGGCATCCGGACGTCGAGCGAGTCGATGACCCCGGCGGCCGTACGTCCGACCGCCTGCTGACGGGCCGCCGGATCCTGTGCACGGTGGGCGAGCCAGGCGCGCAGCGGGGCGACCGCCGTGGTGGGCAGCAGTCCGCTGCCGCCGCCCGCGGACTCGGGCAGTTCGGGGATGGTGAAGCGGGGCACCTCGCCGAGACCGGCCTTGGCGAGGAGCGCCCCGTACTGCCGCGACACCTCGGCGATCACCTGGTGCGGTACCCGGTCCAGGACGGTGACGAGCGAGGCGTCGTACTCCTTCGCGGTGCGCAGCAGATGCCAGGGCACGGCGTCGGCGTACCGGGCGGCGGTGGTCACCATCACCCAGACGTCCGCCGCGCAGACGAGTTCGGCGGCCAGTACCCGGTTGCGCACGACCAGCGAGTCGATGTCGGGGGCGTCCAGCAGGGCGAGCCCGCGCGGCAGACCGGCGGCGGTCTCGACGCGCAGCGCGGTCCCGTCCTCGGCCGCGTTCCCGTCGAGTCCGTCGAGGTCGTCGCACTGGCCGGGGTTCGCGGACTCCTCGGGCGGCAGCCAGACGCGGGTCAGCTGCGGGAGCACCCGGATGTCCGCGAACCAGTGGTGATCATCCGGATGGCAGACGAGCACCGGGGTCCGTGTGGTCGGCCGCAGCACCCCGGCCTCGCTGACCCGGCGCCCCACAAGGGAGTTGACGAGCGTCGACTTGCCGGCGCCGGTGGACCCGCCGATGACGGCGAGCAGGGGTGCCTCGGGGTCCTTGAGGCGGGGCAGCAGATAGTCGTCGAGCTGGGCGAGCAGCTCGATCCTGGTCTGCCTGGCGCGTGGAGCACCCGGCAGCGGGAGTGGAAGACGCACGGCAGCGACACGGTCGCGCAGGGCGGAGAGTGCGTCGATGAGCTGAGGCCGTACGTCCAAGGTCACCACATGCGAAGAATGCCCAATTTTGGCGCCTTTTTGAAGCGTATAGACCCCTCTGCGCGGCGGTTCCTCCTCAGGACAGAGGGGACGAGTGGGGCGCAGGCATAACGAGTGCACAACACCCGGGGCGCGAGGCGCCAAAAGCGATGCGTGAATCGCACCTACCTGCGATTATCGTTTCGCTTCACCGAACCTCCACATCGTGCCACGCAGGTGAAGCAACCGGGTCCAGGCGATCGGAGCCCTATCCTTGTCCCGGCAGGTCACGGACCGCCCGGGTCCCAGGGCTCCAGGTCACCGAGGCCACCACCCGGCCCCCGTAGCTCAGTGGATAGAGCAGGCGCCTTCTAAGCGCTTGGCCGCAGGTTCGAGTCCTGCCGGGGGCGCAAACATAGCCTCACCTGCGGAAACGCCGGTGAGGCTTCTTGTTGGCCCGATGCACATCGCTTACGGGCCAAGCGCCTTGACTGTCCACGATAGTGGGCGCATCGTGCTGCCATGACAGACATGCGGTACAACCTCGCTCCGATGTCAGCGTCCTGGCTGCGTTCCTTGAAATCCCGAAACCTGTCCGACAACACGATCCGCATCTACGGCCAGGCAGCGAAGAGTTTCGCTGCCTTCCTCCTCGACGCGGAACGTGGATACCGCCCCGCATCAAACGAGGACGGGACAGTGGGGCGTTCGGCGCCGGCCGAGATCGAGGACATCCACCGGGAGCACGTGGAGGCGTACATCACCGCCACGATCGCCCGGACGTCGGCGAGCAACGCGAACCAGCACTTCCGCTCGCTGAAGACGATGTTCAACTGGCTCGTCGACGAGGAAGAACTCGACCGCTCCCCCATGCGCACGATGAAGGCGCCGACCGTCACGGAGACGGAGGTGCCGGTCATCTCCGACGAGAACCTGACGAAGCTGTTCAGGGCGTGCAAGGGAAAGACGTATGCGGACCGCCGGGACACGGCGCTGCTGATGCTGTTCCTCGACACCGGGGTGCGGTTGTCGGAGTGCACGGACCGGCGGGTGGAGGACCTCGACCTGGACCTGATGGTGTTGCAGGTCCTCGGGAAGAACGACAGATGGCGGTCCGTCCCCTTCGGCCGGGCCACGGCAACCGCCCTGGACCGGTACCTGCGGGCCGCGGCGAAGCATAAGGGCAAGCCGCTGGAGAAAGACATGTGGCTGTGGTGGGGCGACCGGAACAAGGGGCAGCGCATCACCCTGTGGGGCGTGGGGACCATGCTGAAGCGCCGTTGCGCCGAGGCAGGCATCGCACCGCTGCACCCTCACCAGTTCCGGCACACGTTCGCACATCAGTGGAAGGTCGGCGGCGGCAACGAGGATGACCTGATGCGGATCACGGGGTGGAAGAGCCGGCAGATGCTCAGCCGGTATGCGGCGTCTGCGGGGTCGGAGCGGGCGCGACTGGCGCACAAGCGGCTGAGCCCTGGCGACCGGCTTGGGGGGTAGCCGGTCGCCCGAATGGGCTCAGCGTGGGGGCTGGGCGAGCGCGAGATGACCGAGGAGCCGTGGCACGCGCGTGCAGAGCAGCGCGAGTGCTGCGGCTTCGTTGATCTGGGCGGGGTCGTACGCCATGCGGACTCGATCTCCGTAGTCCCTATACATCATGGGAATCCCCCTGTCCAGCTCTGCACGTTCCGTCAGTACATCCGTCACATGACCCCCTGTCCCGCAATGCTCCGGACACGCCGGATCGCACACGCGTTCGAACCGCGCGAGGTCACGTAACCATACGACTACAGAGACTATTCATGCAGGCTGCGCGGCCAAACGGACCGAGATCGCTCACATCGTGACAGTGCGGGGGCGATCAGCTCGCGAGACAAATACACAACACATCTACCCGTCGGCAGCCCAACGCTCCGCTACGGCACGCGACTTGGGGACGTCGCCAGGGTGACGACCGATCTCGTGGACAAGCCGCGCCGGCGCCTCGCCGGTCAGCTCGGACTCGGTGTAGCCGATCACCTGGAAGTGCGCAGCAGCGGCAACCACCTCGCGGGGCAGGTCGAATCCGACGGCGAGGGCGGAAACGAACTGGGGGGTGATGGTGTACCCCTGCCCGTTGATGATCTTCCCTACTAGGGATTTACTGGGTGACCAACCAGTGTCCGGGTCCACGGCGCGTTGCGCGAACTCGCGGGTGGACCAGCGCTTGCCATCGCCGACGTACTGCGTAACCAATTCGGTCAGCGCGTCTCGCTGCTCGGGCATCACTACCGCCTCTCTGGGCGTCACAGTCCACACCTTTCAACCGCATATAGCCACAACATCGCAGGTCAGGACGCACAACCCTTCCCCCGTTCCACAACATTGTCCACGATCAAGGGCACCGCGCGAGCGTTGGGTGAGAACTGTTCTGAAACTTGACCGAAAGCCAGGTCGCCCACGTTCGTGGACACCGCCCGAACGGTGTGCTTTAGTGGGGTCGTCCACGAACGTGGACAGCACCACGGAGGAACCGCATGCCCCCTGCCAGACTTCACCTGACCAACCCCGACATCCTGCGGGCCCTCATGCAGTGGGCCCCCGGAGGTCGCGGAGTTACCGGACAGGACCTGGCGGCCCGCGCGGGGATCTCGAAGCAGAAGGTCTCCGCCATGCTGTGCGGAGAGCGCACGACCGTGACACCCGAGGTAGCGCACCGCATCGCGGACATCCTTGGCGTCCACCAGGGCGCTCTCTTTTTTGACCCACCGCCCACGCCCATGGGCGTGGGCGAACTCCGAAGGGACCCCACCCATGAACACCAGCGACCGCTCGATGCGCATGCGGTACGCAGCGCACAAGAGCTGGAGCAACACCCCCGACAGGGCGAGCCGTACCGCAGCCGCCCGCCGCGCTAGCCACCACACCCGCTTCCTGGAGAAGGCCCGAACCGCTTTCCCGGACGCCACCGAGGAGCAGATCCAGAAGGTGGCCGAGTCGCTCCGCAGCGCTTTCTACACCGAGCTCGGGATCAAGAGCGCGCAGGCCCGCCGCAGCAAGGGCGAGGCGAAGAGGGAAGCCCAGCGCAAAGCACGGGCGGCCGAGCTCGCCGAGTACGAGGCCGGCCGCACCGCCGCCTGACCCACAACGCGCAGCGGGGCCGCCGGACGGATCAGGTCCGGACGACCCCAACGGCACCTCTCAACCCCAAAGAAATCGAGGACACCGTGCAGCACCTTACCCAGTCCCGTATCGCGGCTGCGCTCGCCGCCGCGCAGCAGCCCGAGGGCGAGCGCCCCTGGCGGCTGCTCCTCACCAAGGCCCCGACGACGTACACCGGCGTGCGGAGCGCCCTTGCTCTCGAGCGGAACCCCGGCCTGCGTCAGCTCGCCGACATGGACGAGGCCACGTGCCGCGCCGAGGCCTCCCGAGCTCGCGTCGTCCAGGAACTGGCCCGCCAGGACGGCTACCTGGCCGCCCTGTCTGTCTGTGAACAGATGATGAGCGCCGCCCCCGTTCTCCCGGTCAAGGCCAGGATCCCGCTGTCGCCGTGGTCCGATGGGCCGCTGATCTACTGGCGGTTCCACCATGACGCGGCCGCGGTGGCGGCAGTCGCCGACCGCTTCGGTATGCCGGTGACCGAGCGCCCCCATGGCGACGATGGCACCACCACCTACGTGTCGGCGGTCGGCGCCGTGGACGGCATCCAGTTCGAGGCGTACACCCTGATCGACACGTCCTCGGTCCCCGGGCAGGTGGCGGCATGACGACCACCATCCCGGCGACCGCCGAAGCCGCTGGTCTCGTCTTCGACCTGTCCCTGACGTGGATCGACGCGTACGGCTGCCGGTGGACCTGGACCGGTGAGAGAGACATCACCGGCACGGCGCTGATGCAGACCGGGGACGACACCCCGCAGCGCCTCTCCCACGTCTACTTGACGTCCGGGCCGCTCGCCCCCGCGCCGCGCCCCGTCACCAAGGCCGAGGCCCTGGCCGCCATCGCCACCCCGGTGTGCGCGGCCGCCGAGGCCAGGGCCGAGGAGCCGACGCCCACGCCGCTCGCCTTCGCCCGGGTCGTCGCCCGGCTCCGGCTGCGCGGGCGGTCGGCATGAGGACCCAGCTGCACGACGCGATCCGCACCCAGATCCTCACCTTCGCGGACGAGCGGGAGCTCCCCCTCACCGTCGCGGACGTGACCGCGCTGGCCGAGTCTGTCCACGGCGCGGTCCTGGACGCGAAGCGCGCCCAGTCTCCTGTCCAGCTGACCGCCCAGCAGATCAGCGTCCTGGACGGGCTGGCCCGCGGGGACACCCCGACGGACACGGCTCGCCGCATGTGCATCAGCAGCAACACCGTGCGCACTCACCGGCAGGCGGCATACCGGCGGCTCAAGGCCCGGTCCGCCGGCCAGGCCATCGCGCTTGCCATCACCTACGGCGTCCTGCCCGGCCGGCGGATCGGGGGAACGGCATGAGCGCCGCGAGCATCGACCCGGCGCGAATCGAGCGGGCAGCGGTGACACTCGGCCTCGCGATGAAGGCCGGTAACGCTGAGCCGTACAGCCTGGCGGCTGCCCTCGAGATGGCGGGGCTGCTGGCGGCGCCGTCCGTCCCGGCCGAGCTGGAGAAGACCACCGCGGCGGACGCCGAGGCCGAGGTCACTTCAGTGGTCGCCGTGGCCCGCACGGTCGTCCTGTCCGCGCTGGCTCGGACGCTGCGCGAGCAGCCCACCGGGGCGCGCATTCTGCAGGGCCTGGACGAGCTCGGCGAGGCGCTGATCTGTGAGGACCTGGCCGAGGTCCGGTCCTGGGTCGACGGCATCAGCCTCCTGGCGGGGCTGCCGGCGGCGGCCGACACCGGCCTGACGTACTACCGGGCGTCCCACGACTCGATCGCCATCGGCCGCTACACCACCGCCGATGTTGCCCGCCGCCGCTGCGAGACCTGGCTGAGCGACGAGCACCCGGACGACGCGGTGCTGCTCTTCGACTGGATGGGCGACGAGGACGACCCCGAGGAGCCGTGGGAGCTCGTCGTCCAGGTCGACGGCGGCGACGAGCAGCCCACCGGCTACGTCGTCCAGGCGCTGCGCATCGAGGCGGACATCGACCCGGACGCCGAGTGGTGACCAGCGAGGACGTCTTGCTCCTCGCGCTCATCGCTCTCGGCGTCCTCGACCTGGCCGCCATCGTCATCGGCTGGATCGCAGACCGCCACATCACCCGCACCGCACGCCACCGCAAGGAGGGCTGAGAAATGCCCGGAATCACCTCCCCGCCCCCGCCCGAATTCAACTCCCCGCCGAAGAACCGGCCCACGGGCAAGAAGAAGAGGAACGAGCCGACCAGCCTGCTGGAGAACTTGCCGCGGCTCGGCACCCACCCCGTGGCCCCCGGCACGTGCACGACGCCCCTGTGCGGGGCCGTCGCGGACGAGACGCCCGAGTCCGACCTGCAGAACGGGTGGGTGCGCGCCGGGGTCTACGGCTCCACCGACCCGGACCGGGTGTGGTGCTCCGGCCTGTGCGCGACGTACGGCATCGCGCTCGCCGAGGTCCGCGTGACCCCGGCCCCGCAGCAGCAGGAGGCCGCCAGTGTTCGAACTTGAGGACGTACTCCTCTGGGTGCCCGTGCTCCTGGCCGCCGCGACCCTGGTCCTGGTCAGCACCTACGCCCGCGGGCACCGCGCCCCGACGGCCGGCCCCGACGGCGACCCGTCGGGCGCCCCGCCGGACAGCTGCCTCTACCTGGCGTGCCACTCGCTGACGTGCGCTCACCTGGAGCGGCCGCACGACACCACCGAGTCCGGGCGCCTCGTCTGCCGCAACTGCGGCCGGACCGCCCTGTGAGCGGTTCCGCACGGCCGTGCGGCGATGTGCCGCCGCACGGCCTCACTTACGCCCGCCGGTACGTCACCGGGTGGAAGTGCGACCGCCACACACCGTCCGCCCTCGCGGGCCGGCCGGAGCCCCCGCCGGGCCCCGGCTGGCCCGCCGGGTCCTACCTCAACCAGCTCGACCGCGAACCGCCTGCAGAACAGGAGCAGTCGTGAGCACTGCCGCAGACCCCCGCCGCCCCAGCCCGGCGAACATGCCCACCCGCCGCCCTGCCGCCCCCGTCACCACGTTCCGGGAGCTGTACCTGTTCGGCATCGACAGCTCCAGCCTCCACGCCCACCACCAGCTCGTCGCGTACGGCCTCGCGATCCACGCGGACGCGGACGGGGAGATCCAGCCCCAGGACCAGCCCCGCCTGATCGGCCTGGTCCACGACACCGGCCTCCACGCCGGGCAGGTCGCCGTCGCCCTCACAACGCTGCGCCAGCGCGGATGGATCCGGCAGACCCGCCGCAGCGACCGCTACGAGAACGCCGAACTCCGCCTCACCATCCCGGCGCAGCTCGAACCCCGCCTGCGTCGCCGCGCCGCCCAGCAGTCCCATCCCGCCACCATGGAACGGACCACCACCGATGCCTGAGAACCAGCACTGGATCGAGTCGCTGTTCGACAGCGTGTACGCGCTGTACGAGACGGCCCACGAGTACCAGCTCGCCCACCGTGCCGCGCAGGTCGCCGTCGAAACGGTGAACATCGACCGGCGCAAGGCCCACGAGGGCCGCATCACGATCGAGGGCCGGGTCACCGCCTACAACAACCCGCTGACCCGCGAGGCGCACGTGGACGCCCTGTTCGGCCTGAGCCGTCTCTATGGCGACCTCGAGTCGGAGGTCGGCCGCCGCTATGAGGAGGCCGCCTGCCTGTTCGCGTCCGGCGCGGCCTGGGCAATCCGGACGGTGCTGGACGGCGGGACACCCGCGCACGTCCGGTTCCAGACCGAGGACGGCCGCCCCGTCTCGGGCGGCATGAACATCCCGGGCCTCGACACCTACTCCGGTGGACCGGCCCTGGACGCCGCATACGACTCGGTCCTGCGCTGCACGCACGCCGCCGCGGCCGCCGAGGACTTGGCCGGCCGGGACTACGTCAGTGACCACGAGGCCGGAGAGATGTTCCGCGCGGGCGAGGTCGCGGGTGGCCTGGCGGACGTCGCGTACGCCTACGGGCTCCTCGCTCAGCGCGCCCTCAACTTCGTGCTGTTGGAGCCGCGCCGCGCCCGGGAGCGGGAGATCGCCGTCGCTCGGGCCGCCCAGCAGTCCCAGCCCACCGCCTGACCCACCCTGGAGAATTCGTTGACCACCGCCGTCGCGTACGCAGCAGCTGCTGCGGCGCCGTGCCTGCAGCCGCCCCGCGCGGCCGCTTCGGCGCGGCCGCGCACCGGCGGTGGTCTTCGTGTCTGTGTTCCCCTGCGCCTGGTTGTAGGTGCTCAGTACGGCGATGCCGCCCTGAGCGTCTACATCAAGATCGCAGCGTTGGGCATGCGGCCCGAGGGCTGCCGTGCTCGAGTCGCGACGCTCGCCGAGTACCTCGGGCTGTCCAAATCGGCCGTGGAGCGCGCGCTGACGCAGCTCAACACCGCCGGGGCTGACAGCGTCGCCGAGGTCGTCACGGTCCGAAAGACCTCCCGCGATGGTGACGGGGAGTCCGCCGAACGCTCGGTGCGGCCCGTCGACACGGACCGCGAGCTGTTCGTCTGGCTCCCCGCCCGCGCCGCAACGTCCCTCACGCCCCGCCAGCTGCGCCTGTACGCCGCGATCAGCTACGCCCAGATCCGCCGCATCCCCCTGGCCCTCTCCGACCTGCAGGACGTCGTCCGCCATCAGTACGGCGACAGCGCCGGCCAGCCCCTCGGCGAACGGCAGGTGATGCGCCTCGTCGACTCGCTCGAGGACCTGGGCTGGGTGACCGTCCACCGCCGCCAGGGCCCGCGCGGCCGGCACGTCTACGAGGCCCACCAGCGCCCGCTGCACCCCGTCCTCGACGACGTCGCCGACGAGCCCGCGGCCGCCGACGAACCGGCCGCCGCGATCCCTGACATACATGACGGATCGGCTCCCCGCACAGCTGACGGGTCCCCGTCTAGGGAAGACCTCAGGACTGACCGACTCGGACGAAAGAGCGGCGTGGGTGGTGGGATCCGCCGTAGGCGAGATGCAGGTAGTAAGGCGCCTCGCCCTGTGGAAAACCCGGCGGGGCCGACGTCCCGCGCTGCGGGTCACGGCGAAGAGCGCAGCAACACCAGCGGGGCCACGGATTCGGCTTACACCGGCCCCGGGCTGCAGCTGTCGCCCCGGGTGTGGCAGGTCCTCGAGCCGGTACGGCACGAACTCCCGGCGATCCGCTCGTACATGCTGCGCCGCATCGCTCACGAGATCGGCCGCCAGCTCTCGGCCGGGGTCGGCACCGAGCGCCTCACCGCCCGCCTGACGATCCGCTGGGCCAGCACCGAGGACCCGCGCCGCGGCGACGTCGGCCGCTGGATCCTCGGCTCCGGCCTGGTCCGCCGCGGCTGCGGCCTCGAGGCCTGCGAGTCCCGCACCACCTGGCACACCGGCCAGGCCTGCCCCGTCTGCCACGACAACACCATGCACGCCCTACAGGGCGCCGCCGGGGCGCAGCAGCAGTTCGTGGACCAGGTGGCGCAGCCCGTACCGGCCGCGCCACCTGCTGCCCCGCCCGTGGCGGTGCTGCCCGTCCGGGGCGCGGCCGCCGCCCCGTGGCCGGAGCTGGACGGGGCCGAGCGCGCCGAGCTCCGTGCGGCCGCCACCCCCGAGACCGTCCGCCAGGCCATCACCGCGTACGGGCGGGCCGGTGCCACGTACGCCTACGGCCACGCCCTGGTCCTGCCCCACCTCGTCGAGATCGACCCCGGAGGGAATCCAGCATGAAACCGAGCACCTCTCTCATCACCATCTGCCGTCGCTGCAACGCCCGGATCTGCTGGGCGCTCACCACCGCGAACGGGCGCCGGCAGCCGATCGACGCCGAGCCCACCGCCGCCGGGAACTTGGCCGTGATGCAGGCGGCGGACGGGGTGCTGTACGTCCGCTCCGTCACCGCGGCCCGGCCCGAGATCCGTCCGGGCGAGTGGCAGGCCATGCCCCACCACGCCACCTGCAGCAGCCCGCCGCCCAGGCGCAGCAGCAGCGCTCAGCGGGCCCGTTCCGGGGTGCGTCCGGTCCCGTGGCAGGGACGGCAGCCGTGACCAGCGAGGACGCCGTGACGCTGGCCGCCGCGGTGGCCGCCCTCGAGGAATTCCCGGACGGCACCTACGGCGGCCCCCGGCGCACGACCCCGGACCCGCAGGCAGACGAGCACGTCCGGGATCTCCTCGAGGGCCTGGACGGATGGCGGCTCGGCGACCGGGCCAAGCGCCCGCAGTGGCGGCCGGCATGACGATCGCCGCCCTGCGCCGCCTCATCGATGACGAATGCCCCGCCCCGCCCCCTCAGACCACCGCCAGAAAGAGGAAGCCCATGCCCCAGCCGCCCACCCTCCCGTCTGCCGGCGCCACCGTGTCGCTCCCCGTCGGCCAGCTCCTCGCCTGGGCCGAGGCGCACGACACCAAGTTCGTGGTCCGCAAGGCCCAGCAGGCCCGGCTGCTCCTGCGCGAGCTCCGCGGCCTGTACGCCAAGGACGAGGAGCGCGCCGAGGCCGACGCCGAGGAGCAGCGCCTGCTCAAGCAGCTCGAGGAAGTGCGGGCCCGCAAGGAGCAGCTGAGGCCCCGGCGGAAGTCGTCGCCGACCGGCTACGACCAGACCACCGTCCGGGCGTGGGCCCGCGCGAACGGGTACAGCGTGGCCGACCGCGGGTCGATCCCGGGCCCGGTCGTCGAGGCGTGGCGTGCGTCGCAGACCGGCGGTGCCCGCTGATGTCTCCCGAGCGTGTGGACCGGGTTCGCGTCCTGGCCGCGGCCGGTCTGCAGGACCGTTTGATCGCCGAGGAGCTGGGGGTGTCGTGGCGGACCGTGCTGCGGGCTCGGGCCCGGCACGGCATTCCGAGCACCTGGCGGCCGCCGGTGAGCGGGTGCGGGACGCCGGGCGCCTACAAGCGCGGCTGCAGGTGCAAGAAGTGCCGTGCCGGGAACGTCGCCCGCCTGAACGCGGCGAAGACCGACCGGTACGCCCGCCGGGCCGCGGGCACCGCCCAGTTCACCCACGGCGCGAACGCGTACGGGAACTGGGACTGCCGGTGCGACACCTGTAGCCGGGAACACAGCACGGTCGGCGCAGCCCAGCACCAGGCCAGGAAGGACAGGCGAGGTCAGTGATCCCTGTCTTCGCTGCCGTTGCCCTTGTCGTCATCACGACCGCGCTCATCACCAGCCACATTGCCCACCCCCGCCGCATCACCGCCACCACTCCCGGTACCCCCCAGCAGGACCGGGCCGCCATCGAGGAGACCCACGTGCTCAACATCACACCCACCACCGACCGCGTCGCCCAGCTTGAAGCGCAGCTCGCCGAGTACGAGGTGATGAACCCGCAGCAGTGCCCGAAGGGGCTGCACGCCGACTGGCTTGTCGACTCCGAGCACACCCACGCCTGCCCCTGGTGCCGCATCGTCGAACTCGAAGCCACCGCCCCGGCCCGGCTGGTCCTCGGCACCACCGGCCAGCAGCCCGAGACCGCGCCTGCCGACCTGCGGGTGCTTGTCGACCGCCTCGCCGCTCACGCCGCGGGCTTCGCGGATGTGCTCGATGAGTCCGATCGGGGGCCGTGGGGTCGGCTGGTCCGTGCGGACATCGACGAACTGCGCGCCGCTGTGGCCGCACCCGTTGACCGGGCCACGGAGTTCGAGCTGCGGGGCGACACGGAGATCCGGGCTGCCGCGCTGAACGAGGCCGCCGACCTCCTGACCGAAATTGGCACCCCCATCTTCGGGAACCGCTCCGAGCATGAGCGCGGCCTGATGTACGGCGCCGAGCGCCTCCGCCGCCTGGCCGACGAGGCGCAGCAGCCCACGCCGTGCTGAGCGCCATCTTGTACCGGCTCCGGACCCACCACCGATCCGACCGAGCCCGTCGACGGAAACCCGCCTGCCGCTGCGGCCGCAACCACCCCGGGCCCCGCCGCCCCACCACCTGACCCGCCGCCCGGCCGGATCCCACCCGGCCGGGCACCTGCATCACCGCACCGACTGCACGGAGACGCCATGGACAACACCTGCGACATCTGCCACCGCCACGCCCCCGCCGGCTGCTACCTGTGCGACGGCTGCGCGTATCGGATGCACACCTGGCTGCGGGAGATCCCCCGGCATCTTCCGCTCCTGCAGGACCTGCTGCGCCCGGACACCGGCCCGGCGCAGCGTGGCGGCAGTGGCCGCGCCCACTCCCCGCTGCCCGTCCGCGTCGAGGTTCTCGACCTCCTCGGCCCCGGGCACGTCGTCCCGCTCGCCGACCCGCACGGCGACCAGTGCGCCGACGTGCCCCTCGCGCCGCTGCTGTACGGGTGGGCCCGCTACCTCGCCGCCGAGCTCCCGTCCGTATGGCGCGACGAGCACGGAACGGTCCGGATCGAGCCGTGCACCGGACCGGTCGCCCGGGGTGGGAGCAGCATTACGGCCTGGTGCTCCTGGCTGGACGCGTACCTGCCGTACGCGGTGACCCGGCCGTGGTCGGCCGACCTGTACGAACAGCTCGAGGCCGTCCTGCGGCGGATCCGGCGCATCACCCACACCAGGCCGCGGCGCCGCCTCATGGATGCGCCGTGCTCTGCCTCGGACTGTCAGGCATTCGCCCTGGTGGAGAAGGAAGACGAGCTCCACATCTCCTGCGACGCCTGCGGGCACCGGCTCACCCCCGACGAGTACGCCGCGCACCGGGCGGCCGTCATGCCCGCCCTCGCCGCCCTGGCCCTGCGCATCGGCGCGCAGCAGGCCGCGGCGGCCTGACATACCTCCGTCACAAAATAGAACACTTGTGCGTTAATGATCAGTGGCACGTGCACTGACTCGCTCGCCATCCGGCGTATGCGACCCGCATAGGAGGCCCCAGATGAGTGATTGGACCCTGCACCACGGCGACGCCCTGACCATTCTCCCCACACTCGACACCCCAGTGACCGCCGTCATCTGCGATCCGCCGTACAACTCCGGAGGCCGGACCAACGCCGAGCGCCGGGCGCAGGGCGCGCGCGACAAGTACGTGAGCGGCGACGCGCAGCACGCCCTGGTGGACTTCGACGGCGACACCCGCGACCAACGGGCGTACACGTACTGGCTCGGCCTGGTGCTCGGTGACGCCTACCGTCTGACCCTGCCCGGGGGTTCGCTGCTTACGTTCACAGACTGGGCGCAGCTCCCCGCCACCAGCGACGCCCTGCAGGCCGCCGGGTGGACGTGGCGCGGCATCATCCCCTGGCGCAAGCCCATCTCCAGGCCGACGGCGAACGGGTTCCGCCGCGAGTGCGAATACGTCCTGTGGGGCTCCCGCGGCGACCCCCTGCGACACGCCCCCACCATCTACCTGCCGGGGTGGTTGGAGGGCTCACAGCCGCGCGGGCAGGCCCGGGTCCACATCACACAGAAGCCGGTCAGCGTCATGCGCCAGCTGGTCCGCATCGCGCCCGCGGGCGGCCTGGTCCTCGACCCCTTCACCGGGTCCGGTACCACCGGCGTGGCCGCCCTCCAGGAGGGCCGGCGCTTCATCGGCATCGAGCAGTCAGCGGCGTACGCGGCGACCGCCAAGGAACGCCTGACCGCCGCCTGACCAGTAGATGCAGCTGCGCCCCGCCCGACTGCCACGGGCGGGGCGCAGCGGTGCTCACTGGTCGGCCGGCGGCTTGTCCGCGCGGGGACGGTGTACGCCGGAGCCCTTGTACTCCCGGAACGCGTCCTGGACCGTGCTCAGCTTGATGTCCAGCCGGGCGGCGATCTCCCGGTAGGACAGCCCGCCCCCGTCGGCCCACAACTTCCGGATCAGGTCGCTGCGTTCCTGGGACCACGCCCGGTTCCGCTTGACCTGCTCGGCCATGATCCGGCTCTTGGCCCGCACCCGTACCTCTGGGTCCGCGATGCGTTCCACGGCGTCGATGGCGTCCGACACCCGCCGCGCCTCGCCCTCGCTCACAGCCGCACCTCTCTGATTTCTGCGTACCACTTGCCCGTGACTGTATGGGGCCCCTACAGTCACGGGCAAGCATTACGCACCGCCGATACACGGCCCCGGCCGGAGTTCGCACCTCCGACCGGGACCCAGCCGACCACCTGACTCAACCAGGAGGACCGACCCATGCGCGATCGTATCCGCGCCACCGACACCCCGGCACCCCTCACCGACACCACCCGCCTGCTCCTCGGCCGACTCGCCGACACCCTGCAGACCCAGCGCGCCAACGCCCCGATGCACGAGGCGATCCGCGCCGCCCGCTGCCTCGTCCTCGCCGAACAGCTGCTCGGCGACACCGAGGAGGCCTACGACGCAGAGCAGGACCTCCTCGCCGCTGCCCCGCCCGTCGGCCCCGACCAGACCCGCGGCCAGTACGCGGCCACCCTCCGACTCATCGCCGCCCAGGGGGTGAGCGCCGAATGAGCAACGCCGACGACCTCCGCGCACTCCTCGACGCAGTCCTCGACGCGATCGACATCCCGTTCCCGGCGACCGGCGCCGACCTCGACAAGTTCCGCGCGCTCCTCGACCGACGAGCCAGCCTCGCCGTCCTCACCGCCCGCGGCGCCCTCGCCGAGAACCCGGCCGACATCCAGTGGAACGTCGACTACCTCCGCAAGAAGCTGGCCGAGTATCCGACCACCGGATACCGCACCTCCCGCGACACGGAGGCCGGCCAATGACTGGCGCTCTCACCGTGGCACAGCGGCGCGCAGAGGTGCGCCGCCTGGCGCAGGGTGGCGCATCGAACCGCGCCATCGCGGCGCAGCTCGGCGTCGGCAAGGACACCGTGCGCCGCGACCTCGTCGCCACCGAAGCGCCGGCCGAGACACCGGCGCAGCGCATGGCGCAACGGGCGGCGCAGGCCGAAACGGCCATGAGCCAGCTGAGCGCCGCAGCTCAGGCCGTGGCCGAGGCGACCCCGGCGCGCACGATCACCGACGACGAGACGGCCCGGCGCTGGTGGACGGAACTGCGCGCCACTGCGGCGCAGCTCCTGGCGCACGCCGGCGAGTTCGCCGACTACTACCCCGCCGCCCGCGCCACCGAAAAGCGCGGTTCGGCCTCCAACGGCCAGACCCAGACGGGACGATGACGCACATGGGAACCCGATGCGAGCGGCCCACCCTCCCCGGCATCGCCGATATCCGCATCACCGCTGACCCCACCACCACGGACGCCGTACTGACCGACGAAGAGGAGATCTGAGATGAACTACGACGACTACTTGGGCGCCGACGAGGAGCCGGACGCCGAGCGCGACACGCTCCTCGGCCAGACCGCCCCCGGCCTCAACCCCGAGACCGCCGACTCGGTGCGCCGCGAGATGGACCGCCGGGAAGCCGCCGGACTCCCCGCCGTCCCCGAGATGCCCTGGGAGGACTGACCCCTGCACGCCGGGTAGCGTCCGACCAGAGCATCTATCAGCGCTACATGGATGCAGCGCTGACGCTTGAACGAGGCCCCGCCCTGCTCACCGCAGAGCGGGGCCTCGGCGCGTCCGAACCCATCCCACTGGACATGATCACCAATTGGCGTCACACTGCTGCCAGCACCACACCTGTCTCTACCGAGCCCCTGACCTCACCGGCAGGGGCTCTGCTGCGCCCGGACGGGAGGCCCATGGACACCACCTGGCTCACCACCACCGAGGCCGCCGCCCACGCCGACCGCGCCCGCCAGGCCCTCACCGCCGGCACCGCCCACATCCAGCCCGCCACCGTCCGCCAGTGGGCACGCCGCGGCCACCTACAGCCCACCGGCCTTACCGAACGCGGACACCCCCTGTACACGCTCGCCGACGTCGCCCGCGCCGAGGTAGCCACCCGCGGCCGCGCCCTGCGCCTCCACGGCATCCCCGAGACCCTCACCGGAAGGCCCGAATCATGACGACCGCCCAGAAGCTCAACACGTTCCGCCGGGAGCTGCTCGACGGCGGCATGGACCCGAACACGACCGAGCACCTGGTCCGGGATGCCGCCCACTCGCTGGTCGCGAGCGAAGGGCTGCAGGTCTCGCGCACCAACCCGCCCGAGGTCATCACGGGTCCCACACATTCGTGACACGCTTCCCCCTCATCACGACATCCCAGGGGGGATCATGCGCACCCGCACCGCAGCCATCGTCACGGCCGGCCTGCTCCTGACCACGCTCACCGCATGCGGCAGCAGCGACAACGACAAGCCCGCCGCACCGGCCAGCAAGACCGCCAGCCAGGCCGACCTGGACGCCGCACGCAAGGCAGCCGGTCTCCCGCCCAGACCGGACACCGCCACCACCGCTGCCTACATCAAGGCCCTGAACGCCATCGACGTGGACATCGCCCACGGCAAGAGGGACAAGGCCGTCAGCCGCGGCATGGACACCTGCGGCATCATCAAGCGGTTCCCCGGCGACGAGGCCAAGCAGGCCGACCAGACCAACAAGCGGTGGAGCAGCCCCACCCACCCCGATGGGCACGGCCTCGCCACCGCCAAGAAGATCCTTGCCGCGACGCACAAGCACCTCTGCCCCGACTTCTGACCCAGCCTCACCCCGAGCCCGGCCCGCGCCATGCAGGCCGGGCTCACGCATGCCCAGGAGGACTCATGGCCGCCATGTCCACCCTGTCCGGGTTCCCGCGATGGGTCGGAGCTCGCGTCCGCATCTCCACGACCGGCCACTACGCCACGACCGCCACACGAGCCCCCGACGGCACCCTGTGCGTCCACCTACAGGTCGACGTTCCGCCCATCCGAGGCGCCCTGTACGGCGCATGGCTGACCGTGCGACACATGTGCAAGGGCTACTGACCCGCCATGCCCACGCGAGCACCGAAGAGGTGCACGACGCCAGGCTGCCCCGGTACCCCCACCCCCGGGGCAGGCAAGTGCCCCCGCTGCACCCGACCCCGCCCCCGCCCCTCGGCCGCTGCGCAGGGCTACGGCAGGGAGCATGAGCGCCGCTTCCGCGCCGGCGTCCTGGCCCGCGACACCGTGTGCGTGCTCTGCCGCAAGGCGCCGGCCGTGCACGCTGACCACTGGCCGCTGTCCAAGCGCGAGCTCGTCGCCCGTGGCCTGGACGACCACGACCCGCGCCGCGGCCGCGGCCTGTGCCACCCGTGCCACTCGTCACAGACCGCACAGCACCAGGCCGGCGGATGGAACCGGCGCGGCCCGGAGTACTGAGCGTGACGGGGGTAGGGGGACCCAGATCGCTGGCCCGGGGCCCCGCGGAACGCGGGGGGGAGCCCCCTCTCGCGCTGACAGGTTCGCGGATCCGCCGTACCAGGAGGCCCGCCGTCACCCAACGTCACCGGAGGTGATCATGGTCGAGCCTGCTCAGGTGTGGGTCGTCGCCCAGGTCCGCAGCTTCGACGCCCAGGGATGGGCGCTGGACTGGGACCTCGGCGGCGTGTTCACGAGCGAGGCCAAGGCCCGCGCCGTCTGCTCCCATCCGGGGGACGCCATGTGGCCACTGGTCCTGGACGCCTTCACCGGGCGCGAGCTCATCAGCCCGCCCGGTCTCACCTACCCGGTGGAAGGGAGCTGGCCGTGAGCGGACCGCCGCCCAAGCCCACGGCGCTGCGCATCCTGCACGGCGACCGCAAGGACCGGATCAACACGGACGAGCCGCAGCCTGGGGCCGGCGACATCGAGCCGCCCGACTGGCTGAGCGAGGACGCCCTGCAGGTCTGGGATGTCCTCATCGACGACCTGGTCGCCAAGGGCGTGATGACGCCGTGGGACATCGAGGCGTACGCCAACTGGTGCGACGCCGTGGCCCGTCGCCGTGACGCTGCCGAGCACGTCGCCGAGGAAGGCGCCGTGGTGGAGCTCCCCGTCTTCAACAAGAACGGTGAGCTGACCGGCCATCGCCAGGGCAAGAACCCCTGGCTCATGGCGCTCGATTCGGCCGATGCCCAGGTCCAGAGGTACGGGGCCCGGTTCGGCCTGACGCCGTCCGACCGGGCGCAGTTGAAGATCGAGCCGCAAGGCGCCGGCGCGGGACCGGAGCGGCTGCTGTCCTGACGTGGGGAGGGCGCCATGGCCACGCGGACCACCACCCGCCCCGCCCGCAGCAAGGCCTCCGTACGGCCGCCCGCCCGGCGGCGCCGCGCGCTGCGCATCGACCACACCAAGCGGTGGCGGCCGCGGTCGCGCAAGGGCGGCCGCTGCGGCTACACCCTGGACAAGACGACGTGCGAGCGGACCGGGTCGCACTACTGCGAGCCCCGGGCCGACCGCGTCGTCAAGTTCTTCGCCGAGCTCCTGCGCCATCCCGCCGGCGCGATGGCCAACCACCGGTTCGTCCTGGCTCCGTGGCAGGAGCACGAGATCATCCGGCCGCTGTTCGGCGAGGTGACCTGGTCCGATCAGTGGGGACGCTACGTCCGCCGCTACACCCGCGCCACCATCGTCATGGGGCGCAAGAACGGCAAGAGCGCGCTGCTGTCCGGGATCGCGCTGTACATGGTGGTCGGTGACGGCGAGGAGTCCGCCGAGGTCTACGGCGCGGCGAAGAACACCCGCCAGGCGGGCAAGGTGTTCGAGCCCGCCACGAAGATGATGAAGAAGTCGCCGGTCCTGGCCGGTCGGCTGACGCACATCAAGAACGCCCGGCGCATCGTGGACGAGCAGACCGGCAGCCACTACGAGGTCATCCCCTCGGACGCGGACACCGAGCTCGGCCACAACCCGCACTGTTTCATCCTGGACGAGGTCCTCTCGCAGCCGGACGACTCGCTGTGGAAGGCGATGACGACGGCGGCCGGCGCGCGTACCCAGGCGCTGATGCTGGCCATCACGACGGAGACATCGGACCAGGCGTCGTTCGGGGCCGAGTTCATCGACGAGGCCGACCGGGTCATGGAGGACCCGAGCCGGACCCCGCACCACTTCGCGTTCGTGCGGAAAATGCCGCGCACGGTCGACGAGCTCGAGCGCCTGTGGCGCCTGTTCCCCGCCCGGCCCGAACTCCCCGTGTCCATCGACCCGTGGGACGAGCGGAACTGGGCCTGGCCCAACCCGGGCCTGGGTGACTTCCTGTCGCTCCAGTCGCTGCGCGAGGACGCGGACGAGGCCCGCAATGACCTGTCCAAGGAGAACGGGTTCAGGCAGTTCCGTCTGAACCAGCGTGTGTCCCAGGTGACGCGCTGGATCGCGATGGACCTGTGGGACATGAACGCCCGGGAGATCGCCCCGCAGCCGGGATGGATCGCGGGCCGCCTCGAGGGCCAGCGCTGCTGGGCAGGGCTCGACCTCTCGAGCAAGCTGGACCTGACGGCCTGGACGCTGCTCTTCCCGGACGGGTCGATCATCTGGCGGTTCTGGGCGCCGGAGTCCATCGCCCCGCACCTGGACGGGCACACCGGCGGGAAGTTCTCCGAGTGGGCGGCCGACGGGTGGATCACGCTCACCGATGGCGACACGATCGACTACGACACGATCTACGACGACGTCGAGACGGACCACCAGCTGCACCGGATCGTCGACATCACGTACGACAAGTGGTGCGGCGAGCCGGTCCGCCAGGAGATCGAGAAGCGGACCCGGCTCAAGACGGTGGAGTCCGACACCACTTACTCGAGGATGACGCCGCCCATGGCCGAGTTCATGCGCGGCCTCAAGGCCAAGGAGTACGCCCACTACGGCAACCCGGTCGCGCGGTGGATGGCCGACAACCTCGAGTGCAAGTCGCCTCGAGACGACCCCGACCGCATCCGGCCGGTGAAGCCCGACCGCGGCAAGACCGGCAAACGCATCGACGGCATGCCGAGCCTGTTGTTCGCCATCGACGGGGCCATGCGCGGCATGCCCGCACCGTCCATCTACGAGACCCAGGGCATGTCCCTGTAACCCACGGGAGGTGGCGGTGGACCGCTACGACGTCCTGGCCCTGCTCGGCATCGCGTGCCTCGGCATCGGCCTGGGCCTGCTCGCCCCCTGGCTCGGCATCGCCACCGCGGGCCTGGTCCTGCTCGGCATCGGCCTGAGCGGGGCCGTCCTCGCCGAGCGGGCCGAACGCACCCGGGAACTGATCAAGGCCAAGACGGGAGGTGGCTGACATGGGGTTCCTGCGGTCCGTCGCCCGCGCGACGTCCGGCCCGCTCTCCGGCATCGCCACCCCCGAACGCTGGGTAGAGGAATGGTTCTCCGGCGGCTCGGCCAACTCGGCCGGCATCCGCGTCGACCAGGACACCGCCCTGACGTACAGCCCCTTCTTCGCCGGGGTGCGGGTCCTGTCCGAGGACCTGGCCGGTCTGCCGCTTCACCTGTACGAGCGGATGCCCGGCCGCGGCAAACAGCGGGCCGAAGACCACCCGCTCTACGAGCTGCTGCACGTCCAGCCCAACCCGATGATGACGTCCGTGCAGCTGCGCGAAACCCTGCAGGGCCACGCCCTCACATGGGGCAACGGCGTCGCCCAGCTCGTCACGAACAAGCGCACCGGGGTGATCGAGGAGATCTGGCCGCTGCGCCCCGACCGCCTCCGTATCTGCGTGCGGTGGACCGGGCCCGGCCAGTTCCGCCGGACCTATCAGTACCGCGACGACGTCAACGGGATCTACGCCACGCTCCTGGACGACGAGGTCCTGCACGTGGCCGGTCTCGGGTACGACGGCGTACGCGGCTACTCCGTGGTCGACCTCGCCGCCAACTCCATCGGGCTCGGCCTGGCCACCGAGCACTACGGCGCGAAGTTCTTCTCGAACGGCGGCGCCCCGGGCGGCGCCCTGTCCCACCCCGGGAACCTGTCGCCCGAGGCCCGCAAGCGCATGGCGACCGACTGGGAGAACATCCACAAGGGCATCGACCGCGCGCACCGCGTAGCGATCCTCGAAGAGGGGGTGACCTGGCAGCAGGTCGGGATCCCCAACGACAACGCCCAGTTCCTCGAGACCCGGCGTATGCAGGTCACCGAGATCGCGCGATGGCTGCGCATCCCCTCGCACAAGGTCGGCGACCTCGAGCGGGCCACGTTCTCGAACATTGAGCAGCAGCAGCTGGACTACATCCAGTCGGCCCTGAACATCTGGCTGCGCCGGTGGGAGCAGGCGATCGTCACTCAGCTGCTGCTGCCGGAGGAGCGGCGCCGGTTCTACGCCGAGCACCTCGTGGACTCGCTGCTGCGCGGCGACACCCTGACCCGGTACCAGGCCTACGCGGTGGGCCGTCAGTGGGGCTGGCTGTCCGCGAACGATGTGCGCGACAAGGAGAACCTGAACCCGGTGGAGGGCGGGGACGCCTACCTCGTCCCGCTCAACATGGTGCCGGCCGGGCGCGCTGCTGCTCCGGCGCTCGAGTCCAACGCGATGCGTACGGCGCGGCTCATGCGCGGGCGCGGCGCGGTACTGCGGGACAAGGTCGCCGAGCAGTACGCGCCGAAGATCCAGGAGAGCGTCACGGAGATCGTGGCGCTCGAGTCGGAGAAGGTCACCGCGCTGCTCGCCAAGCACCTCGAGCCGGAGCGCGGCCGTACGGGTACGCGGTCGGTGGCCGCGTTCCTCTCCGGCCTCGATGCCCTGTACGCGTCGGACGGCCCGATCGCCGAGAAGCTCGGCGCGCTGTGGGTGCCGCTGTTCCAGCTGTTCGCCGCGGACGTCTCGGCCGACGCGGCCGAGGAGGTCGGCCACGAGGAGACGGTAGACCTGTCGGTGTGGGCCCGCGCCTACGCCCTGGCCCACACCGCCTACCAGGTGTCGTCCAGCTTCGGACAGCTGCGCAACGTCACGGAGAAGGCCGACGACCCGGAGTCCGTGGTGGCTGATGTCCTCGAGCGCCTGGCCCGCTGGCAGGCCGAGCAGCCTGAGCGCGTCACGAAGTGGGAGACCAGCCAGCTCCCGAACGCCGCCGCCCGCGAGACGTGGCGCGCGGCCGGGGTGGAGCGGGTGCAGTGGGTGGCACGCGGCTCCGAGAACTGCCCGTACTGCAAGAAGCTGGACGGGTCGGTCCGTGCCATCGACGACGCGTTCATCGGCAAGGGCGACACCCTCGAGGGCGACGAGGACGGCGAGGAACTCACCGCGAAACGCGACACGTTCCATCCTCCGGTTCACGCCGGGTGTGACTGTCAGGTGGTCCCACTGTGAGCGCCGGTATGGAACAGGGAACCTGCTCGTCCTGCGGCGGCCCTGCCGAGCGCGGGCCGAACCGCGGGTGGTGGCACACAGAGGCCTCCTGCGGCGCTGATCCGCAGACCGGCGGCATCCCGTCCGCCTCGGCCCAGTTCCGGCCCGCACGGCAGCAGCAGGACCCGCCGCGCAACCGGATGATCACCAACCCACGGAGGGACAGATGAAGCGGCACTACCTGCGCGGCTATGTGCTGCGCGCCGAGAACGACGACGCCGAGGAGGCTGCGTCCAAGCCGCTGCGGATCATCGCGGCGACGGCCGGCCGCAAGGGCGACGGCCTCAACCTCACGATGGACGGGGCCGACCTCGGCCGGTTCCAGTCCAACCCGGTAGTCGGCTACGGCCACAACTACTGGGGCCGCGACAGCCTGCCGATCGGCCGGTCCGACGAGACGTGGATCGACGGCGACCGCCTGTTGATGGACGTCCAGTTCGACCAGGAGGACGAGTTCGCCCGCACGGTTGATCGGAAGTACCGCGGCGGCTACCTCAACGCGTTCTCGATCGGGTTCGACGTCTGGAACATCGACGACGCCGGAGTCCCCGAGGGCTGGGAGCTGTTCGAGGTTTCGGCCGTGCCGCTGCCCATGGACCCCAACGCCGTTGTGGAGTCCGGCCGCGAGCTCGCGCTGGCCCGCGCGCTCGGCGATCTGCGCCCCGGTGAGCTCATCCGGGCCGGGGCCGTCCTGTCCAAGAAGAACAAGTCGTTGGTGACGAACGCGCGCGACGCCCTGCAGGAACTCCTGGACGGCGCCGGCGGAACCGACGACGAGGCCGAGGACGACGAGCGCCAGGCGCCCGTCATCGACGACGCCCGCATGCGGCGCCTCGCCGGAATCTGACCCCGCGCCGCGCAGCCGCGTGGGGCACCAGCCACATCCTGAGAGGAACACCCGATGAAACTTCGTGAGCTGCGCGCCAAGCGCACCAAGATTGGCGCCGACGCCGCGGTCATCATGGACGAGGCCACCAAGGCCGGCCGCGCCATGACCGGCGAGGAGAACACCTCGTTCGACCGGCTGATGGACGAGCGCGACCAGGTCGACCAGACGATCGAGCGGGCCGAGCGGCTGCGCGACGGCGAGCGCCAGACCGCCGAACTGGACGCCGAGCAGGACCCGCAGGGCAACGCACGCGACGGGGCCGCGATGGACGCCCTGCGGACGTACTTCCTCGGCGGCCGCCAGGCCCTGTCCGAGCAGCAGGCGCGCGCCCTGAACGCGGGCAACGACCCCGAGGGCGGATACCTCACCGCTCCGATCCAGTGGGTCAACGCCCTCATTCAGGCCGTGGACGACGCCGTCCCGCTGCGCGGCCTGGCCACCGTGCAGAAGCTCACCGCGTCCGACTCGCTCGGCGTGCCCTCCCTGGACACCGACCTGAACGACGCGGACTGGACCACGGAGATCGGCACCGGCACCCAGGACGACAGCATGCGGTTCGGCAAGCGGGAGCTGTCGCCGAACCCGATGGCCAAGCGCGTCAAGATCAGCCGCAAGCTGCTGCGCCTCACCTCCGGCAATGCGGAGGACATCGTCCGCGCCCGCCTCGCGTACAAGTTCGGCGTGACGCAGGAGAAGGCGTGCATGACCGGGGACGGCAACAAGAAGCCGCTCGGCCTGTTCACCGCTTCGGCGGACGGGATTCCGACGAGCCGCGACGTCGCGACCGGGTCCGCGACCGGGTTCACCGGAGACGGGCTCATCGACGCCAAGTACGCGCTCAAGGCCGCGTACTGGGCGAAGGCCCGGTGGCTGTTCCACCGTGACGCGATCAAGGGCATCCGCAAGCTCCGGGACGACACGGGCGGGGCCGGCCAGGGCAACTACATCTGGCAGCCCGGCCTGGCTACGGACGCACCGGACACCATCCTCGATGTGCCGTACATCGTCAGCGAGTTCGCCCCGAACACGTTCACGAACGGGTTGTACGCCGGGATGATCGGCGACTTCTCCCACTACTGGATCGCCGAGGCGCTGAACTTGGAGATTCAGCGCCTGGTGGAGCTGTATGCCGAGACGAACCAGGTCGGGTTCATCGGCCGCCAGGAGGTCGACGGGATGCCGGTCCTGGCCGAGGCGTTCGTCCGTATCAAGTGCGCCGCCTGACCTCCCACCCCTGCTCCACCAACCGAGAGAGGAGGGCCCGGCGGTGAGCCGAGACCTCAAGAACAACATCAGCGCAGTGCAGAGCCTTGCCGCGACCGCGCAGTCCGCGGCCGTCGACGGGGCCGCGGTCGACCTGGCGAACTTCCACCGGGCCATGGTCGTCATCGACGCCGGCACCGCGACGGGCACGACGCCGTCGTTCACGTTCGAGGTGCAGGAGTCCGACACCGCCACCTCCGCCGACTTCACCCCGGTGGCCGACGCGGACCTGGACGGGACCGAGCCGGTCATCACCACGGCGAACGACGCCGCGGTGTACGAGATCGGCTACCGCGGCCGCAAGCGGTACCTGCGCGTGACGATCGAGGCCGCGACCGGCACGACCCCGGTCCTGCCCTGCTCGGCCCTGGTCCTGCGCGGCAGTCCGCGCGTGGCCCCCAAGTAGAGGAGGACGACGTGAAGCGCGTGAAGATGATGTCCCTCTACGCGGGTCCGAAGGGATCCGTGGCCATCGGCGCGATCGGCGAGTTCGATGATGCCGAGGCCCGCGACCTGGTCGACGGCAGGTACGGCGCCTACGCCGACGAGCCCCGCCCCGCCCGCAAGGAGCCGGCCGAAAAGCCGATCGAGCGGTGGACGGTTGCCGAGCTGCAGGCGTACGCGGCCGAGCACGAGATCGACCTCGGGGACGCCACCGTCAAGGCCGGCATCCTCAAGACCGTCGTGGCCGCGATCGAGGCCGCGCGCGACAGCGACGGCGACTGATGGCGTACGCAACCGCGGACGAGCTCCGTCGGATGCTGCGCATCGAGTCGTTCACCGAGGACCAGACGGCCACGGCGGAACTTCTCATCGAGCTCGCCCAGGGCGTCATCGACGATGAGACCGGCCAGGCCCTCGAGCAGTCCGAGGACAGCGTCACCCTGGACGGTCCGACCGAGGACGACACGCACTGGCAGGGCGGGACCCGCTCGAGGAAACTCATCCTGCCCCGGTGGCCGGTGACCGCGGTCGCCTCGGTCACCCTGACCGAGGACCAGGAGGAACTGGTCTTCGGCAAGGACCGGGACTACACCTGGTCCGCGGCCGGGATCCTGCACCGGCGCGGCAGCGAGTGGCCCAGCCATGACCGGGCGATCGAGGTCACCTACACCGCCGGGTTCACCGTTGTCCCCTCCGGGCCCAAGCGCCTGTGCCTGCGTCTGGCGGTCAGCGGCTGGGACAACCCGGAGCGGCTCACGTCGGAATCCCTCGGTGACCACTCCAGAGCGTGGTCGGCTGACGCTCTGGGGATGGAGCTCACAGACGGTGACCGGCGGGCGCTCGGCGCCTACCGGGCCCGCACGTGAGCGTCGGGCGGTGGCTGAACCGGACGCTGCAGGTGTGGCGTCCGGTCACAGCCGATGACGGGTACGGCGGTCAGGACGTCACCCTCATGCTGCAGGGCACCGTCGGCGGCAAGGTCGACCAGCCCTCAGCGACGGACCAGACCCTCGCCCAGCAGGCCGGCGCCGTGTGCACGCACAGCATCTACCTGCTGCCGACGGCGGACGTGCAGCGCGGTGACGAGCTGCGCGGCGCCGGGCAGGCGTTCGCGGTGCACGCCGTGGTCCAACCGTCCGGACCCCGCTACAACAAGGCGCTCTGCGAACTGCGCCAGGCCGAAGGAGGCTGACATGGACGACGCCAGGGCACCGCTTCCGATGGAGCCGCAGGAGTGTCGGCAGCGCGCCGAGGACGACGACCTCGGCACTGCAGAGCGTCTCGTCTACGCCGTGCTCGCAGTGGCCGGGGAGCTCCACCTCATCCGCCAGCAGCTGCAGCGCAAGGGCCGGGGGTGACGCCGTGGCCCGCTCCGGGATGACGGTGGAGATCCAGGGCCTGGCCCGACTACGGCAGCAGCTCGAGGACATCGACGACGAGATCCTGCAGGCCATCAAAAAGGCCGTGAAGGAGTCGGCCGAGGCGGTCAAGGCGGACACCGCACGCGACGTCCCCAAGGCCAGCGGGAACCTGCAGCGCAAGATCGACGCCAAGTACCAGAACGACGGCTTCAACGCCACGGTCGGATGGCACGACCCGGACGACTACTACGCCCGCTACCTCGAGGCCGGCACCCGGCGCAGACCGGCACGGCCATCACTCGGCCCGGCGCTCGAGGCCGAACGGCACCGCTACCGCGGCCGCCTCACTGAGGAGGTCAGGAGAGTGCTGCGATGACGACATCCCCGTCCCCCATGCTGCCCCTGCAGGGCGCTGTCCTGGCCGTCCTGCGCGGCGACAGCACCCTGACAGCCCTGGCCCCCGGGGTATACGACTACGCCCCGGAGAGGGCCGCCTACCCATTCGTCGTGATCGGTGAGGCGCTCGAGACACCGGTTAACGCGCACGACCGGTTCGGCCGGGAAACGGTGATGACCCTGCACGTGTGGTCGCAGCACCGCGGCCACTCCCAGGGCCTGGCCATCGCCGCACGCATCACGGCCCTGCTCGATCATCAGCCCCTCACCGTGCCCGGCCTGGCGCACGTAGTGACCCGGTTCGAGTTCAGCCAGACACTCACCGACCCGGAGCCGCCCGGCGACATCCGGCATGTAGTGCTGCGCTACCGCGTCATCACCGAGCAGCTGCCGGCTGACGCCCACCCCCTGTCCGGGCCCCGTGGTCCGGCGCTCCCGCATGCACAGAAAGGCATCACCTGATGGCGGCACTCGCAGCGACCCTTGCGGCCACGGTCGGAGGGATCGCGGACATCACCGCCACGGCGGTGGCCGCGACCGGGGCGGGCGACACCGCCCCGGTCGGCCCGGGGACGTTCCTCCTCGTCATCAACGGCGGGGGTGCGTCCCGCACCGTCACCGTCGCGACGCCCGGCACCGTGGCTGGCCACGCCGTCGCGGACGCCACGCTCGTCGTGGCCGCCGGCAAGTCCGGCGTCATTCCGCTGACCAACCTTTTCCGAGGGGCCACCGGCCGGGCAGCGATCACCTACGACGCCGTCACATCCGTGACCGTCGCCGTCTTCACACTGGGAGCCTGACATGGCTGGTAAGGACGCACTCGGAACGAAATTCCTGCGGGACACCACCGGCGCCGGCGCTTTCGCCGTCATCGCGAACGTCAGCGACATCAGCGGCCCGTCCCGGAAGCGGGAGGCCATCGAGGTCACCGCGCACGACAGCCCGAACAAGTACCGGGAGTTCATCAAGGGGCTGAAGGACGGCGGGGAGGTGGAGCTCACGATCAACTGGGATCCCGGCAACACCAGCCACCTGGCGCTCGACGCCGACTTCGAAGAGGACGACCTGCGGGACTACCAGGTCATCGTCCTGCCGGGCGACCCCGACGAGCACACGTGGGACCTCTCCGGGCTCATCACCGACATCGGTGAGGCGTACCCGACCGACGACAAGATGGAGCGGACGGTGACCGTGAAGATCTCCGGCAAGCCGACGCTCACCCCGACCGGCTGACAGGAGACACCACGATGGCATCGCTCAAGGACCTCATCCGCGGCGCGCAGGACATCAAGCGGCAGGAGAATGTGCCGATCCCGGAGTGGGCGCCCGGCGCACTCTTCTGCGTCACCGGCCTGCCGTCCGGCGACTGGGAGCAGTACCAGAACCGGATGTCGAAGATGACCCGGCGCGACGAGTCGACCAGCCTCGAGATGACGATCCGCTCGAACAAAGCGGAGATCGTCGCGAAGGCGCTGCGGGACCAGGAGACGGACGAGCTCGTCTTCACCGACCTGCGGGAAGGGATCTCGATCCTGTCCAAGCGCAGCGCCGGGATCGTCAACGGGCTGTTCAACCTGGTGCGTCACCTGTCCGACGACGACAAGGACTTCACGCAGAAGGTCGCGGCCGCCGAATCGGATTTCGGCGACGGCCAGAGCTGAGGCTGCAGTACGACCTGGCCGTCGCTTTCCGCATGACTCCGGCCGAGGTCCTCGACCGGTTCGCCGAGGAGGAGATCATCCGCCTCATCGCGTACCAGAACCTCTACGGCCCGGCCGGCCCGCAGCGCCTCGACCTCCTCGTCGCCCGGCTCGGCATGGACGTCGCAGCCCCGCACATGAAGAAGGGCAAAACGCCCAAGCTCAAGGACCACTTGATCGAGTGGTCCCGCAACGCCCGCCCGCGCAAGAGCGGGCGTGAACTCCTCGCCGCGATCAAGGGCATCCAAGCCGGGTTCGACCGGCAGGACGAGAAGGGGCGGGGCAGATGACTGTGCTGGACGAACTTCTGGTCCGCATCGGGATGGATGCGTCCGGGGTCGACGAGGGCACCGAGCAGGTCGCCGGGAAGCTCGACAAGCTGAGTGGCCCGGCTGCGGCCGCGGGCACGCTGGCCGGTGGTGTGTTCGTGATGGGGCTCAACTCGGCCATGGATATTCAGGCCGCGCAGAGCACGCTGCAGGACCAGTACGGGCTCACCACCGCCGAGGCCGCCCACGCTGGTGAGGTCGCCGGTGACGTCTACAGCGACGGTTTCGGTGAGTCCCTCGAGGACGTCACCACCGCCCTCGGCGGTGTACAGAACTCCATCGGTGACCTGTCGACGTTCACTGACGAACAGCTCGACGACATGTCCGCATCCGCCCTGGCCCTGGCCAAGCGGTTCGAGGTCGACGTCACCGACGCCACCGGCGCCGTCGGACAGCTCATGAAAACCGGTCTGGTCTCCGACGCCACCCAGGGATTCGACCTCATTACCAAGGCCATGCAGTCGGTGCCGGCCGAGCTGCGGGACGACGTGATCCCCACCGTCCAGGAGTACTCGACGCAGTTTCGCCGCGTCGGCCTGGACGGCGAGACGGCGTTCGGCCTGATCTCCCAGGCCGTCCAGGCGGGCGCCCGCGACATGGACCAGGTCGCCGACGCCATCGGCCAGTTCGGCGAACGAGCCCTGGCCGGCGGCGCCCCCGTGGACGACGCGTTCAAGTCCATCGGCCTGAACAGCAAGACGATGGCCAAACTCATCGGCGCCGGCGGGGACTCCGCCAAGAAGGCTTTGCAGATGACGATGGACGGCCTGAACAAGACCTCGAACGAACAGGTCAAACTCAACGCCGCGGCCGCCCTGTTCGGCGACCCCGGCAACGTGCTCGGCGAGGCCCTGTTCGCCCTCGACCCGGCGAGCGCCGCAGCATCGTCCGGCATGGACAAGGCCGCCGGCTCGTCCAAGGCCCTGACCGACAGCATGAAGAAGGACCCGGCGCAGCAGATGGATGCCGCGATGCGGACCCTGACGCAGGGCCTGGGCGAGGCCCTGCTGCCCGTGATCCAGAAGGCGTCCGGATTCATGGCCGAGCACCAGGGCCTGATGAAAACCCTGGTCCCGATCGTCCTCGGCCTGGCCGTCGCGCTCGGCATCATGGCCGCCGTCATCTGGCTGGTCAACGCTGCGATGGCAGCGAGCCCCGTCACGTGGATCGTCCTGGGCATCATCGCCCTGATCGCCGTAATCGTGCTGATCATCATCAAATGGGACGAGGTCGCCGCAGCAACCGCCGAGGCGTGGGGCTGGATCCAGGCCAAGCTCAGCGCCGTCTGGGGCTGGATCCAACAGAAGGCCGGTGCGGTGTGGGACTGGATCACCGCGAAGACGGGCGCCGCGTGGGACTGGGTGGTCCGCAAAGTGACTGAGGGGGCGATCGGGATCCTGAACGGCATTGCGTTCCTGAACTCGATTCCTGGCCGGGTCGCCGGGTGGCTGGGCAAGATGGTCGGCTGGGTGGCCGGTCTCCCGCGCCGTATCGGCCGGGCCGCAGCGGGCATGTGGGACAGCATTACCAGCGGTTTCAAGGGCGCGGTCAACAGCCTGATCAGCATGTGGAACGGGCTTTCGTTCACCCTCGGTGGCGGCAGCTTCATGGGCGTCGACATCCCGTCGGTGACCCTGTCCACCCCCGACATCCCGTATCTCGCGGCCGGTGGTGTGACGACCGGCCCGACGCTCGCCATGATCGGTGAGGGCCGGGAAGACGAGGCAGTGCTGCCACTGTCCAAGCTCGAGCAGATGATCAACACCGGCGGCGGCCGCGCCCCGTCGGCGAACAAGGTCGAGCCGATCACGGTCCGGACCGTGATCGAACTGGTCGGGGCTGACTCTGAGTTCGTCGAGTTCTTCAAGAGCATCGTCCGCAACAGGGCCGGCGGATCCGTGATCCGTCTCGGGGAGGGGTAGACCATGCCGAGCCTGCCGCCGCCGCGTACCACCGAGCTCTTCTACGATGGGGCGTGGCACGACATCAGCGGCGACATGCGGGAGTCGGACCCGGTCACGATCACGCGCGGCGTCACCGCGCTCGGGACCCGAGCCGACCCCACCGCGGCCACCGCCACGCTCGACAACCGGTCCGGGGACTACAGCCCCCGCAACCCGCTCTCCTCGCTCTACGGGACGATCGGCCGGAACACCCCGTGGCGGTTCTCCGTGGATGCGGGCGGGCCGCGCCTGGCCCTGCCCACCGGCACGTACTCCGTCTACACCCCAGACGCGCCCGCCCTGGACATCACCGGCGACATTGACGTCCGTATGGACCTGGCCCCTGACGTCTGGGATGATCCGCAGCTGCTCGCCGCACGGTGGGCAGCCTCCGGGAATCAGGGCTGGGCGTTGGAGCTCGGCCCTGATGGCCACCTGTTTTTCGTCTGGTCTCCGACGGGGTTTGCGGCTCAGCAGCGGTACGCGAAATCGACTGTGGTGGTGCCGGCCGCAGCCGGGCAGCGGGTCCGGGTACGGGCCACCCTCGATGTGGACAACGGCGCGTCCGGATGCACCGTGGTGTTCTACATAGCGTTCGGCCGCGGCGGCTGGGTGCGGCTCGGTAACCCCATCGTGATCTCTGGTGCAACGTCGCTGTTCAATGCAACGGCCCCCCTGTACATCGGGGACAACGTCATCTCGCAGACCCCCGACGGTTCGTCCGGGCTGCTCCATCTGCGCGGCTCCGTCTACGGATTGCAGGTGCGCTCTGGGATCGACGGGGTAATCAAGACCAACGTCGCACCAGAGGACCAGGCGGTCGCCGGGGCCGGCACGTTCACCGACGGGACTGGCCTTCTCTGGACGCTCACCGGTGTCGCGTCCCTGTCCAACCGGCATACCCGGATGGAGGGCGAAGTGCCGGCGTGGCCGCCGTCGCGGGACCTGTCCGGCGCGGACCGCACGGTGCGGATCGCCCCGGCGGGGATCATGCGTCGCCTCGGCTCCGGGACACGGCCGCTCGACAGTGCGCTGCGCCGGTTCATCATCGGCAATTCCCCGGTGGAGTGCTGGCCGCTCACCGACGGGGAGCAGGCTACCCAGGGCTCGTCCCTGCTCGGGTCGCCGCCGGCCGTCTCGATCGGGGAGCCCGCCCCGGAATGGGCCAAGGGCACGGTCGCGTCCTGGATCGAGCCGACGCTACTGTTCCCTGCGGGGGCCGGTACCCAGATCGAGGCCCGTCCGCGGGCGCAGGGCGCTACGGCCAGTTGGTCCGTGGACGTCGTCCGGTCCGGCCTGGGCGGGTTCGAGGCGCTGACCGTCATCGACAGCGGCCGCGGAACCGACGCAGATCCGTCCACCCTGTGGCAGCTCGTGATCCTGGCCGGGCTGGATCAGATCGCCGTCGTGCGTACTGTGCGCACGACTGATTCCTCCTCGGTGACGAACCTGGGCACGATCGCGGCGCCCGGTATCTTCGACTCCCAGCCGCACCACATCCGCCTGTCCACCGTGGTGGGTAGCAGCCTCACCGGGTGGACCGTCTACATCGACGGCGTGATAGCGGATGCGGGGGCCGAGGCCGGACTCGGCCGGCCGGTGCGGCTGATCGGGTACGCCTGCGATCTGGGCACCGACAACCCGTCTCCGGAGGTGTCCCTGGGCTACCTGACGTGCTGGGGTTCCGCCGCCCCCTCGGCGCAGGCGGTCACGGTGGCGCTGGCAGGTTTCCCGGGCGAGACCGCGGGCGCCCGCGCCCTGCGCCTCTCCGAGGAGAACGGGGTACCCATCACCCTGGCGGGCCTTGCCGGGACGTCGACCGAGCTGGGGACGCAGGAGCCGCAGCGGTATCTGGAGGCGCTCGACACGATCGCCGCCGCCGACCTCGGGATGATGCTGGAGCAGCGGGACGCGCTGGCCCTCGTCTACCGGACCCGCACCACCCTGTACAACCAGGTCCCGACGCTCGTCCTGGACTTCGCGGACGGGGAGATCTCGGACCCGTTCGCGCCGATCGACGACGACAAACTCACTGAGAACGACGTCACGGTGCGGCGGAAGGGCGGCGCTTCTGCCAACGCGGTGCGCACGGACGGACCACTGTCCGTGGACGCGATCGGCCGATACGACGTCGCCCCGGAAATTTCCCTCGCCACCGACGCGCAGACCACGCAGCAGGCGTGGTGGCGGATGTACGTCGGCACGTTCGACGGGCTGCGCTACACGAAGATCACCGTCGACCTGGGTAACGCCCGCGCCTACGCGCTCGTCAACGATGTGCTGGCCGTGGACGTCGGCGACAAGATCCGGCTGCGGAACCTGCCCGCGGACCAGCAGCCCGGCGACGTCGACCTGCTGGTCACCGGGTACGACGAGGAGGTGGGCGCCACCGCGTGGAAGGTCACGTTCACGTGCGTGCCCGGGGAGCCGTGGACGGTGGGCGTGGCCGAGGATCGAATCCTCGGGCGGGCCGACACCGCCGGGTCCGTACTGGGCTCGGCCCTCACATCCTCGGCCACGTCCCTTTCCGTGACGACGACCGCAGGACCCCGCTGGGTGAACACCGCTGAGCAGAGCCGCGAGTTCCCGTTCGACGTGACGTGCGGCGGCGAGGTCATGACCGTGACCGATGTGACGGGCCAGCTCGGCGACCGCTTCGAGCGGAGCGTCACCGGCGGGTGGGGCACGGCCACGTCCGGGCAGACCTGGACGACCACTGGCGGGTCCAGCTCCGACTACAGCGTTCAGGGGGGTTGACCATGGCGGATCTCTACGCCAACTACGGCGCCCTGGCCGCGGCCGAGGTGGAGGGCGTTGCGTACTCCCGGACCGCTGTCGCACCGGCCGGGGCCACGTGGTCGTCCATCGCGATCCACGGCGGCGGCATCGAGACCGGGTCCGGGGAGATGGCCCGCGAGGTCGCCCAGGCCGGTGCGAGGATGGCGTACTACGAATTCCAGGGCCTGAAAACGTCCGGGAATGGTGACCTGCACATCACCTCGACGAACTTCGACGAGCCGCTCGCGGTCGCCCTGGTCACCGCGACGAGACGCTGCCTGTCGTTCCACGGCTTCGTCGGCACCGACGGCGTGCCCGAGACCGCGCTCGGAGGCCTCGACACAGCACTCGTCGCATCCCTCACCGCCACCCTCACAGCGGCCGGATTCCGGGTCATCACGACGCCGTCAGAGATCGGAGGGACCGACCCGGCGAACATCTGCAACCGAACGTCGTCGGGCGCCGGCGTGCAGCTGGAGATGTCCCGAGCGCTGCGGGACTCCTTCTTCCCCGGGGCGAACACCAGAGCGATCCGTGACAGCGGGGCGCGCACCGAGGCGTTCTACCGGTACGCGGCCGCAGTCCGCGCCGCGTACCTCGGCCGCGGGCTGGTATCCCTCGGCAGCATCAACAGCAGCCGCTACTGTCTGCTGCCCGCCCCGGCCGCCGACGTCGACTTCACCGCATCGGTGTCGACGGACGCTCTGGCCGGCGGCGGCGGGCACTTCCCCTCGCTCGTCGCCCGGTACGCGGACGGCTCCAACATGTACCTGGCCCGGCTCGAATTCTCGACGACGCAGGCCGTGATCCTCACCCTTCGGAAACGAGTCGGGGGCACGGAAACCTTCCTGGTGCAGAACACGACCGGGCTCACCCACGCAGCCGGTCGCCGCTTCCGCATCCGGTTCCAGACGGCAGGGTCGACACTCCGGGGGAAGGCGTGGCAGGACGACAGCCCGGAGCCCGACGCCTGGCAGCTGGAAACCACCGACACCGATCTGACCGCGGCCGGGTCGCTGGGCATGCGGTCGATCCTGTCGTCGGCGAACACGAACACCCTGCCCGTGGTCGCGTCGTGGGGGGACTTCACCACCCTCGGCAACGTCCAGACGTTCGCGGTGACCCGATCCGTCAACGGCATCGTCAAGCCGCACGCAGCCCCCGCGCCGCTGTCCCTCGCCCACCCGATGCGCGCCGCGCTCTGAACGGAGGCACCCCATGCCGATCTACGCAGGGCAGACCGTCACGGCCCGGCAGCTCACCCGGCTCAGGCCCGAGCCCGTGACCGTCACCTCGACGAGCGATCTCACCGTGACGGGAACGACGACAGTCATCCCCGGGTGCGAGATCACCCTCGTCGTGGAGACCGCGGGCGCGCGCATCATCGCCGACGGTGCCGCGAACTTCCTGGTCGGCTCCACCGCCCTGTCGGCGAACGCCTTCTGCTCCGTCCAGCTCACCCTCGACGGAGCGACCGTGCCGGGCTTCGGCCGCTGGGGCGACGTCACGGCGGGCGCCCAGGGCACACCGTCACAGCAGTGGGACATCCCCAACCTGTCCGCCGGCACCCACACCCTGCGCCTCTGCGCCGCCCGCACCTCGGCCAGCACGGGCACCGTCACCGCGGTGTCCACGCACTGCCGACTCATGGCAGCGGTGTACGAACCGATCGTGTAACCCCTGATCCACCCCACGCCCCGAGCCACCAGGCCGGGGCTTCGTCATGTCTGGAGACCTGATGGCCGCGCCGATCCTGAAGTACTTCGATTTCGACCACCTGCCCGCGCACCTCCAGGCCGTCTCGAAGCCGTTCTTCGAGCTGGCCTACCGGCTGGATACCACGCTGCCACGGGACCCGGAGACGAGCGTGGCGCTCCGCAAGCTCCTCGAGTCCAAGGACGCCGCGGTCCGTGCCGCACTCGACCTGCCAGTGGAGGGCTGACCGATGGCCAACCCAATGCCGGCAGATTTTTTCCTGAAGGCGCTCCTGGCCGAAGGGCTGACTGTCGTACAGGAGGGGAGCTGGCGGGAGCACAACCGGAACCACAAGGGCGCCTGGGGCCCGGTCAACGGGGTGGTGATCCACCACACCGTGACCGAGGGGACGGCCGCCACTGTGCGGATTGTCCGCGACGGGTACGCGGACCTGCCGGGCCCGCTGTGTCACGGGATGATCGCGAAGGATGGGCGGGTCTACCTCGTCGGCTACGGCCGCACCAACCACGCGGGCCTCGGCGACGGCGACGTCCTGGCCGCCGTCATCGCCGAGCGCCCGCTGCCCGCCGACAACGAGGCGAACACCGACGGGAACCGGCACTTCTTCGGGTTCGAGTGCGAGAACCTCGGCGACGGCAAGGACCCCTGGCCCGCCGTCCAGCTGGACTCGATCGAGCGGGCGGCCGCCGCGATCTGCCGCTACTACGGCTGGGGCGCCGCCTCGGTCATCGGCCACCTCGAGTGGCAGCCCGGCAAGGTCGACCCGCGCGGCTTCACGATGGCCGGCATGCGGGCCCGGATCGAAACCCGGCTCGCCCACCCCGCGAGCTGGAACAGCTCACCCAAGGAGGACGACATGACCCCTGCCCAGGAAGCCCTGCTGCACCAGATCGCGGCCGACGTCGCCGAGCTGAAGAAGAACGCGGCGAAGTCGCCCTGGACCTACCGCAACGAGGCCCAGGACGCGGCCTCGCTGGAGGCCACGGGCAAGCGGATACCCGACATGCACGGCCGGGTCGAGGCCGTACAGAGGGACCTCACCGTGGCCCTCGCGATCCTGAAGAAGGGGGCCTGACCCGTGAACGCGAAGCTCTTGCTGGACATGGGCGAGCGTGCAGCCTGGACGGGCGCTCAGGCCGCCGTCGGCCTGGTCGCGGTGGAGGTGGCAGACCTGCCGGTGTGGTGGGCGGCGCCGGCCGCGCTGGTCCTGGCCGCCGGGAAGGGCTGGGTGGCTGGGCGCCTTGGCCGGAAGGGCACCGCGTCCACACTGCCCGCGGCCGCTGACCCGGCGTCGCGGGTGGTGTAGCCGGTGACGCCGCAGGACCCGGGGGTGTACATCCCCCCGACGCAGATGTATCAGGAGCTGAGATCCCTGAGCGACGGCCTGACCCGCGTGGAGACGAAGATCGACGGCATCCTCAGCGAGACGCGGGACATCCGCACTGACCTCGGCGACCATGAGCAGCGGCTCCGAACACTCGAACGTGCGCGGTGGCCGCTGCCGACGATCGGTGTGCTGGCCGGGGTTGCTGGCACTGCTACTGGGGTCCTTGCCCTGCTCCGCTGAACACGCCCCCTGTCCCGGCTACGGCCGGGGCAGGGGGCGTTGTCGTGCGTCGTCAACCACGTCCAGGGCGCGATGCCACGGATAGGGGTGGCGTTCGCCCGGCTGATTCGGCTCGAACCCACCAGGGCCATACAGCACCGTGACCCCCATTCCTCGCAGCTCAGCCACGCTCCGGTCGAGCGCGCAATGCTGCGCGTAGGCAGCGTTCACACAGGGCATCGCGATAAGCGGAATTTTCTTCCCGATCGCCTCGGCCGCGAAGCCAACGACAAACGTGCTCGTGAGCCCCAGCGCCCACGAGTTGATCGAGTTGAACGTGGCCGGGGCGAACAGCGCCACGTCTGCGCGAGGCCACGCATCAGACGCTGTCGGCGCCTTGTACTCGGACCGCACCGGGTGCCCAGTCAACTGCTCCAGCCCCGCCAACTGAGGACCCAGCCAGCGCGCAGCCGACGGAGTGAGGCCCAGGCACACGTCGTAACCGCGCGCCTGGGCGTCCTCGATCACTGAGGCGATCTCCAGGACGGGCGGTGCGGCAGATCCGAGTAGGTAGAGAGTCGTCATGCCGCCATCCCACCCGTCGAGCCCCGGACATGCAACCGCCCCCGGATCGGATGGAATCGGGGGCAATGCAGGATCCAGCGCACGACCGCGCGGGTACCGTTCCAGATGACGAGTCAGGAACGAGGTACCAGTATGCCCACACCGAACGACGGCCGCACGGGTGCCCGCATCAGAGAGCAGCGAAAACTCGCACATCTCAGCCAGAGAGAACTGGCCGCGCGCATCCCGTACTCCTACAGCCTGCTCAACCAGGTGGAGTGCGGAGCCCGCCCGGCCAGCGATGCCTTCGTGACCGCGGTTGCCACAGCCTTGGGTATTGACCCGTCTCGCCTCCAAGGACCGCTCCACGCGACCGACATGCAGCACGGGCGCCTCGTCACCCTGGTACGCCCTATCCGCGAGGCCCTCGACCTGTACGACCTCGACCCCGAGCCCATGACGGACCGGCCAGTCGGGGAGCTCGTGGCCGACGCGGACCGTATCTGCCAGCAGGTCCGGGCCACGCACCTGCGGGCGGCTGCTCGCGAGCTGCCCGCGGTCATCTCCGCGCTGACGCGAGCCGCCCGAACTGCGCCGACTACGTCAACGTGGCAGGCCCTCGCATCCACGTACCGCACGGCCCACGACATCGCGCTCAAGACAGGATTCCCTGACCTTGCCGTCGTTGCCCTGGACAGGATGGGCTGGGCAGCTGAGCGCGCTTCCGACCCGTGCCTGGCTGCGATTCGCCAGTACAAGCGCGCGCTCGGCCACGCCCAGTCAGGGCAGGATCTGGGACGCCGGCTGGTCGACGCCGGCCATGCTCTTGTTGCTGGCGAGTCCTCGCGGGAAGCGCTCGCAGTCGCCGGGCAGCTGCACCTCGGCGCGTCCGCGGTGGCTGCCCGAGCAGGAAACGGTGACGCCGTCGCGCAGCACATCACCGCCGCCCGCGACCTGGCCCGCCGTGTCGGCGGCGAGGCCCGGGAGGTGCACTGGCTGTCCTTCGGCCAGATGAATGTGTCCCTGCACGAGATGGGCGCCGCGATCACCATGCGGCAGTACGACGACGCGCTGCGGCAAGCACGCACGATGAAACTCCCGGCAGTCACACTGACGTCACGGCGCGCCCGGTTCCTCGTCGACCGCGCAATGGTTGAGATGGAGACTGGGCACACGGATGCCGCTCTGCGCCACCTCGTTGAGGCTCGGCGGGCAGCACCGGAGCAAACCCGCTACCACCCCCGCACCTGCGAGACTGTGACCGGGCTGCTCCACTCGGCGCGCCGCACCCCAGACAGTCTCGGTCACATGGCTGCCTGGATCGGCCTGTAGATCTACTCACACGCTCACAGAACTGTGAGCGTTGCGCGCCGCGCCACCCGGCACGCTCGTCGTACCAGACCGCCGACGAGCCGGGGACGCCATGACCATGAGGGCATTACCACCAGTCGCAGACCTGACGGAGCAGCAGCAGCGGGGTTGCTGCTGCGTCTGGTGTTGGCACCCCCTCGCGGCCGGGCTGGACGTCGACCTGGGTGAGCAGCGCGCCCGGCCGAACCGCGGTGCCGCGTACTCCTGGTTCCCCCGGGCCTGCGCAGACACCGCAGCGTGCACCGCGCGAGCCGAGGCGGGCCGGTGAGCCCCCGGTCCGTGATCCGCCACGCGGACTGGGCGATCGGTGTCGACCGAGAGCCCGGCGCCTCAAGCCCGATGTACGAAACGCAGTGCACCACGTGCCGCGAGTCCTCGACAGTCACCGAGGACCGAATCTCCCCGGAGGACTGGGCGCTGCGCCACACCGGCCGACACCCGAACCACCGCGGCTACCGCGCACTCGCCACGTACTTCCTGCGCGTCACCCCCGCCCCCGGCAACCCACTCCACGACGAGAAGTCATGATGGCGCCGATCTACACACCGCCGCCCGCGGTCCCCATCCCGGGCCACTGCTGGGCAGAGCACCCTGACGGCGCCGGCCGCTGCACCCTGCCGCCCAACCATGAGGGGCCGCACTACAACCCCTACATGCGCCCATCGTGGGACCGGCCCGGGACCGAGTGGCCCCGCTGAACTCCCGCCCGCACCCGAGGCCGGCGCCGGCCGGGGTGCGGGCAGGCCTACTCCCGCACGAGGTCGGCGAGCGGCACGCCGATGGCGTCGGCGATGCGGATGAGGTTGTCGAGCAGTGGGGAAGCGTGGCCCTGCTCGATGCGGTTGTACGACGCCAGCCCGAGGCCGGCGCCCTGCGCGGTCTGCTCCTGGGAGAGGTTCGCGTGGAGTCGTGCGGTGCGGATGTGTTCGCCGATGGCCCGTCGTCTGGCGTGGACGCGGTCGGGCGGCATGGGCTGGTGGTGCACCCGCCAACGCTCGCCCGCTCATGATCGTTTGTCTTTAGGGTTGACCCTAAAACGGTTGATCATGGAGTGTTTGGGTACGGCACCGATACCTGCACCGCCGCAGGCACCCTCGCGCGAGGTTGGCCGATCCGCCCAGATGGCGGAGCGACGGCGCAGAACCGCCCCGAGCCCCCACCGTGGGGTTCGGGGCGGACGCCACTTCCCCGCCAATCTTGCTCCGGAAATAGACCAAGCGCCTTTCCCTAGATTGGCCAGACGCCACCTGCGAAAACGCAGGTCAGCACATCGCTAAACCTCGCACACCTTCTAAGCGCTTGGCCGCAGGTTCGAGTCCTGCCGGGGGCGCTTCAGCCCAGCCGATGCCGGGCCCTCCTTCGGGAGGGCCTTTTTGCTGGTCGGAGGGACGTTAGCGGGCACGGCGTAGTGACGGCGTAAGGCTGGACGGACTCCCTGACGAGGAGGGCGACAGCCCGTCCGGGTGCGGTTGCCCGCGAGTCCTGACGGGTATTTCTCCCTGGAGCTCTCCCGGACCGGGCACAGCCCGCGCGGTCCGCCGCACAGCCCACCACGACCCCGTACAGCCCCCGCACGGCCCCGGACCGCGGGGCCACGGCGGCGGGGGCGTGAAGTCGGCGACCGGTTCGCGGGCGGGAAAACAACGACATTAGCTCGCATACAGAGCTAAAATGAACGGGTGAAGGCGAGCGATCTCTCTGATGAGCTCGCCGGACTTCTGCCCCGCATCCAGCGGCTCGCCCGGCGCAGACTGTGGAACGGCTTGTCCGCTCCCCGGCTGCGCGGGGCGCACGCCGAACTGCTGCGGCTGGTGGCCACCGAGCCCGGCGTGCGGGTCTCGGCGGCCGCACGGAGCCTCTGTCTCGCGGCCAACTCGGCCAGCACGCTGGTGAGCCACCTGGTCGCGGAGGGACTCCTGCGGCGGGAGAAGGACCCCGGAGACGGGCGGGCCGCCCTGCTGTACCCCACCCCCGCGGGGGTGGAGAAGCTGCGCGAGTGGCACGCCCGCCGCGAGGCGCTCTTCCGCCGGCACCTGGCCGGACTCGACGCCGACGACCGCACGGCACTCGCCGCCGCGCTCCCGGCCCTGCGCAGACTCGCCGCGTCGCTGCGCGAGGAGGATGAGACCGAGTGACCACAGAAACCGCGCCCGCTGTCCGCTGCACCGCGCTGACCTACAGCTTCGGCGGCTCGAAGGCCGTCGACGGCCTCGACCTGCTGGTCCGGCCCGGAGAGGTGTTCGGGCTCCTCGGCCCCAACGGCGCGGGCAAGACCACCACCATGCGCGCCATCACCACCCTGCTGCCCGTGCCGACCGGGGTCGTCGAGGTGTTCGGCCATGACGCGGCCCGGCAGCGGATGGCGGTGCGGCGCCTGCTCGGTTACGTACCGCAGCAGTTGTCGGCCGACGCGGGGCTCACCGGACTGGAGAACGTCCAGCTCTTCGCCCGGGTGTACGACGTGCCCCGCCGTGAGCGCGCGGCACGGGTCGCCCAGGCCCTGGACGCCGTCGGCCTCTGCGATGTCGCGCGCCGGCTCGCCGCCACGTACTCCGGCGGCATGGTGCGCCGCCTCGAACTGGCGCAGGCCCTGGTCAGCGCCCCTCGCCTGCTGATCCTGGACGAGCCGACGATCGGCCTGGACCCGATCGCCCGGGACAGCGTCTGGGACCGGATCAACGAGATCCGGACCGGCACCGGGATGACCGTGCTGGTGACCACGCACTCCATGGACGAGGCCGACCGCCGCTGCGACCGGCTCGCCCTGATGCACCTCGGCAGACTCCGCGCGCTCGGCACCCCCACCGAGCTCAAGGACGAACTGGTCGCCCACCGCCGGGAATCCGGCGAACCCACCTCCCCGCCGCCGTCCCTGGAGGACGTCTTCCGGTACCACTCCGGAAGCGGACTGGACGACCCCGGGTCCGAGGAAGAGAAGGGAGCGTTCAACGATGTCCGCCGCACCCGCAGCACCGCGACCCGCCGCGGCTGAGCCCGATCCGCGCTACGCCCTGCTGCTCACCCCGCCACCGCCCCGCACCGGCTGGCAGGTCGTGCCGGCCCGGATCGGCGCGATGTGCGCCGTCGAGCTGCAGAAGCTGCTGCACGACCGCACCGAGATCTACACCCGCGCCGTTCAGCCGGCACTCTGGCTACTGATCTTCGGCACGACGTTCTCCCGTATCCACGCCATCCCCACCGGCGGCGTCCCCTATCTCGACTTCCTCGCGCCCGGGATCATCGCCCAGTCGGCCATGTTCATCGCGATCTTCTACGGCATCATGATCATCTGGGAGCGCGACTCCGGCGTCCTGACCAAACTCATGGTCACGCCGACCCCCCGGTCGGCCCTCGTGACGGGCAAGGCGTTCGCCGCCGGGGTGAAGGCCGTGATCCAGGCCGTCGTCGTCATCGTGATCGCCGCCCTGCTCGGCGTCGGGATGAGCTGGAACCCGCTGCACCTGCTCGGCGTGGTCGTGGTGGTCGTGCTCGCCTCCGCGTTCTTCTCGTGCCTGTCGATGTCGATCGCCGGGATCGTCCTCACCCGCGACCGGCTGATGGGTATCGGGCAGGCGATCACCATGCCGCTGTTCTTCGCCTCCAACGCGCTCTACCCGGTCGCCCTGATGCCCGGCTGGCTCCAGGCGATCAGCAAGGTGAACCCGTTGAGCTACCAGGTCGACGCCCTGCGCGGCCTGCTCATCGGCACGCCGTCCCATCTCGGCCTGGACTTCGGGGTACTGGCCTTCGCCGCCGCGGTCGGCATCGTGGCCGCCGGCTCCCTGCTCGGCCGGCTCGCCCGCTGAGGGCGACGCCCCCGCGCAAGCCCCCGCGCGAGGCCCTCGCAAGACCCCGCGTCAGCCCCCGTACCGCTCCCGCGGCAGCGGCACGGGGGCTCTGTGCCGGTGCGGCAGCCACGTATGTGAATCGATTCACCACGACGGAAAAGAACTGGCCCGTCAAGGTGCCGTCGGGGACTCATACCCACGCGACCCGTCTGCATCCATTTTCCCTTCACACCTCCCTTCAACCTCAGCAAATTCCCGCTACCCACCCATTGACTACGCCTGCAATCCCCGTCTAGCTTCCGAGGAGCCCGATTGAAACCTTTCACGACGTGTGGGTCCCTACGGCCTTCCGCCGGCTCGGTCCACCGCTCAGGAGCCCCTCATGAACAAGTCCGCCAAGGGCCCGGACTCGGCCCCGGAGCCGGTCCCGGTTCTGGCGCTGAAGGGTGTGAGCAAATCCTTCGGTGCCGTACGGGCCTTGCAGGACGTATCCCTCGAACTCTTCCCCGGTGAGGCGCACGCACTCGCCGGGGAGAACGGCGCGGGAAAGTCCACCCTCATCAAGGCGCTCGCCGGGGTGCACCGACCTGACAACGGTGTCGTACTGCTCGACGGGAAGCCCGTCGACTTCCACGGCCCGGCCGCCGCCCGCGATGCCGGTATCGCCGTCATCTACCAGGAGCCGACGCTCTTCCCCGATCTGTCGATCGCCGAGAACATCTTCATGGGGCGCCAGCCCCGGCGTTCGTTCGGCCGGATCGACCGCGGGGCCGTGCACGACACGACCGCGGGACTGATGCGCAGGCTCGGGGTGGACCTGGCCCCCGACCGGCCGGCCCGCGGGCTCTCCATCGCCGACCAGCAGATCGTCGAGATCGCCAAGGCGCTGTCCTTCGAGGCCCGCGTCCTGATCATGGACGAGCCGACCGCCGCGCTCACCGGCAGCGAGACGGCCCGGCTGTTCTCCGTCGTACGGGCGCTGCGCGCCGAGGGTGCGGCCGTGCTGTTCATCTCGCACCGGCTGGACGAGATCTTCGAGCTGTGCCAGCGCGTCACCACCCTCCGCGACGGCCGGTGGATCTCCTCCGAGCCGCTGGACGGGCTCACCGAGGACGGCCTCGTGCGGCTCATGGTCGGCCGCGACCTCGACGACCTCTACCCGAAGCAGGACGCCGCCGTCGGCGAAGTCGCCCTCTCCGTGAGCCGGCTGACCCGGGAGGGCGTCTTCCACGACGTGTCGTTCGAGGTGCGCCGGGGCGAGATCGTCGCGCTGGCCGGGCTCGTCGGGGCCGGCCGTACCGAGGTGGCCCAGGCCGTCTTCGGCGTCGACCGCGCCGACGCGGGCGAGGTGCGGGTGAACGGCACCGCGCTGCGCCCCGGTTCGCCCACCGCCGCGATGGCCGCAGGGCTCGCCCTCGTACCCGAGGACCGCAGGCAGCGCGGGCTCGTCATGGAGATGTCGATCGAGCGCAACATCGGCCTCACCGGGCTCGGCGAGGTACGCCGCGGCGGACTGGTCAGCCGGGCCCTGGAGCACGACCGGGCCGCCGACTGGGCGCTGCGCCTCCAGCTCAAGTACAACCGGCTGGCCGACACCGTCGGGGTCCTGTCCGGCGGCAACCAGCAGAAGGTCGTGCTGGCCAAGTGGCTGGCCACCGAACCCTCCGTACTCATCGTCGACGAGCCCACCCGCGGCATCGACGTCGGCACCAAGGCCGAGGTCCACCGGCTGCTCTCCGCACTGGCCGCGGAAGGGCTCGCCGTGCTGATGATCTCCTCCGACCTGCCCGAGGTGATCGGCATGGCCGACCGGGTGCTCGTCATGCACGAGGGCCGGCTCGTCGCCGAACTCCCGCGCACGCGAGCCACCGAGGAGACGGTCATGGCGGCGGCGACCGGACTCGGCGAAAGGAAAGCGGCATGACCACCACCGTCGCAAGCCCGCCGGACAGCGGCCCCGAGGCGCCGGCGCGCAGCGCGGCCTCGCTCGTGGACACGGTCTTCCGGGCCCGCGAGATCTCCATCGCCGGGGCGCTGGTCCTGCTGATCCTCGGCACCTATCTGGCCAATCCGCGTTTCCTCTCCGACCAGGGCATCAAGGACCTGCTCCTCAACTCCTCGATCCTGGTGCTGCTCGCGGTCGGCCAGTCGGCCGTCGTCATCACCCGCAACATCGACCTGTCGGTCGGCTCAGTCGTCGGGCTCTCCGCCTTCGCCTGCGGCAAGTTCGTGGCCGGCACCGATCACGGCGTGCTCACCGTCATGCTGCTGGGCATCGCCATCGGGGTGGTGTGCGGGCTCGTCTCCGGCGCGCTCGTCAGCTTCGGCAAGGTGCCGGCGCTCGTCGTGACGCTCGGCATGCTCTACATCATCCAGGGCGTCGACTACTGGTGGGCGCAGGGCGACCAGATCGGCGCGGCCGAGGTCCCCGACCAGATCCTCGGGCTCGGCAGCGGGAGCCTCCTGGGCGTGCCCTACCTGCCGCTGATCACCGTGGTGCTGCTCGCCGCGACCGCGTACTTCCTGCGCAGCTACCGCTCGGGGCGCGAGCTGTACGCGATCGGGTCGAGCCCGGAGGCCGCCGTGCTCGCCGGGGTGCCGATCCGGCGCCGCATCCTGGCCGCGTACGCCTTCTCGGGGGCCGTCGCCGGTTTCGCCGGCACGCTGTGGCTCGCCCGGTTCGGCACGGTCGTCGCGGACAACGCGCACGGCTGGGAGCTGACCGTCGTGAGCGCCGTCGTCGTCGGCGGTGTCGCCATCACCGGCGGCACGGGAACGGTCTGGGGCGCCGCACTGGGCGCCCTGCTGCTCACCACCATCGGCAGCGTGCTGGTGGTCCTGAAGGTCGACTCGTTCTGGCAGGGCGCCATCACCGGCGCGCTGCTGCTCCTGGCCATCAGCATCGACCGGATCGTGAACCTGCGGATGACCGCCGCACTGAGGAAGAGGAGCGCCCGGCATGGCAATGGCGCCTGAGACCGAGAAGGCGGTGCCCGCACCCCCGCGGGGGCCCGTGAGGACGAAGGGTTCGCTGCGCGGCCTGGCACTGCGCTGGGACACCGCGGTCGGGGCGCTCCTGGTGGCGGTCGTCGTGGCCGGACTCGGCACCACCGACGGCTTCGGCTCGGGCGAGAACCTCGCGTTCGCCTTCAACGACATCGCCGAAGTCGCCCTCATCGCCCTGCCGATGACGCTTCTGGTGGTCGCCGGACAGGTCGACCTGTCGGTCGCCTCGATGCTGGGCCTGGGCAGTGCGCTGACCGGTGCGCTGTGGGACGCGGGGTGGGCGTTCGAGACGATCGTGCCCGTGGTGCTGCTGGTGGGCGTCGCCGGCGGGCTGCTCAACGGCTGGCTGGTCACCAGGGTCGGGCTGCCGTCGCTGGCCGTCACCATCGGCACCCTGGCGCTCTACCGGGGCCTGGCCTCGGTGGCGCTCGGCAGCGACGCGGTGACCGACTTCCCGCAGACGTACTCCGACTGGGCCGTCGACACGACCACCGTGCCCGGCACCTTCCTCACGTACCCCGTCCTGCTGTTCATCGTGCTCGCCGTGATCACCGCGATCGTGCTGCACGCGACCGGCCTGGGGCGTTCCCTGTTCGCGATCGGGGCGCAGGAGGAGGCCGCGTACTTCGCGGGCATCCGGGTCAAGCGGATCAAGCTGCTGCTGTTCGTCGTCACCGGGCTGTTCTCCGCCTTCGCGGGGATCGTCTTCACCCTCCGCTACGGAAGTGCCCGCGCCGACAACGGACTCGGCTTCGAAATGCTCGTCATCGCCTCCGTACTGCTCGGCGGCATCGACTTCGACGGCGGAAAGGGCACGCTCTTCGGCGCGGTCGCCGGGGTGCTGCTCATCGGCATCCTGAAGAACCTGCTGACCCTCAACGACGTCGCCAACGAGGTGCAGGTCATCGTGACCGGTCTGCTGCTCGTGGCGTCCGTCCTCACCCCACGCGTCATCGCGGCCGTGGTCGAACGACGGCACCGGCGCGCCGCCGGCGCCCGCCCGTAACTCTTCCCGTCCCACCCTCCTCGAAAGGCACACCGCCGCCATGATGCTCCGCAATGCCGCTGGGCGCCGCGCCGTCGCCACCGCCGCCACCGCGCTCTCGCTCGTCCTCGCCCTCAGCGCCTGTTCCGGCACCACGAAGGACAGTTCCGACAAGGAGTCCACGAAGGCCGGGGCCACGGCGAAGGCCGATCCGGGCGCGGCGCTGAAGAAGGGGCTGAAGCTCGCCTTCCTGCCCAAGCAGATCAACAACCCGTACGAGAAGATCGTCGACGACGCGGGGATCGAGGCGGCCAAGGAGTACGGCGGTACGGGCAAGGAGGTCGGCCCGTCCGACGCCAGCGCCTCGTCCCAGGTCAGCTACATCAACACGCTGATCCAGCAGCGCCAGGACGCGATCCTGGTCGCCGCCAACGACCCGAACGCGGTGTGCGGCCCGCTGAAGCAGGCCATGAAGAAGAACATCAAGGTCGTGGCGTACGACTCCGACACCGCGAAGGAGTGCCGCCAGCTCTTCATCAACCAGGCGAGCTCCGAGGAGATCGGCCGCAGCCTGGTGCAGCACCTCGGTGAGCAGATCGGCTACAAGGGCAGGATCGCGATCCTCTCGGCCACTCAGAACGCGACGAACCAGAACACCTGGATCGACTTCATGAAGGACGAGCTGAAGCTGCCCAAGTACCAGGACATGAAGCTGGTGAAGGTGGCGTACGGGGACGACGCGGACCAGAAGTCGTTCCAGCAGACCCAGGGCCTGATGCAGGCCTACCCCGACCTGAAGGGCATCATCTCGCCCACCACGGTCGGCATCGCGGCCGCCGCCCGCTACCTGAGCGACTCCTCGTACAAGGGCAAGGTCGTGCTGAACGGCCTGGGCACGCCGAACCAGATGCGCAAGTACGTCAAGGACGACACCGTCGAGCAGTTCTCGCTGTGGAACCCGGAGGAGCTCGGATACCTCGGTTCGTACGCCGCTGCGGCGCTGGCGTCCGGTCAGATCACCGGCGCGGAGGGCGAGAAGTTCAAGGCGGGCAAGCTCGGCGAGTACACGATCGGCAAGGACGGCGAGGTCATCCTCGGCAAGCCGACCGTGTTCGACAAGAAGAACATCGACAAGTTCGACTTCTGATCCCCCGGCGTCACTGCACCCACCGGAGAACCTGACGGACTTCTTCGAGCAGCCGGAGGCGGCGGACGACGCGATGGTGCCGCTCACCGAGGTGTTCCACCTGGCGTGAGGCACGGCGGTCAGGCCCGGATTCCCAGGGGACCGGGCCTGACCGGCTAGTTCGCGGCGACGGTCAGCAGGACGAAGGCGGCGAGCGAGAGCGCGGTCCGGGCCTGGTGGAGGATGTTCCAGCGGGCCTCGAACGCGGTACGGGCCGCGCTGTCGCCACCCTCGCCTTCGCCCTCGCGCGCTGTCGTCCCTGACTCCTCCGACGGTGATTCCGCCGCGGCGAGCGCCTTGTTGAGCGGGATGTTGCCCGCGATCGTGACCAGGTGCGAGCCGATGGCGCAGACGAGCGCGGCGGCCAGGTACGGCCGGCCCCATACGTCCTTCTCGGCGAAGAGCGCGACGGCCGGGAAGACGATCACGCCGAGGAAGACGACCAGGAACACGGGCCCGGGGACCTTCTCGTTGAGGCGCCGCATCGCGGCCGTGAAGTCGCCGTCGGGCAGGACCGCGAGGCCGGGCATGATCGCGATCAGGAACATCAGCAGGAAGCCCGCGTAGAGACCGGTCGTGATCACGGCGAGAGCGAGAGACAGGGAGGCCATGGGCTCATCATGGCGTAGCGGACCCGGCCGCACAGCCCGATTTCGTACTGCTGTGCGACCAAAGGGTCGCTGCTGTGCGGCCGACGAGCCGCTGCTGTGCGAGCGAAGAGCCGCTGCTGTACGAGCGAAGAGGCGCTGCGGCCCCGTCCTCTGTGCGGGCGGCCGGGGTCAGTCCATCTCGCCCTCTCCCGTGCCCGTTCCGGTGTCCTCGTGGCCGCCCTTGAGCCGGACCGCGCGGCCGATCGCGGTGGCCAGTCTCGCCACCGAGTCGTCCTCCGTCGCGGCGGCCAGCGCCTTGGCCCTGGAGGCGAGTTCACCGAGTCCGGGCGCGCCCGGGAGCCCGCCGCCGCGCAGGGTGTCGGCGAAGTAGGCGGCCACCGCCGTCACCTGGAGCCGGGTGCTGTCGCCGCCCCAGAGCCTCCCCTCGATCGCCCCGGTCCCCACCGACCCCGTCTCCTCGTGCGCGGACCGGGACTTGGGGTCGAGCCAGCGCACCGTCGCGGTGGCCACCTGGCCCGAGGCGCCGTCCCGCAGACGCACGGCGTAGAGCGCCGTCACCGTGTGCCCCGGGCCGATCTCGCCGCCGTCCACCCGGTCGTCGCGGAAGTCCTCGTCGGCGACCTCGCGGTCCTCGTAGCCGATCAGCCGGAACTTCTCGACGGTCTTCCGGTCGAAGGCCACCTGCGCCTTGGCGTCGCGCGCCGTCAGTTCGAGGTGCGCGGGCAACTGGTCGACGAAGACCTTGCGGGCCTGCTCCTCGTCCGCGATGTACGTGGTGTGGCCGTCGCCCTTGTCGGTGAGCCGCTCCATCAGCGCGTCGCCGTAGTCGCTGCCGACGCCGACCCCGAAGAGGGTGATGCCGTACTCGCGGCGGGCGGAGCCGATCCGTTCGAGGATGGCGTCGGCGTCGGTCTCCCCGGTGTTGGCGAGTGCGTCGGAGAGCAGGACGACCCGGTTGTTGGCGCCCTTGCGGTGGCCGTCCACCGCCTCCTCGTAGCCGCGCCGGACGCCTGCCTCCACATTGGTGGAGTCGGTGGCTTCCATCGAGTCGACGGCGTCGTGGACCCTTCCGCGGTGGTCCCGCAGCCGGGTCATCGGCAGCACGGTCTCCGCCTCGTCGCTGAAGGTGACCAGGGAGACCGAGTCGTCGTCGCGCAGTTCGTCGGTGAGGATGCCGAGCGAGGTCTTCACCAGGCCGAGCCGGTCCGGCGAGGCCATCGAGCCGGAGATGTCGACGACGAAGGTGAGGGCGGCGGGCGGCCGTTCGGCGCCGCTCGGCGCGGCCCTGGTCGCCAGGCCGACCCGTACCAGCGACCAGTCGCCGCCCTCGGCGCCGGCCCGTGCCCCGTCGACGGAGACCGTGAAGCCGTTGCCCTTCGGGCGCCGGTAGCCCTGGCGGAAGCTGTTGACGAACTCCTCCGGCCGTACGGTCTCCGGTTCCGGCAGCCTGCCGTCGGTGAGCGTGCGGCGCGCGTATCCGTAGGACGCGGTGTCGACGTCCAGGGCGAAGGTGGACAGGTAGTCGGGCGGTGCGGACTCCCTCAGCCCGTCCGCCCTGTGCGCACCATCCTTGGAACCGTTCTTCGCACCGTTCTCGGCGGCTCCGCCGGTGGCGGCCGGTGCGGGCGCGGGCGCGCCCCGGCGGTCCGCGGTGGAACTCTTGCTGCCGGCCCCCTCGCCCGAGCAGCCCGTGAGCAGCACCCCGCCCGCCAGGAGCAGCCCCAGCGCGCCCCGGTACATCCGTGTCCGGCGTTCCATCCCGTACCCCCCACGTCGTCGTGTCCCACGTGTGGATGTGACGTGCGAGCGGGGCCGCGGGAGCCGACGAGGACGTTGCGGAAGGATCTCGATGCGGCAACGAAGGGCGGGAGTTCAGCGGAACATCGGGGTCAGGACACGATGTCCTTGCGGCTGAACCCGCGGAAGGCCAGAGCGAACAGGATCAGGGCATACGTCACCGAGACCGCCGCGCCCTTCACCATGCCGCCCCACTCCAGGTCGGGCTGGAGCGCGTCCGCCCAGGCGAACTGCCAGTGGGCGGGCAGGAAGTCGCGCCAGGAGCCGAGCGCGGTGACGGCGTCCAGCACGTTTCCGACGATGGTCAGCCCGACCGCGCCGCCGACCGCTCCCAGCGGGGCGTCCGTCCTGGTCGACAGCCAGAACGCGAGTCCGGCGGTGACGAGTTGGGAGACGAAGATGAACGCGACGACGAGCGCGAGCCGCGGCACGGTGTCCCCGGTCGCGAGCGCGCCGCCGGTGGGCAGTTCGAGCGGCCCCCAGCCGTACGCGGCGGCTCCCGCTGCCAGGGCGACGAGCGGCAGCAGCACCATCGCGGCCAGGCTGAAACCGAGCGCGACGACGAGCTTGCTCCACAGCAGCCGCGCCCGGGGCACGGGCGCCGCCAGCAGATAGCGCAGCGAGGACCAGCTGGCCTCGGAGGCGACGGTGTCGCCGCAGAACAGCGCCACCGGGACCACGAGCAGGAACCCGGCCGAGACGAACAGGCAGGTCGCGGCGAAGTTCGCGGCGGACTGCGTCGCGGTGTCCATCAGGGTGAGCCGGCCGCTGCCCCCGGGCCCGCCGTCCGGGGTGCCGCCGATCGCGAACGCGATGATCAGGATGAACGGCAGCGCGCCCAGCACCCCGCCCATGAGCAGGGTGCGCCGTCTGCGCAGTTGCCGTGCGGCCTCCACCCGCAGCGGGAGGGTGCGCCGGGCGCGGTACCCGGGCGCCTCCGGGGCCTCGGTGACTTCGGCTGCGGTACTCATGCGGAGCCTCCGGAGATCAGGGTGAGGAACGCGTCCTCCAGGCGGCGGTGCGGCCCGACGCCGGTCAACGGCACGTCCAGCCGGACCAGTTCGGCGATGAGCTGCGGTGAGGTCACCCCGTCGAGCCGGACCAGGAGCCCGTGCCCGTCGTCCGTGCGGACCGCGGAGCCGATGCCCGGCAGTGCGGCGATCTTCTCCACGAGGGGTTCGGTGAGCTCGTCCGCCGAGGTGACGAGCAGCATGTCGCCCGAGCCGGTGATCTCGGCGACGGGGCCCGCCTGGACGAGCCGGCCCCGGTCCATGACCACCAGGTGGGTGCAGGACTGTTCGACCTCGGACAGGAGGTGGCTGGAGACGATGACGGTCCGGCCGCCGGCCGCGTACCGGATCATTACGTCGCGCATCTCGCGGATCTGCGGCGGGTCGAGACCGTTGGTCGGTTCGTCGAGGATGAGGAGGTCCGGCATGCCCAGCATGGCCTGGGCGATGGCGAGCCGCTGCCGCATGCCCTGCGAGTACGTGCGGACGGCCCGTGCCAGTGCGTCGCCGAGCCCGGCGATCTCCAGGGCCTCCTCGATGTACGAGTCCGCGGCGGGCCGTCCGGTGGCCCGCCAGTACAGCTCCAGGTTGGCGCGGCCGGACAGGTGCGGCAGGAATCCGGCGCCCTCGACGAAGGACCCGACCCGTGACAGCACGGGTGCCCCGGGCCGGATGGCCCGCCCGAAGACCCGGATCTCTCCGTCGTCGGGGGTGATGAGCCCCATCAGCATGCGCAGCGTGGTGGTCTTCCCCGCGCCGTTGGGTCCCAGCAGCCCGAGCACCTGGCCCTTCTCGACGCGGAAGGACAGTTCCCGGACCGCGTACCGGTCGGCTGATCCGGCGTACTTCTTCGACAGGCCGGTGATCTGGAGCGGTACGTCGGTGAGTACGGGGTCGGGGGCGGGGCCGGCGGTGCGGCGCCGCATGGTGAGCAGCAGGGCGGCGGCGATCACGACGGCGGCGGCCGGCAGCCCCCAGGTCCACCAGGGCAGGGCGGCGGAGGCGGTCGTGAGGCCGGGTGCGGTGGGGACGGTGAGCGGGCCGTCGAGGGAGACGGTGTACGTGGTCGGCGCGGCCGGGGAGGCGTAACCGAGGTCGGTGGCGGCCAGCACGAGCCGGAGCCGGTGCCCGGAGTCGAGTTCGTGGTCGACTACGGGCAGCGTCAGCGTCAGCGGCTTGCCCTGATGGTCGGGGGTGATCCGGTAGGGGGCGACGAGCTGGGAGGGCAGCACCTGCTGCTTGCCGTCCGGCGACACGTCGTACACCTTGCCGAACAGGACCGCGTCGCCGTGCCCCGCCTTCACGTTCACGCGGACGGTCGGCGAGCCGGTGATGCGCAGCGCGGTCTTCAGCGGGGCGGATTCGAAGCGGGCGTTCTGCCCGGGGAAGTCGACGGAGAGCCCGACGCCGAGCGTGGAGAGCTGGGCGAGGCCGCCGCCGGTGCCGGGCACGGCGGAGAGGGCGGGCGGGCTGGAGCCGGCGGGGTTGGCGAACGTCTGCGTCCGCCGTCCCCGCAGCTCGATCCGCTCCTCCCCGCTGGTCAGCCCCGGGTAGGTGGCGCTGCTCGCGCCGCGGGTGAGGGCGGCGCCGTCGGTGGAGTCGATGCCGCCGGTCCGGGTGACGCGGAACCCGGGGCCGGTGTCGGCGCCCTGGTCTCCCTTCAGGTAGCGGTCGAACCAGTTGCCGACCCGCTGCCGCACCCGCTGGGGCTCCTTGTCGCCGCCGTCGTGTCCGCCGGCGACCCAGTCGACGGAGACGGGCGCGCCGTTCGCCTTGATGGCCTTCGCCATGGCGTCGGCCTGTCCGAGCGGGAAGAGGGAGTCGGTCTGCCCCTGCATGATCAGCGTCGGCACCTTGATGCGGTCGGCCACGGCGCTCGGCGACCGCTCGGTGAGCAGCGCGCGGGCGGCGGCGTCCGGTTTCCCATTGACGGCGACCCGCTCGTACATCTCGCAGAGCTGCTTCTCCAGGTTCCGGCAGCCGCCGCCGGTGGTGACGAAGAGGCTGGCCCAGAGTTTCTTGAACACCCCGTCGGGGAACAGCGCGTCGGCGAGGTTCCAGTACGTCATCTCCGGGGCGATGGCGTCGACGCGCCGGTCGTACCCGGCGGCGAGGAGCGAGACCGCTCCGCCGTAGGAGGCGCCGGTGACCCCGACCCTCGGGTCGCCCGCGGCGTCGAGCTGTACCTCGGGCCGGTCCGCCAGCCAGTCGATCAGCCGGGAGACGTCCTTCACTTCGGCGCCGGGTGCGTTGATCGAGGTCTTCCCGCCGGACTTGCCGAAGCCGCGGGCGGACCAGGTCAGCACGGCGTACCCGTCCGCCGCCAGCTTCTGGGCCTGCGCCCGGTTGTCGGCCTTGCTGCCGCCGAAACCGTGCCCGATCAGCACCGCGGGCCGGCGCCGCGAACCGCCGGTGGTGAAGTACGAGGTGTCGATGGACACCCCGTCGATGCGCATCATCCGGTCCTGGCGGTGCACGGCCGGCGAGCTCTCGTCGGCGGTGGCGGTCCAGGTGCCCGCCCCGGCCAGCACGACGAGCGCGGCGACACCGGCCGCCCACCGGCCTCGGTTGCGAGGCAGCAGGCGCCGCCACCGGGACGTACGCGCGTGAGGGGTCTCCATGTGTCGAGCCTAAGCGGGACACCACCCCGCCCACGCTGCCCCCAGGGGGAGGTCCCCGGCCTCCTCAGGGCGTACGGCGATCCCCGGGCGTACTCCGCCTGCGGTATGCCGGCCGGAACGCGCTCGCGGCAGCGGGATACTGCCGCCCCAGGAGCGGCTGCTCAGCGATACCAATCGCCCCCGTCAGAGGCCAGGGCTTGAGAAACATAGGTCGGGAGCGAAGGCGCCACGACACTTCTCTCATCAGTTTCATGATCCCACACAAGGACTTCATCCCCCAGCGCCCCAACTTGAAGAGCGAATTGATCACCACCCCCATTATCACCAAAGAACAGCAGTCGGTCGAAGGGTGCATAGAGTTCGGCGAACTCGCCGCTGTTGCGGAACTCCAGATTAGAATCCGCGATTTGCTGAGTCGACCACACGACATCGGTCCCATATTCGTCAGCCACACCATCGAACTCAACCAGGAGTTGTCGCAAAACAGATGGAAGTGGGTGCCCCAGAATGCTCTCCGCCCTGTAGAGATCAGCCTCACCAGCCGGCTCGCCGACCTCAAGAGTGCTCAGCCAGGGGGAAATCAGCTCCTGCCACACAGTATCTCCTTATTACGCAAATTGAACAGACTATCTAATGCGAGGGCTAAACCAATTTCCAAGCACGTCGTCAACACGAGTGGCGTGATCCAACACTTGCTGCCTCGATGGCGACGGATGAGTACTGTAGAACACATTCCACGATTTACGTATTTCACTAAGATGAACAGAGTTATTGATCGCCCCCTTGGGTATGCCGCGCAAATTTGCAAGCGAGTGAATCTCGTCAGCACTGAAAAGTCCTGGATATTTCTTCAAGATCTGCTGTTCGATAGCGTGATGCACTACGAGCTTACCCTTCAGATGCGGGTAAGCAGAGAAGAACGTCTTCTTGTACTGGTGTGACGCCGAGATTCCCACAGCGGCTGGACGCCGCGTAGGTATTCCACTTCCAAGATGCGGCTGGGAAACACCGCACGGAGGCGCAAGACCGAGAGGATCGATCCCTGTGCGGGGATTGTCAACATAGGTGGTGGGATTGGGTGCCGGGGCAAGCCCGAGTGGGTCGGGACTGAGGTACCGGGCGACCTCGGGGTCGTAGTAGCGGTGAAGATTGTAGTGGTGCCCGGTTTCCAAGTCATGGTATTGGCCGGGGAATCGAAGGGGGGTATAGGCCGTCGCTTCGACAGACCATGTAGTCGTTCCCCACAGTGTCGACCGCTGCTGCCAGGCAACCTCACCTGTCTCATCCACCAGATGGGTCGGGGTGCCAATGAGGTCAGTGACAATTGCGTAGAAGCGGGTGTCGACCTCGGACGCAGACGCGTCCGGCGTAGGTGCGTAGCTCCTGGTTTGGGTGAGTGGGACCAGCCCCGATTCATCATGGTCCCAGGTAAGGGCCTCGGTGCCGGCCCACTCCGTTGATGTGCCGGTCTGCTCGATCAAAGTCGACCAGTGCCAGACAAAGCGCGTCTCCTCGGCCACCGTGCCATCAGCGGCCAGGCGTTGTTTGGCCGTACGGCGACCGAGGGGGTCGTAGCGGTAGACCCAGGTGGAACCGTCAGGGGTTTTTACCTGCGTGAGGCGGTCCTCGGCGTCCCAGGTGTAGCGCCAGGTCTCGGGCTTGGCCGACAGGCGCGTCTTCTGTCGCAGGACCGTCCGACCGGCAGCGTCGTACTCGTAGCGGAACTTGCCGGCTTTCTGGACACGAGTTCCGGTGTAGGTGCGTTCGCCGATCGCGTCTGTACCGGGATGCCCAGGGGGCCAGACGGCCTGAGTCTGGTTGCCAGCCTCATCGTAGGCGTACGACTCCGACCACTTGTCGCCCTCGATACGCGTCACCCGTCCGTTCCCGGTCAGCGTGTGGCGTATGGGTCCGGTGATGCCGTCGTCGATGCCGATGAGGCGCCCGTCGGGGCGCCAGGCGTAAGTACGTTGCAGCAGGCTCATGTGCTGCGCGCCGATGGTGTACGACTCCCCCAGTGGACGGCTCAGCGGATCCCAGGACTGCGCCCGGGAGAGACCGTTGCTCCAGCGATGGCCAGTGACGCGACCCGCTGCGTCGCGCGTGACGCCGAGGTCTCGCCCCTGGGCCGTGAGGGAGGAGCGGTTGCCTGCCGCGTCGTAGGCGTAGAGGGTCTGCGTTCCCGCCGGTGTTCGGCGCGCGATGAGTTGGCCGGCCGCGTCATAGGTGAGGTGGAGCGTGCGGCCGTCGACGGTCTCGCAGAGAAGGCGCCCTGACGCGTCATACTGACGTGTCACATCAGCGTCCGGGCCCGTTGCTTGCAGGAGTTGGCCGGACGGAGTCCAGCGGAAACGAGAGACAAGGCCGGCAGCGTCCTGCCGGATGAGTCGGCCCAGGGCGTCGTACATGTAGTGAATCTGCTGGCCGGAGGAGTCGATCCGGGTCTTCAGTTGACCGACCGAGTCGTACGCGTAGGTCAGAGTGCGTTGGTCGAAGTCCGTTTCCGAGATGAGGTGTCCACCGGAGTCGTACACATAATCCCAGTGCAGGCCCAGCGAATCAGTAACCCGGGTGAGCCGTGCCTCGGCATCGTAGGTGAACGTGTGACGCCCGCCGTCGGGGTCGGTACGGGCGGTGAGCAGGTCGAAGTGGGTGTACTCGTACTGGATCACACCGCCGTTCGCGTCGGTGTGCGCGAGGCAGTTCCCTTCACCGTCGTACGCCCAGTGCTCTGCTGTGCCGTCCGGTGCGGTTCGGCTCAGGAGTTGGCCCTCGACGGACCATCGGTAACAGGTCGTGCCGCCCAGGGAATCGGTTGCAGCCGAGATGCGTCCGAAAGCGTCCCTCTGCATATGAGTTGTAGCGCCGAGCGCATCAGTAATTTCGACGGGGAGGCCTGCCGCGTCGCACCGCACGCGCGTGATCCGGCCCAGCGGATCGGTGATGGCGAGCAAGCCCCCGAAGGAGTCGTGCAGGTATCGAACGGTGCTGCCCAGCGGATCCGTGGTCGAAGTGCGGTTGCCCTTGGCGTCGAAGGTCTGTAGCCATACCGCACCATCGGGCTCGGTGACCGAAACGGGGTTGCCATGTGGGTCTCGGATGACAACGGTGACGCTGTCATCCGGTCGGACAAGGTGGCTCAGCCAGCCGGCCGCGTCGTAGCTGAGGCTGGTGGTACGGCCGATCGCATCTGCCTCAGCGAGGGTGCGCCCAGCCTCGTCATAGCTGGTGCGGGTGATGGCGCCGTTGGGGTCGATCTCGGCCACGACCAGGTGCCGGTGGTCGATCAGGGAGTGGGAGACGGCCCCGTTCGCCGAGGTCAGGGTGGTGGTCTTCAGGCCGGGGAAGTCCGGGTGGGCGCCGTCGTAGGCGAGGTGGAGGGTGAAGTGACCTCCTTCGCCGCCTTCCGCGACGACCCGGTCCTGATCGTCGTAGTCATAGGTGTAGGAGCGGTTGTTGGTATCGGTCCAGGCGGTGATGCGGCCTGCCGGGTCGTTGGTGAAGCGGAGCGGGAGACCGGAGGAGTTCGTGGTCGTGCTGAGGTGTCCGGCGGTGTAGCCGTAGCCCATGACCGGGATGTCGCCGAGGTGCAGGGCGGTGATCCGGCCGTCCGCAGCGGTCAGCCGTAGGCGGTAGCCACCGCTGTGGCGTATTTCCAGCGGGGTGCCGTCAGCGGTGTAGCTGAGGGTGATGCGGTTGCCGTTACGGTCGGCGATCTCCGTGAGCGGTGCCGGCCCTTCGCGGTGCGGGGTGAAGGTGCGGACGTGGCCGGTTTCGGGATCGGTGACGGTGTAGGTGCCGTCCGCTGCCCGCAGCAGGGGCCAGCGCGGGCCGTCCCCCGGTACCGCCTCGACACCCGGTGCCGCGTGCGGGTAGGCCAGGAGCAAGCCGTCCTCGGTGAAGAAGACGACTCCCTGTTCATCGAACTCCAGGCGCTGGTCGGCGGTCGAGGCCCAGCCGGGTCCGAACCATCGGCCGCCCCGGTAGCCGGAGTCGGCGCGCCGGGAGAAAGCCAGGGGAAGCACTCCTGGCAGCTCGATGTCGGTCTGGGGGAGAAACATGCGTCCGGTGGCCAGGTCCACCGGGTCGGTGCGGCCGTGGCGTATGCGGTCCCGGGTGCGGGCGAACAGGCCGCGCCCGCGCCGGGCCGCGTTGCGGGCCCAGGCCATCGCCTCGCGTTCGGCGATCCTGACCGCGACCCGCTCCGCCACCGGGGCCAGCAGCCGCGAGCCCGCCATCATGAGCAGATCACCCATGATCGACTCACCCAGCAGCAGTTCGAGAGGCATACCGAACGGGCCGGCGAACATCAGCAGCGCCATCAGCAGCACCGGAGCCAACTGGACGATCTTCTCCAGGAGGAAGGTCGCCGGCCGGTACTGGTCGAACACACCTCCCTCCGGGGGGAAATGGCCGGAACGCGACCACAGCCAGGCACCGGCCAGAAGAGCCCCCGCCAGCGTCACCACCCGCAGCATCGACGCCGCGTGCCGCTCGGCGAGCGTCTCAAGGCGCGCCGCACGCAGTCCGCGTACCGTGAGCACAAGGCGGATGAATCCCAGCAGCAGCCCGGCCAGGCCCGCGGCGACCAACAGTTGCCAGCCGGTTCCCGTGGTGAAGGACTCCTCCCAGTCCTTGGCCCGGGGGAAGGCCCGCACCGCCATCAGGACACCGGCCGGTATCAGCAACAGCGCACTGACGACCAGCAGGGCCTTCTCCCACCACGGCAGGCGCCCACGACGGGCACGGAGCTGCCGCCAGATCTGCCGGACCCCGATTCCCTTCCAGGCCGGCTCACTCGTGACCGCATCCATCCGTTCCGTCTGCCGGGTGACCAACTCGCGCAGGGCCCGCAGACGTTCGGGGTCGACGCGGGGGTGCACCGCGGCGTAGAGCAGGGTGCGCCGCTGCCGGGCGTATCCCAGCGCCACCGCAGCGGTCCAGGGCAGTCGCAGCAGAGCGAAGTTCGCCAGCGCCGCACCCGCCGGGGTCCCCTCCCGTTCCGCGGCGAGCCGGACGGCCGGCTCCAGGCGCGTGCCCCGGCGTCCGGCGCGGAGGTCCCAGAGCGCAGCCAGGGCCAGACAGACCAGTACCGTCCACCAGCCGGCCGCCGCCAGGCGGTCGTACCACTCCAGTTGCCAACCGTCCGAACCCTGCTGCTCGGCGGCGTAGTTGACCACCATGTGCTGGGAAATCGCCAGTGCGAGCGGTACCAGTCCGGCCAGCCGGGCCCACCAGGCTCGCCCGAGCAGAAACAGCCCCACCCCCAGGCCCCCGAGCACCGACCACACCACATGATGCTCAGCCGTGATGCTCACATCGAAGCTCCCCAGCGCCACCGTGCCCACCGGCGCGGGAAACCAGTGCCCCAGCAGCTCAGGGAATCCCGCGACGAACGGCGCCGAGAAACCGCTGCCCACCATCCAGCCGCCCTCCACCGGGCGCACCACCGCATCCGGTGCCAACGCGTACTGAGCAACGGCCTCCACCAGCCCGAAGCCCGCCCCGACGGCACCACCCAGCACGGCGAAGTCCGACATACCCCACTGCATTCGCCCACGCAACGTCCAGCAGGCCAGCAGAAGGGGAGCGATCTTCAGCAGCTCCTCGGCCACCGGCGCCGTCGTCCACATCACCGTGCCCAGCACGTCATGAAGCGAACTCCCCTCGGAGGCCGCCAGCCGCCGCGCCACGAACAGTTCGACCAACACCGAAGCGACACCACTGCCATAGGCGCCAACACCGAGGGCCAGCAGCACCGTCGACCATCGCACCGTACGAACCGGCCAGGAGAGCAGCAGCAACTGCAGCACACCCCACACCGACGCCGCCGCCATCCAGAACGCCACGCCCACCCCTCACCGAATATTTGCATACGCACACGCAAATGCCTGGGCAGATTAGATGATGCGAGCCGCAGAGTTCAAGACCCGCGGCGAATACGGCGGAAACCAACTGCCCGCGTAATCCCGTCGCGCCGCTCCGGCCTGGCTGGCACCCTGCCCGCATGGCTCATTCAGAGGTGCTGCTCATCGGCGGACGCGCGGGCGTGGGGAAGACGACCGCGGCCTGGGAGGTGTCGGCGCGGCTGCGGGAGGCCGGGACCCCGCACACGGTCATCGACGGCGACTTCATGGGCCAGGTCCACCCGGCGCCGGAGAACGACCCGCACCGCGCGCAGATCACCGAACGGAACCTGACGGCGGTCTGGTCCAACTTCGCGGACCTGGGGCACCGTCGCCTCATCTACACGAACACGGTCAGTGTGCTGGCCGAGTCGGCGCCCATGTTCGAGCGGGCGATGGGCGCCGGCGTACGGATCGTACGGATCCTGCTCACCGCGTCCGACGAGACGACGGCCCAGCGTCTGACCGGCCGCGAAATCGGTTCGGAGCTGGAGCACGAACTGCGCCGCAGCGCCCGCAAGGCCCGTCTGCTCGACGAACAGGCCCCGGCGGACACGGTCAGGGTGGCGACGGACGGGCGGACGGTGGTGGACATCGCGCACGAGATCGTGGCGGCGACGGGGTGGGGGGCCGGAGCCGCCTGACGGATCTGACCGCACCCTCCGCAGGCGACCTCGATGTACGGGACAGCCCTCAGGCCATGGGCCAGGAGCCACCCCTTTGCCCCCTCGAAGGCTTCACCGCCCGGTCAGGAACCCGCTCGTGCCGACGCGAGGACGGTCGGTGCGGCGGGTGCGGGGTACGGCGCCTCCTGCGGCAGGAGCCGGGCCGCCGCGTCGTGCCGGCCCGCCCGGACCAGTTCGTGGATCTCCCGGGCCAGTGGGGTGACGTCGCGGACCGACACCGTCCACTCGTCCGCGTAGCGCCGCGCCGCCTCACCCGCGAGGCCGAGTTGGAGGGAGCGGTACGGGAGGCGGTTCAGGTGCAGGTCGCGTTCGGGGTCCCACTGCACGCGGGCCGGGGCACGGCGCAGGGTGCGCCGCCAGGTGGCGAGGTCGGGGTGCACGCCCCGTTCGTAGTGCGAGAGTTCGGCGTTCGACAGGGCCCAGTCGAAGCCCTCGCGGGTGATCTCGACGGCCAGGACCGTCTCCTGGCCCTCCTTCATCGCCCAGCCGCAGCGGTACATCATCCACAGGAAACTCGGCTTGATCCATGTCATGCGGTCGCGCTTCCAGGTGGGCGGGAAGCGCCCGTCGCGGGCGGCGGGGAGACCGAGGGACGGGGAGTACGCCTGGTAGACGGTGACGGTCGTGTCGGTGTGCAGCGCGCGGATCTCGTGCTGCGGCGGGGTCGGTGCGGTCATGGCCTCATCACAGCACCGCCGGTGCGCAGTCGGCGAACGGGTTTCCGTGCGGCCGCTTCGTGTGCCACCGGCGGACACTGACATTCGTCATACGGAGGTCAGTACACCTGGCCCTGCCGCGCACCCGGGTCCGGCGGCCAGTCTGTACGTGTCGAGAGCGGGAGCCGTGGGGGCGGCCAGCACCGGGTCCTGACCGTCCAGGAACCACCGCAGGACTCACGAACCACTGCAGGGCCGCCCCGGGGGAGCGGCCCTGCAGTTCTGTTCGGGTCCGGGAGCGGTGGGCGCCGCTGTCGCGGGCCGCTGCCACCCGGTGGAACTACTTTCGGGAGGAGCGCGAGAAGATCAGATAGAGAATGAATCCCATCGGAAGGTGAACTTCCAGCGTCGCCGCCGGAGAGAGAACCACCGATAACTCGATCAGGTCGAACATTTTCGGACCTCCGTCTCAGAATGCTCCGACGCCTCAGGGGCGTTCCGGGCAGTTCCATCGACTTCGCGGCCTCTTCGGCCTGCGATCCCGGACAGCTCGGATCCCTCGGCCTGCACGGCGTTCACGGTCTCGACGGCCCGTACGGGGCTTGATGTCCCCATGACAGCGCGGGAGCACGGAAGCGCGCAGGGCTCACAAGGGGGCTCACAACTCGCCGGCCCTGCCTGTGGAGCCCGTGGCGTCGGTACGCTGCGAAAGAAAGGAGGCGGAATGACGGAAGCCCGGAGAAACGAACGCCAGGGAAATCCAAGCCTTGAGGAGATCGTCGCCCAATCGGGTGCGAGCCATAAGCGACTTGCCCACCGGGTGAACGAACTCGCCTCCCGAGAAGGACAGTCCACCCAGTACACCCACACGTCCGTGGCGAACTGGTGCCGCCGCGGCATGGTCCCGAAGCCGCCGACCCCGCGGCTCCTCTGCATCGCCCTGTCCGAGCTGCTGGGCAGACCGGTGTCCCTCGCGGAGATCGGGATGCAGAGCGCGGAACATGACACGAGCGGACTGGGCCTGGAGTTCGCCCGTCACCAGGACGACGCAGTGAACGAAGCATCAGCCTATTGGAGCGCTGTGAACCGCCGTCAGTTCCTCACCAGCCAGACGTTCGCCATCTCCGCCTTCGCCACCCCGTTCACCCGCTGGCTCATCGATCCGGCGGACACCACCCGGGCACGCACCACCGCCGGGCCGTCCGTCGACCGGGAGCACATCGCGGAGCTCAGGGAGGCCGCTGACAGCGCCCGTCTGTGGGACTCCCGCTTCGGCGGGGCGAACAGGAAGTCGACGTCCCTCACGGAGTACCTGTACGGGCGCGTCGCACCGCTGCTCCGCGGCAGCTACTCCGAGTCGGTGGGGCGTGATCTGTTCCGGGTCACCGCGGAGATGGCGCGGCTGGCCGGGTGGACGGCCTTCGACGCGGGACAGCACAGCGTCGCCCAGCGTCACTTCATCCAGGCGTTACGGCTGGCACGGGCCGGGGGCGACGCCGATCTGGGCGCGTACATCCTCACCACCATGGCGATGCAGTCGCTGATGCGCGGCTTCACCTCGGAGGCCATCGACATGGCCCAGGGCGCGTACCAGCGCGGGAACACCCTCGATCCGCGGGTGGCGGGTTTCGCCAAACTGATCGAGGCCCGGTCGCACGCCCGCGCGGGCGACGAACGGGCGACGAGCGCGTGCATCGCGCAGTCGGAGCGGCTGGCGGCACGCGGCGCGGGCAGCGAGGGACCCGCCTGGATCGGGTTCTTCAACCAGCAGCGGATCATCACCGACGCGACCGAGGCCTTCCGTGACCTCGGCAACCACCGGGCCACCTTCGCCTGGAACGCCATCGGCCCCATGCCGTCGGACGCGTTCGCCCGCTCGCGGAGCGTCCGGCTGTCGGTCCTGGCATCGGCACACGCCCAGAACGGCGACCTCGCCCAGAGCCTGCACCTGGGACGCGAGTCGCTGCACCTCTTCACCCGGCTGGGGAGCCTGCGCGGAATGGAGTACCTGCGCGTCTACGGCCGTTCGCTGGAGCCGTGGCGCAGGGACCCGCAGGTCGTCACCTACCTGTCGGACGTCAGGAAGGCGACGCGCTCGCTGACGGTCGCCTGAACCGGGTCCCGGGCAGGGAACCGGCCGGGAGCGGGGTGCGCTCCCGGCCGGATTCATGGACCTGCCGATCAGTGGTTGCTGGGGAAGCCCAGGTCCACGCCGGCCGGGGCGTCGGCCGGGTCCGGCCAGCGGGTCGTGGTGACCTTGCCGCGGGTGTAGAAGTGCACCCCGTCGTTGCCGTAGATGTGGTGGTCACCGAAGAGCGAGTCCTTCCAGCCCCCGAAGGAGTGGTAGCCCACCGGCACCGGGATCGGGACGTTGACGCCGACCATCCCGGCCTCGATCTCCAGCTGGAAGCGGCGGGCGGCGCCGCCGTCGCGGGTGAAGATCGCGGTGCCGTTGCCGTACGGCGAGGCGTTCATCAGCGCGACGCCCTCCTCGTACGTGTCGACACGCAGCACGCACAGGACCGGGCCGAAGATCTCGTCCTTGTACGCGTCCGAGTCGGTCGAGACGTTGTCGAGGAGGGAGAGGCCGATCCAGTGGCCGTCCTCGAAGCCCTCGACCGTGTGGCCGGTGCCGTCGAGGACGACGTCGGCGCCCTGGGCCGCGGCGCCCGTCACGTAGGAGGCGACCTTGTCGCGGTGGACGGCCGTGATCAGCGGGCCCATCTCGGACGCCGGGTCGTTGCCGGGGCCGATCTTGATCTTCTCGGCGCGGTCCTTGATGCGGGCGACGAGGTCGTCGGCGATCGCACCGACGGCGACGACCGCGGAGATCGCCATGCAGCGCTCGCCGGCGGAGCCGTAAGCGGCCGAGACCGCGGCGTCGGCGGCGGCGTCGAGGTCCGCGTCCGGAAGCACCAGCATGTGGTTCTTCGCACCGCCCAGCGCCTGGACGCGCTTGCCGTTGGCGGAGGCGGTGGCGTGGATGTAGCGGGCGATCGGGGTCGACCCGACGAACGAGACGACGGAGACGTCCGGGTGGTTCAGCAGCCCGTCGACGGCGACCTTGTCACCGTGCAGGACGTTCAGGACGCCGTCCGGCAGACCCGCCTCCGACGCCAGCTCGGCCAGCAGGTTGGCGGCCGACGGGTCCTTCTCGCTGGGCTTGAGCACGAACGTGTTGCCGCAGGCGATGGCGAGCGGGAACATCCACATCGGCACCATGGCCGGGAAGTTGAACGGCGTGATGCCGGCGACGACACCGATCGACTGGCGGATCGAGGAGACGTCGACGCGGTTGGACACCTGAGTCGACAGCTCGCCCTTGAGCTGGGTGGTGATGCCGCAGGCCAGCTCGACGATCTCCAGACCGCGGGCCACCTCGCCCAGCGCGTCGGAGTGCACCTTGCCGTGCTCGGCGGTGATCAGCGCGGCGATCTCGTCCCGGTGGGCGTCCAGCAGCGCGCGGTAGCGGAACAGGATCGCCGTACGGGCGGACAGCGAGGACGTGCCCCACGTCACGTACGCGTCCTTCGCCGCGGCCACCGCGGCGTCGACCTCGTCCGGGGAGGCAAGCGCGACCTGGGTGGTGACGGCGCCGGTGGCCGGGTCGGTGACCGGGCCGTAGTTGCCCGACGCGCCCTCGACGGTCTTGCCACCGATCCAGTGGTTGACGGTCTTCATGCTGTGACTCCTTCAGAGGTGGCTGCGGCGGTCGGTGACGTGACGTTCGTACTCTTCCCGGGCTCTTGCCGCCGACGGGCGAGTGGCCGTCTCGGCCACGGGAACATCCCACCACGCCTGTGCCGGAGGGGGCCCCGACACTGTGTCTGCCGTTTCGGTCTCGACGTAGACACAAGTGGGACGGTCGGCGGTACGGGCATCGGCGAGGGCTTCCCGCAGGTCACGCACCGTGCCGGCGCGCAGCACCCGCATACCGAGGGACGCGGCGTTCGCCGCGAGGTCGACGGGGAGCGACGGGCCGGTGAAGCCGCCGTCCGCCGACCGGTGGCGGTAGGCCGTACCGAAGCGTTCGGCGCCGACGGACTCGGAGAGCCCGCCGATCGACGCGTACCCGTGGTTCTGCAGGACGACCAGTTTGACGGGCAGGTTCTCCTGGACCGCGGTGACGATCTCGGTCGGATTCATGAGGTACGTGCCGTCGCCGACGAGCGCCCAGACCGGGCTGTCGGGGGCGGCCAGCTGGACGCCGATCGCGGCGGGGATCTCGTATCCCATGCAGGAGTAGCCGTACTCGACGTGGTACTGGCGCGGCGACCGGCTCCGCCAGAGCTGGTGCAGGTCACCGGGGAGCGAACCGGCCGCGTTGATCAGGATGTCGTCGTCGGTGACCAGTTCGTCGAGGAGCCCGAGGACCTGGGCCTGGGTGGGGCGGGCGTCCGGGTCGGGGGCGGCGTACGCGGCGTCGACGCGGCGCTCCCAGCGGGCCTTGGCACCGGTGTACTCGCTCACGTACGCGGCGTCGGTACGGTGGCCGTCGCCGCCGGCCTGCGCGGTGGTGAGGGCTTCGAGCCCGGCGCGGGCGTCGGCCACGAGCGGGAGTGCGCCGAGCTTGTGGGCGTCGAAGCCCGTGATGTTGAGGTTGAGGAAGCGGACGTCCGGGTTCGCGAAGAGGGTCGCCGACGCGGTGGTGAAGTCGGTGTAGCGGGTGCCGACCCCGATCACCAGGTCCGCGGTGCGCGCCAGGGCGTCGGCGGTCGCGGTGCCGGTGTGGCCGATGCCCCCGACGTCGGCGGGGTGGTCGTGGCGCAGGGAGCCCTTGCCCGCCTGGGTCGTGGCGACGGGGATCCCGGTGGCGGTGGCGAAGGCGGTCAGGGCCTCCTCGGCCGCGCTGTGACGGACCCCGCCGCCCGCCACGATCAGCGGCCGGCGGGCGGCCCGCAACGCCCGGACCGCCCGGTCGAGTTCACCCGGATCGGGGGCCGGTCTGCGTACGTGCCAGACGCGTCTCGCGAAGAACTCGGCCGGCCAGTCGTACGCCTCGGCCTGGACGTCCTGCGGCAGCGCGAGCGTGACCGCGCCGGTCTCCGCCGGGTCGGTGAGGACCCGCACGGCCCGGAGCGCGGCCGGGATCAGCGCCTCGGGGCGGTTGATCCGGTCGAAGTAGCGGGAGACGGGGCGCAGGCAGTCGTTGACCGAGACGTCGCCCTGGGAGGGGACCTCCAGTTGCTGGAGCACGGGCTCGGCGGGGCGGGTCGCGAAGGTGTCGCCGGGCAGCAGCAGGACCGGGAGGTGGTTGATGGTGGCGAGGGCCGCACCGGTGACGAGGTTGGTGGCGCCCGGACCGATGGAGGTGGTGACGGCGTGCGCGGAGAGCCGGCCGGACTGGCGGGCGTACCCGACGGCCGCATGCACCATGGCCTGCTCGTTGCGGCCCTGGAGGTAGGGCATGGCTGGCCCGGCCTCCAGGAGGGCCTGCCCGACGCCCGCGACGTTGCCGTGGCCGAAGATCCCCCAGGTGGCGCCGATCAGCCGGTGGTGGCTGCCGTCGCGCTCCGTGTACTGCACGGCGAGGAAGTCAACCAGTGCCTGCGCGGTGGTGAGGCGGCGCGTACTCACGCGTGGTCCTCCGGTCCGTGGAGCGGGAGCCTGGGGTCCATGGGCTGGGACGGCCAGGTGTCGCGGATCCAGCCGTGGTCGGGGTGGTCGCGGATCAGCCACCGCCGCTCCTCCCCCGGGCCCGCCATCACGTTCAGGTAGTACAGCGTGCGGCCGGGCGCGGCGATGGACGGGCCGTGCCAGCCGTCCGGGATGAGGACCGCGTCGCCGCTGCGGACCTCGGCCAGGACGTCCGTACCACCGGGGCGGGACGGGGACACCCGGTGGTAGCCGAGGCCGTCGTCCGCCACCTCGAAGTAGTAGATCTCTTCGAGGACGGACTCCTCGCCGGGGTGGTGCTCGTCGTGCTTGTGCGGCGGGTAGGAGGACCAGTTGCCGCCGGGGGTGAGGACCTCGACGGCGATCAGCCGGTCGCAGTCGAAGGTGTCGGCGGCGGCGAAGTTGTGGACCTGGCGCGAGCAGTTGCCTGCGCCGCGCAGCTCAATGGGTACCTCCGGCGCGGGGCCGTAGCGAGCGGGGAGTCGTCGCTCGCACCTCGCTCCTGCCAGGGCGAAGCGGCCGCCTGCGCCGGAGGCGATCTGTGCATGGGCGTCACGCGGTACGTACGCGAAGTCGGATACCCCGCTGAACACGCTCTTCCGGCCCAGCAGTTCAAAGATCTCATCTGAGATGTGCACCGTACAGGCACCGGTCAACGGCAGCACGATCCACTCGCTCTCTCCGGTGACAAGTGTGTGAACACCTCCCGGTTCGAGCTCCAGCACGCGAAGGCTCGACCGTTCCCAGCCGGCCTGTTCCGGACCGATGTCGAGGGCGTAGGGACCGCGCGCCGCGCTGCCGGCGGTCACGTGGTACCTCGGTTCTCCGTGCATGCTCATTCCCCTTCCCTACCCGTTTCCCCACCCGTCGTGCCCGGTTCGAGCAGTGATACGGCCGTGTCGACCGCGGCGCCCACGTCCCCGTCGGACGGGTAGAGCAGCGACCGCCCCACCACCAGCCCCCGGACGGTCGGCAGCCGCAGCGCGGTGCGCCATCGCTCGTACGCGGCGTCCTGGTCCCCGCCCACCTCGCCGCCCAGCAGCACGGCGGGCAGCGTGGAACTCTCCATGACCTGCGCCATGTCCTCGGGCTTCTCGGTGACGGGGACCTTGAGCCAGGTGTACGCGGAGGTGCCGGCGAGTCCGGAGGCGATGGCGATGGAGGTGCTCACCGCGGCGGCGCTCAGGTCGTTGCGGACCTTGCCGCCGGTGCGGCGGCAGAGGAACGGTTCGACGAAGACGGGCAGCCGGTGCGCGGCCATGGCGTCGATCGCGCGGGCGGTGGTGTGCATCGTGTCGAGGGAGCCGGGGTCGTGGTAGTCGATGCGCAGCAGGAGCTTGCCCGCGTCGAAGCCGAGCCGGGCGAGGTCCTCCGGGCGGTGGCCGGTGAACCGGTCGTCCAGCTCGAAGGCGGCACCGGCCAGCCCGCCCCGGTTCATCGAGCCGATGACGACCTTGCCCTCCAGTGCGCCCAGGAGCAGCAGGTCGTCGAGGATGTCGGCGGTGGCGAGGACTCCGTCGACCCCGGGTCGGGAGAGCGCCAGGCAGAGCCGGTCCAGCAGCTCGAAGCGGTTGGCCATGGCGAGTTCGCGCTCGCCGACGGCGAGGGAGCCGCGGGCCGGATGGTCGGCGGCGATGATCAACAGCCGCCCGCTGCTGCCGACGAGCGGCCGTCTGCGCCGCCGGGCGGCGGCCTCTGCGACGGCTTCCGGATGGCGCATGCGCAGGTGGACGAGGTCGGAGACGGACGAGGCCGGGGCCGTCATGAGGCCGCCCCTGATTCGGTGGGGGTGGTCGCAGCGGTGGGGGTACCGGCGCCCTCGGGTCGGGGCGTGGCGGTGACGGAGCCCGCGGCGAGGGCCGCCTCGACCTCGTACGGGAACGGCATCGCGGAGGAGCAGGCGAGCCTGGAGGCGACGATGGCGCCGGCCGCGTTGGCGTACCGCATGATGCGCTCGGTCTCCCAGCCGGCGAGCAGACCGTGGCAGAGCGCGCCGCCGAACGCGTCGCCGGCGCCCAGACCGTTGACCACCTCCACGGGGAGCGGCGGGACATCGGCCACCGTGCCGTCGCGGTGGACCGCGAGGACGCCCGCAGGGCCCTGTTTGACGACGGCCAGCTCGACCCCGGCGGCGAGAAGGGCGCGGGCCGCGGCGTACGGTTCGCGCTCGCCGGTCGCGATCTCGCACTCGTCGAGGTTGCCCACGGCCACGGTGGCGTGGGCGAGTGCCGCGCGGTAGCGCGCGGAGGCGACGGGGTGGGGCGGGCTGTGCGGCGGGGTGCCGGGTGAGGAATCGGGTGGGGTGTCCGGGCTGGTCTTCGTTGCGGTGTCCGGTGGGGTGTCCGGGCTGGCCTTCGTTGCGGTGTCCGGTGGGGTGTCCGGGCTGGTCTTCGTTGCGGTGTCCGGTGGCGCGTCCCAGAACATCGGGCGCCAGTCGAGGTCGAAGACGGTGATGCCCGAACGGTTCCTGGCCCGCAGCGCGGCGAGCGTCGCGGAGCAGCTGGGTTCGGCGCAGAGTCCGGTGCCGGTCATCCAGAAGACCCGGGCGGATCCCACCGCCTCCAGATCCAGTTCCGACGTGTGGATCTCCAGGTCCGGGGCCTTGGGCTGCCGGTAGAAGTAGAGCGGGAAGTCGTCGGGCGGGAAGATCTCGCAGAAGGTGACCGGGGTCGGGTACGCGTCGACGGCCGTCACCCACCGGTCGTCCACCCCGAACTCCCTGAGCTGCTGGTGGAGGTACTCCCCGAACGCGTCCTGCCCCGTCCGGGTCACCACCGCCGCGCGCCGGCCGAGACGGGCCGCCGCGACGGCGACGTTGGTGGGCGAACCGCCGAGGAACTTCCCGAAGGCGTCCACCCTGGCGAGCGGCAGGCCCGTCTGCAAGGGGTAGAGATCCACTCCGATCCGGCCCATGGTGATCACGTCGTACGGCTCAGGCATCTGTGTCCCTTCGACGACCGGTGCGGCAGTTGGCGGACGCAACTGCCGCCCCCGGTCTAACTCCTCCCCGGAATACTGTCAATGATTAGTCCGGACATACGGACTAATGCTTGACACTCGTCTCCCCCGGCAGTGAGGCTGGACCGCATGACCACCTCCGCATCCGCTCCGGCCCGCATCCGCATCGGCTCCGCGCCCGACTCCTGGGGGGTGTGGTTCCCCGACGATCCGCGGCAAGTGCCCTGGCACCGCTTCCTCGACGAGGTCTCCACCGCCGGTTACGAGTGGATCGAGCTCGGCCCGTACGGCTACCTCCCGACCGACCCGGCCCGCCTCACCGACGAGACCCGCAGCCGCGGGCTCACCGTTTCCGCAGGCACCGTTTTCACCGGATTGCACCACGGTCCGGGCGTCTGGGAACGGACCTGGGCGCATGTCGCGGACATCGCGGAACTCACCCGGGCGATGGGCGCGGAGCATCTCGTGGTCATCCCGTCCTTCTGGCGCGACGACAGGACGGGCGAGGTGCTGGAGGACCGCACCCTCACGGCGGAGCAGTGGAGTGACCTCACCACCCAGACCGAGCGGCTGGGCCGCGAGGTGCAGGACCGCTACGGCCTGCGCATCGTCGTCCACCCGCACGCCGACACCCACATCGACAGCGAGGAGAACGTCAGCCGCTTCCTCGACGCCACCGATCCCGCCCTGGTCTCGCTCTGCCTCGACACCGGGCACTACGCCTACTGCGGCGGCGACAGCGTCAGACTGATCGAGACCTACGGAGAGCGGATCGGCTATCTGCACCTCAAGCAGGTCGACCCGGAGATCCTGGCCGAAGTGGTCGCGAACGAGACGCCGTTCGGGCCCGCCGTGGCACGCGGGGTGATGTGCGAACCGCCGGGCGGGGTGCCCGCCCTCGCGCCCGTCCTGGACGCCGCCCGCCGACTGGACGTCGACCTGTTCGCGATCGTCGAGCAGGACATGTACCCGTGCCCGCCCGACCAGCCGTTCCCGATCGCCCGCCGGACCAGGGAGTTCCTGCGCTCCTGCGGCACAGGTCAGCGCTCCGGCACGCCTGACGGCTGAGGGCTGCCGGCCCCGCGCCGCACCGTGCCCCGGCTACAGGACGCGGCGGGGCGGGGCACCGAAACGGGCCAGGCAGTGCCAGACCTTCTTCAGGGACTGCGCCGCGTAACGGCCCGTGCGAGCGGCATCCCCGATGATCCGGGGATCGAGCAGCCCGCCCCGGGAGATCTCCGCGCCCAGATCGACGAACTCCTGTCCCCGGTAGTCCGCATGACGGCGCAGCTCCGCCACGGTCAGGCGGAATCCGCCGTGCCATTCCGTGCGGCAGGGCAGCCTCCGCGCGGCCTCCTCCACGGCGGTACCACGAAAGCTCGGGTCCAGGACCAGCGCCTCCAGGTGGCGATCGAGCAGGACCGGGCCGTGCACCTGCGCCTCGATGTAGTCGTCGAGCGCGTCCCGGCTGTCGGACTCCGCCAGGCCGATCAGGCGCATCCGGTCGGCCACGCCGAAATCCGACGGCTCGACGGCGCTGTCCGGGTAGCAGAAGGTGGCACGTTCCAGCACCTGCGCGGTCAGCCTGAAGTGCGCCGATCCGAACCGGGGCGCCGCCCCGGTCTCCTGACGCCGGAAGTTCAACGCCCCGTACACCGGCCGCTGCTCGCCGGGCACGCCGTCGTACGCGCCACCGAAGATCCGGCTCTCCCAGCGCCACCGGTCACCGCCCGGACGGGCCGTCAGCCCGCCGTTGCTGGTGCCGGTGACGAACTGCGAACGGTAGGCACCGTCCTGGGCGAGCCCGGCCAGGATCGGACGAGCGCCCGCCATCCGGTCCGGGTGGAAGTTGAGCGTCAGCGGCACGGAGCGGTCGAGCGGCTGCCCGGAGGAGAGGGAGGCCACGTGCCTCAGGGCGCGCACCTGCGCCGAGTCCGACGGCAGCGGGCGCGGGATCGCGAGCGCGAGCGGGAGCCGTGGTGGGTCCGACGGGTACGGGTGCAGTGGCGGGTGCGGGGGGAGCGGGTGCGGGGGGAGCGGGTGCGGGGGGAGCGGGTGCGGGGGGAGCGGGTGCGGGGGGAGCGGGTGCGGGGGGAGCGGGTGCGGGCGTGGTGGCTGCGGTGGGTGTGGTGAGCGTGGTGGGTGCGGTGAGCGTGGTGGGTTCGGTGGGTCGGCGGTCACGGGCGCAGTCTGGTCCAGCCCGGCCCGTCCGTGCCTCCGGTTTACGGGGCAGCCGGCTCGGCCGCCTGGACGGCCTCCGCGTCCTTCGACAGGTTCACCGCCTGGAGCAGGCTCAGTCCCCGCTCGGCCGTGCGCAGCGCCTTGACCCCGGCCACCGCGCCGGGCGGCCCGTCGTACCCGGCCGACGCCATCCTTCGCAGGGCCCAGCGGCCGCGCAGTTCCGCGTCAGGAACCGCACCGGCCTCGGCGGTGAGGGCCAGGGCCCTTTCCAGGCCGGGGCGCTCCTCGGCGGACGCGGTGTCCAGAGCACGCTGGAGCGCGGCGCTGATGTCGTCCGCCTCGCGCAGTACGAGGACGGCCATGTTCTGCTTCCCGAAACCAGTCATGAATCGATCATGCCCGGAGTCGGCATCGGTATGACCGGAGTTGAGGCACATCTGAGGGTGGGGGAGCCGGAACCCCTGCCCCTGGGAGGGGGCAATCTCCGCTTGCCCCATTGTTCTACTTCCGTCACATAGATCACTCCTTCGTCACAGATATCTCCGTTACGTGGGGTTTCCGTCACAGGCGCTCGACAGCCCCTTCCCACCTCTCCCCGCCCTCGTTCACCGGACACAGGCTGAGTGATCGTCAGCGTCCGTTCCGCGGCTCGCCCGACGGTCCCCGGGCTGCCGCCGCGGTGCAGAGAGGTGTCACTTATGACGGACAGAAGACTCTGGTCCTACAAGGACATTGCCGCGCACATCCGGGTGCAGCCGGACACCGTCCGCTCCTACCGCAAACACGGTCTCCTTCCGTCACCGGATCAGGTGGAGGGCGGCAAGCCCTACTGGTACGCGGACACCATCCGGGCCTGGGTCACCACCCGTCCCGGCAACCGGGGCCGCCGGGACTGACCCGCCCCGCGCCGCTCGGGCGCTCAGCGCGGGGGTTCGATGACCGTCACTCCGGCTGCCGGTGCCGTGCCCATCGCCGCGAGCGCCGCCGGGGCCGCGTCCAGCCCGATGGTGGAGGTCACCAGCAGGTCGGGGCGGAGGCTGCCGGAACGGACCATGTCCATCATCGGCGGGTAGGCGTGCGCGGCCATCCCGTGACTGCCGAGGAGCTCCAGCTCCAGGCCGATCACCCTCGCCATGGGGACGACGGGGTCACCGGCCGCCGACGGCAGCAGCCCGACCTGCACATGGCGCCCCTGGCGGCGCAGGCTCCGGACCGAGGCGGCACAGGTGACCGGTGACCCCAGGGCGTCGAGGGAGAGGTGGGCCCCGCCGCCCGTGAGTTCACGCACCGCCCCGTCGGTGCCCGCCGGATGTGCCGAGGCGTCCACGCACTCCGCCGCGCCGAACGTCCGGGCCAGCCGGAGGGCGTCGGGCGAGACGTCGACCGCGACGACCCGGGCGCCGCAGGCCACCGCGATCATCACGGCCGAGAGCCCGACCCCGCCGCAGCCGTGCACGGCGACCCATTCGCCCGGCGCCACCCGGCCACGCCCCACCACGGCCCGGAACGCCGTGGCGAACCGGCATCCCAGACCGGCCGCCGTGCCGAACGACATCCCGTCGGGGACGGGGACCAGATTGACGTCGGCCTGTTCCAGCGCGACGTACTCGGCGAACGAGCCCCAGTGGGTGAACCCCGGCTGGGTCTGCCGCTCGCAGACCTGCTGGGCCCCGGCCGCGCAGGCGGAGCAGCGGCCGCAGGCGCAGACGAAGGGCACGGTGACCCGGTCGCCCGGTCGTCGGCCGACCACGTCCTGGCCCACCGCTTCGACCACGCCGGCCAGTTCATGGCCGGGTACGTGCGGCAGGGTGATGTCCGGATCGTGGCCCATCCAGCCGTGCCAGTCGCTGCGGCACAACCCGGTGGCCTCCACCCGGACCACCACCCCCTGCCGGGAGGGGGTGGGATCCGCCACGTCCTGGACCCGGGCCTCCTTGCCGAACTCCTCGAACACCACTGCCCTCATACGCCCCGCCCCTCGCCCGCGCTCCGTTTTCCGGACGGCCGAATCTACGCTCCGCTCTACGCCCTGCCGGCCGTCACGCTGTCCCGCTCGTCCGCGGGCTCCGGTATCTCCTCGGTCGCCGGCTGTGCGGGCTCCCCCTCGCTCAGGCCGAATCTGCGGTGGAACGCCCGCAGCGGTGCCGGGGCCCACCAGGTCGCCCGGCCCATCAGCTTCATCACGCTCGGGACCAGCAGACTGCGCACGACCATGGCGTCCATCAGCACGGCCAGCGCGATGCCGAGGCCCAGCATCTTGGTGTTGGTCACCCGGGACGTGCCGATCGCGACCATCACCACGGCCAGGATCACGGCCGCGGCCGTGATCAGGCCGCCCGTGTGCCGCAGCCCGAAGGTGACCGACCGCTCGTGATCGCCCGTCCGGTCGTACTCCTCCTTGATCCGGGAGAGCAGGAACACCCCGTAGTCCATGGAGAGCCCGAAGGCGACGCAGAACATCAGCACCGGCAGCGTCGTCTCGATGTCCCCCGTGCTGGTGAAGGACAGCGGCCCGGAGAGATGGCCGTCCTGGAAGACCCAGACGACCGCTCCGAACATCGCCGTGAGGCTGAGGGCGTTGAGCACGACCGCCTGGAGGGGTATCAGCACGCTGCCGGTGAGCAGGAAGACCAGGAGCAGCGTGACCACGGCGATGATGCCCAGCGCCCAGGGCAGCCGGTCCGCGATGGCGGTCTTCGAATCGACCAGCACGGCCGCGGTACCGGTCACCGAGGTGTCGAAGGGAGCGGGCTCGGCCCGGAGATCCTTCACGAGCGCCTGGGACTCGTCCCCCACCGAATCCTCCTTCGGCAGCACGCTGAAGTAGGCCGAATTTCCCTCGACGACCGGGCCGTCGACCCGCTGGGCACCGGGGAGCGCCGCGATCCGGCTGCGGTACTCGGCGTACTGGGCCGGTGTCGCGGCCCCTTCCGCGAGGACTTCGAGGCCCCCGCCGGGGCTGCCGGGGAAGCCGTCCCTGATGTGCTGCTGGACCACGCGCGACTCGGCGGAGGCCGGCAGCTGGCGGTCGTCCGCCGTACCGAACTTCACCCCCAGGAACGGCAGCCCGAGGAGCACGAGCCCGACGCTCGTGACGACGGCGAAGAGCGGTGCCCTGCGCATCACCAGCGCGGCGAACCGGCCCCAGCCCCTGCCCGACCCGGTTGCGGAGGACGGCTCCGCCCGCCCCCGGCGCAGCAGCCCGCGCAGGTCCAGGGAGTTGACCCTCGGGCCGAGCAGCATCAGCGCGGCCGGGAGGAGGATGAGCGCGGCAGCGGCGGCGAGCAGCACCACGGCGATCCCCGCGTAGGCGAAGGAGCGCAGGAAGTACTGCGGGAAGACCAGCATCGCGGCGAGCGAGACCGCGACGGTCAGTGCGGAGAACAGCACGGTCCGCCCCGCGGTGCGCAGCGTCGTGCCCACCGCCGCCCGGACCTCCGCCCCGGCCGCCAGCTCCTCGCGGAACCGGCGCACGATGAACAGGGCGTAGTCGATGGCGAGCCCGAGGCCGAGTGCGGTGGTGAGGTTCTGGGCGAAGACCGAGACATCGGTGAATTCGGTGATCCCCCGCAGCACGGCGTTGGTGCCCAGGATCGCGACGATGCCGACGCCCAGCGGCAGCAGAGCCGCGATCGCGCTGCCGAAGACCATGACGAGCAGCACGAGCGTGACCGGCAGGGCGATCATCTCGGCCCGCAGCAGGTCGTCCTGGATGATCGTCTGCATCTCGTGCTTCACGGCGACGGGGCCACCGACCGAGACGACGACCGGTCCGTGCGCACCGCGGTACGTCGGGGCTATCCGGTCCAGGACCTCCCCCACCGCCTTCTCGTCGCCTTCGATCCGGGCCGCGATCAGTGCCTCCCGCCCGTCCTCGGCGCGCAGCGCGGGTGCCTTGCTCTGCCAGTACGAGCCGACGCCCGTGACATCCTTCTCGCCGGCCAGCCGCTCGGTGAGACGCGCCGCCTCCGCGGCCACGGCGGGATCGTCGACGGAGACACCGCCGCTGTCGAGGAGCAGCAGCAGATTCGGCTGGGACGCCGGGAACTCGCGCTCCAGCGCCTTGGTCGTATAGGTCGATTCGGCGTTCGGGGACTCCCAGCCACCGCTGCCCATCCGGTCGGCCACCCCACTGCCCGCGAAGACCGCGAGCGCAGTGATGACCAGTGCCGCCAGCAGCGCGAGCCGTGGCCGCGCGGTGACGAACCGGGTCCAGCCCCCGATGCGCTCCGGGCCGTTGACTTGAGGCATGGTGCGGTGTCCCCTTTTCCCCCGGATCCAGGCATCTGAGCGGCAGCGCGAGGCGGTCGCACAGGGCAGCATGGATCAGTCGTTGCCACATACACTGGGCAAACACGAGTCATCGCTCGCGTTCCACAAGAATGCGAGCGGCCACTCGTGTTTGTCAACCGCGCACGAAAGCTGGGGATACACCGTGTCGGAGGCCAGAACCGAGAGCACCGGAGGCGCAGAGGCCACGGAAGACACAGGGACCACGGGAGCCACAGACGCCACAGACGCCACAGACGCCACAGAAGACGCAACGGCCACCACAGGCGGGGCGGCCGACGCCGCCCCCGCCCGCCCTCGCCGCCGCCAGGCCCGGGGCGAGGCGCGCATCGCCCAGCTCCTCAAGGCGGCCTCCCGCGTCTTCTGCACGAACGGCTACACCGCCGCGAGCACCAACGCCATCGCCAGGGAAGCCGGCGTCTCACCGGGCACGCTCTACCAGTTCTTCCCCAACAAGGAAGCCATCGCGGTCGAGCTGGGCGACCAGCTGCTGAACCGCTGGCGGGAGACATACGGGGCCGCGTTCCTCCCGAACCACCTCGAACTCCCGCTGGACCGGATGCTCGACGCCATCCTCGATCCGCTCATCGAGTTCAACTGCGAGAACCCGGCCTTCACGGTCCTGATGCACGGCTCCGAGATCCCCGGCACGATCACGCAGGACCACGACGCCGTCCACACGACGATGCTCAGCCGGGTCGAGACGATCCTCACCGGCTACCTCCCGGACACCCCTCCCGCCGAGATCCACCGCGTCGCCACGATGATCTTCATCCTCTTCAAGGCGGGGCTGGACGTGATCATGGCGCACGAGGGTGCCGAGCGGGAGGCTTACACCAAGGAGCTGAAGACGGTCCTCTTCCGCTACGTCGAACCGATGGTCTGCGACGCCGCCCCCCTCACGGCACCTCGCGCCGCACCCTCCACCACCCCTCCCGCTCCCCCGAATGGCCGCTAGCGACCTCGGAACACTCGCGTTCATACCCCCTAGGGGTATAGTCTGATGAGTGTGGAGGCGCACCGGCCTTCCCGGAAACCTCCTGGGCCCCTGCCTCCACACCCACATGTGCCCGTCGAAGAGGAGAAAACGATGACCGCCGAGACCCAGCTCCCCCAGGCGACCGGCTCCTGCTGCTCGCCCAGCGGTTCCTGCCACGACGGCGCGAGCGCCGACGCGACGACGCAGGGCGGCGTGACCACGGTCTACCAGGTGACCGGCATGACCTGCGGCCACTGCGAGGGCGCCGTTTCCGCCGAGATCTCCGAGATCGAAGGGGTCACCTCCGTGAAGGCCGTGGCGTCCACCGGCCAGGTGACGGTGACCTCCCGGGCCCCGCTGGCCGAGGAGGCGGTACGCGCCGCCGTCGACGAGGCCGGTTACGAGCTCGCCGGCCAGGCCTGAGCACCCAGGGACCCGGTTCCCACCCGCGTCGCCCCTTCACAGCCGGGCCGGACCGACCAGCAGATACTGGTGGGGTACGGCCCGGTCGGCGTTTCAGGAGTTCGGACATGCACAGCGCGACAGAGACCCCGGCAGCGGAGAGCTCGGAGGCAGAGCTCGCGATCGGCGGGATGACGTGCGCCTCTTGCGCGGCCCGCGTCGAGAAGAAGCTGAACCGGATGGACGGGGTCACCGCCACCGTGAACTACGCCACCGAGAAGGCCCGGGTCGTCTTCGGCCCGGAGACCGGCGTCGCGGACCTGATCGCGACCGTCCGGAAGACGGGCTACACGGCGGAGCCGGTGCACCGCCCCGCACCGACCCCGCCGACGCCGCCCGCCCCCGCGTCGGGACCGTCGGCGGAGACCCCGGCCCCGCCCCCCACCGGCACCCCGGAAGCCGGCGAGGCCACGGAAGCCGGAGGAACCCGCGAAGTCCGTGGAGCGCGAGAAGCCCCGGAAGCCGGAGGAACCCGTGGAGCCCGAGAAGCCCCGGAAGCCACCACCGCCCCCGACGACTCCACTGACCCCGACAGCCCCACAAGCCCCGACGGCCCCGCCGCCGCCCTCGCCTCGCTGCGCCAGCGGCTCATCGTGTCGGCCGTCCTCGCCACCCCCGTCGTCCTGCTCGCGATGATCCCGGCCCTCCAGTTCGACAACTGGCAGTGGCTCTCCCTCACCCTGGCCGCCCCCGTCGTCGTCTGGGGCGGGCTGCCCTTCCACCGCGCGACCTGGACCAACCTCCGGCACGGCGCGGCCACCATGGACACGCTCGTCTCGGTCGGCACCCTCGCCGCCTTCGGCTGGTCGCTCTGGGCACTGTTCCTCGGCAATGCCGGGATGCCCCACATGCGGCACGGCTTCGACTTCACGGTCTCCCGCGCGGATGCCTCGTCCACGATCTATCTGGAGGTCGCCGCCGGAGTCGTCACGTTCATCCTGCTGGGCCGCTACCTGGAGGCCAGGTCCAAGCGGAAGGCGGGTTCCGCCCTGCGGGCGCTGATGCATCTGGGCGCCAGGGACGTCGCGGTCCTGCGGAACGGCGCCGAAGTGCGCATCCCTGTCGCCCGGCTCGCCGTCGGCGAGCGCTTCGTGGTCCGTCCCGGCGAGAAGATCGCCACCGACGGCACCGTCGTCGAGGGGAGCTCCGCGGTGGACGCGTCCATGCTCACCGGTGAGTCGGTCCCGGTCGACGTGGGTACCGGGGACTCCGTCACCGGCGCCACCGTGAACGTCTCCGGCCGGCTCGTCGTCGAGGCCACCCGGGTCGGCGCCGACACCCAGCTGGCCCGGATGGCCCGGCTCGTCGAGGACGCGCAGAACGGCAAGGCCGAGGTGCAGCGCCTCGCCGACCGGATCTCCGCGGTCTTCGTCCCCGTGGTCCTGCTGATCGCCCTGGTCACCCTGGTCGCCTGGCTGCTGATCGCGGACGACGTGACGGCCGCGTTCACCGCCGCCGTCGCCGTACTGATCATCGCCTGCCCCTGCGCCCTCGGCCTCGCCACACCCACCGCCCTCATGGTCGGCACCGGACGCGGCGCCCAGCTCGGCATCCTGATCAAGGGCCCCGAAGTCCTGGAGACCACCCGCCGCGTCGACACCATCGTCCTCGACAAGACCGGCACCGTCACCACCGGCAAAATGACCCTCCAGGCCGTCCACACCGCCCCCCACACCACCGAAACCGACGTACTGCGCCTCGCCGGCGCCCTGGAACACGCCTCCGAACACCCCATCGCCCAGGCCGTCGCCACCGGAGCCACCGAACGCACCACCGGCCCCCTCCCCACCCCCGAGGACTTCACCAACGTCCCCGGACTCGGCGTCCAGGGCATCGTCGAGGGCCACGCCGTCCTCGTCGGCCGCGAAAAACTGCTCACCGAGTGGGAGATCCACCTCCCCGCGGAACTGGCGCGCAAAAAGGCCGAAGCCGAGACCGCGGGACGCACAGCCATCACCGTCGCCTGGGACGGCGAAGCACGCGCCGTCCTCGAAGTCGCCGACGCCGTCAAGGACACCAGCGCCGAAGCCATCAAGAAGCTCCGCGCACTCGGCCTCACCCCCATCCTCCTCACCGGCGACAACCGCGCCGTGGCCGAGTCCGTGGCCCGCGCGGTCGGGATCGACGAGGTGCGGGCCGAGGTGCTTCCGGAGGAGAAGGCGCACGTCATCGAGGGGTTGCAGGCCGAGGGGCATGCCGTCGCGATGGTCGGCGACGGGGTCAACGACGCCGCCGCACTGGCCACCGCCGACCTCGGTCTGGCGATGGGCACCGGCACGGACGCGGCCATCGAAGCGAGCGATCTGACGCTCGTTCGTGGAGATCTCAAGGTGGCCGCCGATGCCATCCGGCTCTCCCGGCGGACCCTGGCCACCATCAGGGGCAACCTTTTCTGGGCATTCGGTTACAACGTTGCTGCTCTACCCCTTGCGGCATTTGGCCTGCTCAACCCTATGATTGCGGGAGCGGCGATGGCCATGTCATCGGTCTTCGTCGTAACGAACAGCCTGCGCTTGAGGTCCTTCACGTAATTTCCACAAAGAGATCTAGATCACACCGATTATGGGGTAACCATTCGGTGGGTTCGCGAGTCTAAGAGTGCGATGCCAAGGATGTCTTGGGGGACGTCCGACGGAACGTCTTGGGGGACGGTCCGGGCAAGCGTTGGCCGGGGCACGTGCACCGGGGAGCTTTGAGCGGCCCTCCCGTCGGTACGTACCCCGGCAGACCGCCGGCAGGCTGTACGCAGGATGGCTGTACAAGAGGTAAGCGCAGGACACGCAGTACCCGAGGAACACCCAGGAGCTTCGGCTCCCACTGAACGCCCGGCCGGATCCCGTGGGGGGAATCCGCTCCGGGATATGGGAAGCGCCTCGCTGTCGGCCCGTGGGGGGATCGATGGCGGGGCGCTTCTCGCATGTCGGGACGGATCACGGCCGGGCCGCGCCGCCCAGGCGATGACGGTGCGTCCGGGGTGGTGCGTCAGGGGTGGTGCGTCCGGTGGTGGTGCGTCCGGTGGTGGTGCCGTCCGGGCAAGCAAATCGCCCCGGACACCGCGCTCTGTGCGAAAGCGCGGCAGTCGGGGCGAAGGCAACCGGCCGAGTAGGCCCGGGGTGACGCAGGGGTGGTCCGGGGCTCAGCGGCCCTCGACCGGGACGAAGTCGCGCAGGACCTCGCCGGTGTAGATCTGGCGCGGGCGGCCGATGCGGGAACCCGGCTCCTTGATCATCTCGTGCCACTGGGCGATCCAGCCCGGCAGCCGGCCGATCGCGAAGAGCACCGTGAACATCTCGCTCGGGAAGCCCATGGCCCGGTAGATCAGGCCGGTGTAGAAGTCCACGTTGGGGTAGAGGTTGCGCGAGACGAAGTACTCGTCGGAGAGCGCGTGCTCCTCCAGCTTGAGCGCGATGTCGAGCAGCTCGTCGGACTTGCCGAGCGAGGACAGCACATCGTGGGCCGCGGCCTTGATGATCTTGGCGCGCGGGTCGAAGGACTTGTACACCCGGTGGCCGAAGCCCATCAGGCGGACGCCGTCCTCCTTGTTCTTCACCTTGTTGATGAAGGAGTCGACGTCGCCACCGTTGGCCTGGATGCCTTCGAGCATCTCCAGCACCGACTGGTTGGCGCCACCGTGCAGGGGGCCCCACAGCGCCGAGATACCGGCGGAGATCGAGGCGAACATGTTCGCCTGCGAGGAGCCGACCAGACGCACGGTGGAGGTCGAACAGTTCTGCTCGTGGTCCGCGTGCAGGATGAGCAGCTTCTCCAGCGCCGAGACGACGACCGGGTCCGGCACGTACTCCTGGGCCGGGACCGAGAAGGTCATGCGCAGGAAGTTCTCGACGTAACCGAGGTCGTTGCGCGGGTAGACGAACGGGTGACCGATCGACTTCTTGTACGCGTACGCCGCGATGGTCGGCAGCTTGGCCAGCAGCCGGATCGTCGAGAGGTGACGCTGCTCCTCGTCGAACGGGTTGTGGCTGTCCTGGTAGAACGTGGACAGCGCGCTGACGACCGACGACAGCATGGCCATCGGGTGGGCGTCGCGCGGGAAGCCGTCGAAGAACCGCTTGACGTCCTCGTGCAGCAGCGTGTGCTGGGTGATCTCGTTCTTGAAGGCCGACAGCTCGTCGACCTTCGGAAGCTCACCGTTGATGAGCGTGTACGCGACTTCGAGGAACGTCGATTGCTCGGCGAGCTGCTCGATCGGGAAGCCGCGGTACCGCAGGATGCCCTGCTCGCCATCGAGGTAGGTGATGGCAGATTTATACGCAGCGGTGTTGCCGTATCCGCTGTCCAGCGTCACCAGGCCGGTGTTCGCCCGGAGCTTCCCGATGTCGAAGCCCTTGTCGCCGACGGTGCTGTCGATCACCGGGTAGGTGTACTCGTCATCGCCGTACCGCAGTACTACAGAGTTGTCGCTCACGTCATCCCTCACCGACGTAGTGCCTCTTCTTCGAGGTTCCCTGACTGTCTCTACCCTCCCCCATTTGGCTCAGGAGAGTGCACTCGGGGTCGTCCATTGGACCTACTCGCGGCACTGAGTGCCGCGAACTTATTCATCCTGCCCCCTTGACTGCGGTTCCGGAAGCCCTCCGTGATGTTTCCCACCGATTTGATCGATCATTTTTTCGGCGGATCCTCCTTCCGTACCTCCCCGCAGCCGGTAATCCAGCGCTGTACAACGCCTGCCTGCGGAAACCGTGCGGACCGCCTGCCCGATCGCCTGCCGGGAGCCGACCAGCACGACGAGCTTCTTGGCCCTCGTCACAGCCGTGTAGAGCAGGTTCCGCTGGAGCATCATCCAGGCGCTCTTGGTGACCGGAATGACGACGGCCGGGTACTCGCTGCCCTGGGAGCGGTGGATCGTCATGGCGTAGGCGTGGGACAGCTCGTCGAGCTCGTCGAAGTCGTAACCGATCTCCTCGTCCTCGTCCGTGAGCACGGTCAGCTTCTGCTCGTCGACGTCGAGGGCGGTGACCACGCCGACCGTGCCGTTGAAGACGCCGTTCTCGCCCTTGTCATAGTTGTTGCGGATCTGGGTGACCTTGTCGCCCACCCGGAACACCCGGCCGCCGAACCGCTTCTCGGGCAGATCGGGGCGGGCGGGCGTGATGGCCTGCTGGAGCAGACCGTTGAGATGGCCCGCACCGGCCGGTCCGCGGTGCATCGGAGCGAGTACCTGCACGTCACGGCGGGGGTTCAGACCGAACTTCGCGGGGATGCGGCGGGCCGCGACATCGACCGCGAGCACGCCCGCGTCCTCCGTCTCGTCCGCCACGAAGAGGAAGAAGTCGCTGAGCCCCTGGGTGAGCGGCGGTACGCCGGAGTTGATCCGGTGGGCGTTGGTGACGACGCCGGACTGCTGGGCCTGGCGGAAGATGGTGGTCAGCCGGACCGCCGGGACGGGTCCGCCGTCGGCGAGCAGATCCCGCAGCACCTCCCCCGCGCCGACCGACGGGAGCTGGTCGACGTCCCCGACGAGCAGCAGGTGGGCACCGGGTGCCACCGCCTTGACGAGCTTGTTGGCGAGCAGCAGATCGAGCATCGACGCCTCGTCGACGACGACCAGATCGGCGTCCAGCGGGCGGTCCCGGTCGTACGCCGCGTCGCCGCCCGGCTTCAGTTCGAGCAGCCGGTGCACGGTGGAGGCCTCGGCCCCGGTCAGCTCGGAGAGCCGCTTCGCCGCCCGGCCGGTCGGTGCGGCGAGCACCACCTTGGCCTTCTTGGCGCGGGCCAGTTCCACGATGGACCGGACGGTGAACGACTTCCCGCAGCCGGGCCCACCGGTCAGCACGGCGACCTTCCGGCTGAGCGCGAGCCGCACGGCGGCCTCCTGCTCGGGCGCCAGCTTCGCTCCGGTGCGGCCCGCGAGCCACTTCAGGGCCTTCTCCCAGTCCACGTCGCCGAAGGCCGGCATCCGCTCCTCCGGCGTCCGCAGCAGCCTGCGCACCTGGGCGGCGAGGGCGATCTCGGCCCGGTGGAAGGGCACCAGATAGACGGCGGTGACCTGCTCGCCGCCCTCGGGCGAGGGCACCTTCTCCCGTACGACGCCCTCCGGGTCCTCGGCCAGTTCGGCGAGGCACTCGATGACCAGCCCGGTGTCCACCTGGAGCAGCTTCACCCCGTCGGCGATCAGCCGCTCCTCGGGGAGGAAGCAGTGGCCCTGGTCGGTGGACTGCGACAGCGCGTACTGGAGTCCGGCCTTGACCCGCTCCGGGCTGTCGTGCGGGATGCCGACCGCCTGGGCGATCTTGTCGGCGGTGAGGAAGCCGATGCCCCAGACGTCGGCGGCCAGCCGGTAGGGCTGGTTCTTCACGACGGAGATCGAGGCGTCGTCGTACTTCTTGTAGATACGGACGGCGATGGAGGTCGAGACGCCGACGCCCTGGAGGAAGACCATGACCTCCTTGATCGCCTTCTGCTCCTCCCAGGCGGCGGCGATCATCTTCGTCCGCTTCGGGCCGAGGCCGGGCACCTCGACGAGGCGCTTGGGCTGCTGCTCGATGATGTCGAGGGTGTCCACGCCGAAGTGGGTGGTGATCCGGTCGGCCATCACCGGACCGATGCCCTTGATCAGGCCGGAGCCGAGGTAGCGGCGGATGCCCTGGATGGTGGCGGGGAGGATCGTCGTGTAGTTCTCGACGGTGAACTGCTTGCCGTACTGGGAGTGCGAGCCCCAACGCCCCTCCATCCGCAGCGACTCGCCGGGCTGTGCGCCCAGCAGCGAGCCGACCACGGTGAGCAGATCGTTGGCGCCGCGTCCGGTGTCGACGCGGGCGACCGTGTACCCGTTCTCCTCGTTGGCGTAGGTGATCCGCTCAAGAACCCCTTCGAGGACGGCCATGTTCGGTGTGGACGACGCCGTGGAGGACATGGTGGACATGCCCGTGACGCTACCGGGTGGCGCTGACATCACGCGGTCCGGTATCCGGCCGAAAGCCCTTGCGGGGAACCGGCGGTGCACGCCCTGCCGTCGGAGAGGGCAGCTGAGTGACCACGACGACGAAGTAGTGGGGGCTACGGCATGAGTACGGGGGACGACGACTGCGGGGACGACGCAAGCCTGGAGGAGAGTGCGGAGGAACCGCCGGAGGCGCCGATGAAACGGCCGACCGTCCAGGAGTGGCTGGTGATCCTCGGGGCTCCCCTTGCGATCTGCGCTGTCGTGGCGCTGCCCTTCCGCTCGGCCCTGTACGTGCTGTTCGCGGGGAGGTCCGCGACACTTGCCTCCACATGGAGCTGCAGCGAGGGAACCGGTGTGACGGCGCCGGCCCCGTCCTGCGAAGCGTCGTGGGAGTTCCCCGACGGCAGCACCGGTGCCGGGACGGTCCACTCCGCGTCGGCCGGCTCCGGCGACACCGTGCTCGCGGCCGGCGACGGGGCCTACACCTCCCTCGCCTCGGTGTGGAACTCGGCGTGGTTCTACTTCTTCCTCGTGGCGGTGTCGGTGGTGGCGACAGCGATCACCTGGGTCAGCCACTACCGGCAGGACCAGCGGGAGCGGACACGGCGGCTGCGGGAACCGTTCGAGTACGTCCCCGGGTACCTGGCCTTCGCCGACGACCCGGACGAGACCCCAGAGGGCCACGGGGCGGAGACCCAAGGCCCTCCGTGACGTCCGACCCGGTGAAATGCCTGACCGCGCGCGGTGCGGTGCGGTCAGCCTGCCACCGCGGTGAGGGAGCGGTGGTGCTTCGGGGTCTCGATCTCGTCGATCAGCGCGACCGCGAGGTCCGCATAGGAGAAGGAGGGGGCGCCGTCGGCCATCACCTGCTCGCCGCCCGCCCGGTACCGGCCGGTGCGCGGGGCCTCGTCGTCCAGCATCACGGGCGGCGGGGCGATGACGAGCCAGTCGATGTCCGTCTCCGCGGCGCGGAGCACGTCGAGTTCGGCGGAGTGCCCGAGCGAGAAGGCCCGCGCCTCCTCGGGGAAACCGGGAGCGTCGTGGACGGCCACGCCGGGCGCGGTCTCCAGGACGGACCCGATGCCGATGAGCACCAGCCGCCCGACGCCCGCCCGCGCCAGCCCGTCCAGCAGGGCGTGCGCCGCGCTCACGTAGAAGTCCCGCGACGGCACGTCCATCCGGCCGGCCGCGCTGATCGCGGCATCGTGCCCCGCCGCGGCCTCCGCGACACTGTCCGCCCGGGTGACATCACCGGCGACGACGCTGACGCCGTCACCGGTCGGCCCCGTGTACGCGGCCACGTCCCGCACCACGGCTGTGACCTGATGCCCACGGGCGACGGCCTCCGCGACCGCCCGCCGCCCGGCCCGTCCACCGGCTCCGAAGACAACGATCCTGCTGCTCATGGGGTTCCCCTCGCCAAGGCCGGCGGACCGCCGGCCGATGCCCCGGACGCTAGCCGCGGACCCCATGGTTTCCGCAACGATAGTTACGTACGCTCGCCAGGGTGAGCCAACCACTTGATCCCGAAATGTTCATGGACTGCTCCCCCACCACTCCGCTGATCCAGCTCGGCGGAAAATGGACCGCGAAGATCATCAGGTGCCTCGAACCCGGCGCCCGCCGGTTCTCCGAACTCCAGGTCCCGTTGCGCGGCATCACGCCGAAGGTCCTGACGGAGACACTGCGCGCGATGGAACGGGACGGACTGATCACCCGCACCGCCCACGGCGGCATCCCGCCGCGCGTCGACTACGAACTGACCGCGCTCGGCCGGTCGTTGCTCGCCCCGATGGCCGCCTGCTGCGCGTGGGCGGGGGCGCATCTGCCGGAGCTGCTGGAGGCACGGGACGCGTACGAGGGGGTGGCCGCCGCGTCGGTGCCGCAGGACGGGCCGGGTGGTCCGTGATACCGACGGGGCCTGCGACCGCCGCCACGCCCACGCCGAAGGCGCCCGGCCCGGCGCCCCTGACGCTCTCCGGGCCGCCGACCGGTTCCAGCTGTGGCAGGGCCTGGGCAGCAGCCTCCTGGGGCCCGGCGAGTACGGCCAACGCTCGCCCACCGTCCGGTGATTGCCCGTCGGGCCAGGGGGAGTGGAGCGCCACCGCTCCAAGTCGTACACCTTGATCCTTTTTTGAGCGACGCCTAGGCTCCCATGCCCATGGACATGGGGGAGCAGGGCCGCGGTCGCAGGCTGTGGCGCGGCCGGCACGCGACCGCGGCCCTGCTGGCCGGGACAGTGGGGCTGGCCGTTCTGGGCGCGGCGCTCGTCGTCCTGCCGGGTGTGGTGGTCGACCACGATCTCGCCGGGGCGAGCGTCGCTGCGCAGGACCGGCTGAAAGCAGTGAACGACGTCCGTACGACGCTGTTGCAGGCCGTGGGCGGCATGGTCGTGCTGTTCGGCGCGTACGCCACCTGGCGGCAACTGCGAGTCAGCCAGGACAGCCTGCGCGCCACCCAGGAAGGCTATGTCACCGACCGGTTCAGCACCGCCGTCGATCAGCTCGGCAGCGACAAGCTGGAAACACGCATCGGCGGACTCCACGCGCTGTGGCGGATCGCGGAGCACTCCGCCCGCGACCGTGAGGCCGTCATCTCCATTCAGGCCGCCTACCTGCGTACACACCTGCCCTGGCCCCCCACCGGACCGGAAGCCCCAGCGACGGACGTGCCCATCAACGACGTCGTGCCGCTGGAGGTCCGTGCCGCCGACGCCCAGGTGGCGCTGACCGGGCTCGGCGTGTTGTTGCTGCAACCCCGGGAGCAGTCCTGGGTCAACCTCGGCGTCACGGACCTGCGCCGGGCCGACTGCGACGGGCTGTGGCTGCACGAGGTCAACCTCGACCGGTCCTGTCTGGAGGCAGCGGGCCTGTACCACGCCAACCTGACACAGGCGTCTCTCGTCTCGGTCAACCTGCGGCACGCCGACCTCAAAACGGCGATCCTGCGCCGGACCCGCTGCGTTCTGGCTGACCTGAGGGGCGCACGGCTGGTCGAAACCGACTTGCGTGACGCGGACTTCACCGAGGCCGACCTGCGCGAGGCGAACCTGCGCAAGGCCGACGCGGGCGGCGCTGTCTTCCGCCGCGCCGACCTGCGCCTGACCGACTTGCGTGGCGCCGACTTGAGCACGGCCGACCTTTTCCAGGCGCGTCTGACCGGTGCGGTGGCCAGCGAGCACACCCGCTGGCCAGCCGGTTTCGACCACGTGGCCGCCGGCGTCGTTGTTACCGAGGATCCCGGCCCCGAACCGCCGCCGCTGCTCCAGGCCTCAGGTATCACGACGCGGCACCCGCCCCTGCGGTCCATACCGTGACCGAGGGGTTCGAGTGAAGACCGTCGGCCGCAAGGAGGACCCGGCCGACGCAACTCCTCTGCCACCGGTGCGTTCACGTCCGTCGGGGGCACCCGAAGCGGTGGGCCGGCCTATCGGTCGCCGATGCCCGGTTCTCGGTGTCGCGGCCGGTCCCCGTTCGGATCGGCCCCCGCCATAGCGCCCAGCCGCAAGCCCCGGCTCTCCGCCACACGCTTCACGTCACGCAACGACTCGCTCAGCCGGGCGGCGAGGAAGTGGAGCTCCGCGCCGGTGACCTTCCGGTCGGCCAGGAGGTCGGCGGCGTGGCCGAGCAGGTCAGCCGCTATGTCGAGTTGGACGCTCTCGACGCCGTCCGCCATCCGCGATACGTATCCGTCGCCGTCCCCGAGCACGTAACACGCCTTGCCCTCCGGCTCCGTCCACGGCAGCAGCCTGAACGTGCCCGGCCCGCGCCCCTCCCCGCTCATGTGGTGACCTCGGCTCCGTGGATGAACCGGTGCCCCATGACAGGGTGCTTCATGTCAGCCTGCTTTCTCAGGGTGGCCACGCCCCCGGGCCGTTCACGGCGGCCGCGGGGGTCTCTGCGGCGCGTATCCGCTTCTTTCTGTAGCGAACTCATCACAGAGTGGGGTCACGGGTCGCTACGCTGCCAGGGGGTCGGGGATGACAGCGCGTCCGTCAAGACCGGGAGTTGGATCACGTGGGAACGAAGCGAAGTCCGCGTTCGCCTCGGGAGAAGTACGGCGAAGAGCTGAAGCTGCGGCGCATCGCGGCGGGGCTGACGCAGGAGGCCCTGGGCGAGATCGTGGTCTGCTCGCCCACGCTGATCAGCCACTGGGAGGCCGGGCGGCGGCTGCCCAAGCCGGATGACGCTCGGCGGATTGACCTGGCGCTGAATACAGACGGCTTCTTTGTCAGGTGGCTGGAGAACCTGGAGTCGAAGTATGCCGGCTACTTCTCCGCAGTTGCCGAACTGGAGCGGGAGGCTTCAGAGATCAAGCAATACGGGGCCCAACTCGTTCCCGGACTAGTCCAGACCGCCGAGTATGCCCGCGCCGTCTTCCAGTCGGCACGAACGAACTTCACTCAAGATGAGCTGGACAGGGCGGTGGCCAATCGCATGGAGCGCGGAAGGTTGCTCCATGCGTCCAGTAGCCCAATCGCATGGACGTTGCTTGACGAAGCGGTGCTCAGGCGTCGCGTCGGCGGGCCGCACGTAATGGCGGAGCAGCTACGTAAGATCGCAGACATGGCCGAGAGCGGGCGCCTGCGCCTCCACGTACTGCCCTTCGAGGCCGGTGCGCACGCCTTGTTGGAGGGCATGCTCTACCTGCTCAACTTCAGGGACGCGGCACCGGTTGCCTACGTCGAGGGCCTCTACACGGGCAATCTCCTCGATGATCCGGCACTGGTTGAAGCCTGTGGCACCGACTACGCTCTCGCCCTGGGCGACGCGATCTCGCATCTGGATTCAGTGGCTCTGGTCAGAGCCATCTCGGAGGAACACGAACATGCACAACGCTGAGCACAGCTTCACCGGCTGGTACAAGTCCAGCTACAGCGGCGCCAATCAGGGCGAGTGCCTGGAGGTCGCCACCGGCTACGCCGCCGTCCCCGTCCGCGACAGCAAGGCTCCTTCCGGTCCCGCCGTCGTCTTCTCCTCCGCCGGCTGGTCGTCGTTCGTCGAGGCGGTCAAGGACGGCCGGCTCAGCGCCTGAGCAGCTCCGCACCCAGGCCCGCAGCGTCTTCAACGGCCGGCGGACGGGCGGACAGACCGACGGGGCCCGCTCCCGGAGAGCCGAACGGGGCCCGGCCGCATGGCCGGGCCCCTCTCGCTTTCCCCCTCCGTCGGGCGTTCCCGTATTCCCCCCGGAATCCCCCCGGAAGCAACCCGACATCGCATACGACCGAGGGAGGCGCCGAATGGTTGCACGTCTTTGTCCTTCCTTTACCCGGCGGCCCCTTCCTGCCTGCCGGACCGACCTGCCCTGAGGCCGGAACGCTCCGCTACCATCCCGCCCATGGGTAGATCGAAGCAGGTCATATCGGCGCTCGGAGCCACCGCACTCGGTGCCGTACTTCTCACAGGATGCTCGTCCGACGACGCGGACGCGGACGCCAGGGAGCCGGCGGCGTCGTCCCCCGCCGAGTCCGCCTCCTCTCCTGCGGCGGAGGCGAGTCCGGCCTCCGGGTACACCACTCCGGACGCCTGCGCGGACGTACCGCTGAAGTCGGACGCGACGATTCCCGGCAAGGATCTGGCAGCCTGTGTGACCGCCGCGATGGAGGCCTACGGCACCGGCACCGAGCACGTGACCTCCGGCGACCAGGAGAGCACCACCCGGTTCCGGTTCGGGGACGATCCGGCGATGGCGGGGGACGTCGACGGGGAGGGCGGGAAGAGCGGGGAGAACTCGTTCGTCTTCCTCGGCGACGAGGAGTGGATCAAGACCGACGGGACATGGGTCAAGGGCGACCCGGCCGGAAGCACCCAGGAGACCTTGGTCGCCTCGCTCGGAAAGGCCTACCGGGCGCTCGCGGATCCGCAGGTCACGGCAGACGTCATCGCCTCGTCCCCGGTCTGGAAGGTCGACACCGAGAAGGCTCTGATCTCCCTGGAGAACGGCAAGGACACCCATGCCTGGCGCATCACCAACGCGGAGCCGTTCAACTGGCACGGCGCGGAGATGACCGAGTACATCGTCTGGCTGGAGGACGACGCCACCCCGGTGGGAGCACAGGGCACGTCCGCCATGGGCGGGACGCCCACCACCACGGTCCAGCACTTCTACGACCTCGGGAAGCCCGTCACCATCGAACCGCCCGCGTAGCGCGGTCCCCGTGTCGTACCCGGGGCCCGGCCCGCACGAGCGGGCCCCGGGAAGCGGGTTCAGCAGGCGTGTTCCAGATAGCGCGCGGCGACCTCCGCCAGTACCTCGGAGCCGTCGCGCGCCCACAGGTCCTCGTTGAAGATCTCCACCTCGATCGGACCGTCGAAGCCGGTGGCCTCGACCGCCGTACGGAACGCGCGGAAGTCCACACAACCGTCGCCCAGTTGGCCCCGGCCCACCAGGACGCCCGCCGGGAGCGGGGTGATCCAGTCGGCGAGCTGGAAGGAGTGGATGCGGCCGCCCGCGCCCGCGCGGGCGATCTGGGCGGGCGCCTGGTCGTCCCACCAGAGGTGGTACGTGTCGACGACGACCCCGACCCGGTCGGCCGGGAAGCGCTCCGCGATGTCCAGGGCCTGGGACAGGGTGGAGACGACGCAGCGGTCGGAGGCGAACATCGGGTGCAGCGGTTCGATCGCCAGGCGTACGCCGCGCTCGGCCGCGTACGGGGCCAGCTCGCCCAGGGCGTCCGCGATGCGTTCGCGGGCGCCGTACAGGTCCTTGGCTCCGGCCGGGAGGCCGCCGGAGACCAGGACCAGGGTGTCCGTGGACAGGCCCGCCGCCTCGTCGAGGGCGGCGCGGTTGTCGTCCAGGGCGCGGGCCCGTCCGGCCGGGTCGGGGGCGGTGAGGAAGCCGCCCCGGCAGAGGCTGGTGACGGACAGGCCCGAGTCGGCGAGGAGTCGGGCGGTTCGCTCGACGCCGTACTCCTGGACGGGGGCCCGCCACAGGCCGACCCGGCCGATGCCGGCCTTCACGCAGCCCTCGGCGAGCTCGGGCAGCGACCACTGCTTGATGGTCTCCTGGTTGAGGGAGAGCCGGGAGAGGTCGTTACGGGTATCGGTCATCGGGAGCCTCCGTGCACGGTGAGCAGGGCGCGCATCCGGGATTCGGCCAGCTCAGGATCGGGGAACAGGCCGAGCCGGTCGGCGAGTTCGTACGCCTTCGCCAGGTGCGGCAGCGAGCGGGCCGACTGGAGGCCGCCCACCATCGTGAAGTGGTCCTGGTGGCCGGACAGCCAGGCGAGGAAGACCACGCCCGTCTTGTAGTAGCGGGTCGGCGCCTGGAAGAGGTGGCGGGACAACTCGACGGTCGGGTCGAGGAGTTCGCGGAATCCCTTGGTGTCGCCGGTGTCCAGGACCCGGACCGCGTGCGCGGCCAGCGGGCCGAGCGGGTCGAAGATGCCGAGCAGCGCGTGGCTGAAGCCGCGCTCGTCGCCCGCGATCAGCTCGGGGTAGTTGAAGTCGTCGCCCGTGTAGCAGCGCACCCCGCCGGGGAGGCGGCGCCGGACGTCGATCTCGCGCTCCGCGTCGAGGAGGGAGATCTTGATGCCGTCGACCTTGTCCGGGTGTTCCGCGATGACCTGGAGGAAGGTGTCGGTGGCCGCGTCGAGGTCGGCGGAGCCCCAGTAGCCGTCCAGCGCCGGGTCGAACATCGGGCCGAGCCAGTGCAGCACGACCGGCTCGGTGGCCTGGCGCAGCAGGTGGGCGTACGTCTCCAGGTAGTCCTGCGGTCCGTTCGCCGCGGCGGCGAGTGCGCGGGAGGCCATCAGGATGGCCTGGGCGCCGCTGCCCTCGACGAGGGCGAGCTGCTCCTCGTACGCGGACCGGACCTCGGCCAGTGAGGCGGGGCCGGGCGGGAGCTGGTCGGTGCCGACGCCGCAGGCGATGGCACCGCCGACCGACTTGGCCTCCGCGGCGGAGCGGCGGATGAGCTCGGCGGCGCCCGCCCAGTCCAGGCCCATGCCGCGCTGGGCGGTGTCCATGGCCTCCGCGACACCGAGGCCGTGCGACCAGAGGTGGTGGCGGAAGGCGAGGGTGGCGTCCCAGTCGACGGCGGCCGGGGAGTCGGGGCTGATGTCCGCGTAGGGGTCGGCGACGACATGGGCGGCGGAGAAGACCGTGCGGGAGGCCAGGGCCGCTCCGCCGGGGGCGAGGTCGAGCGGGGTGGCGCGGGGCTCGTACGGCCCCTGCGGGAGGTGGATGGTCACGGTGTCCGCTCCGGGGCGACGGCGACGGCGGCGACGGGGGTGGGGCGCGGCGTCACAGGGTCAGCTCCGGGACGTCGAAGCGGCGGCCCTCGGCGGAGGACTTGAGGCCGAGCTCGGCGAGCTGGACGCCGCGGGCGCCGGCCATCAGGTCCCAGGCGTAGGGCTCGTCGAGGACGATGTGGCGCAGGAACAGCTCCCACTGGGCCTTGAAGCCGTTGTCGAAGACGGCGTTGTCGGGGACTTCCTGCCACTGGTCGCGGAAGGACTCGGTGACCGGGAGGTCGGGGTTCCAGACCGGCTTGGGGGTGGCCGAGCGGTGCTGGACGCGGCAGTTGCGCAGTCCTGCCACGGCGGAGCCGTGGGTGCCGTCGACCTGGAACTCGACGAGCTCGTCGCGGTTGACGCGGACCGTCCAGGAGGAGTTGATCTGCGCGACGGCGCCGCTCTCCAGCTGGAAGATGCCGTACGCGGAGTCGTCGGCGGTCGCGGCGTACGGCTTGCCGTGCTCGTCCCAGCGCTGCGGGATGTGCGTCTGGACGTGTGCCTGGACGGTGGTGACCCGGCCGAACAGCTCGTGGAGCACGTACTCCCAGTGCGGGAACATGTCGACGACGATGCCGCCGCCGTCCTCCGAGCGGTAGTTCCAGGAGGGGCGCTGGGCCTCCTGCCAGTCGCCCTCGAAGACCCAGTAGCCGAACTCGCCGCGCACGGAGAGGATCTCGCCGAAGAAGCCGCCGTCGATGAGGCGCTTCAGCTTCAGCAGCCCCGGCAGGAAGATCTTGTCCTGGACGACGCCGTGCTTGATCCCGGCCTCCCGGGCGAGCCGGGCCAGCTCCAGGGCGCCCTCGACGTCGGTGGCGGTGGGCTTCTCGGTGTAGATGTGCTTGCCCGCCGCGACGGCCTTCTTGATCGCGTCGACGCGCGCCGAGGTGACCTGGGCGTCGAAGTAGATGTCGATGGTCTCGTCGGCGAGGACCGCGTCGAGGTCGGTCGACCACTCGGTCAGGCCGTGCCGCTCGGCGAGCGCCTCCAGCGCGTGGGCCCGGCGGCCGACGAGGACCGGCTCGGGCCAGAGCACGTCGCCGTTGCCGAGGTCGAGGCCGCCCTGCTCCCGGATCGCGAGAACCGAGCGCACCAGGTGCTGCCGGTATCCCATGCGACCCGTGACGCCGTTCATGGCGATGCGCACTGTCCTGCGTGTCACGAAAGTTCCTCCATACAGCCGTAGCAAGCGCTTTCTATACGGGAGGACGCTAGCCTGCCGACAGCGGCCCGGACAAGAGGGGGCCCGCTGATCGGTCCTCTTCCCTCATCACTCCTCGGAGGAATGCGATGACAGTCACCCTGGCGGACGTGGCGGCGCGCGCCCGGGTGTCCCCGGCCACCGTCTCCCGTGTGCTGAACGGCAACTACCCGGTGGCCGCGTCCACTCGGGACCGGGTCCTGCGCGCGGTGGACGACCTGGACTACGTGCTCAACGGGCCCGCCAGCTCGCTCGCGGCCGCCACCTCCGATCTGATCGGCATCCTGGTCAACGACATCGCGGACCCGTTCTTCGGCATCATGGCGGGCGCGGCACAGACGGAGATCGGCGGTCCGGGCGACGGTTCGGGCCGGGCGGGCGGCGAGAAGCTCGCCGTCGTCTGCAACACCGGCGGCTCCCCGGCCCGCGAACTCACCTACCTCACCCTGCTCCAGCGCCAGCGCGCCGCCGCCGTCGTCCTCACCGGCGGCGCGGTGGAGGACCCGGCGCACCGGGCGGCGATGTCGGCGAAGCTGGCGAAGCTCGCGGACGCGGGAACCAGGGTGGTGCTGTGCGGGCGGCCCCCGCTGCCGGACAGCGAATCGGTCCTGGCCGCGCTCGCCTTCGACAACCGGGGCGGCGGCCGGCGCCTGACCGAGCACCTGATCTCGCTGGGCCACCGCAGGATCGGCTACGCGGCGGGACCGCTGGAGCGGACCACGACCCGCCACCGGCTGGAGGGCCACCGCGACGCGATGAGGGCAGCGGGGCTGTACGGGGACGGGTCCGCGGCCGGGGACGAGGAGCGGCTCACGGTGCACGGCTCCTACGACCGCAGCTCCGGCTACGACGCCACCGTCGAACTCCTGCGGCGCGAACCGGGGATCACGGCCGTCGTCGCCGCCAACGACACGGTGGCGCTGGGCGCGGCCGCGGCGATCCGCGACCGCGGCCTGCGCATCCCCGAGGACATCTCGGTGGCGGGCTTCGACGATCTGCCGTTCTCGGTGGACGTGGTCCCGGCGCTGACGACCGTACGGCTGCCGCTCTTCGAGGCGGGGGCACGGGCGGGCCGGCTGGCGATGGGCAAGGAGACGCCGCCGCCCGGCGGCATCGCGACGATCCCGGCGGAGCTGATGGTGCGGGGCTCCACGGCGGTACCACGGGTGGAGTGAGCGCCAGGGGCAGGAAGATGGGGGCGGTGCCCCCATGCCCGCGGTCCGCCCCGCCGGGAGTATGGGTCACGGCGGACCGGTGGTGCCGGCGCCGGACCGAGGAGGTGCGATGGCGGAGAACGATCCGGGCAGCCGCGAACGGGTGCGCGTCTCCTCCCCGGCCGGCCCCACCGCACGTACGTCGGCCCCGCATCCGGCCGCGGGCCTCCCGGGTGCCACGCATCCGGCGCCCGGCCCCTCCCGGTCCGACGGCCCCTGGTGGCATCCGGCACTGGCCTTCGAACCGTCGCCCACCGGGACCCCGGACTGGGTGGAGTTCGTCGAGGACGTGATCTCCACCGCCCCCGAGAAGGCGGACGTCGAGGGCGGGGCCGGCGCGGACGGGGACGGGCATCCGGGACTGCGCGGTTTCGCCCACGTCCTCGCCCCGCTCACCGCCCGCGCGGCGGTGCGGATGCTGGACGCCCTGCCCGAGCGGGTGGGCCGCTGCGCCGACCTGGACACCGTACGGAACGACTTCGAGCGGCACCTGGCCCGGCGGCTCGCCCGGCTCGCCGCTCGCACCCTGGTCCTGGAACTGCACGTGGCGCGGCGCGCCGGGCGGCTCGCCGGGGAGGACTCCGCGGGCCGGTTCACGGACTTCCTGCGGCTGACCGGTGCCCGGCCGGGACTGGCCGCGCTCCTCACCGGCTACCCCGTGCTGGCCCGGATCCTGGCGCGGACCGCGCTCGACGCCGCCGCGGCACTGGCCGAGATGCTCGTCCGGTTCGCGGCGGACCGGCCGGTGCTGCCGAGGGGCCGTGCCGCTTCGGGCCCGGCGGCGGACAGCGTGCGGGGCGCCCGGCTGGTGGGCGTGGAGCCCGGCGCCGGGGACAGCCACCGGGGCGGGCGGACCGTGATGCTGCTCCGCTTCGACGACGGTTCCCGGCTGGTCTACAAGCCGCGGCCGCTCGCCGTCCACCGGCACTTCAACGAGCTCGTCAGCTGGTTCAACGCACTGCCCGGCACTCCCGGACTCCGCACGCTTGCCCTGCTGGACCGGGGGTCCTACGGCTGGGTGGAGTTCGCCTCGACACGGCCCTGCCGCTCGGCCGGCCAGATCGAGTCCTTCTACCGCCGCCAGGGCGCGCTGCTGGCCCTGCTGCACGTGCTGGACGGAACCGACCTGCACCACGAGAACCTGATCGCCGACGGGGAGCACCCGGTGCTCGTCGACGTCGAGACGCTGTTCCACCCGCCGCTGCCCGCCTCGGCCTCGGACGATCCGGCGGCCCGCGCCCTGCACGGCTCTGTGCACCGGGTGGGTCTGCTGCCCCAGTTGCTCGTCGGGGACGACACGGCGCTCGACATGTCCGGGATCGGCGGCGGGCAGGCCGCCGCCTCGCCGGTGCGCAGTGCCGACTGGGCGGACGCGGGGACCGACCGGATGCGGCTGGTGCGCCGGACGGCCCGGTTCGGGGAGTCCGCGAACCGGCCACGGCTGGCCGGGGCGCCCGCCGATCCGTCCGCCTTCGTCGGCCCGCTGTGCGAGGGGTTCAGCGCCGGGTACACCGCGGTCAAGGAGGCCCGCGCCGAACTCCTGCGTCCCGGCGGGCTGCTGGAGCGGTTCGCGCACGACGAGGTGCGGGTGGTGGCCCGGCCGACCTGGGTCTACACCTCGCTCCTGGACGAGTCCACGCACCCGGACCTGATGAAGGACGCCGCCGCGCGGCACGAGGTGCTGGCGCTGCTGGGGACCGACGTCATGGGTCCCGCCGCGCTGCCCGGCCTGCTGGAGGAGGAACTCGCCCAGCTGTGGTCGGGGGACGTGCCCCTGTTCACGGCGCTGCCCGAGCGCACCGACCTGTGGAGCGGGGCCGGCCGGCTGCTGTCCGGGCCGCTCGCCCGGACCGGGCTCTCCCTGGTCCGGGAGAAGCTGGCGGGCCTGGACACGGTGGACCGCCAGGACCAGGAACGGATCATCTGCGCCGCGATGGTGACCACCTCGCGCGAGCCCGCCCACGCGGGCGGAACAGGGCCGCGCCGGGTCCGTACGGCCGCTACCGCGCCGGAGCCGGAACACCTGCTCGCGGCGGCCAGGTCGGTCGGCGACGAGCTGGTGTCGCAGGCGTACTCCGGACCCACCCGGCTGAACTGGATCGGCCTGGAGCTGCTCGGGGAGCGCTACTGGCGGCTGGGGCCGATGGCCGCCGACCTGGCGAGCGGCTACACCGGTACGGCGCAGTTCCTGGCCCAGCTCGCCTCGCTCACCGGGGCGGACCGCTACGCGGCGGCGGCCCGGGACGCGCTGGCTCCCCTGGCCGGACTGCTGGAGGTGCTGCACGCGCGTCCGGACGACCTGGGGCCGGTGGGCTCCGGCGCGTTCGCCGGGCTCGGCGGGATCGCCTACGCGCTGATCCAGGTCGCGGAGACGCTCGATGACCGCCGCCTGCGCGAACTGGTGGTGCCGGCACTGCGGTTGACGGGTGCGGCGGCCGTCGCGGAGAGCGAGCACGGGGTGCGCGGGGGCACGGCCGGCGGGCTGGTCAGCCTGCTCGCCGGGTACCGGGCCACCGGACGGGCCGACGTGTGGCGGCGGGCGGAGCACAGCGCCGGGCTGCTGCGCGAGGCGCCGCTGCCGGACACCGCGGGATTCGCCGACGGGGCCGCCGGAATCGGCTGGGCCCTGCTGCGCTTCGCGGAGGCGGGCGGCGGCGAGCCGTACCGCGCCCCGGGGCTCGCGGCCCTGCGGTCCGCGACCGGCACCGTGGACGCCGGGGTCTCCTGGTGCCGGGGCCGGACGGGCGTGGCCCTGGCCGTGCTGGACAGCGCGGCCGCCCGCGCCGATCCGCTGCTGTCCGCCTGGGCACGGGAGGCGGTGGCGGACATCGCGCGGAGCGAACCGCCGCTCGACGACAGCCTGTGCCACGGGGAACTCGGCGTCCTCGAACTCCTGGGCCGGGCGGAGCCGTTGGGCACCCGCACCCGGTGGGTGGAGCGGGCCGGGGCCCTGCTCGCGGCGGCCGACCGGGCCGGACCGCGCTGCGGGACACCGGGCCTGGTCCCCCATCCGGGGCTGCTGACCGGACTCGCCGGGATCGGGCACGGGCTGCTGCGGGCGGGCTTCCCCGACCGGGTGCCGTCACTGCTGCTGCTCGCCTGACCGGCCGCACCCCCCTGATTCCCCCCGTCCCACCGGCGTACCACCGATGCACACAGACGCACCACCGCTCGGCACACCGCACCGGAACCTCCCACGAGAAGAGGCAGAAACCATGCAGAGCAACGACGCTTCGGTAGCCTTCCTGACCACCGAGCTCACGGACGACTCCGCCGCCGAGCACCCCGCCGGACAGATCGCCCTGGGGGCGGCCGGCAGACTCGGGCTGCGCAGCAGAATCCTCAGCGCCGCGGACGGGAACACCGGATACACGCTGGATCTGCCGTTCACCACGATGACCGCACCGTTCTGAGCCAAGTCAGTTGCCGCTCAAGCGATTTGGCGCACTACCCGGCGGGGTTCCGCTCAAGTAACCTGCGCCCATGCGTGCCACTTCGTCGGTGATGATCGGGCGAGCCGCCGAGACCGGTCTGCTGAGCAGCGCCCTGGACACCGCTTCGCGGAGTTCGGGGCGTGCGATCTTCTTCGTCGGGGACGCCGGCATCGGCAAGTCCCGGCTGGCCGGGGAGTGCGCGTACCGCGCGTACGAGCGGGACATGCCGGTGCTGCGCGGCAGGGCCACCTCGACCGGCCTCGTCGTACCGTTCCGGCCACTGGTCGAGGCGCTGTCCTCACGGTTCCGGGCGGCCGGCACACCCACGGACCCGGAGCTGGACCCGTACCGCCCGGCGCTGGCCCGGCTGGTGCCGGAGTGGCGTCAGGGCTCCTCCCCCGGCTACCCGGAGACGGTCGTCGAACTGGCGGAGGCGCTGCTGCGGCTGCTGTCGGTGCTCGGGCAGGAGCACGGCTGCGTGATCCTGCTGGAGGACCTGCACGACTCCGACACCGAGACGATGGCGGTGGTGGAGTACGTCATCGACAACGTGGCGGACGTACCGGTGCTGCTGCTGGGCACGCTGCGGCCGGAACCCGGCGTCGCGCTGGATCTGGTCCGCTCCGCTGAGCGCAGGCAGGTCGCCACCGTGCGGGAGCTGGCACCGCTCAGCGCCGCCGAGGTGCGCGGGATGACCGCGTCGTGTCTGGAGGCCACGCCGGACGAGGTTCCGCAGGCCACCCACGAGCGGCTGGTCGACCGGGCGGGCGGCAATCCGTACCTGATCGAGATCCTGCTCGCCGACCTGCTCGACTCCGGTCAGCTGCGGCGCACCGGCGACCGGTGGCAGGCGTACGGGAATCCGGACGCGGCGGTGCCCACCGGAGTGGTGCGCAGCTGGTCACGGCGGCTGGACCGGTTCGACGAACCGGTACGTGAGTTACTCCTGTGCGCGGCCACGCTGGGCAGTCAGTTCTCGGTCACCGTGCTGCAGACCGTCACCGGGTTCGACGACCGCACGCTCTTCAGCCATCTGCGCTCCGCCGTCGAGGCGAGCATCATCGCCCCCGACGGCGCCAACCCCGACCGGTACACCTTCCGGCACGCGCTGACCGCCGAGGCGCTGGTGGCCTCGCTGGCCCCGGCGGAACGGGCCGCGACCGCCCGCCGGGCGGCTGCCTCGCTGGCCGCGGTGACCGACGAACTGGGCGACGAACAGCTCCAGTTGATGGCGACCCTGCAACTGGCCGGGGGCGACCGGCACGGCGCCGCCCGGCAGTTCGCCGCGGTCGGCCGGCGGATGCTCACCGCGGGGGCGTCCGGCTCGGCCGTCATCCTGCTGGAACGGGCCCGCTCGCTGGCCCACGCGGGCGATCTGCGGGGCGTCACCGAGGCGCTCGCCGTCGCTCGGGCCGAGGCCGGCGAACTCGACACGGCCCTGGCACTGGCGGCGGAACTGCCCCCGGTGCCGCCCCGGTCGGAGGCCGCGGAACAGCGTGGCGAGACCCATGTCCGGATCGCCTGGGCCGCCGTGATGGCGGAGCGCGCGGACGAGGCGGCCGACCAGATCCGGACCGCGCGGAGCCTGCTCGGTACGGCCGTCCGTCCCGGACAGGAGGCCGCGCTCGACGTGGTGGAGGGCCATCTGGCCCTGCTGCCCGGCCAGGTACCGCGCGTACAGCAGCGGTCCGCGCAGGACGCGGCACGACGGGCCGCCGCCGTCGCGGAGGAGCACCACCTCCCCGTGGTCGCCTGCCAGGCCTGGCAGTTACTGGCCCTGCTGTCGCGGGAGCGCGGCTTCGACGAGGCCGACGCCTGTCTGGAGCGGATGCTCGCCGTGTCCGAACAGCACGCGCTGCCGGTGTGGCGGGTGGAAGCGCTGGTGCGGCTCGGCGCCAATACGTTCATGCGGACCGGTGACCCCGCCCGGCTGGAGACGGCCAGGACCGCCGCGCTCTCGCTCGGCGCGCTGGTGCCGACGCAGACCGTGGACGGGCTGCTCGCCATGAACGCGGTGATGCGCGGCGCCTGGGACGGGGCGCACGAGATCATCGAGCGGTCGGTGGCCGCCAGCGCACGGGTCCGCAACCTGGGCGCCCACCGGTATCTGCTGCTGGCCTCGGCGGCCCTCGCGGCGCACCGGGGCCGAAGACGGGAGCTGGACCGGGCCCTGGTCCGGTTCCGCCGGGCGGGCGGCGAGGAGTCCTTGCTCGTACCGCTGCAACTGGGCCTGTGCCGCGCCTTCGCGGCACTGCTGGAGGAGGACCGCGGGCGCGCGCTGGCCGACCTGGACGACTCGCTGGCCTGGGAACGCGAACACCCCAGCTTCTTCTATCTGAGCGGCCGCTACGGGCTGCGCCCGCTGCTGCGGGTCCTCGACGGGCAGGACGGCAGGGCGGAGCTCTCCGCCGCGCTGGAGAGCCCCGGCGCCGACCTGGCCTGGAACCAGTTGTTCCTGCGGCTCGCCGAGGGCGTCCTGCATGGCCGGGAGGGCGATTCGGCGGCGGCCGCCCGGTCGGTCGGCTCCGCGTTCGCCGACGCCGCCGCCTTCCCGCTCGCCCGCCACCTGGGACTGCGGCTGACCGCCGGCGCGGCGCTCGCCGAGGGCTGGGGCGAGCCGGTGAGCTGGCTGCGGGCGTCGGAGGAGTACTTCTACGGGGCGGGTATCCAGCCGGTCGCCGCCGCCTGCCGGGCGGCGCTGCGGCAGGCGGGCGCCAGTGTCGGACAGCACCGGGGCGGCTGGGACCGCATCCCGGCCCCGCTGCGGACGAGCGGCGTGACGCCGCGCGAGTACGAGGTGTTCGTCCTGCTGGCGGAGCGGCCCGGCAACCAGCAGATCGCCCGGCGGCTCTCCATCTCGCCTCGTACCGTCGAGAAGCACATGGCGAGCCTGCTCAGCAAGACGGGCCGTCAGGACCGCTCCGCGCTCTGCGACTTCGCCGCCGAGTACGCGGTGGAGCCCGACTGACACGCGTCGGCCCTTCCCGCCGCCCCATCGGCTCCCCCACGGCCGCCCGCCGCGCTTCCCGAAACGCTTCCGGGCGCGCTTCCGGGCGCATGGACACGTGCAGGTGGGGGCCCGCGCGGGCGGGGTACGGGGCCGGGGTGCCCAACATGGGGGTGCGGGGCGGATTTGGCCGGGTCCCGGCACGGAACATGCGGGCCCGGCACCGATGCGGGGGCGCCGTCCCCGGCGGACGATCCAAGGGTGCGACCGGCAGACCGCCACCCCCGTCCCCCGGTGCTTCGGAGGCTCGTCCATGACCCGACCCCCCACTCGCACGCCCGCACCCGGTGTGCTGAGCCTCTCGCTGCTCGGCCCGCTCTCCGGATGGGCCGACGGGCGGCCGCTGTCACTCGGGCCGCGCAAACAGCGGCTGGTCCTGGCCATGCTGCTCAGCCGCCCCAACACACCGGTGCCGGTGGACGTCCTCACCGACGCGGTGTGGCCGGACGCGCCGCCCAGGACGGCGCGCAAGAACCTCCAGGTGTACGTCAGTTCGGCCCGGACACTGCTCGGCACCTGGTGTCCCGACGGGCCGGACGGCGGCCGGGAACGGCTGGTGCACTCCTGCGGCGGCTACCTGCTGCGGATCGGCCCGGCCGAGCTGGACACCCTGCGCTTCCGGTCGCTGGCCGCGGCGGGCCGGCGGGCCGCCGACGACGGTGACCCGCGCGCCGCCGCCGGTCTGCTGCGCAGGGCCCTGGACCTGCGCCAGGGGCCGCCGCTGCACGATCTGCGCGACTCGCCCGAGGTGGCCGCGGAGGCGGAGCGGCTGGAGGCCCGGTGTCTGACCGTCCACGAGGACTGGGCCGAGACGGAGATCTCGCTGGGCCGGGCGTCCGCGGTGGTGGACGGGCTGCGGGACCTGGCCGAACGGCATCCGCTGCGCGAGCGCGTCCTGGCCGCGTGGATGGACGCGCTGCACCGGACCGGCCGCAGGGCCGAGGCGCTGGCCGTCTACGACGACTACCGTCAGCTACTGGCACGGGAGTTGGGGCTGGAGCCCGGAGCCGCCATCGTCGCCCGGCAGCGCGCGATGCTGACCGGCAGGGACGGCGCGGAACGCCCCCGCGCGGCGGCGGCCGCGCCCCGGGCACCCGCCCTGCGGGCGGTACTGCCCGCGGCCGTCCCCGACTTCACCGGCCGCGGCGAACAACTGCGGGAGCTGCTCGATGTGCTGGGCGGGGCGAACGGCCGGGTGGTGGCGGTCACCGGGGCCGCCGGAACGGGGAAGACGGCCCTGGCGGTACAGGCGGCGCACCTGCTGGCGGACCGGTACCCGGACGGCCGGATCCACATCCGGGTCCGCGACGAACAGGGGGTGGTGCGCCCCGCCCCGGCGGTCCTCGGCGAGCTGGCCCGGCTGACCGGCGGCCCGCACGGGGCGGAGCCGATGGCGGACGCGGAGCACTGGCGGCACTGGCTGGCCGGGCACCGCTCGCTGGTCGTGCTCGACGACGTACCGGACGAGGCCGCGGTGCGGGCCCTGCTGCCGGGCACCGGCGGCAGTTCCTTCGTACTGACCGCGCGGAAACAGCTGGCCGGGCTGTCGCCCGTGCACCGGATCGCGCTGCCGCCGCTGGCCCCGGCCGAGGCGCTGGAGCTGCTGGGGCGGCTGATCGGCGCGGGGCGGGTGGGTCTGGACCGGGCCGCCGCCCTGCGGATCGCCGACGCCTGCGGACTCCTTCCGCTGGCGGTACGGGTGAGCGGGATGCGGCTGGCGGTGCTGCGCCATCTGCCGCTGGCCGAGTACGCGGAGCGGCTGGCCGATCCGGCCGGGGCGCTGGACGAACTGGTGGCCGGTGACATCTCGGTGCGCGCCCGGCTGATGTCGGGCTGGCAGGACCTCTCCGCGGGGAGCGGGCTGGCGCTGACCCGGCTGGCCGCCTCGGTCCGCGAGGGGCTGTTCACCCTGCCGGAGGCGACGGCGGCGCTCGGCTGCGACGAACGGCAGGCGCTGCGGACGGTGGAGGCGCTGATCGACGCGGGGGCGGTGACCTCCCCCAGCGGCGAGGTCACCGCGCACTCCGTGCTGTACGAACTGCCCCGCCTGGTGGGCCTGTTCGCCCGCGAGCTGAGGCCCGTCCCGGCAGCGGCGGCCGTCGAGGGGGCGGCGGCGCACCGCACGGCGGTGCCGGCGGGCGTGGCCACGGTGATCGGCGCGACGAGCGCGTAGCCGCCGCGCCCCGCACACATGGATACGGCACTTCCGGGGTCCGGAAGTGCCGTATCCATGTGGTGTCGCCGCGCCCACGGGCTCTGGGTCACCCCAGGGTGAGTACGTCCAGCAGGTCCGGCCGTTCTTCCGGCGTGGCCGACAGCGTGTGCAGGGCGAGCAGCACGCCCGCCGCCCCGGTGGCGAGATCGGCGGAGAAGCGGCGCAGCCGCGCCCCGGGCACCAGCAGCCGGTCCTGTTCGGCGACCAGGTGCCAGGAGAGGTTGCGCACGGAGTCCAGCACCTCGGCGTCCGGCCGGCCGCCGGACAACTGGTGGGCGGTGGCCACGAGTCCGGAGCGGCCGGTGAAGAGCCCCGGTTCGCGGATGAACTCCAGGAGGCAGCCCTGCCGGACGCCTGGCAGCAGCGCGGCGAGCGCGGGGGCCTCCCGGTGGGCCAGGTAGCGCTGGGCCACCAGGGCGACGCCGCCGCTGCCCTGGTCCAGGTAGAGGAAGTGGCGTTGGCCGTCCTTGACCTGCACGCTGCCGCCCGGCATGGTCACGCAGTGCCCGGCCTCGCGGGCGAGCGTCGCCCCGGCGGCGTCGAGCAGCCACTCCTCACCGGTGAGCGCGTGCAGTTCGAGCTGGAGCAGCGCGGCCCCGGTGAAGCCGCGCAGCAGTCCCGCGGAGGGCGGGGCGGGCGGGCCGCCGGTGGCCTCGCCCCGGACCAGCGCGTCGAGTTCCCAGGCGGTGCGCAGGGCCCGGTCGAGCAGTTCCCGGTCGGGCGGTCCGGCACCGTCCGTGGCGAGCCGGAGGGCCGCCAGCGCCGTTCCCGCGGTGCCCGTGAGCAGGTCGGCCGAGGCGGGGGCGGCCGCGCCCAGTGCCCGGTCGAGCAGTTCGCGGCCCTCCTCGCGGCGGCCGAGCCGGGCCAGCACCAGCGCGACGCCGGGCAGTCCGTCGAACAGCCCGCCGGGGGCGTCCGGGTCGCGGCGCAGGGCGGTCCGGGCCAGCCAGTCGACGTACTCGGCGGGGACCGGGGCGCCGACGCGGTGCAGGGCGTACAGCACCCCGGCGGCGCCGTGCGCGGCGCAGATGCCGCCGGTGGCGAAGCCGGCCAGGTCGCCGGGGAAGAGCCGGTCGGCGCGGTCCGGGGTGGCGTCGGCGTGGATGCCGGCCAGGAGCCGTTCCCGGATGCCGGACCAGTCGGGCTCCGGGCCCCGCAGCAGCAGGTCCACCGTCGGTTCACCGCTGTCCGCCGGGAGCCCCCGGGAGAGGGCGGCCGGGCGGGGCGGTCCCGCGTCGGGGCCCAGCCGGTAGCGGGCGCGGGCCCAGCGCTCGATGCTGAGCACCTTGCCCCGGTCGTGCTCGGACACCTCCATCAGCGGCATCAGGATGTGCAGCCAGATCGCCCAGAGCGCGTAGTCGTCCGCCTCCGCACCCCCGGTGCCGAGCGGAGCCTGGAGGCCGGGGGCGCCCGCCAGCGGGGTGTCCTCGTCGTCGAGGTCCGTGGCGTACTCGAAGTCGATCAGGACCACCCCGCCGTCGGGGCGCAGGATGACGTTGGCGGGGTGCACGTCCGCGAACCGCAGTCCGCGGGCGTGGATCCGGTCGAGGGCGCTGCCGAGCCCGGCCGTGACGGCCTCGGCCCAGCGGGAGTAGGCGTCGAGTTCGGCGGGTGTGCGCTCACCGCGCACCAGCACGAAGCGGTCGACGATCTCGTCGAACAGGGTGGTGCCCTCGATGTACTCCTCGATCAGGAAGTGGTGTTCCCAGACCGTGCGGACGCCGTACACCTCGGGCACGCAGTCGAGTCCGGCGAGCCGGGTCAGGGCCCGGTGCTCCCGGTGCAGCCGGGTGACGGCGTCGTGCCCGGCGGGGTCGAGACCGCAGTGCGGCCGGGCCTCGCGCAGCACCACCCGCTGCCCGGTGGTGCGGTGCTCGGCGAGGTAGATGCCGCCCGCGTTGGAGAACTGGAGCGCCTTGGTGACGACGTAGGGGAAGCCGTCGTCGCGGGCGGCGGCACGGGCGGCGAGGTGGGGGCGCAGTTGTTCGGGGACGGTCACCCAGTCCGGTATCCGGAAGACCACGCCCCTGGTGTCGGGGACGAGTTCCCCGGAGGGGTGGCGCATCGCGCGGACCCTGGTCCCGTCGGTGTCCTGGCACCAGAGCTCGACGAACGCGCCGTAGCGGACGTGGACGGGAGAGTTCCCGATCCGCAGATCGCTCAGGATGTACGGTCCGCAACGCCCGTCCAGGGCCCGCGTCAGGGCGTCGAGCAGCCGCAGGAACGCGGGCTCGTCGGCGGGGTAGAGGGTGAGGAACTTCCCCGCGCCGGACCGGTTCATGTACTTGGCCGACATCAGCCGCAGGGCGCGCTCGCTGCGCAGGAACTTGAACGGCACCCCCTGCTCCAGGCAGATCCGGGCGGTGTCGGCGAGGGTGCGTTCGGCGTCCGCCGCCACGGTGGAGATGTGGATCTTCCAGCCCTGTTCGGGGAGTTCGGCGGAGTCGGGGTGGAGCGCGGTCCACAGCCCGCCCCGGCCGCGCCGCCAGCCCTCGGGCGGTTCCGCGCGGTCGAGCGGGTAGCGGGTGTCCTCGTCGGGCAGCCGGGCCGGGGTCTCGTAGTAGCGGCGGTCGGCGATGCAGTACAGCTGGGTCTCCTGGATGCCGGGCACGGCATACCTCCTGGGGGCTCGTGATCAGGGGCGGGGGCTGCCGGCCCCGGTACGGTCCGCGAGGGGCCCGTCCTCGGCGGTCTCGTCCTCGGCGGTCTCGTCCGGTGGCGGGGCGGGCCGGGCGGACGGGGCGAACGTGACGACGGCGGCGGACACGGCGAGGACCGCGGCGATCGACCCGAAGGCGGTGCGGCTGCCGAAGGCGGTCAGGAGCGCGCCCCCGGCCAGCGGCCCGAACGGCTGGACCAGTGAGGAGAGGAACCCGGCGGCGCTCTGCACCCGGCCGACCCGGTCGCCCGGGGTGACGGTCAGCAGGGTGGACAGGAAGCCGATGCTGGCGACCGTGGACAGGCACATGCAGGCGGCGCAGAGCAGCCCGGCGAACAGCGGGACCCTGATCCAGGCCAGCGCGAGGGCGGTGCCCACGCAGAACCAGCAGGTGGCGGCGGTGAGCGCCCAGGTCCGGCGTTCGGGGCGGAGCCGGGGGGCGAGGAGCGCGCCGGCGAGGGCCCCGACCGAGATGAAGGAGACGACGGTGCCGCCGCCGAGACCGGACCTCCCGCCGCTGGAGAAGACGGTCAGCGCGGTGAAGGTCATGGCGCCGAAGGCGAAGTTCATGCCGAGCCCGAAGACGAGGAGCACGGTCCGCAGGTAGGGCAGCTTCCACAGGAAGGTCACCCCGGCGGTCAGCTCGGCCCGGCTGAACACGGAACCGGCCCTGGACTCCGCCCTGGAGCGGGTCCGTACCAGGGCCACGCAGAGCGTGGACAGCAGCAGCCCGACGGCCTCGGCGAGGAACGGCAGGACGGGGTGCAGGCTGAACAGCCCGCCCCCGATGAGCGGCCCCACCAGCCGTGCGGTGGCCGTGCGGGCCTGGAGACGGGCGGTCGCGGTCCCCATCTCGTCGGCGGGTACGACGCTGCGCATCAGCCCGAACACGGCGGGCCCGTAGAAGCTGCCGATGACGGCGCCCGCGCCCGCGACGAGCAGCACCAGGATCAGCGGGACATGGCCGGTCCACACGGCCACGACCAGGGCGCTGACCACGCAGAAGCTGCCCACGTCGCACAGGCGCATCAGCCTGCGGCGCTCCACCCGGTCGGCCATCACCCCGCCGGGCAGCATGGTGATCAGGACCGCGGCGACGGACACCGTGCCGATCGCTCCGGCCTGAACGGCCGATCCGGTCTCGCGCAGCACGAGCAGCGGCAGTGCCAGTGCGGTCATCTGGGTACCGAGGACGGCGAACAGGCCGCTCATCCAGAGCAGTCGGAAGTCCCGGTTGGTTCGAAGGGCGGTGGCCATCGTCGGCTCCCGGTCGGTGAGCGGGGACAGGGCCCGGACAGCGGCCCGGGAAATCGAGGCGGGGCGGTCCCCGTGGTCACGGAGCCGCCCCGTTTCGGCCGGCCGGGCGCCACGGGGAAGGGGTACTTCCCGGAGGTGGCGCCGCGGCCCGGTCGTCAGTCCTTACTGCTCCGACAGGACGAGGCTCACGGTGCTGACGCAGTTGCCGTCCAGCGAGCGCTCGTGCACACCGGCGGTCTCCTGGAGGTCCAGCACGGAGTGCGCCTCGACCTCGGGGGTCTCGTTGTTGTCGTCGGCGGCGGGCTTCGTGTTCTCGGACATGGTGGTCTCCGTCCACTCGTCTGTCTGGGTCATCTCCGGCCGGTCCGGGCTGAGCCCGTTCCTTCCGGTTGCGGCCGGCGGGTGCCTTCCGCTGACCAGAAAGTTAGGAGGCCGGGCCTGGCAAACGGCTCGGCGCCGGTATGGCCCCGGTATCGGGGCAGTTCAGCGGGGGGTGACACGCCCGCCGGAGCGTCCGCCGGGCCCGCGGGCGGCCCGCCGCGGACCGTCCGGCCTGCGGCCATACCGGTGGCGAACCGGTCGCGGACCGGTGCCGAACCGTGCGGACGGACGCTGTGTTCGCGCATCGCGGCCGCGCGCCGCACCCCACTACGCCCGGAGGAGACGGCCGAATGGAGCTCGCCGAACTCATCGGACTGCGGCCGGTTCCGGCCGCCGGAGTGCTGATCACTCTGACCCGGCGCTGTCCGCTGCGCTGCGCCCACTGTTCCACCGGCTCCGCGCCGGAGGTGCGGGAGGAGCCCGGGGCGGACGGCCTCCAGCGGTTCGTCTCCTCGTTCACCGCGGACGACCGGCCGGAGGTGATGATGCTGACCGGTGGCGAACCCCTGCTGCGACCGCGCCTGGTGGCCTCGCTCGCCCGCTCCGCGCGGGAGTCCGGCACCCGCACCGCGCTGCTCAGCGGCATGTTCTTCGCCCGCTCCGGCACGCTTCCGCCCGCGATACGGCGGGCGGTGCGCACGCTCGACCACTTCTCCGCCAGCCTCGACCTGCCGCACGAGCGGGAGGTGCCGCGGGCCGGGGTGTTCAGGGCCGTGCGGGAGATCCGCGAGCTGGGGGTCGCGGTCAGCTTCCACCTCACCGGGACCGGGCCCGACGACGCCTATCTCGCGGATGTCACCGCGGACATCCACCGGACGTTCGGCGGCACGGTGCCGGCCCTGGTCAACGAGGTGCGGCCGTTCGGCCGGGCCGCGGCCTGGGCCCGCCCCGCCCGTACCGCGCCGGACGGCGCGGGCGCGCTGCCGTGCGCCATGGCCGCCTGGCCGGTGGTCGCCTTCGACGGCACGGTCCTGGCCTGCTGCAACCAGGACACCGTGGACCGCCGCCCGGCCCCGCCCCATCTGCGGCTCGGCCATGTCGCCGAGGACGGCTGGGCCGCCGTGCGCGCGGGTACGCTCCGCTCACCGCTGCTGCGGCTCGTGCGCACGGTGGGCCCGGCCCACCTGCGGGCGCGCTGGTCGCCGGCGACACCGGCCGGCTCCTACTGCGGGGACTGCCGCGAGCTGAGCGACCGGCCGGAGGTGGTGGCGGCGGCCGACGCGGTGGCGGGCGGCGCCGCCGGCGCGCTGCTCGACCTGACCTCGGCCCGTCGCCAGCACGACGACGGGCCGGTGGCCCTGGTACGACGCCACGGATGCGCCCCCTACGCGGACCTGGTGGCGACGCCGGGCCCGGCGCGCGGCCCGCGTCCGGCGCCGGAAGGCACCGGACCGTGACCGCCGCCGGACAGACCCCGGGCCCGGCCGGGGGCTCGGCACTGCCCGACGCCGGACGGCGGGAGCGCGGGCTGCCGGCCTCCGAGCGGCTGCGGGCCAAACTCGCCCTCGCCGAGCCGGCGTTGCGCGCCTCGACGGACGTGCTGTGGCGGGCCGAGGGGCTGCTGCCCCGCTACCGGGCGTACCTGTGCGCGATGCACACGGTCATCCGTGCCTCCGTACCGCTGATGGAACGGGCCGCGGAACGGGCCGCGTCGAGGGCGCGGCACGGCGATCCGCTGGGCGCGCCGCTGGCCGCGTACCTGCACGACCACATCCGGGAGGAGGCGGAACACGACTCCTGGCTGCTCGACGACCTGACCGCGGCGGGCAGCGGCCCGCGGGCCGCGCTGGACCCGGTGCCGCCGCCGCTGGTCGCCTCCCTGGCGGGCGCCCAGTACTACTGGATCGAGCACCACCACCCGGTGGCGCTGCTCGGCTACATCGCCGTCCTGGAGGGGCACGCCCCGGCCTCCGGACTGGCCCCCCGGCTGGCCCGGCTGACCGGGCTGCCCGCCCCGGCCTTCCGCACCGTGCACGAACACGCGCGGCTCGACGACGGCCACGCCGGCGAACTGTACGCACTGCTCGACCGGTTGCCGCTCTCGCGGGGCCACGAGGCGGCCGTCGCCGTCAGCGCCCTGCACACCACGGACGCGCTCACCCAGTTGTTCGTCCGGCTCGGGCGCACCGGACCGGCGCCGCCGGTGCGGGGAGCGGGGCGGTCCGTCCCGACAGGAGGCCAGGTATGAACGAACCACCGGACCGGCTCGCCGTGCTGTACGGCGCCGGGTTCGCCGTCGATCTGCTCACCGAGGAACAGCGGCAGGTCCTGACCGGTCTCGCACCCGAGGAACTGACGCTGCTGCTCGACATCAAGAGCCGGCTGGACGACGTCGGACCCGAGGTGCAGGCACACGGCGAGATCGCGGGCGGCGCCCTGTTCTGAGGGCCGTGTCCGTGAAGGCCCGCCCGTGGCGACCTCGCCGCGCGGCGGGCCGGCTCCCCCCGTGACCCGGCCCACCGCTCCGGCCGGACCAAGCAGAGAGGAAGCGCTGATGAACTGCATCTCGTGCCGGCACGAACTGCCCACCGCCGCACGGTTCTGCCCGGCCTGCGGCACCCCCTGCCCGGCGCCCGTCGCGGCGGCGCCGGAGGACGAACGCAAGCTGGTCACCGCGGTCTTCTGCGATCTGGTGGGCTCCACGGCGCTGTCCGGCGTGCTGGACCCGGAGACCCTGCGCACCGTGACGCTGCGCTATTTCGCGGCGATGAGCGAGCAGATCGAGGCCCGCGGCGGCACCCCGGAGAAGTTCATCGGTGATGCCGTGATGGCGGTGTTCGGGGTGCCGGTGATGCGGGAGGACGACGCCCGGCGGGCGCTCTCGGCGGCGCTCGGCATGCGCGAGGCGCTGGCGGACCTGAACACCGAGCTCCAGGCCTCCCTGGGCATCCGGCTCAGTATCCGGATCGGCGTCAACACCGGTCAGGTGGTGGCGAGTTCCGATGCCAGCACCCGGCAGGCGCTGGTCTCGGGCGAGACGGTGAACGTGGCGGCCCGGCTGGAACAGAACGCGGCGCCCGGCGAGATCCTGATCGGCCCGCAGACGGTGGAGGCCGCCGGGCCGACCGTCGTCGTGGAGGGGACCGGCCCGCTGCGGCTGAAGGGCAAGAGCGACAGCGTGCACGCCTACCGGCTGATCGCGCTCGGCGCCGACGACCCGGAGCTGCTGCGCCGTTTCGACGTGCCGTTCATCGGCCGCGCCGCGGAGAAGGCGGTGCTGGACGAGGCGCTGGACCGGACGGTGCGCGGGGCGGGTCCGGGGCTGGTGCGCCTGGTCGGCGACGCCGGGGTCGGCAAGACCCGGCTGGCGCGCGAGTGGCTGGCCGGGCTCGCCGGGCCGGGCGGGCCGGTCGTCGGCACCGGGCGCTGCCGCAGCTACGGCGACCACGGCACCCTGACGCCCCTGGCCGACGCGGTCCGGGACGTACTGGAGGCCCCCGCGGCGCGCGAGGCCCTCGACGCGGCGTCCGGGCGGGCCGGGGCCTCGGTGGCGGACGCGCGGGCGCTGCTGCGTGACGGGCTGCTGCACGACGGCACGCCCAACGCCCCGTTCGAGGACATGTGCGCCGCGCTGATCACCGTGCTGGCCCGGACGGCGGGCCGCCCTCCGGCGCTGCTGGTCCTGGACGACTGGCACTGGGCCGAACCGCTGCTGGTGCGGACGGTGAACCGGCTGGCGGGACCGCTCGGCCTGGCGGGGGTGCTCATCGTGTGTCCGGGCCGTCCCGACGGGCCCTCGTCCGCCGCGGACCCTGCCGCCCGCCCCCCGCAGATCCTTCCGCTGGCCGGACTGCCGCGCGCAGAGGCGGACCTGCTGGTCCGCGAGCTGACCGGACCCGGCACGCGGACCGCCCGGATCGACGGAGACCTGTACGACCGTGCCGAGGGGAACCCGCTCTACCTGGAACAGCTCCTGGTACCGGCCGGTCCCGGCCCGTCCGGCGCCCAGGCCGAGGAGGGCGCGGCGGTGCCGCCGACCCTTCAGGCGCTGCTCGGCGCCCGGATCGGCGCGCTGGAGCGCACCGAACGCAGCACCCTGGATCTGGCCGCCGTCGTCGGCCGGGACTTCACCGCGCCGGAACTCGTCCGGCTGACGCGGGCGGTGCGCGAGACGGAGGACCCGGCCCGGCCCGGCCCGGCCGCGCCGGACGACGCGCCGGACGACGACCGCGGCCGGGTGGTGCGGGCGCTGGCCCGGCTGCGCCGCCGCCGGCTGGTCGAGACCACGCCCGGCGGCGATCCGGGCGCGGGGCGGCACCGGTTCAGCAGCGGCCTGGTCCAGGAGGTCGCGTACGCCTCGCTGTCCAAGCGGTCCAAGGCCGACCGGCACGCCTGGGCGTCGGAGCTGCCCAGTGTGACGGCGGCCGGCGAGGCGGCGGTGGGCGGGCATCTGGAACGGGCCTACCGGTACCGCGCCGAACTCGGCCTCACCGACGACCGGGCCGCCGCCCTGCGGGGCCGGGCCGCCGCCGCGCTCGCCGCGGCCGGTGCGCAGGCCCTGTCCCGTTCCGATCTGCACTGGGCGCAGGGCCTGTTGGAACGGGCCGTGGATCTGCATCCGCACGGCGACCCGGCCGCGGCGCCCGCGTTGCGCCGGCTCGGCGAGGTGCGGCTGGCGCTCGGCCGTCCGCAGGACGGGGAGCGCCTGCTGCGGCAGGTCCTGGCCATCGGGACCGCCCCGGTCGAGGCCGCGCACGCCCGGCTCGCGCTGGCGGTGCTCGACCCGGCCGCGGTGAACGTGTCGGCCACGGCCCGCTCGGTGCTGCCGCTGTTCGAGTCCGCCGGGGACTCCGTCGGGCAGGCACGGGCCCGGCTGCGGCTCGCCCAGCAGTTGCAGCTGGCCGGGCGGCACGAGGAGGCGGACCGCGATCTGACGCTGGCCCTGGACCACGCGGTGCGGGCCGAGGCGGAGCCGGAGCGCGCGGCGGCGCTCGGAGCCATCGGGATCTCGCTGTGGCGCGGCCCGGAGCCGGTGCCGGTCGCGGTGGCCCGCTGCCGGGACCTCCTCGCCGCGCACGGCGCCGGGCGGCCGGCCGTACGGACCACGCTGAACTGCCCGCTGGCCGTGCTCTACGCGCTCAACGGCCGGGCGGACCGGGCCGGGGAGTGCCTGGCGGAGGCGGAACGGCTCGCACAGGAGCTGGGGTACGCGGAGGCGGAGGTCTTCCTGCCGGTGTTCCGGGCGACGGTCGAGACGCTGCTCGGGCACACCGGACCGGCGCTGGACCTGCTCGTGCGGGCCGACCGGGCGGCCGCGCACTCGGGCGCCCGGTCCATGCGTCCGGCCATCGGGCTGGAGACGGCCCGGCTGCTGCTCGACGAGGGCCGGCCGAAGGGCGCCGGTCCGTGGCTCGAAGCGGTCGGGGCGCCGGAGTCGCTGCCGCACGCGGACCGGGTGGACCTGGCGGGGCTGCGGGCCCGGCTGGCCGCGGGGGCCGGTGACGCGGCCGCGGCGCTGCGGCACGCGGACCGGGCCGTACGGGACTCCCTGCTGACCGACTCCCCGCTGGTGCGGGCCACCGCGTCGCTGGACCAGGCACGGACGCTGGCGCTGCTGGGCGATCGTGCGGGTGCGACGGCGGCGGCGCGGGAGGCGCGGGACCGGTTCGCGGAGAAGGGACATCTGCCGGGTGAGCGGTGGGCCGCCCGGCTCGTCGCCGGACCGGCGGCGGCCACGACGGAGATGAGCTGACGGATGGCTACCACGGACACGACACCGGGGCTGACGTGGAGTCTGCGCGGGCGCGGCCCCGAGGACGTGGCGGTCCTCGCGGACCCCGGTCCCGGACCGGGCGACGACGCGGCCGTACCGGGCACCGGGCGGGGGGTACGGGTCTGCGTGGTGGACTCGGGGGTCGAGCGCGACCATCCGGGGGTGGGCCCGGTCGACGGGTCCTGGGTGGTCGTCAAGGATCCGGAGACCGGCGGGACGGAGGTCAGGGCGACCAGTACCGGGGACTCCTGCGGTCACGGCACCGCGTGCGCGGGCATCATCCGCCGGACGGCACCGGAGTGCGAACTGCACAGCGTCCGGGTGCTGGGCGAGCGGTTCTCCGGCACCGGGGACGTCCTGCTCGCCGGGCTGCGGTGGGCGGTCGAGCAGGGCTTCGACGTGGTGAACCTGTCGCTGTCCACCACCCGCGCCCGGTTCGCGGAGGAACTCCACGCGCTGGCCGACCACGCCTACTTCAACCGCACGGTCGTCGTCGCCTCCGCGCACAACTCGCCGGTGGAGAGCTATCCGTGGCGGTTCGCGTCGGTGATCTCCGTGGGCAGCCACCAGGAAGAGAGTCCGGACATGCACCTCTACAACCCCGATCCGCCGGTGGAGTTCTTCGCCCCCGGCCAGAACGTGACGGTTCCCTGGCTGGGCGGCACCTCGATACGTACCACCGGGAACAGCTTCGCGACCCCGTACATCAGCGGGCTGTGCGCGCGTCTCCTCTCGGCGCATCCGAGGATGACGGCCTTTCAGCTCAAGAACGCCCTCTATCTCTCCGCGGCCAACGTGCGGTTCGGCCCGCGGCTTTCCATCCCGGCAGGAGAGGCCTGTGATGACTCCGAGAACTGAACCAGCGTCCGCCGCGGGAACGGTGCCGCCGGCGAGATCGCCCCGGCACGAGCTCCTCCAGTCCGTCGTCGACGTGGCCCGTGCGATCTTCGGCGCGGCGGCCAGCTCCGTCTTCCTGCTGGACGAGGAGACCGACGAGCTGGTCTTCCAGGCGGTCTCCGGCCAGGGCGAGGAGTTCCTGGTGGGCCGCCGGTTCCCGGCCGGGCGCGGGATCGCGGGCTGGGTGGCGACATCCGGGGAGCCGATGGTGGTGGACGACCTCAGCGTCACCCCCTCCTTCGACCGGTCGCTCGCCGAGTCCACCGAGTTCGTGCCCAGCGCGCTGATGGCGGCGCCGCTGATCAGTGACGGCCGGGTGCTCGGTGTCCTGGAGGTGCTCGATCCGTCCCCGCGCGCCCGCACCGAGATGCGGGAGCTGGACCTGCTCGCGATGTTCGCCCGGCAGGCGGCCGCGGCGCTGCGCGTGGTGTCGTTCGCACCGGCCGACCGCGAACGGCGGGAGGGGGCCGAGCGGCTGGGGCCGCGGCAGCGGGCGGACGCGCTGAGACTGCTGGGTAACCTGGAGCAGTTGCTCCGGGAGCCCTGCTGAACCGGGCTCCGCGAGCCACGTCCGGTGCAGACGACGGAAGGACACGCACGTGAAGCTCGCTTTCTCCACCCTCGGGGTGCCGGGGCTGCCGATACCCGAGGTCGTCCGGCTCGCCGCCGAACACGGCTACCAGGGGGTGGAGCTGCGCGCCCACCCGGAGGAGCCGGTGCACCCCGGGCTCTCGATGCTGGAGCGGGCCGATGTGGTCGAGGAGTTCAAGCGGGGCGGGATCGAGATCCTGACCGTGGCCGGCTATGTCCGGGCCGCCTCCGAGGGCGAGGACCAGCCGGTGCTGGACGAGCTCGCCGCGCTGGTGGAGCTGGCCCGGGACCTGGGCGCGCGGAACGTCAGGGTCTTCCCCGGCGGCGGCGACCAGGACCCCGACGCGGCGGACGCGACCGCCGCCCGCAGGCTGGCCGCCGCCGCTCCGTACGCCGCGGACATGGGCGTGCGCATCCTGCTGGAGACCCACGACTCGCACCGCGCGGGCGTCGCCGTGGCCCGTGTGGTGGGCACGGTGGGGCACGGGAGCGTCGGCGCGCTGTGGGACATCATGCACACCTGGCTGGCCGGTGAGGAACCGGTCGCGAGCCATGCGGTGCTGGCCCCGCACCTGGGCTACGTCCAGGTGAAGGACATCGCGTCGGCGGAGGCCACCGCGCCCCTCGCCCTGGGCGCCGGGGTGCTGCCGCTGCGGGCCTGCCTGGACACCCTGGACCCGGACAGCTGGGTCTGCTGGGAGTACGAGAAGCGCTGGCACCCGGAGGCGGCGGAGCTGCCCGGACTGCTGAGCGCGGGGCGCGAGCACCTGCTGCGGCTGGGTGCGCCGAAGCAGTAGAGCGGTCAGGCGGCCCCCGCGGCCTGCGACTCCGCGAGCTCAGGGGTGGCGGGGCGGGGGCGCCGCGCCCCGGCGAGCGAGGTCAGCGCCACACCGCCGACCAGCAGCGCCGCCGCGCACCACCGCAGCGGGCTCACCGACTCGTCGAGCAGCAGGGCGGCCGACGACATCCCGAAGACGGGGACGAGCAGGGTGAACGGGGCGACCGACGACGCCGGGTACCGGCTCAGCAGGAAGCCCCAGGCCCCGAAGCCGAACACCGTGGTGATCCAGGCGACGTAGACGATGATTCCGGCGCCGCTCCAATCGAGCGCGGCGAGCGCCCGCGTATCGCGGTCCCATCCCTCGAAGAGGAGCGAGAGCCCGAGCAGCGGCAGCACCGGGACGGTGGAGACCCAGACCATGAAGTTGAGGGCGTCGGGCGGGGCGGCTCTCCGGGTCAGCACGTTGGACACGCCCCAGCAGGCGGCCGCCGCGATCACCAGGACGAAGGCGAGCACGGGCCCGTCCGCCCCCTCGTCCACGGCGGCGACACCGATCCCGGCGAGGGCCACCGCCATCCCCAGCACCCGTGTCCTGCCCGGCCGTTCACCGAGTGCGAGCGCCGCGAAGAGCGCGGTGAAGACCGCCTGCGCCTGGAGCACCAGGGAGGACAGCCCGGCCCCCATGCCGCGGTCCATGCCGATGAACAGCAGCCCGAACTTGGCCACGCCCAGGGCCAGTCCCACCCCCACGATCCACTTCCGGGCGACCTTCGGCGGGCCGACGAGGAAGACCGCGGGCAGTGCCGCGACCAGGAAGCGCAGGGCGGAGAAGAGCAGCGGCGGGAAGTGGTAGAGCCCGAGCTCGATGACGACGAAGTTGACACCCCAGACGGCGGCCACCAGGGCGGCCAGGGCGATGTGGAGGGGACGCATGTCCCGAGGATCACCCGCATCGACCGTTTAGCACCAGCGCGGATTTCTTCATGGTGAAATTGAGCTTTGCTAATGAATCGACGGTATCCAGGAGGCTCCGGTGCTCGATCTCTCCCGGCTGCGCGCACTGCACGCCATCTCCGTCCACGGCTCCGTCGCGGGCGCCGCGGCGGCGCTCGGCTACACCCCGTCGGCGGTCTCGCAGCAGATCACCAAGCTGGAGCGGGAGACCCGTACGACGCTGCTGGAGCGGCGCGGCCGGGGGGTGGCCCTCACCGAGGAGGCGGTCCGGCTGGCCGCCACCGCACAGGAGTTGCTGGCCATCGTGGAGCGCGCGGAGACGAGTCTGGAGGAGCGCAGGGGGCTGCCGACGGGGCGGCTGTCGATCGGCGCGTTCGCCTCGGCCGCGCGCGGACTGCTGCCCGGGGTGCTGGCGGAGCTGGACCGCGAGCACCCGGCCCTGGACGTCCGGATGACCGAGGTCGATCCGCACCTCTCGGTCGACCTGGTCGCCAAAGGCGTGATCGACCTGGCCGTCGCGCACGACTGGGACATCGCCCCGCTGCCCGCCCCGGACGGTGTCGCGCAGGCGCTGATCGGGGAGGACCTCTGCGATCTGCTGGTACCGGCGGACCACCGGCTGGCGGGCCGGGACGGGGTGCGCCGCGAGGAGCTGGCGAAGGAGCGGTGGATCTGCCAGCCGCCGGGGACGGTCTGCCACGACTGGCTCGTACGGACGCTGCGCACGGCGGGCTACGAGCCGGACATCCGTCACCGGGCCGAGGAGAACCACACGCAACTGGCCCTGCTCGCCGCCGGTCTCGGCGTCGCGATGATCCCTCGGCTGGGCCGCGGGCCGCTGCCGGACGGGGTGGTGGAGGTGCGGATCGAGCCCGTGCCCGTACGCCGGCTGTACGCGCTGTGGCGTACGGAGGCGGCGCGGCGTCCCGCGATCAGGGCGGCGGTCGCGGCGCTCCAGGCGCACGGGGCGGGCGCGGGGCTGAGTCAACCGGGCCCGGCCCGGGGGGAATGACGTGAGGAGGCGAGGTGGGAGGAGGTGAGGGATTCGTCCCCCTCCCCCACCCGTACGGGACGCGCTCAAACGGTCGGGGCTCTTGACCGGAAGTTATTTTCTGGATATCCGTGATCCTTGGAAGTTTCTTTCACCACCCCCTCGTCACCGAGTACGGCCGAAGGAGCTCACGTGCACCACCGCACCTCCAGACGCACCCTCCTCACCGCCACCGCCGCCACCGCAGTCGTGGCGGCGACGGGTGCGGCAGTCGCCCCCGGCGCCGTCGCCGCCCAGAAGTCCGCGGGCGGCAGTCACCACTCCGCAGCCACCACCCGGCGGCTGAAGCGGCTCATCTCCCGGATGAGCCTGGAGGAGAAGATCGGCCAGCTGTTCGTCATGCGGGTCTACGGGCACTCCGCCACCGACCCCGACCAGGCCGACATCGACGCCAACCTCGCCGAGATCGGCGTGCGCACCGCCGCGGAGATGATCGCCAAGTACCACGTCGGCGGCATCATCTACTTCACCTGGGCGCACAACACCCGTGACCCGCACCAGATCGCCGATCTCTCCAACGGCATCCAGCGCGCGGGCCTGGCGGGTCCCACGCCGCTGCCGCTCCTCGTCTCGACGGACCAGGAGCACGGCATCGTCTGCCGGGTCGGCGAGCCCGCCACGCTGATGCCGGGCGCGATGGCGCTGGGCGCCGGCGGTTCGCGCTCCGACGCCCGCAAGGCGGGGCAGATCGCGGGCGCCGAGCTGGCCGCGATCGGTATCTGCCAGAACTACGCGCCGGACGCGGACGTCAACGTCAACCCGGCGAACCCGGTGATCGGGGTGCGCTCCTTCGGCTCCGACCCGCAGTCGGTGGCCGGGATGGTCGCCGCCCAGGTGAAGGGGTACCAGAGCGCCGGGATCGCCTCCACGGCCAAGCACTTCCCGGGCCACGGCGACACCAGTACCGACAGCCACACCGGTCTGCCGGTGATCACCCACACCCGCGAGCAGTGGGCCGAGCTGGACGAGCCGCCGTTCCGGGCCGCGATCGCCGCCGGCATCGACTCGATCATGACGGCGCACATCGTGGTGCCCGCGCTCGACCCCTCGGAGGACCCGGCGACCCTGTCCCGGCCCATCCTCACCGGCATCCTCCGCGAGGAGCTGGGGTACGACGGCGTCGTGGTCACCGACTCGCTCGGCATGGAGGGCGTACGGACGAAGTACGGCGACAAGCGGGTGCCGGTGCTCGCCGTGCAGGCGGGCGTCGACCAACTGCTCAACCCGCCCAGCCTGGACGTCTCCTGGAACGCCCTGCTGGCGGCCGTCAAGAGCGGCGAGATCAGTGAGGCCCGGATCGAGGAATCGATCCTGCGCATTCTGCGGCTGAAGACGAAGCTGGGGCTGTTCGAGGACCCGTTCGTCAGTCACCGGGGCGTGGACCGTACCGTCGGCACCCGGTCGCACCTGGCCGCCGCCGACCGGATCGCGGAGCACACGACCACGCTGCTGGCCAACGAGGGCGCGCTGCTGCCGCTGTCGCGCCGCTCCCACCGCAACCTGCTGGTGGTGGGGGCCGATCCGGCGTCCCCGTCCGGCACGACGGGACCGCCGACGGCCACCCTGGCCGCGGAGTTCAAGGAGCTGGGGTACGCGGCCACCGCCCTGTCCACCGGCACCGCGCCCACCCGGGCGGCCATCGACGCGGCGGTGGCGGCCGCGCAGGGGAAGGACGCGGTGGTCGTGGGGACGTACAACGTCACGGCGGCCAGTTCGCAGCGGACCCTGGTGAGTGCGCTGGCCGCGACCGGCGTCCCGGTGATCACGGTCGCGATCCGCAATCCGTACGACATCGCCCAGCTGGCGGGGACGGGGCACGCGGCGAGCCTGGCCGCGTACTCCTGGACGGATGTCGAACTGCGGGCGGCGGCCCGGGTGATCGCGGGCCGCGCCGAACCGGAGGGCACCCTGCCGGTGCCGGTCCAGCGCGCGGACGACCCGGCGCAGGTGCTGCACCCGGTGGGATACGGCCTCTCGTACTGACGGGGGTTCCCGCGCCGGCGGCCGCCCGAGGGGGTGGCCGCCGGCGCGTGTCCCGCTACGGGCGCCGGTGGCCGAGCCGGTGCTCGGTCGTCAGGTCCCGCTGGTCGAGCACCGCGTCGAACTTCGCGAGCGGCTTCGCCTTCGCCGGGTCCGACTGGACGGCGGCCGGGGCGACGCCCGCCCAGCGCAGAATGGCCGCGGTGGCCGTGGCGTTCTCGGCCGGGACCAGACCGGCGACGGTCGCCCCGTGGTTGCCGCCGGGCACGGTGAACACGTGGCTGTCACGGGCGCCGGCGCCGAGCCGGAAGCGCTCCGCGCCGTACGGGTCGTTCTGCCCGTACACGTACAGCATGTGGTCGGCGTGGTGCTTCACCCAGTTGTCGATGTCACGCATCACCCCGGGCTGGAACTTCATCGGGATGGAGCGCGGCACGAACGTGCGCGGCGGCTGGTAGCCGTACCGGCTCAGCTTGCCGAGCCAGGGCTGCTTGATGTCGGGCGAACCCAGCTGGGTGCCCGCCTGGTAGTAGTACGGCGTGTACTTCTCCAGGCCCTGGTCGGCGTAGGCGGAGAAGCCGGAGATCGAGTCGACCGAGTCCCAGATCGCCTGGTCGGTGGCGGTCCTGGCGGCCGGGACCGAGTCGCAGTCGGCGAGCAGGCTGTACTGCCAGAACGCCCAGACGTAGTCGAGGACGACGGCCTCGTACGCCTTGTCGAGGGAGCCGACGGTGGTGAAGGTGTAGCCGTTGTCGGCGGCGTACTGCCGGAGCTTCGCCTCCAGCGGCTCGCGGCGGATCAGCGCCTCGCGCTGCACGCCGTTCAGCTTGTCGCGGCACTCCTTGGTGCCGACGTTCGCCAGGAACCGGTCGTACGTCGAGTCCTCCTTGTCGACCACGTCGTTGGGAGCGACGTACGCGACGACACCGTCCATGTCCTTCGGGTAGTAGCGCTCGTAGTACGTGGCCGTCATGCCGCCCTTGGAACCGCCGGTGGTCAGCCAGTTCTTCGAGTAGATCCTCTTCAGCGCGCCGAAGACCCGGTGCTGGTCACTGGCGGCCTGCCAGATGTCGAGCTTGGACCAGTCGGCGGGCGACGGGCGGGACGGGGTGAAGAACCGGTACTCCAGCGAGACCTGGTTGCCGTCCACGATCCGGGTCGGCTCGGAGCGGCTGGGATTGGTGGAGACGTTGTATCCGCTGGTGAAGAACACCGTCGGACGGGACGTGTCCTTGTGCAGCAGGGTGATCCGCTGCTGGAACGTTCCCTTGGACGGGTGCCGGTGGTCGACCGGCTGGGTGTAGTTCAGGACGAAGTAGCGGTAGCCCGGATACGGCTTCTCCTCGATGAGGCTCATACCCGGGATGGCCAGGATGCGGTCCTTGATGTCCGTGCTCGTACCGCTGTCACTGACGGCGGAACGGAGCGCGGCCGGTTCGGCGGCGGTGGCCGCCCCGGCGGAGGCACCGGTCGCACTCACTGTGCCGATGAGCATCGCGAGCGACAGGAAACCTCTGAGCGCCTTGCGCATACACCCTCCCCTTGATTCACAACAGACCACGTGAACCTAGCGGGGCAACACCGGTGCCGCCAGACCTCATTGCCGCCCGGTCAGTTCGAATCACCCGGTCAGCACAGGGCTCGCCCCGTCAGCACAGAATCCAGTCCGTGGATCCCGTCCGTCCCGAGATGGTGCCGGAGACCCGGACGCAGCGGTTCAGCGCGTGGACCGTCACCGGTCCGGCCTGCCGGGTGAAGTTGCCGCTGTCGACGACGGGGCGCCCGCCGCGCGGCTGGATCTGGACGGACATCCGGCGGCGCGCCCCGGGCTTGGCGGCGACCGCGAGGGCGCAGGCGTAGGAGCGGGTCCTGTAGACGCGCAGTTCGCCCGTGCCGAACCCCAGCGTCTTCGCCGGCCGTCCGGCGCAGACCGACGCGGCGGTGGCGCCGGTCGCCCCGACCCCGCCGAGGAGCAGTCCGAGGACGGTGGCCAGGGCCAGGACCAGCAGCCGCGGGGAGCCCCCGCGCACCGCGCGCCCGTCCGGCACCCCGGCCCGTCCGATCGTCGCTCTGTTCACCGGCCACCCCATCACCTCATCGAACACATGCGCTCCTTCCTGACACATGAGCGCACATACGTGTATCTGCGTACGACGCGGGAGGCCATCCGGAGGTTGCACACGGCGCGCTCGGCATCCCGGGCAACCGAACCGCCACAGGATGGCTCCAACAGGACAAGCCACCCGAAAGGAAGCACTGCCATGACCCGACTCCACACCCCTCGGCACCCCCGCGGCCGGCGCATCATCGGCCGCACGCTCCTCGCGGCCGCTCTCCTGACGGCCGTCGCCGCCGTACCGGCCGCCGCGGCGGCCGCACCGCAGGGGGCACCGGCCGCCGCACCGGCGCACAGCCGCGACGACGCGGGCGACCAGCTGGTCGCCCACTTCTACGGCTCCTACCTCGACGCCATCGCCGCGGAGGGCGGCGGCAAGCTCGCCACCACGCTCCGGAGCTTCTACCTGACGCCCGCCCTGCGCGCGGAGCTGAAGAAGTGGGAGGCGAAGAACCACGCCGACGGGGTGCTGCGCGCCCAGGACGTCCCGGCCGGTTTCAAGGTCACCCCGGGCGACAGCGGCGCCGGCCACACCTGGTCGACGGTCCGCCTCACCTGGGGCACCTCCGCCCACCGGACGTACACGTACCTGACCGTGCGGCAGGACCTCGGGACCGGGAAGATCTCCGGCATCCGGGGCTGACCGGCCCGGACGCGCCCGCCGGTCACACCCCGGCCGGCTCGTCCTCCCCGATGAACGTGCGCCACAGCACGGCGTACTTCCCGTCCAGGGCGAGGAGTTCGTCGTGCGTGCCGTCCTCGACGACCCGGCCGTGGTCCATCACCACGACCCGGTCGGCGCGGGCGGCGGTGGTCAGCCGGTGGGCGACGACCAGAGTGGTGCGCCGGCCCGCGAGGCGGTCGGTCGCCTGGTTGACCAGCGCCTCGCTGGCGAGGTCCAGGGACGCGGTGGCCTCGTCGAGCAGCAGGATGTCCGGGTCGACGAGTTCGGCGCGGGCGAGTGCGATCAACTGCCGCTGTCCGGCGGAGAGATTGCGGCCCCGCTCGGCGACCTCGTGCAGATAACCGCCCTCCAGCGTGGCGATCATGTCGTGCGCCCCGACCGCCCTGGCCGCCGCCTCCACCTCCGCGTCGCCGGCCTCCGGCCGCCCGTACGCGATGGCGTCGCGCACCGTGCCGGCGAAGAGGTACGCCTCCTGCGGCACGACCCCGAGCCGGTGCCGGTACGAGGTGAGACCGAGGCTGCGCAGATCGGTGCCGTCCGCCGTGACCCGGCCGGCCGTCGGGTCGTAGAACCGGGCGACGAGCTTGACGAGGGTCGACTTGCCCGCACCGGTCTCGCCGACGAACGCGACCGTCTGCCCGGCCGGGATGCGCAGGTCGACACCGGTGAGCGCCGCCTCCTCGCCGCCGTACGCGAAGGACACGTCCTCGAACGCGATCTCGCCGCGCAGCGACAGCACGTCCAGCGGTTCGTCCCCGTCGGCGGTGGACGTCGGCTCCTGGAGGAGCTCCTGGATACGGCCCAGCGAGACGGTGGCCTGCTGGTAGCCGTCGAAGACCTGGGAGAGCTGCTGCACGGGCGCGAAGAACAGGTCGATGTAGAGCAGGTAGGCGACGAGCGCACCCGTGGTGAGCGTGTGGTTGTCGACCCGGCCGGCACCGACGATCAGCACGGCGGCCGCGGCCACCGACGACAGCAGCTGGACGAACGGGAAGTAGACCGAGATCAGCCACTGGCCGCGGACCCGGGCCTCACGGTAGTAGGCGCTGCGCCCGGCGAACCGTTCGGCGCCCTCCCCCTCGCGGCGGAAGGCCTGCACGATCCGCAGCCCGGAGACGGACTCCTGGAGGTCGGCGTTGACGGCGCTGATGCGCTCACGGGCCAGCTCGTACGCCTCGACGCTCTTGCGGCGGAAGAAGAACGTGCCGATGACCAGCACCGGGAGGGTCGCGAAGACGACCAGCGCCAGTTCGACGTCCAGGACGAGCAGCGCGACCATGATCCCGAAGAAGGTGACGACGGAGACGAAGGCCGTGACCAGACCGGTCTGCAGGAACGTGGACAGCGCGTCCACGTCCGTCGTCATCCGGGTCATGATCCGGCCGGTCAGCTCGCGCTCGTAGTAGTCGAGGCCGAGGCGCTGGAGCTGCGCGAAGATCTTCAGCCGCAGCGAGTAGAGCACCCGCTCGCCGGTGCGGCCCGTCATCCGGGTCTCGCCGGTCTGGGCCACCCACTGCACGAGGACGACGAGCAGGCCGAGGGCGGAGGCCGTCCAGACCGCGCCCAGGGCCAGCTGGGTGACGCCCTGGTCGATGCCGTTCCTGATCAGCACCGGGAGGAGCAGTCCCGATCCGGCGTCCACGGCCACCAGGGCGAGGCTCACCAGCAGCGGGAGTCCGAAGCCGCGCAGCAGCCGGCGCAGCCCGTAGGACTCCTCGGCGTGCACGGCGCGGGCCTCGTCGATGTCCGGGGTGTCGGTCGCCGGGGGCAGGGCGTCGACCTGGGCGAGGAGCTCGGGGGTGGCGGGCGTGCCGGCCGCGTCGGTCTCCCTGGCCTCCTCCTTGCGGACCCACAGCTCGGGGGTGATGCCGCGCTCGGCGTCGAATTCGGCGTCCAGCTCCTCCTGGAGCGCGCGGTCGTCCACGGGGTCGGCGGCGGGGGCGACCGGCTGGTGGCCGGGCGAGGTGCCGCCGAGCTCGTCCGGGTCGGTGAGCAGGCGCCGGTAGAGCGCGCAGCGCGGCTCCAGCTCCTCGTGCGTGCCGATGTCGGCGAGCCGGCCGTTCTCCAGGACGGCGATCCGGTCGGCGAGGTTGAGGGTGGAGCGGCGGTGGGCGATCAGCAGCGTCGTGCGGCCCGCCATCACCTGGCGCAGCGCCTCGTGGATCTCGTGCTCGACACGGGCGTCGACGGCGGAGGTGGCGTCGTCGAGGAGGAGCAGCCGGGGGTCGGTGAGGATGGCGCGGGCGAGGGCGACGCGCTGGCGCTGGCCGCCGGAGAGGGTGAGCCCCTGCTCGCCGACCTCGGTGTCGTACCCCTGGGGCAGTTCGGCGATGAACCGGTGGGCCTGGGCGGCGCGGGAGGCCTGCTCGATCTGTTCGTCGGTGGCGTCCGGGAGCCCGTAGGCGATGTTGGCGCGGATGGAGTCGGAGAACAGGAAGCTGTTCTCCGGTACGAGGCCGATGGCGGCCCGCAGCGAGTCGAGGGTCAGCTCGCGGACGTCGTGGCCACCGACCAGGACGGCGCCGTGCGTCACGTCGTAGAAGCGCGGGAGCAGCATCGAGACGGTGGACTTGCCGCTGCCGGACGCGCCGACGACGGCGACGGTCTCGCCGGGCTCGATGGTCAGCGAGAAGCCGTCGAGGACGGGCCGGTCCTCGTCGTAGCCGAAGCGCACGTCGTCGAACTCGACGCTGCCCGGGGCATCGGTGGGGAGCTGCTTGGTGCCGTCCCGCATCGTCGGCTCGGTGTCGATCAGTTCCAGTACGCGTTCCACACCGGCGCGGGCCTGCTGTCCCACGGTGAGGACCATGGCGAGCATCCGGACCGGGCCGACGAGCTGGGCGAGGTACGTGGAGAACGCGACGAACGTACCGAGGGTGATCTCGCCCCGGGTGGCGAGCCAGCCGCCGAGGGCCAGCATGGCGACCTGGCCGAGCGCGGGGACGGCTTGCAGGGCGGGGGTGTAGCGGGAGTTCAGCCGGATGGTGCGCAGCCGGCCGGCGAAGAGCCTGCGTCCGACCTCGCGCAGCTTGCCGGTCTCCTGGTCCTCCTGTCCGAACCCCTTGACGACGCGGACGCCGGAGACGGCGCCGTCGACGACTCCGGCGACGGCCGCGGCCTGCGACTGGGCGTACCAGGTGGCGGGGAAGAGCCGGGTGCGGGAGCGGCGGGCGATGTACCAGAGGGCGGGGGCGACGGCGACGGCGACGAGGGTCAGCAGCGGCGAGAGCCACGCCATGATCACCAGGGAGAGCAGGAAGAGCAGGACGTTCCCGATGGTCATCGGGAGCATGAACAGCAGCCCCTGGATCAGCTGGAGGTCGCTGGTGGCGCGCCCGACGACCTGTCCGGTGGACAGCTCGTCCTGGCGCTTCCCGTCCAGACGGGTGATCGTCCGGTAGATCTCGGTCCGCAGGTCGTGCTGGACGTCCAGGGCCAGCCGGCCACCGTAGTAGCGGCGGATGTACGTGGAGACGTACACGAGCGCGGCGGCCCCTATGAGCAGTCCGGTCCAGACGGCGAGGGAGCGGGTGTGGTTGCCGACCACGTCGTCGATGATCACCTTGGTGATCAGCGGGACGAGGGCCATCACCGCCATTCCGGCGAGCGACGAGCCGAGCGCCAGCAGCACGTTGCGCCGGTAGCGCCAGGCGTAGCCGATCAGCCTGCGCGCCCAGCCACGGGGCTGTGGCCCGTCGCCTGTCTCCCCTGTGTCCGACACCCGATGCCTCCCGTTCGTCCCGCTCTGCCGCAAGGCACCAACGCGGGCGGTTGCGGATTTCATCCCTCCGCAACAAATTACGGGACCATCGGCGCGGCCCGCTCCTCAATGGAGCGGCCACGGGCCCGGACCGGCCGCGGCTACTGGTTCGCGGGCCTCGACCTGATGACGCGCGGGTTCAGGTCCTTGTGCACGGCCCGCGCGACCGCCTGGATGGTGTTGACGCCGTCGCTCATCGTCTTGTTGTCCTGGGTGAGCACCGTGAGCACGTAGTCGTGGCCGTTGCCCGTGAAGGCGCCGATGCTGTGCACCCGCCAGCCGTGGGTGGCCCGCTGGAGCCAGCCGTTCTTGAGCTGGACGGTGGCCGTGGCCGGGGCTCCGGCGGGTGTTCCCCAGCGCTGCGCGGGGATGACCTTGCGCATCAGCCCGAGCTCGTAGGCGCGTGCGTTGTCGCTGAGCACGGAGTTCTTCGCGGTGAGCAGGCTCAGCAGCCGCTGCTCGTCCTGCGCGGTGATCTGGGTGAGCCCCCAGTAGCCGCCGGACCCGGGTGTGGTGTGTGTCATACCGGCCGCTTTGAGGAACGCCGCGACCTTGGCGGCGCCGAGCTGCTTCCACAGACCGGTGGTGGCGTTGTTGTCGGACTTGGTGATCATGGCGGTGCTGAGGGTGGTCTCGCGCTGGGTGAGGTGGCGGTTGTGCTTGGCGCTGTCCCAGAGCAGCGTGGCCAGCACGGTCGCCTTCACGACACTCGCGGAGTCGTACTTCGACGTGGACCGCAGCGTGCACGTCGTGCCGGTGGTGCGGTCCTGGAGCGCCACCGCGGTGGTCGACTTGCGCCCCTTGAGCGCCGCGGTGATGTCCTTGGACAGCTTGGCGGCGAGTCCGGCCCGGCCCGAGGTGCAGCTCGCCGTCGGCGTCGCGGCGGCGGCGGGCGCGGCGCCGAGCGCCACGGGTGCGAGCACGCCGGTGGCCAGCGCGGCGCAGAGCGCGCCGCGAGCACGGCGGGATATGTGAGGTGTGGTCATTGATGCGTTCCCGTCCCCTGAGTGATTCCTGCGGGCGCCCCCCGGCACCCCCGTCAGAGATGACTCGCGGACAGCCGGAAAGTTGTATGCGCCGGGATCAACGGGACGCGCCCGGAGCCCGTTACGGCTCCGGGTGCGACACGGCCGGCGTCCGGGCGCTCAGAGGTGCGTCGGCTCGAACATCCTGAGCAGCGCCGGGAGTACGACGACCGAGGGGCCCGGCTGCGCGAAGGACTTGGCCAGGTCGTCCGCGAGCGTCTCGGGGCTCGTACGGACCGCCGGGACGCCGAAGGACTCGGCGAGTGCGACGAAGTCCGGGCGGGACAGTTCCGTCCCGGTGGTCTCGCCGAAGTCGCCGGTCATGTACTCGCGCAGGATGCCGTAGCCGCCGTCGTCCACGATGAGCCAGGTGACCGGGAGGTCGTGCTGGCGGGCGGTGGCGAGTTCCGCGAGGGAGTACATCGCGCCGCCGTCCCCGGAGACCGCCAGGACCGGCCTCGTGGTGTCGGCGGCCGCCGCGCCGATGGCCGCCGGGAACCCGTAGCCGAGGCCGCCGGCGCCCTGGGCCGAGTGCATGGTGTTGGGGTGGCGGGCGTCGAAGGCGGACCAGGCCCAGTAGGCGAGGATCGTCATGTCCCAGAAGCTGGGGGACGTGTCGGGCAGGGCCGCCCTGATCTCCGCGACGAGGTGCTGTTCCAGGGTGAGCCCCTGGGCGGCGATCCTGTCCCGTACCCGGCCGAGCACTTCGGCGACGCGCTCCGCGGCGGCCGGGTCCGTGCGGGGGGTGACCGCTTCGAGGAGGTCGGCCAGGGCGTCCCTGGCGTCGGCGTGGATGCCGAGCGCCGGGTGGTTGGACTCCAGCTTCCCGGCATCCGCCTCGATCTGCACGACCCGGCCGCGCGGGGCGAACGTGTGGTAGTTCGAGGAGAGTTCACCGAGTCCGGAGCCGACGACCAGGACGACGTCGGCGTCCTCCAGGAAGTCCGTGGTGTGCCGGTCCTCCAGCCAGGACTGGAGCGAGAGCGGGTGCTCCCACGGGAAGGCGCCCTTGCCCCCGAAGGTGGTGACGACCGGGGCGCTGATCCGCTCCGCGAGCGCCCGGAGCTTGCCGGACGCGTCGGAGCGTACGACCCCGCCACCCGCGATGATCGCGGGCCGCTCGGCGTTCGACAGCAAGTGGGCGGCCACCGCGATGAGTTCGGGGCGGGCGTGCAGTTCGCGCGGGGTGGCGTCCATCGCGGTGACGACGGGCAGCGTCGTCTCGGCCAGGAGCACGTCCTGCGGGATCTCGATCCAGACCGGGCCGTGCGGGGCCGTCAGCGCGGACTCCCAGGCGGCGGCGATCGCGGACGGGATCTGCGAGGCGGCGCGCACCGTGTGGACGGACTTCACGATGTCGCGGAACGACGCCTGCTGGTCGCGCAGTTCGTGCAGGTAGCCGTGGCGTCCGCCGCCGAGTCCCGCGGTCGGGATCTGGCTGGACACGGCCAGTACGGGGGCGGACGCGCTGGCCGCCTCCTGGAGCGCGGCGAGCGAGGTGAGCGCGCCCGGCCCGGTGGACAGCAGGAGCGGGGCGACCTCGCCGGTGATGCGCCCGTAGGCGTCGGCGGCGAAGCCCGCGTTGTTCTCGACGCGCAGGCCGACGTAGCTGAGGGAGGAGCGGCGCAGCGCGTCGAACATGCCCAGCGCGTGCTGTCCCGGCAGCCCGAACACGGTGGTCGCGCCGAGGCCCTGGAGGGTCTCGACGACGAGGTCGCCGCCGTTGCGGCCGGGCGGGGGGTTCAGCGCGGCGGCGATCTGCGCGGGGGTGAGCTCGGGCCGCTCGTCGTGGTGGTCGTGGCTCACTTCTGCCCGGCCTCCTTCTGCTTCTGCCCGGCCTCCGCGATCTGGCGGGTCATGATCGTCGTCAGCTCGTACGCGGTGTGCGAGGCGGCGACGGACGTGATCTCGGCGTGGTCGTACGCGGGGGCGACCTCGACCAGGTCGGCGGAGACCAGGTTGCAGGAGGACAGCCCGCGCACGATTTCGAGCAGCTCGCGGGAGGTGAGGCCGCCGGCCTCCGGGGTGCCGGTGCCGGGGGCGTGCGCCGGGTCCAGGACGTCGATGTCGATGGAGATGTAGAGCGGCCGGCCGCCGATGCGCTGACGGAGCTGGTCGGTGATCTCGTCGACGCCGCGCCGCATGACGTCGGCGGAGGTCACGATCCCGAAGCCCATCTTGGCGTCGTCGGTGAGGTCCTGCTTGCCGTACAGCGGGCCGCGGGTGCCGACGTGGGAGAGCGCGGAGGTGTCGAGGACGCCCTCCTCGACGGCCCGGCGGAAGGGGGTGCCGTGGGTGTACTCGGCGCCGAAGTAGGTGTCCCAGGTGTCGAGGTGCGCGTCGAAGTGGAGCAGCGCGACGGGGCCGTGCTTCTTGGCGACGGAACGCAGCAGCGGCAGCGCGATGGTGTGGTCGCCGCCGAGCGTCATCAGGCGGGCGCCGGTGCCGAGCAGCTGGTCGGCGGCGGCCTCGATCGTCTCGACGGCCTCGTTGATGTTGAACGGGTTGGCCGCGATGTCCCCGGCGTCGGCGACCTGCGCGAGGGCGAACGGCGAGGCGTCCTGTGCCGGGTTGTACGGGCGGAGCAGCCGCGAGGCCTCCCGGATCGCGTTGCCGCCGAACCGGGCGCCGGGCCGGTAGGAGACCCCGCTGTCGAAGGGCACGCCGACCACGGCGACATCGGCCCGGCCGACCTCGTCGAGCCGGGGCAGCCGGGCGAACGTCGCCGGCCCCGCGTACCGGGGGACGCGGGAGGAGTCGACGGGTCCGCGCGGCGTTTCTGTGCTGCTCATGGGGTGGCTGGCCTTTCCTTCGATGACGCGCTGCTTCGAGTGTGCCGGATCGCCCGGAACGGCACGGAAGCACGCACACGGGTCCACTGATGACGCTAGGCGGCCGGACAGCCGGCCTGAAGTGTACGTTTCATCTATTCTCGCCGCACTGAACGGATGAACCATCCATGCCGGAACTCTCCGCAGGACCGACGGCGCCGCCGACCCCGCCCGTCCGGCTGACCGAGCTGCTCGCCCGGGAGGAGCTCGGGCTGCGCGGCATCGCGGGGCCGCCGGAGGCGGAGCTGCTGTGGGTGCACACCTCGGAGATGGCCGACCCGTACCCGTATCTGCTCGGCGGCGAGCTGCTGCTGAGCGCCGGGGTGCTGCTCACGGACCCGGACACCTATGTGTCCCGGCTGGTGGAGGCGGGGGCGGCGGCGCTGGGTTTCGGGGTGCGGCCGGTGCACGAGGCGGTGCCCGCGGAGCTGGTCGCGGCGTGCGACCGGTACGGGCTGCCGCTGATCGAGGTGCCGCCGGAGACCCCGTTCACGGCGATCGCCCGCGCGGTGTGGCGGCTGATGGCCCAGGCCCGGCTGCGCGAGCTGCGCCGGGTGACGCACGCCCAGCAGGCCCTGGCGACGGCGGCGGCCAGGACCGATCCGGTGCCGGCCGTGCTGCACCAGCTGGCGGCCCAGCTGGAGGGGCGGGCGGCCCTGCTCACGGCCGACGGCGAGGAGCTGCACGCGGCGGGCCGGACGCCGGCCCCCGGCGTGCGGGCCGCGCTCACCCGGCTCTCCCGGGTGGTCGCGCCGGCCGTACGCCCCGCGCCCGCCTCGGCCACCGACACCCTGGGCACCGCCCATCTCGCCGCGTACGCGCTCGGCGGCGGGCAGGGGCTCGTCCTGACGCTGGCGACGGAGCGGCGCGAGCCGGGCGACCACACGGTGGCCGGGATCGCGGTCGTGCTGCTCTCCCTGCTGGCCGCCCCGCACCAGGGCGCCGACGCCGCGGGCCGCTCGGCGGCGCTGGTCCGGCTGCTGCTGGGCGCGGACCCGGCGGGCGTCGCCCCGCTGCTGGGCGGCGCGGAGCAGTGGACGGTGGTGCACGCGCGCCGCAGCGGCGGCGGCCCGGTGGACCCGCTCACGGCCGGGGCGCTCGGCGCGGCCCTGGGCTCGGCGCTGGTCGACGCGGGCCGGGGCCGCGACGCGGTACGGGTACTGGTGCCCGGCGGCGACCGGCTCGCCCCGCAGCCCGGCTGGACACTCGGCGCGTCCGCCCCCGCCGCGATCACCGCGCTGGACGTGGCCGACGCCCAGGCCGCACGCGCCCTCGGCCGCGCGGAGGCGACCCGCACCCCGCTCTCGTACCACCGCGCGGACACCGGCCGCGGACTGGCCGCGCTGATCCCGAGGGAGGCCGCGGAGGCGCACGCCCGTGCCCTGCTCGCCCCGCTGGCCGAGCCGCTGACGGAGACCCTGCGCTGCTGGCTGAGCCTGCACGGCAGCTGGGACCGCACGGCGACCGCCCTCCAGGTCCACCGCAACACCGTCCGCCAGCGCATCGGGCGGTGCGCGGTGCTGCTGGGGGTGGACCTGGACGACATGGACGTGCGGACGGAGTTGTGGGTGGCGCTGCGGCTGGGGTGAGCGCGGGCGCGCGCCCCGCCGTCAGCCGGGCAGGACCGCCGCCGCGTCATGGAAGGACCGCCGCAGGGGCGTGATGCCGTCGCCGTCGCGGCTCGGGTGCACCCGGTTGGTCAGCAGCACGGCGTAGCGCGCGGCCGCCGGGTCGATCCAGAGGCTGGTGCCGACGAATCCGGTGTGTCCGTAGGAGTCGGGGCCGAACACGGTGCCGGCGGGCGAGCCAGCCGGGTCGCGGCCCTGCCAGGCGAGGGCGCGCCGCAGCGTCAGCCGGTCGGTGTGGGCGGACGCCATGAGGGCGAGGGTGGCGGGGCGCAGGATTCCGCGGCCGCCGTCGGTGAGCGCGGCGCCCAGCCGTTCCATGTCCGCCAGCGTCGAGAACAGCCCGGCGTGCCCGCCCACCCCGCCGAGGACGACCGCGTTCTCGTCGTGGACCTCGCCGACGACCGTCCGGCCGCGCCACGGGCAGTCCTCGGTGGCGACGGCCCGCGCGCGGAGCCCGGGGCCCGGACGGAACACGGTGTGCCGCATCCCGAGGGGCGCGCACACCAGCTCGTCCACCAGCTCGTCCAGTGGCCGGCCCGCCGCGGCCGCGGCGATCAGGCCGAGGACGATGAAGCCCTGCGAGGAGTACTGGACCCGGGTGCCCGGCGCCGCGGTCGGCGGCAGCAGGCGTATGGCGTCCAGCAGGGCGGCGCGGGTGGAGTGCTCGCGGTAGAGCGGCACTTGGCCGGGGATGCCCGAGGTGTGGGTGAGCAGTTGGCGTACCGTCAGCTCCGCCTTGTCGCCGCCGCGCCAGCCGGGCAGGTGTGCGCCGACGGTGTCGTCGAGCGTCAGCGCGCCGCGCTCGGCCAGCGCCATGACGGCCAGGCCGACGATCGGCTTCGTCACCGATGCCAGGTCCCACGACTCGTCCCCGTCCAGGGCCGGGCCGTCCCAGCTGCGGGTGCCCGTCCAGCCCCGTTCCAGCGGTCCCGCCGGACCGCCGACGGACCAGGCGGCGGCCGAGTAGACCCGCCGGTCCCGTCCGCCGGTGAGGAGGTCCTCGATCACGCTCATGCCAGCTCACCCCGGATGACCGTGCCCATCGAGCCCAGGGTCGGCGTCCGCGCGCCGAGGCCGGCGGAGACCGTGCGGGCCGCGGCGCGCACCATGGGGCCGAACGTCTCCAGGTTCGCCGCGTCCATGGTGAACATCGGGCCGGAGATGCCGATGGCGCCCGCGACCCGGCCGTCCGGCCCGAGGACCGGCGCGGCCACCGAGCGCATGTCCGGCTCGTCGTACTCGTCGTCGACGGCGTATCCGCACCGGGCGGCCTCCGCCACGAGCGCCTGGAGCGCGGCGGGTTCGGTCGGGGTCCGCGGGGTGCGGGCGTCGAGCTCCGTGGTGCCGAGGAGGGCGGCCGCCTCCCCGGCCGGCAGCGCGGAGAGCATGGCGAGCCCGACGCCGCTGGCGTACAGCGGAGTCCGGTGCCCCGGCCGGGCGCCCGTCCGGTACTCGCGGGCGGGCTCCGACTGCACCAGGTAGACGGCGTCGGAGTCGTGCCGTACCGCGAAGGACGCGACATGGCCGGTGCGCCGGCGCAGATCGGCGAGGACGGGACCGGCCAACTCCAGTACACGGCCCTCGTTGAGGGCGGCGGCGGCCAGGCCCAGCAGCCTCGGCCCCGCACGGTAGCTGCCGCCTTCCTCGGGCTCGGCGAAACCGTGTTCGGCCATCGTTCTCAGCAGACGGTGGACGGTCGGCTTGGCGAGGCTCGTGCGCCGTGCGATCTCGCCCAGTCGGTGCGGGGCGCCGGGCTGGACCAGGGCCTCAAGCACCTCCATGGCCTTGTCGACGGGCCCCTTCACGGGCTCCTGCTCCACTGATCGGGTGTTGACCGCTTTCACCATGTGGCCTAGCTTAACCCAATCGCATTCCATCAGCCGGAACGGAGGTGTTGTTCAATGGAACGAATCCGCCAGGGGCGCACCGTGGACCGCAGCAAACTCCCCCGCCGCGACGTCCTGCGATCGGGCGGGCTGCTGCTCGCCGCCCTGGGCGCCACGCCGCTCTTGAGCGGTTGCGGCTCCACGACCGGCGCGGACGGAGCCGGCAACGTGCTGCGGGTCTCCCAGCCGGGGGACCCCAAGACGCTGGACCCGCAGAAACAGGGCGACATGGTGTCGATGAACGTCCTGATCAACATCTTCGACACCCTCACCACCCGCGGCCGGGACAACGAACTGCACGCCAGGCTCGCCCTGTCCTGGACCGCCACCGATCCGCTCACCTGGCGGTTCGAGCTCCGGCCGGGCGTCACCTTCCACAACGGGGAGGTGTGCGACGCACACGCCGTCGCCTTCAGCATCAAGCGGCTGCTCGACCCCGCGACCAAGTCACCGATCGTCGAGCTGCGTTACGTCAAGGACGTCACCGTCGTCGACCGGCTCACGGTGGACATCCGCACCAGCGTCCACGATCCGATCCTGCCCGACAAGCTCTCGCTGTTCGGCGGGGTCGTCGTGCCGCCCCGCTACCTGTCCGAGGTGGGCGACGCCGGATTCGCCGAACACCCCGTGGGCACCGGGCCGTTCACCTTCGTCAGCTGGCAGCGCGACCACCAGCTGCGGATGCGGGCCCACGCCGACCACTGGCAGGGCCGCCCGAGCGTCGACGGCCTCGTCTTCAGCCCGGCACCCAACCCCTCCTCCTCGCTCGCCGCGCTCCAGAGCGGCGGCGTCGACCTCGTCGCCGGGCTCACCCCGGACGCCGCACAGCAGCTCGACGGCTATCCGGGGGTGACGCTGGACGGCTTCACCGGGGTCCGCACGTCCTACATCTCGCTCAACACCCTGGAGAAGGGCCCGCTCCAGGACCGCCGGGTGCGCCAGGCGCTCAACCACGCGGTCGACGTCCCCCTGCTGATCAAGGCCGTGCTGGGCGGAAAGGCCACCGAGACACCGGCGTTGGTCCCGCGCGGCGCGTTCGGCTTCGATCCGTCCGTCAAGGCGTTCCCCCGGTCGGTGAAGACCGCTCGCGCCCTGCTCGCCGAAGCCGGCTACCCGCACGGCTTCTCCACCACGCTCACCGCGTCCAACATCGACTCCAACGTCGCGGAAGCGCTCTCCGGTCTGCTGGCCAGGGCCGGGGTCAGGGCCAGGGTCAACCTCCTCGACCCCGGGACGTACGCGGCCAGCCTCACCTCCGACAACCGGGGGGCGCTCGGCCCGATGTACCTGGCGGCCAGCACCGTCTGGACCATGGACGGACAGAGCGTCATGCAGTCGAACGTGCGCAGTGACCGGCGGCAGAGCCGCTGGCACTCCAAGGAGGCGGACCGGCTCATCGACATCGAGGAGCTGTCCCCGGAGCCCGCCGAGCGCAAGAAGGCGTTCTCCGACCTGCAACGGCTGCTGCGCGAGGAAGCCCCCTTCGTCTTCCTCTACCAGCTCGACAACATCTACGCCCGCAACGACCGGCCCCACTGGAAGCCGGGATCAGCAGGCGTCCTCGCGATGGAGAGCGCAGAGGTTTCCCGATGAGCGATCTCCTCACCGCCCCGACCGCCGCACCGGCGGACAGGAAGCCGGGCACCCGCAGGGCACGGCTGCTGTACACCGTGCTGAAACGCCTGGGCACCGCACTGCTCGTGCTGCTGTGCACGGCGACCGTCTCCTTCTTCCTGGTACGCCTGTCCGGCGACCCCGTGAAGATCCTGCTGCCGCCCGACGCCACCGCCCAGCAGGAGAGCGTCCTGCGCGCGTCCCTCGGCCTCGACCGGCCGCTGTTCACCCAGTACGTCGACTTCCTCCGGGGCCTGCCCCGGCTCGACTTCGGCAACTCGCTGGTCTACAACCAGCCCGTCAGCGAGATCCTGGCCGACCGGCTGCCCGCCACCATCGAACTCGCCGCCGCCGCCCTGGCGGTGACCCTCGTCATCGCCGTCCCGGCCGGCATCCTCGCCGCGATGCGGCGCGGCCGCGGCACCGACCGCACCGTGATGACGAGCGTCCTCATCGGCCAGTCCACCCCTCCGTTCTGGGTCGGCATCCTGCTCATCCTGACGTTCGCCGTCTGGCTGCACGCCCTGCCCGCCTCCGGGTACGGGAGCTTCGCCAACCTGGTCCTGCCGGCCGTCACCCTCGCCATCTACTCCATCGCCGTGGTCGCCAGACTGCTGCGCTCCTCACTCATCGACGTGCTGTCCTCCGACCACATCCGCAGTGCCCGCGCCAAGGGCTTCGGACCGCTGAAGGTGGTCCTGTCCCACGGGCTGCGCAACGCCTCGCTGCCGGTGGTGACCGTCGTCGGCCTGGAGGTGGGCAACCTGCTCGGCGGCGCGATCCTCACCGAACGCGTCTTCTCCTGGCCGGGAGTCGGACAGCTGACCATCGAGGCGATCTCCAACCGCGACTTCCCGCTGGTCCAGGCGACCATCCTGTTCTTCGCCGCCACCTTCGTCGTGGTGAACCTGCTCGTCGACCTCTCCTACAGCTTCCTCGACCCGAGGGTGAGGACGTCACGATGACCGCCATCTCACCGACCGCGACCGACCGGGCCACCGCGGCGGAACGGGACACCTCCCGGTTCACCGCCCTGCGGGCCCTGCTGCGCAACAAACTCGCCGTACTGGCACTGGCGCTGCTCGTACTCCTGCTGGCCGCCGCCCTGTTCGCCCCGCTCGTCGCACCCCACGACCCCAACGCGCAGAACCTCCTGGCCCGGCTGAAGCCCCCGGCCTGGGCGGACGGCGGCAGCCGGACCAACCTGCTCGGCACCGACCAGCTCGGCCGCGACATGCTCTCCCGGGTCCTCTACGGCACCCGCGTCTCGCTGCTCGTCGGCGCCGGCGCCGCGCTGCTCGCGGGCGTCATCGGCACCGTCGTGGGGCTGGCCTCCGGATACTTCGGCGGCTGGGCCGACCGCGCGCTCATGCGGCTCGCCGATGTCCAGCTCGCCTTCCCGGCCATCCTCCTGGCCCTGACCATCGTCGGCTTCCTCGGCTCGGGCCTCTGGTACGTGATCCTCGTGCTCGGCTTCACCGGCTGGGTGTCCTACGCCCGCGTCGTGCGCTCCGAGGTGATGTCCCTGCGGTCACGGGACTTCATCACCGAGGCCCGCGCCATCGGGGTCACCGACGTCACCATCATGCGCCGCCACCTGCTCCCCAACGTCATGGCTCCCCTCGCCACCATCGGCACCCTGCACGTGGCCGCCGCGATCGTGGCGGAGGCGTCCCTGAGCTATCTGGGACTGGGCGTACCGAAGGAGACGGTCACCTGGGGCGGCATGCTCGCCGACGGCCAGCTCTACCTGGGCACGTCCTGGTGGGTCGCCGTCTTCCCCGGCATCGCGCTGATGCTCACCTCACTCGCCGTCAACATCACGGGCGACGCCCTGCGGGACGTCGCGGACCCGAAGGCGTACCGCCGATGACCATGGACCGAACCGAGACCACCGCCCCCCGCCCGCCGGCCGATTCCGCCCCGTTGCTGGAAATAGCGGGCCTGAGCGTCGACTTCCGGCTCGAGACCTCCACCGTGCACGCGGTGCGGGACGTCTCCCTACAGGTCCACGCCGGGGAGACCCTCGCCGTCGTGGGCGAGTCGGGCAGCGGGAAGAGCGCCACCGCCCTGTCCGTCCTCGGCCTCAACCCGTCCCCTCCGTGCGTCGTCCCGAACGGCCGGATCATGTTCGGCGGGCAGGACCTGCTCACGCTCACCGAGAAGGAACTCGGCCGGATCAGGGGCCGTGAGATCGCCATGGTCTTCCAGGACCCGATGACCTCGCTCGATCCGCTCCAGCGGGTGGGCGCGCAGGTCGCCGAGGTGCTCCGGCACCACACGGGCGCCTCGCGGGCCGAGGCCCGGCAGGCCGCGCTCGCGGCACTCGACGAGGTCGGCATCCCCGAACCGGAGCTGCGCTACCGGCAGTACCCGCACGAGCTGTCCGGCGGGCTGCGCCAGCGCGTGATGATCGCGACGGCGCTCGTGGCGCGGCCGCGGATACTCATCGCGGACGAGCCGACCACCGCCCTGGACGTCACCGTGCAGCGCCAGATCCTGGATCTGCTCGTGGAGCTCCAGCGCAAGCACGACATGGCGGTCGTCCTCATCACGCACGACCTCGCCGTGGTGGCGGAGAGCGCCGACCGCGTGGTGGTCATGCACCAGGGCAGGGTCGTCGAGAGCGGCGACGTACTGGACGTCTTCGACCACCCGGCCGACGACTACACCCGCCGGCTGCTGGCCGCGACCCCGCGCCTGGAGGCGGCATGACGACGACCACGGGCACCCCGACGCCCGCCCGCCCGGCCCTCCTGGAACTCGTCGGCCTGCGCAAGGAGTTCGGCAGCAGAACGGTGAACGTCGCCGTCGACGACGTCTCGCTGGAGGTGTACGAGGGCGAGACCCTCGCCCTGGTCGGCGAGTCCGGCTGCGGCAAGACCACCCTGACCCGGCTGCTGCTCCAGCTCGTGCGGCCCACCTCCGGGAGCGTGCACTTCGACGGGCGTGACCTCGGCGCCCTGACCCCGGCCGAACTGCGCGGCGTGCGCCGTCAGATGCAGGTCGTGCTCCAGGACCCGTTCTCCAGCATGAACCCGCGCATGCGCGTCACCGACATCGTCGCCGAGCCGCTGGTCACCCACGAACCGGCGGCACGCGGCCGGCGCGCCAGGCCGCGGACCAGGGAACGGGTCGGGGAGCTCCTGGAGGCCGTGGGGCTGAGCGCCGCCCACCAGGACCGCTATCCGCACGAGTTCTCCGGCGGGCAGCGCCAGCGGATCTCCATCGCCCGCGCACTGGCCCTGGAACCCCGCCTGCTCGTGCTGGACGAGCCCACCAGCGCCCTCGACGTCTCCGTCCAGGCCACGGTGCTCGACCTGCTGAAGGACTTGCAGCGGCAGCACAACCTGACCTACGTCTTCGTCTCGCACAACCTCGCCGTCGTCCGGCAGGTGGCCGACCGGGTCGCGGTGATGCGGCGCGGCCGGCTGGTCGAGGTCGGCGAGGCGTCGGCGGTCTTCCGCAGCCCCGAGCACCCTTACACGCGGCAGCTGCTCGACGCGGTGCCGGTCCTCGACCCACGCAGGGGCCGCCGGGCCGCCGCGCGGATGTCCCGGACCGCCGAGGAGGACCGGTGAGCCCCTCGGCGGGGCCCCGCGGGCACCGCCTAGAGGTGGGACAGGACGAGGCCGGCGCCGCCCAGCAGCGCCACGTCGTCGACGGCGGCCGTGCTCACCAGCACCCGCGGCTCCTCGGCACCGGTGGGGGCGCCGGCCACCCTGAGCCGCCGCTCCACCTCCGCCCGGAAGGGCTCACCGCCCTCGCGGGCCTCCCCGTGCAGGATGAACAGACCGGGCGCGAAGAGCTGCTGCACGTTCACCAGGCCCAGGGCCAGGTTGTGCGCGTACTCCCGCACCACCTCCGCGGCGGTCACGCCGCCCCGACGCACCAGCGCCTCCAGCGACGTCTCGGGGAGGCCCGCGGCCCCGGCACGGGCCCGCAGCCAGCCGGTCGTGGCGAGGGTCTTCCAGCAGCCCCGGCTGCCGCAGGTGCAGGGCTCACCGCTGGCCGACACGGTCATGTGGGCCCCGCTGCGGCCGCCCGGCGGCGCCAGCACCTCACCGTCGTAGAGGACGCCCACCCCGAGCACCGCACCGGTCGAGACGGAGGCGAAGGTCCGCCGGCCGCGGCCCTCGCCGAACCAGCGGTCGCCGAGGACCTGGAGCCGTGCCCGGTGCTCCACCCGGACGTTCGCGCCGGTGATGCGGCCCAGCCGGTCCGCCACCGGGTAGCGGCGCAGGCCGGGGACGTCGTTCACCTCGAGTATCAGGCCCGTCAGGGGGTCGACGAGTCCGGCGGCCGCCACCCCGATCCCCACCGGGGCGCGGCCGGCGAAGAGCCCGCAGGCCGCGGTGAGGGCCGCGTCGATGTCCGCGGGCGTGGCGGTGGCCGCGTCGTACGACGTCTCGGTCCTGTCCAGCACCGTGCCCGCCATGGACAGCAGGGCCGCCCTGACCCGTCCGGGCAGCAGTTCCACGGCCCCCAGCGTCTGCGGAGCGCGAGGCGCTGCCGGTTGCGGAGCGGCGTCGGGCACCAGACGCAATGACGAACGTTCGTGGACCATGCGCCGACTCTGCCACGGCCCCGTTTGAGAGAGATAGCACTGTGAGCCAACTGAGACTGAACGAACTGACCTGGCAGGAAGTACGACGGGCCGGTGAGGACCGCGTCGCCCTGCTGCCCATCGGCTCGCAGGAGCAGCACTCCCTGCACCTGCCGATGGGCACCGACACCATCCTGGTCGAGGAGGTGCTCGACCGGGCGCTGGAGCTGCTGGCCCGGGAGGCCTCGGGGCCCGCCCCGGTGCGGCTGCCCGCGCTGCCCTTCGGGCACAGCCCGCACCACTTGTTCGCCGCGGCGGTCTCGCTGTCCGCCGCCACCCTGGGCGCGGTCCTGGACGACATCCTGGACTCGCTCGTGACCAGCGGGTACCGCCGGATCATGGTGGTCAACGGGCACGGCGGCAACGACGAGATCATGCGCCTGGCCGTGAAGCGGCTCGCGCTGCGTGCGGAGGTGACCGTCGCCGCGTGCTCGTACTGGACGCTGGGCACGGGTGAGAGCGGTTCGGACAGGCCCGGTGTCACACCGGGGCACGCCGGCTGGTTCGAGACCTCGCTGATGCTCGCGGCCCGTCCGGACCTGGTGCGCACCCCGGTGCCGGCGCGGCCTCCGGTCGAGCCGCCGCCCCTGTTCGACCACCCGCCGCATCCGGGGCTGACCGTGGAACGCCACGGCGAATGGGCCCGCGTCGGCGGGTCGACGGACGACGCGTCCGGCGCCGACGCGGACACCGGCGGCCTGCTGCTGGCGGAGCGGGCGCGGGGCCTGGCCCAGGCGATCCGCGCCTTCGACGAGACGACGCGCTGAACGCGGTGTCCGGGGCGCGGTCCCGCCCCACGCGCCCCACGCGCTCCCGGCCCCACCAACCGGGCATTCCCCTATGCGAGGAGAAGAAATGAAGATCATTGACGTCGAGGTATGGGTCGTCAACCTCCCACTGGTCAACCCCTTCACCAGTTCGTTCGAGACCAAGACGGGAGAGACCCGCACCGTCGTCCGGATACGGACCGACGAGGGCGTCGAGGGGTGGGGCGAGACGATGTGGGGCCGGCCGGTCGCCGCGATCGTCCGGTCGATGGCACCGGACCTGATCGGCACCAGCCCCTTCGCGCTGGAGAGCTTCCACCGCAAGCAGCACATGGTGCCGTTCTTCTACGGCTACCTCGGCTACGCGGCCATCGCGGCCATCGATGTCGCCTGCTGGGACGCGATGGGCAAGGCCACCGGTCAGTCCCTCACCGATCTGCTCGGCGGGGCGGTGCGCGAGGAGGTCCCGATCACCGCGCTCATCACCCGCGCGGACGCCCCGGGTGCGGCGGGCCCGGCGCTGCCGGCCGCCATGGCGGAGCACGCCGCCCGTGTCGTGTCCGAGGGGGGCTTCCAGGCCGTCAAGCTGAAGGGCACGAGGGACACCTCGGGCGATGTCGCCATCCTGCGCGCGGTGCGCGAGGCGCTGCCCGACGTCGACCTCCGGGTCGATCCGAACGCGGCCTGGTCCGTGCCGGACTCGGTGCGCGCGGGCATCGCGCTGGAGGAGCTGGACCTGGAGTACCTGGAGGACCCGTGCGTCGGCATCGAGGGCATGAGCCAGGTCAAGGCGAAGGTGCGCATCCCGCTCTGCACCAACATGTGCGTGGTCCGCTTCGAGGAATTCGCCCCCGCCATGCGCCTGAACGCGGTGGACGTGATCCACGGTGACGTCTACAAGTGGGGCGGTATCGCGGCGACGAAGGCGCTCGCCTCGCACTGCGAGACCTTCGGCCTGGGCATGAACCTGCACAGCGGGGGCGAACTCGGCATCGCGACGGCCGCCCACCTGGCCGTGGTGGCCAGCACACCGGTACTCTCCCGCGCGATCGACAGCATGTACTACCTGCACGCGGACGACATCATCGAGCCGCTGCACCTGGAGAACGGCCGGCTGCGGGTGCCCACCGGCCCCGGTCTCGGGGTCACCGTGGACGAGGACAAGCTGCGGCACTACGCCGCGGTCAACGAGCGGGAAGGCGACCTGACCGGATGAGCGGCGGCGAGGACACGGTGCGCACGGTCAAGGAAGCGGTACGGACGGACGGCGCTCCGCGGCCGGCCGGGGCCTACTCCCAGGGGGTGGCCGCGGGAGGGTTCCTGTTCACGGCCGGGTTCGGCCCGCAGGACCCGGAGACGGGCGCGGTGCCGGAAGGCGTACGGGCGCAGACCGCCCAGGTGCTGCGCAACGTCGGGGCGGTGCTGGCCGAGCACGGTCTGACACCGGAGCACGTGGTCAAGGTCACCGCGCACCTGGAGCACCTCAAGCGGGACTTCGCCGAGTACGACGCCGCCTACGGCGAGTTCTTCACGGCGCCGTACCCGGTCCGCACCACGGTCGGCTCGGACCTGATGGACATCCTGGTGGAGATCGACGTGGTGGCCGTCGTGCCCGGCTGACCGCTCCCGGTGACCCCGCCGCCGCGGGGGCGCCGTCGCGCCGCGTCGGCCTGCTCATAGCCTGGTCGCAATGATCGAGACCGGTGGCCCCGCCGCCGCCCCCGCGGCGGCGGCGGGGCCACCGGTCCGCCGAGGAGACGAACGCATGCCGCTGCTGGAACCCAAGCCCGAAGCCCTCCGCCCCGGAGCGGCCGACCCCACCGCCCCCGACCGGGTCCCGGACGGCCGGGCCGCCGGTACCCCTCAGCCGCTGCGGGACGGGCTGACGGCTCTCCTGGGGCCGGGCAAGGTGCTGTGGAAGGTCTCCGATCTGGTCAAGTACGCCTCCGACGCGAGCCCCTACCGCTTCGTCCCGCAGGTCGTTGTGCTCCCCGAGAACATCGAGGACGTCTCGGCGGTCCTGTCCTACGCCCGTGAACACGGCCGTGACGTGGTCTTCCGGGCCGCGGGCACCAGCCTCAACGGCCAGGCACAGGGCGAGGACATCCTGGTGGACGTGCGACGGCACTGGACCGGCATCGAGGTCCTGGACGGCGGCGCGCGGGCCCGCATCTCGCCCGGCACCACCGTCATGCGGGCCAACGCCACGCTCGCCCGGTACGGGAGGCTGCTCGGCCCCGACCCGGCCAGCGCCATCGCCTGCACGGTCGGCGGAGTCGTCGCCAACAACGCCTCGGGCATGACCGCGGGCACCACGCGCAACTCCTACCGCACCCTGTCCTCCCTGACCTTCGTGCTGCCCGGCGGGACCGTGGTGGACACCGCCGCCCCCGGCGCGGACGCCGACCTGGCACGGGCGGAACCGGAACTGTGCGCGGGGCTGCTGGCGCTGAAGGCGGAGATCGAGGCCGACGCCGCGCTCACCGCCCGGATCAGGGCCAAGTACGAGATCAAGAACACCAACGGCTACCGGCTCGACGCGTTCCTGGACGGCGCCACCCCCGTGGAGATCCTGCGCGGGCTGATGGTCGGCTCGGAGGGCACCTTCGGCTTCATCTCGGAGGTCGTCTTCGACACCCTGCCGCTGGACCGCCACCTCTCCACCGCACTGCTCTTCTTCCCCTCCCTCACCGCGGCGGCGGCCGCCGTCCCACTGTTCAACGAGGCGGGCGCCATCGCCGTCGAGCTGATGGACGGCAACACCCTGCGCGCCTCCGTCAGCGTCCAGGGCGTGCCCGCCGACTGGGCCGGGCTGCCGAAGACGACCGCCGCGCTGCTGGTGGAGTTCCGGGCTCCGGACGAGGCCGGCCGGCAGGCCCACGAGGAGGCGGCCGGCGAAGTCCTCCGCGGGCTGGAGCTGGTGCGGCCCGTCACCTCGGTCACCAACGAGTTCACCCGCGAGGCGAAGGTCATCTCCGGCTACTGGAAGGCCCGCAAGGCCTTCGTCACCGCGGTCGGCGGCTCCCGCCCCGCGGGCACGACCCTGATCACGGAGGACTTCGCCGTCCCGCCCTCCCGGCTGGCCGACGCCTGCGACGCGCTCCTGACCCTCCAGGCCGAGCACGGGTTCGACGCCGCCGTCGCGGGCCACGCCGCCCACGGCAACCTGCACTTCCTGCTCGCCTTCGACGCGGCGAAGCCCTCCGACATCGACCGGTACGCCGCGTTCATGGACGACTTCTGCAAGATGACCGTGGAACGCTTCGACGGCTCCCTCAAGGCGGAACACGCCACCGGCCGCAACATCGCCCCCTTCCTGGAACTGGAATGGGGCCCCCGCGCGACCGAACTGATGTGGCGCCTCAAGCAGATCATCGACCCCGACGGGGTACTGGCCCCCCGGATCGTCCTGGACCGCGACCCCAGGGCCCATCTGCGCGGCCTCAAGACCATCCCCCGGATCGAGGCCGTCGCCGACCCCTGCATCGAGTGCGGGTTCTGCGAACCGACGTGCCCCAGCCACGACCTGACCACCACCCCCCGCCAGCGCATCGTGCTGCGCCGGGAGATGAACCGCCAGCCCGCCGGCTCACCCGTCCAGGACGCGCTCCTGGACTCCTACGGCTACGACGCGGTCGACACCTGCGCGGGCGACTCCACCTGCAAACTCGCCTGTCCGGTCGGGATCGACACCGGCGCCATGATGAAGGACTTCCGCCATCAGCGGCACTCCCCGCGCGAGGAGCGGGTCGCGGAGATCTCCGCGACCCGGTTCAAGGCGGTGGAGGCCTCGGCCCGGATCGCCGTCGCCGTGGCGGACAAGGTGCCCGACAAGCTGCTGCGGAGCCTCACCGGGCTCGCCCGCCGGGCCGTGCGCCCCGACCTGGTCCCCGAATGGCTGCCGGAGATCCCCGGCGCCGCCGGGGGCGGTTCGCCCGCCACCACCCGTGAGGGCGCGAGCGCGGTCTACTACCCGGCCTGCGTCAACCGCATCTTCGGCGGACCCGACGGCGAGGAGACGCCCTCGCTGCGGCAGGCCGTCGTCGACGTGTCGGCCCGCGCGGGCAGGCCGGTGTGGATTCCCGAGGACGTCGGGGGCACCTGCTGCGCGACGATCTGGCACTCCAAGGGGTACGACGACGCCAACGCGGTGATGGCCAACCGCATCGTCGAGGCGGCCTGGGGCTGGACCGACGCCGGACGGCTCCCGCTCGTCGTCGACGCCTCCTCCTGCACGCTGGGCATCGCCCACGAGATCGTGCCGTACCTCACCGAGGCCAACCGGGAGCTGCACCGCGGGCTGACGGTGACCGACTCCGTCGTCTGGGCCGCGGAGGAACTGCTGCCCGGCCTGACCGTCCTGCGCAGGACCGGCTCGGCCGTGCTGCACCCCACGTGCTCGATGGAGCATCTGGACGACGTGGCGCACCTGCGCGAGGTCGCGGAGGCCTGCGCGGAGGAGGTCGTCGTCCCGGACGACGCGGGGTGCTGCGCCTTCGCCGGTGACCGCGGGATGCTGCACAAGGAGCTGACGGCCTCGGCGACCGCGAAGGAGGCCGCGGAGGTGACCTCCCGCCACTACGACGCCCATCTCTCCGCCAACCGCATGTGCGAGATCGGCATGGACCGGGCCACGGGGCGTACGTACCACTCGGTACTGATCGAACTGGAACGGGCGACGCGCCCCTGAGCGGCACGGGTCGCACCACGGCGGCGGGGTGGAGCGCACGTGCTCGGTATCACCCTGGACAGCTCCATGACTGACGGGTAACTTTTGACCATGGCTGAGCAAGCGCTTAGCCGGTGACGAAGCCGAACCAGCCGACCAGGGAGGCACCCCGTGCGCCGTACGGTATTCAACGAGGACCACGAGGCGTTCCGGGAGACCATCCGCGCCTTCATCGCGGCCGAGGTCGTGCCGGTGTACGACGAGTGGTTCGCCGCCGGCGTGGTGCCGCGCGAGTTCTACGGCAAGCTCGGCGAGCTGGGTGTCTTCGGCATCACGGTGGACGAGGAGTACGACGGCGCGGGCATCGACTCGCACAAGTACGAGGCCGTCATCTACGAGGAGACCGCCCGCGCGGGCGTCTCCTTCGGCGGCTCCGGGGTGCACACCCTGCTCGGCCTGCCCTACATCAAGATGCTCGCCACCGACGAGCAGAAGAAGCGCTGGCTGCCGAAGTTCACCACCGGCGAGGAGATGTGGGCCCTGGCGATGACCGAGCCGGGCACCGGCTCCGACGTCGCGGGCATGAAGACCACCGCCAAGCTCTCCGAGGACGGCACGCACTACGTCCTCAACGGCGCCAAGACCTTCATCACCGGCGGGGTGCACGCCGACCGCGTCATCGTCTGCGCCCGCACCTCCGCCCCCCGCGAGGACGACCGCCGCTTCGGCATCTCGCTGTTCGCCGTCGACACCAAGTCCGCGGGCTACTCGGTGGGCCGCAAGCTCGACAAGCTCGGCCTGCGCACCTCCGACACCGCCGAGCTGGCGTTCGTCGACGTCAAGGTCCCGGCAGAGGACCTGCTCGGCGAGGAGAACAAGGGCTTCGGCTACCTCGGCACCAACCTGGCCTCCGAGCGCTGGGGCATCGCCTTCGGCGCGTACGCGCAGGCCGCGGCCGCCGTCCGGTTCGCCAAGGAGTACGTGCTGGACCGCACCGTCTTCGGCAAGACCGTCGCCTCTTTCCAGAACACCAAGTTCGAGCTGGCCGCCTGCCAGGCCGAGGTCGACGCGGCGCAGGCCGTCGCCGACCGCGCGCTCGAAGCGCTGGACCAGGGCGAGCTGACCGCCGCGGAGGCCGCCTCCGCGAAGCTGTTCTGCACCGAGGTCGCGCACCGCGTGATCGACCGCTGCCTCCAGCTGCACGGCGGCTACGGCTTCATGAACGAGTACCCGATCGCCCGCCTGTACGCGGACAACCGGGTCAACCGGATCTACGGCGGCACCAGCGAGGTCATGAAGTCGATCATCGCCAAGTCCATGGGGCTGTAGAGCGGCTACGTTCTTCTCCATGAGCACCGCACCCGACCCCCTGCTCGATCTGCTCCAGCTACTCGACCTGGAACAGATCGAGCGGGACATCTTCCGGGGCACGAGCCGTTCGGCACTCGTGCCCCGCGTCTTCGGCGGACAGGTCGCGGCCCAGGCGCTGGTCGCCGCGGGCCGCACCGTCCCGGCCGACCGGACCGCCCACTCGCTGCACTCGTACTTCCTGCGGGCGGGCGATCCGGGCGCGCCGATCGTCTACAGCGTCGACCGCATCAGGGACGGGCGTTCCTTCACCACCCGGCGGGTCGTCGCCGTCCAGCACGGGCAGCCGATCTTCCACCTGTCCGCGTCCTTCCAGACGTACGAGGAGGGCCTGGAGCACCAGGCGGACATGCCGGCCGCACCCGACCCGGAGACGCTGCCCACGGCCGCCGAGATGCTGCCGCGCCACGCGGACCGGTTCAGCGACCCGGGTGTCGTGGAACGGCTGATCGAGGCACGGGCCGCGGTCGATCTGCGGTACGTGGACGCCCCACCGTTCGGCACCGTCGGGGAGCCGCGCGAGCCCCGCTCGCAGGTGTGGTTCCGTACCAACGGCAAGCTGGCGGACGACCCGCTGCTGCACGTCTGCATGGCCACGTACGTCTCCGACATGACGCTGCTCGACTCGGTGCTCCTCGCCCACGGGCGCGGCGGCTGGGCGGTCGGCGACGTGGTGGGCGCGAGCCTGGACCACGCGATGTGGTTCCACCGGCCGTTCCGGGCCGACGAGTGGCTGCTCTACGACCAGGAGTCGCCGTCCGCGTCCGGCGGGCGCGGGCTGGGCCAGGCCCGTATCTACACCCAGGACGGCCGGCTGGCGATCACCGTCATCCAGGAGGGCGTGATCCGGGTCCCCCGGACGGACTGAACGGGCCCCGGCCGCGCGTCGGACATGCCGGGCCCGGCTGCGGACATACTCCCCACCATGAGTGACGAGAAACCAGCCGGCGGCGAGTCCACGTTCACCGTCGTCGTCGCGGCGGCCGCCAATCTCGGCATCGCCGTGGCGAAGGCCGTCGCGGGGCTGATCAGCGGATCGAGCGCGATGCTCTCCGAGGCGGCCCACTCGGTGGCGGACACGGTCACCGAACTGCTGCTGCTCACCGCGCTCAAGCGCAGCGAGAAGCCCGCCGACGAGGAACACCCGCTGGGGTACGGCCCCGAGCGGTACATCTGGGCGATGCTCGCCTCCGTCGCCACCTTCGTCGGCGGCGCGGTCTTCTCGGTCTACGACGGCGTCCACACCCTGGTCGAGGGCGAGGACCTCGGTGATCCGCTCGTCTCGTACATCGTGCTGGGCGTGGCCTTCCTGCTGGAGGGCTACTCGCTGCGCACCGGGCTGCGGCAGGTCCGCCGGGAGGCCCTGCGGCTGGGCACCCCCGCCACCCGCTACTTCCGGCTCACCCCGGACACCGCGGTCAAGGCCGTGGTGATGGAGGACTCGGCGGCGCTGGTGGGTCTGCTGCTGGCCGCGGGCGGACTGCTCGGGGGCCAGCTGTCGGGCTCCGGGGTCTGGGACGGGGTCGCGTCGGTCCTGATCGGCGCGCTGCTCGTGTACGTGGCCTGGGTGCTCGGCCGGTCCAACGCCCAGTTGCTGATCGGCCGGCCGGTGTCGCAGTCGATGCGGGCGGGGGTGCGGGAGGAGCTGCTGACGGTGCCGCACATCATCGACGTACTGGAGCTGACCACGCTCATCCAGGGGCCGGCCGAGATCCTGATCGCCGCCAAGGTCGACTTCCGGGACGTGGCCAGTGCCGAGCAGGTCGAGTGGGCCTGCGAGGAGGCCGAGCAGCAGCTGCGGGAGCGGTATCCGTCGATCCGGCGGGTCTATCTGGACCCGACGCCGGGACTGGCACAGCGGCGCCGGGCCCGTGCCGCCGGGCGGGACCCGTCGGCCGGGCCCGGTGCGGGCGCGGGCTGAGCGGGGGCCGGACCCCCACGGGTCACCAGGTCGTGGCCAGGGCGGCGGCCGCCGCCGCCAGTACGACGAGGGCGGCGTTCAGCCCGGTCTGCCGGGCCTCGCCCCGGGACAGGTGCAGGCCCGCCGCCATCACCTGGAGCACGGCCAGGCCGATCGCGGCCGCCGTCGCGAGGCCGGGCACGATGCCCGTGAGCGGCGGCAGTACGAGGCCCGCGGCGCCGAGGATCTCGACGGCGCCGATGACCCGGACCAGCGGCATCGGAACCGTGTCCACCCAGCCCATCATGGGCGCCAGCCGCTCCTTGGACTGCACGGCCTTCTTGCCGCCGGAGTACAGGTAGAGGACTCCCAGGAGTCCGGCGACGATCCAGTAAGCGATTTCCATGTGCGTCCTCCGTCATGGTGACGACTTGTCCGTAACCACATGGTCGGTAACTATGGGAACGCTTACAAAAGGCACACCGGTGTGCGTTGCGAACAGGGGACGCCATGTCGAAGTACCGCAGCACCTGCCTCATCCGCGGCGACGGCGGCCGGGCGATCCGGGGCATCCTGGACCGCGTCGGCGACAAGTGGACCCTGCTGGTGGTGGCGACCCTGGACGGCGAGCGGATGCGCTTCACCGAGCTCCAGCAGCGCATCCCGGGCATCTCGCAGCGGATGCTCACGCGTACGGTCCGGCACCTGGAGCGCGACGGTCTGGTGACCCGCACGGCGTACCCCGAGGTCCCGCCGCGCGTCGAGTACGAGCTCACCGCGACGGGACGCACCCTGATCGGGCCCGCCGTGAAGCTGGCCGAGTGGGCCGTCGACAACAACCCCGGCATCGAGCGGAGCCAGGCCGCCTACGACGCGCAGAACCCCTGAGGCCCCGCGCGGGCGCCCCGGCTCAGAGCAGTCCGGCCGCGTCCAGCAGGTAGTCCGTCATCGGGTCGTAGAACCGCGGGTCCAGCACGTGGTCGTCGAGCGGGACGGCCACCTGGAGGGTGCCCTCCGACTCCCCCAGGAACAGCGCCGGGTCGTTGCAGTCCGCGTACCCGATGGCGTCGAGGCCGCGCTGCGCCGCGCACCCGGCCCAGCCGTGGTCGGCGACGACCAGGTCGGGCATGGGGCGCCCCTCCCGCTCCAGGCCGTCCAGGATCGCCGCCATCGGGGCCGGGGAGTGGGTGTGCCAGAGGGTCGCGCCGCGCTCCTGCACGGCGACGTCCGCGAACTGGAAGACCATGCCCTCGTCCGCCATCAGCCCGGACGGAATCCGGACGATCTCGCAGCCGGCGGCCCGCAGCGCGGCCGCCGTCAGGCGGTGGACGTCCAGCAGGCCGCCCGGGTGCCCGGTGGCGAACAGCACCCGCTCGGACCCGTCGGCCGCCTTGCGCAGCCGGGCCGCCGCACGGTCCAGGGCGGCGACGGTCAGCTCGGGGTCGATGGTGTCCTGGCCGAACCGGTGCTCCGGGTCGTCGCTGACCCCGCACCGCTCGGCCATCACGGCCAGCACGTCCTGCTCGTCGCGCCACCGGTCGCCGAGCTCCAGGCCAAGCCAGAAGTGGCGGTCGCCGTTGGCGAGCTTGCGGTAGTGGGAGAGGTTGTTGTCGCGGGGGGTCGCGACGTCTCCCGCGATACGCGTACGGACGAGGTGTTCGACGAGGGCGGCGCGGCTGGGTATCGGCATGAACCCATTGTGCCGTCAGGTGTGCGCTGTGTGCCGTTCGTATGAAGCGGTCGGCGGTTCCGGGCCCGGGAACGCGGGGCGGCGGCCGCCGCGGTGGCGGCCGGACGCCGCCGCCGGCGCGGGTCCGGAGCCGCGGGGCGGCCTCCTCGGGATGTTGGGTGACTGTTAACCCGCGTGTGACCTGGAACTTCCCGCTCCATCCGGACGGGATCATGAAATAGGTCCAGACCACTCCCGGAGAAATTCCGGACCACTCCCCGCGCGCCCGGCCGACGTCTCACTCTCCGATCACCGGCGAATGGTCTATACCTTTGGCGCTAGGGTGGGTCCCCCGATACCGGGACATGCACAGCCGTGGGGGGCTTTATGACCGTCCATCACTTACCTCAACCTCCGTCCGACCAAGAGCTCTACTGGTACTTCGGGCCACAGCGCCGCTGGGTACTGATCAGCTCCTCGTTCGCCTTCGTGCTCACGGCGGCGGCCATGTTCACCTTCGCCCTGCGGACCCCGGCCCTGTGGGCCTTTCTCGCGGTGCTCTCCCTGAACGTCGTCGCCCTCGCGCTCTCGTCGGTCAACAGCCTGCGCCAGCGCCGGCTCACCAGGCGCTCGCACGAAGTGCTCGTGCACGCCTGGGACCCGGCCGAACTGCCGAGTGTCGACCTCTACCTGCCGACCTGCGGGGAACCCCTGCCGGTCCTGGACAACGCCTACCGGGCCGTCGCGGACCTGGACTGGCCCGGCGCGCTGACCGTCTGGGTGCTGGACGACGCGGACAGCCCCGAAGTGGCCGCCCTGGCAGCCGAGTTCGGCTACCGCTACGTCGTACGGCCCGACCGGGGGCAGCTGAAGAAGGCGGGCAACCTCAATCACGCGCTCACCCTGAGCAGCGCGGAGTACATCGCCATCCTGGACGCCGACTTCGCGCCCCGGCCCGACTTCCTGCGCCATCTCGTGCCGTACCTGGCCGACCCGGGCGTCGGCATCGTGCAGAGCCCGCAGTGCTTCGACACCGACGAGACGATGGAGTGGATCCAGCGCGCCGCCGGATCGGCGCAGGAGTGGTTCTTCCGCTGGATCCAGCCGTCCAGGGACGCGAGCGACGCGGCGATCTGCTGCGGCAGCAACGCGGTCTACCGGCGCAGCGCCATCGACCTGGCCGGCGGCTTCGCCCGGCTCGACCACAGCGAGGACCTGTACACCGGACTCGCCCTGTACGAGCAGGGGTTCCGGACCCTGTACGTGCCGGTGCTGGTGGCCAAGGGCACCTCGCCGGACAACCTCGCCTCCTTCCTCAACCAGCAGTACCGCTGGGCGATGGGCAACCTGCATCTGATCGGGACCCCGGTCCTCAAGCGGATGGGCGCCCCGTGGCGGATGCGGCTCTGCTTCCACGAGGGCGTCGTCGGCTACCTGACGACGGTGGTGAACACCTTCGCGGCCCCGCTGCCGCCGCTGGTGATGATGTTCTGGTACCCGGACCAGATCCGGCCCTGGCACGTGCTGCCGCTGCTCGCACCGCTGTGGCTGTGGCACGTGCTGCTGCCGCGGATCAGCCGGACCCGCTGGCGGATCGAGGTGATCCGGGCCAACATCCTGATGAGCGTGGCCGCCGGAGCCGCCTTCCTGCACACCCTGCGCGGCCACAGCGCGGCATGGGTGCCCACCGGGGCCGGCGGCGGGAAGCCGGGCACGATGGCACGGCGCGTGGTCCTCGTCTCGCTCGGCTGGCTCTGCTGCTCCACCGGGGCGGCCGCGGGCGGCCTCGCCCTGGCCGTCGCCCGCAACGGCTGGGCGCCCAACTGGGGACTCGGCCTCTATCTGCTGGTGCAGCTCCAGATCAACGTCCCCCTGATCAGGGACCTGTTGACCGGACTCCGCCCGGCCACCGCCCCGCGGCGCCCCGCACCGGCCCGGCGGCGCGCCCGCTCCGTGCTGCCCAGACGCTGGCCGGAAACGCTCGCCGTGACGGTCACGCTCCTGCTCACCGCCCTGCTCGCGTCCGGCTGGGTCGATCCCATGCTGCCCTGGCTGAGCTGAAAGGCCCTCGTACGATGCCCACCCTCGCCCCTTCCGCTCCGCGGCCCGGGAGCAGCGCCACCCACGGACCACCGTCCGATGGCGCCGGCCCCGGACCCGGCGCCACGGGTTCGCGCCGGTCCGCGTTCCGCCCCGACATCGAGGGGCTGCGCGCGTTCGCGGTCCTCTCGGTCCTCGCCTTCCACGCGTCCGTACCCGCCCTGGCCGGCGGGTTCGTCGGCGTGGACGTCTTCTTCGTCATATCCGGCTACCTGATCACCGGACTCCTGGTGCGGGAGGCCGTCACCACCGGCCGGATCCGGCTGGGCGAGTTCTTCGCCCGCCGGGCCCGCCGGCTGCTGCCCTCGGCCGCCGTGGTCCTGGTCGCGGTCGCGGTGGCCGGGGCCTGGCTGACCGTCCCGCTGCGCCGCACGGATCTGGAGAACGACGTCGTGGCGTCGGCCCTGTCCGTCGCCAACTGGCGGTTCGTCCAGCAGCAGACCGACTACCTGGCCGCAGGGCAGGACGAGAGCCCGCTGCTGCACTTCTGGTCGCTGGCGGTGGAGGAACAGTTCTATCTGTGCTGGGCCCCGCTGCTCGCCGTGCTCGCGGTCCTCGCCGCACGCTCGGCGCGCCGGGGGCGTGCGCTGCGGCCTGCGGCGCTCGCCGTCACCGCCCTGCTGACGCTCACCACCTTCGCCCTGTCGCTGCGCTGGACGGGCGACTCCGTCTCCCTGGCCTACCTCGGAACGCCGTCGCGCGTCTGGCAGTTCGGTGTGGGCGCGCTGCTGGCCCTGCTCCCGTGGCATCTGCTGCGCGGGCCGCGCCCGCTGCGGCTGCTGTGCGGCTGGGCGGGGGCGGCGGCGCTCGTGTGGTGCGTCCTGAGCTACGACGCCTCGACGCCGTACCCCGGATACGCGGCGCTCGTCCCGACCCTGGCCACGGCCGCGGTCATCCTGGCCGGGACACCCGGACGCCGCCCGGACGGGGCGGCCGGGTACAGGGCGGGGGCCGGGGTCGGGCGGCTGCTGTCGATGCGGGCTCCCGGGGCGGTCGGCCGGCTCTCGTACACCCTGTACCTCTGGCACTGGCCGGTGCTCGTCCTGGCCGAGGCCCGCTTCGGCGCCCTCGGCTGGCCCGCGCGAACGGCGCTGACGCTGGCCTGCGTCCTGCCCGCCCTGGCGACGGCGCGCTGGGTGGAACGGCCGCTGAGGCACAGCAGCACGCTCTCCGAACTACCGCGGCGAGGACTGTCGTTGGGACTCGCGGCCGTGGTCGTGCCGGTGGCCCTGGCGCTGGTGGTGGGCACCACCACGCTGCATCTGCTGGGCCCGGCCGCCCCGGTGGACGCGAAGGGGCTGCCGCCGGGAGCGGCCGACGGCCCCTCGCTGCTGACGCGGACCGGTGCGCCGCCCGGCGGCCCCGTGGTGCCGAGCCCGGTGCAGGCCCGCAAGAGCTTCCCGCCGGACGGTGCGTGCGAGGTGGCGCCGCCGGTGACGAGCAGCCCGCCCTGCCTGTTCGGCGCGGTGGACAGTCCGCACCGGGTCGTCCTGCTCGGCGACTCGCACGCCGGGCAGTGGTTCTCACCGTTGCTCAGCCTCGCGGCCAAGCGCGGCTGGGCCCTCCAGGAACTGGTGAAGCAGGGCTGCCCGCTCCCCGAACTGTCCGTGGTGAACCCGCAGTTGGGGCGCACGTACCACGAGTGCGACAGCTGGCGGGCCGACAGTCTGGCCCGGCTGCGCAAGGGGCCGAAGCCCGAGCTGATCGTGATCGGCTCCCTGAACCGCTACACCGATGACCAGGAACGGCTGCTCAAGGGCTGGGAGAAGACCCTGAAGCCGCTGCGCGCGCTCGGGGTGCCGGTGGTCTACATCGAGGACACCCCGGTGCCGGGGACCGACGTCCCGGCGTGCGTCTCGGGTCACCTCACGGATCCGGAGGCCTGCGCCTTCGGCCGGGAGAAGGCGCGGTGGCCCGATCCGCTGGCGCGGCAGGCGGCGGCCGGCGCCCTGCCGGGGGTGCGGGCCGTGGAGGTGAACTCGGTGCTGTGCCCGGCCGCCCGGCCCACCTGCCCGGCGGTCCTGGACCGGATCCTGCTCTACCGGGACGACGCCCATCTGACCGACGTCGCCGCCGTGGTGCTGGCGCCCCGGCTCGAACGGCTGCTCATGCGGACCGGCGCACCGGCGGCGGACGGCTGGACCCGGCTGCTGCACGACGAATTCGACGGGCCCGCGGGCAGCCGCCCGGCCGCCTCCCGGTGGCAGTACGACCGCGGCACCTGCTACCCGGGCTGCCCGGCCCCTCGGTGGGGCACCGGGGAGATCGAGACGATGACGGACTCCACGGACAACGTCCGCCTCGACGGGAAGGGGGCGCTGGAGATCGTGCCCACCCGGCGCGAGGGGCGGTGGTACTCGGGCCGCGTCGAGTCCCGGCGCTCCGACTTCGCGCCGCCGCCCGGCGGTGCCCTGCGGATCGAGGCGTCGATCGCCCTGCCGGACGTCACGGGTGCGGCGGCGGCCGGCTACTGGCCGGCCTTCTGGACCATGGGCGCCGAACTGCGCGACGGGTACACGGGGTGGCCGGCCACCGGCGAACTCGACGTGATGGAGTCCGTCAACGGCCGCGACGCCGTCTTCGGCACCATGCACTGCGGCACCCTGGACGGCGGTCCCTGCGAGGAGCCGGTGGGGCTCAGCTCGCCCCGGCAGAAGTGCTCCGGCTGTCGCGGCGCGTTCCACTCGTACGCCGTGGAGGTCGACACCGCGCCCGGCGCAGAGGAGGTCCGCTGGTATCTGGACGGCCGGGTGTTCCACCGGGTGAAGGCGTCCGGCATGGACGCGGCCACCTGGGACCGGGCGGTGAAGCGGGGCCAGTTCCTGATCCTGAACGTGGCGGTGGGCGGCGCGCTGCCGGCCGCCGACGGGGCGGCGCCGGGTCCCGCGACGGAGCCCGGTCATCCGATGCGGGTGGCGGAGGTCAGCGTGTCGGTCCGGGAGCCGGCAGCCGGGTCGCGTAGGTGATCCGCTTCAGGTGGTAGTACTGCGCCGTGCAGGGGGCCGGCCAGATGCTGCGGCCGTGGTGGCCGAACGGGTCGCGCATCTGCCCCACGGAGGCCGGCACGTACGGCAGGACCGTCGCGCCCTCGGCCACCTCCCTGCGCAGCAGCCGGTCCTGGCGGTCCCAGTGCCGGGCCCGTACGCCCATGTCGTGCGCCAGGCCGGTCAGCGGCACGAACAGCCCCACGCACACCGCGGCGCAGAGCACCGCCGCCGTTCCCGTGACGAGGGGAACGGCGGCGGTGCCCCGCCGCCGGGCGCGCAGGGCGTCACCGAGCAGGGCACCGAGTCCGGCGAGCAGCAGCACGAACAGGAACAGGAAGTCGTTCCAGGTGCGGGTGCCATACGTCATCATGTTGTGCGCGAAGGCGGGGAGGGTGACGAGGGTGCAGAGGTAGCCGGACACCAGGAACGCCGCCACCGCGGCCAGGGCCGGGACGAGCGGCCGGCCGCTCGGCGGTCCGTCGCCGGCCGGGTCGCCCCCGCGCAGCAGCAGGCCCAGCAGGACGCCGACGGCGAGTGCGCCCAGGTAGGTCCAGGTGGTCAGGACGGTCCCCAGGATGTCGCCGAAGGTCCGCAGCGCGTCGGCCAGCGATCCGGTGTCGACGACGGACGTGGCGCCGGTGCCGAACCGCTCACGGCGGACCCGGGACCCCGGCGAGGTGTAGATGATGATCGTCCCCGCCACCACGGCGGCCAGCGCGACGCCGCACCAGAGGCGGGTGCGGTGGCGGGCGGGGCCCGGCCGCGACCGCAGGCTGAGCAGCAGGGCGGTGCAGAGCAGGACGCCGGAGACGATCGCGGTCCCCTCCGAGAGGGTCCCGACGAAGAGCCCGGCCACGACGGCGACGCACAGCGCGAGGATCCACCCGCGCCGCGACCGGGCCCGCAGCAACGGGATCACCGCGGCGGCGGCCAGCGCCGGGGCGACCGTGTGCGAGACGGAGGAGGCCGGCCAGTAGAACGTCTTGTACGTGTTGGGGGTCGCGAAGAAGAACACCACCACGGTCATCGACGCGACGAGCAGCGGCACTCCGCGCGGCGCGGTCCGCCCGGACACGCGCAGCGCGGCCGGGACCAGCGCCCACACCACGGCCAGGATCAGCAGCCCGCTGACCGTCGCGTACCACTGCTGGCCCGCCACGCCCCCGGCCCCGTAGAGCGCGACCATCAGCGCGTTGGCGACGCGCCCGTTGTCGTGCAGGTAGAACTTCCCGATCATGCCGGAGACGCCCTCGTCCCGCAGTACGGGCAGGAAGCACCAGTCGTCGCCGCCCGGCCGCACCAGCCGGCCGATCCAGAAGGACGCGCCCAGCAGGGCCAGCGGGAACGCGGTGAGGACGGCCGCCCAGAGCGGCATGAGGCGCCGATCGGCCCGTGCGCCGTCCGGCCGGTGGGACGCGCCCCCCGGTCCGGGCGGGGTGTCCGCTGTTCCCGATGCTTCCGCGGTCATGGAGGTGCCGGTGCCCTTCGTGCGGTGCCGTCGAGTACGTGTGCCGTGCCGGTGCCGCGGGACGTCAGTCGCCGGTGCGGCCGGCCCGGGAATCGGCCAGCGGTTCCGGCTGCCGGGACACGGCCGCACCGGAGGTGATGGCCCACCGGGCGAGCAGGAAGGAGAACGGGGTGGCGAGAATTCCGGCGGTGAGCGCGGCGATGTTCTTTCCCATGCCCAGATGACTCACGCCGACGTAGAGCAGCGCCCCGGACAGGACGAGATTGACGAGACTCGACAGCGGGAAGCGGACAAAGGCCCGCCAGGTCGGACTGGTCCGGCAGGTGATGTAGGAATTGAGCAGGAAGGATCCGACGATGCTGACGCAGTAGCCGATGACATGGGCGGCCAGATACGGAATCCAGTGGTTGAGCGTCGCGTACACGGACAGATAGACCGCCGTATTGACGACCCCGATCATGGCGAAGGTGATGAATTGGCGCACGGTCCGGGAACGGCCGGAACCAAAGGCACTCGCGCCGCCGCCCCGCACCCGTAACGGCATGTCGGGTGCGGCGGGAGCGACGGGAGCGGGCTGCTCGCTGGTCTCCCGGATCAGGTAGTGCGGGCGGTTCTTCGTCTCGCCGTAGATGCGGCCGACGTACTCACCGACGATTCCGAGCGTGGCCAGCTGGATCCCGCCGAGCGCCACGACGGCGGTGAGCAGTGTGGTGTAGCCGGGCACCCCTACCCCGTTGCGCGCCACCTCCACGATGATCCACAGGGCGTACCCCATCGCCGCCAGGGCCATCAGGAGGCCGGCGTAGACGGCCAGCCGCAGGGGGCGGTTGTTGAAGGAGATCAGCCCGTCGATGCCGTAGTTGAGCAGCCGTCTGCCACCCCACTTCGAGCGCCCGGCCACCCGCTGGGCGTTGTGGTAGGTGAAGCTGGTGGTGTCGAAGCCGATCCAGGAGAAGATCCCCTTGGAGAACCGGTTGGACTCGGGGAGCGCGAGCACACTGTCCACCGCGCGGCGGGACAGCAGCCGGAAGTCCCCCTCGCCGTCGACCACCGACACGTCCATGAAGTGCCCCATGGCGCGGTAGTAGGAGCGGCTGGCGAACGACCGCAGCGAGCCCTCGCCCTCGCGGTCGCGCCGGGCGATCACCTGGTCGTATCCGTGCCCGCTCAGCTCCATCATGCGGGGCAGGAGTTCGGGCGGGTGCTGGAGGTCGGCGTCCATGAGCACCACGGAATCCCCGCGGGCCATACGGAGTCCGGCGAGCATGGCGGCCTCCTTGCCGAAATTGCGGCTGAAGGCGGTGTACCGGACCCGTTCGTCGACGGCGGCCAGGTGGATCAGTTCGGCCCGGGTGAGATCCTCGCTGCCGTCGTCGACATAGCAGACCTCGAAGCTCTTCCCGGTGGGTTCGAGAGCGGCGACCAGGGCGCGGTGAAACACCTTGACGGCCTCGTCCTCGTTATAACAAGGGACGACGATCGATACCTGGCAGCTTTTCATTCAGTTCCCCATCAGGCGCGGACGCGACCGTCCCGAAGCCTATGTCCGCAACTCGCGGAAACAACTCAGGCGAAAGGGAGTCGTGGGGAAAAGTCGGCGCGGATTCGCACCCGGGGGTCCGGGGCGGTCTTTCCGTCGGCCTATTCCGTCATACCGTCCGGCGCCGGCCGCGCGCCGCCCGCCGCGTCGAACGCGCCCCGGGCCAGCCGGTGCAGCAGCGCCGCCGTGTCCGTGCGGTCGGGCAGCGCGCCGGGGCGCCCCAGGTGCGGGGTGGAGTTCAGCAGGCCGAAGACGGCGTGCACCGCGGCGCGCGCCTCGTGCTCGGGGAGGTCCGGGTAAAGGTCGCGGACGACGCCGACCCACACCTCGACGTACTGCCGCTGGAGCCGGCGCACCCGCTTGCGGTCGGTGTCCCGCAGCCGGTCCAGCTCCCGGTCGTGCAGGGTGATGAGGGGGCGGTCGTCGAGGGCGAAGTCGATGTGGCCCTCGATGAGCGCGTCCAGGAGCGCTTCCCGTGACCCGTCGCCGGAGGCCGCGTCCTCGGAGACGCGCAGCTCCCCGCCGGCCAGCAGCCGCTCACTGATGCCGACCAGCAGCTCGGCGAGCATCGCGTCCTTGCCGGGGAAGTGGCGGTAGAGGCCGGGGCCGCTGATGCCGACGGCGGCGCCTATCTCGTCGACGCCGACGCCGTGGAAGCCGCGCTCGGCGAAGAGGCGCGCGGCCTCCTTGAGGATCTGCTCACGGCGGGTGGGAGCCGCGACGCGGGCGGCGGCATGAGTGCTCATGACCAGTCATTCTAGACAGGGGGGTTAGCGGTCGTTAACCTGTGGTTGACGTTAACGCTCACTAACACCGCGGTACGGGCAAGGGGGCTCGACAGGATGCAGCAGGCACCGGTGCTGGCGAGCGCGGCCGATCCCGCCTCCGAGGCCTGGCAGGCCAACGAGGCGGCGCATCACGCGCTCACCGACGAGCTGCGCAAGCGGCTCGCCACGGCCAGGCTCGGCGGGGGTGAGAAGGCCCGCGCCCGGCATGTGGCGCGCGGCAAGCTGCTGCCCAGGGAGCGGGTGGACACCCTGCTCGATCCGGGCTCCCCCTTCCTGGAGCTGGCCCCGCTGGCGGCCGAGGGGCTGTACGGGGGCTCGGCACCGGCCGCCGGGGTGATCGCCGGGATCGGGCGGGTCAGCGGCCGGGAGTGCGTGATCGTCGCCAATGACGCCACGGTCAAGGGCGGCACGTACTACCCGATGACCGTGAAGAAGCACCTGCGGGCCCAGGAGGTGGCGCTGGAGAACCGCCTCCCCTGCCTGTACCTGGTGGACTCGGGCGGTGCCTTCCTGCCGATGCAGGACGAGGTGTTCCCGGACCGGGAGCACTTCGGGCGGATCTTCTACAACCAGGCCCGGATGTCCGGGGCCGGCATCCCGCAGATCGCGGCGGTGCTCGGGTCCTGCACGGCCGGCGGGGCGTACGTCCCCGCGATGAGCGACGAGGCCGTGATCGTCCGGAACCAGGGGACGATCTTCCTGGGCGGGCCGCCGCTGGTGAAGGCCGCGACCGGTGAGGTCGTGACGGCCGAGGAGCTGGGCGGCGGCGAGGTCCACTCCCGTACGTCCGGGGTCACCGACCACCTCGCGGAGGACGACGCGCACGCGCTGCGGATCGTGCGGAACATCGTGGCCACCCTCCCGGACCGGGGCCCGCTGCCCTGGTCGGTGCGGCCGGCCGACGAGCCGAAGGTGGACCCCGCCGGTCTGTACGGGGCCGTCCCGGTCGACTCGCGCACCCCGTACGACGTACGCGAGGTGATCGCCCGGGTCGTCGACGGTTCGCGCTTCGCGGAGTTCAAGGCCGAGTACGGGACGACGCTGATCACCGGCTTCGCGCACATCCACGGCCACCCGGTCGGGATCGTCGCCAACAACGGCATCCTGTTCTCCGAGTCCGCCCAGAAGGGCGCGCACTTCATCGAGCTGTGCGACCAGCGCGGCATCCCGCTGGTGTTCCTCCAGAACATCTCCGGATTCATGGTGGGCCGTGACTACGAGGCCGGCGGCATCGCCAAGCACGGCGCCAAGATGGTCACCGCCGTCGCCTGCACCCGGGTGCCGAAGCTGACCGTGGTGGTCGGCGGGTCCTACGGCGCGGGCAACTACTCGATGTGCGGCCGGGCCTACAGCCCGCGCTTCCTGTGGATGTGGCCCAACGCCAAGATCTCCGTCATGGGCGGCGAGCAGGCCGCGTCCGTCCTCGCCACGGTCAAGCGCGACCAGCTGGGCGACGACTGGAGCGCCGAGGACGAGGAGTCCTTCAAGGCCCCGATCCGCGAGCAGTACGAGACCCAGGGCAACGCGTACTACGCCACCGCCCGGCTCTGGGACGACGGTGTGATCGACCCGATGGAGACCCGGCAGGTGCTGGGGCTCGCCCTGACCGCCTGCGCCAACGCCCCGTTGGGCGATGCCGGTTTCGGCGTCTTCCGGATGTGAGGAACAGATGACGATGTTCGACACCGTTCTCGTCGCCAACCGAGGCGAGATCGCGGTCCGGGTCATCCGGACCCTGCGTGAGCTGGGGGTGCGCTCGGTCGCCGTCTTCAGCGACGCGGACGCGGACGCCCGGCATGTACAAGAGGCCGACACGGCGGTACGGATCGGCCCCGCCCCGGCGTCCGAGAGCTACCTCTCGGCGGACCGGCTGCTGGAGGCGGCGCGCCGCACGGGCGCGCAGGCCGTCCACCCCGGCTACGGCTTCCTCGCCGAGAACGCGGCCTTCGCCCAGGCGTGCGCGGACGCGGGGCTGGTCTTCATCGGCCCGCCCGCCGCCGCCATCGCGCTGATGGGCGACAAGATCCGGGCCAAGGAGACGGTCGCCGCGGCCGGTGTCCCGGTCGTCCCCGGCTCCACCGGGAGCGACCTCACCGACGGCCAACTGGCCGAGGCGGCGCACGAGATCGGTATGCCGGTGCTGCTGAAGCCCTCGGCGGGCGGCGGTGGCAAGGGGATGCGGCTGGTCCACGACGCGGCGCTGCTCGCGGACGAGATCGCCGCGGCCCGGCGCGAGGCGCGTGCCTCCTTCGGTGACGACACCCTGCTCGTGGAGCGGTGGATCGACCGGCCGCGCCACATCGAGATCCAGGTACTGGCGGACGCGCACGGAAACGTGGTGCACCTGGGCGAGCGCGAGTGCTCGCTCCAGCGCCGCCACCAGAAGATCATCGAGGAGGCGCCGTCCGTCCTGCTCGACGAGGAGACCCGGGCGGCGATGGGCGAGGCCGCCGTCCGGGCGGCCCGCTCCTGCGGCTATGTCGGCGCGGGCACGGTGGAGTTCATCGTCCCGGGCGGCGACCCCGCCGCGTACTGCTTCATGGAGATGAACACCCGTCTCCAGGTGGAGCACCCGGTGACCGAGCTGATCACCGGCCTCGACCTGGTGGAGTGGCAACTGCGGGTCGCGGCCGGCGAACCGCTCACCCACGCGCAGAGCGACATCACGCTCACCGGGCACGCGGTCGAGGCCCGGGTCTGCGCAGAGGACCCGGCGCGCGGCTTCCTGCCCTCGGGCGGCACCGTGCTGGCGCTGCACGAGCCGCAGGGCGGCGGGGTGCGGACGGACTCGGGGCTCGGCGAGGGCGGCGAGGTCGGCAGCCTCTACGACCCGATGCTGTCGAAGGTGATCGCGTACGGCCCCGACCGGGCGACGGCCCTGCGCCGGCTGCGGGCGGCGCTCGCGGACACGGTGGTCCTGGGCGTCCCGACGAACGCCGGCTTCCTGCGCCGGCTCCTGGGCCACCCGGCCGTGGTGGCGGGCGATCTCGACACGGGCCTGGTGGAGCGCGAGGTGGACGCGCTGGTGCCGGACGGGGTCCCGGAGGAGGTGTACGCGGCCGCCGCGCTGCTGCGGCAGCACTCCCCCGCCCCGGCAGGCCCTCGGACCTGGGCCGACCCGTTCTCGGCCGGTGACGGCTGGCGCCTGGGCGGCACCCCGGCCCGGACGCTGCGGCACTTCCGCATCCCCGGCCACGAACCGGTGCAGGTGGGCCTGCGGCCGTGCGGCGCGGCCACCGAGCTGACCTTCGGCCATGTCGGCGAGGGCGCGCGGCCGCCGGTCCCCGACTCGGGCACCTGCGGGCCGCTGGGCCCGCTGCCCGGCAGCGCCGAGACGGCCCGGCTCATCGACGCGGACGGTCACCGCGTCACCCTCGAACTGGCCGGTGTCACGCACGCGTTCTCCCACGCCGCGTCCCCGGAGGGCCGCTGGCTCGGCCGGGACGGCGACACCTGGCACGTCCGGGACCACGACCCGGTGGAGGCGTCGCTGACCGGCGCCGCCCGCTCCGGGGCCGACACCCTCGCCGCACCCATGCCCGGCACGGTCACGGTGGTGAAGGTGGCCGTCGGCGACGAGGTCGCGGCCGGGCAGAGCCTGCTGGTGGTGGAGGCGATGAAGATGGAGCACGTCATCTCCGCCCCGCACGCGGGCACCGTCACCGAACTCGACGTCACCGCCGGGACCACGGTCGCCATGGACCAGGTACTGGCCGTGGTCACCCCCGTGGCCGCCGCCGGGGAGGAAGCATGACGACCACCCGCACCCTGCCGATGACCGTGCCCGCGCCTGACCTGCCGGCCCGGATCAAAATCCACGAGGTCGGCGCCCGCGACGGGCTCCAGAACGAGAAGACGGTCGTGCCGACCGGGGTGAAGGCGGAGTTCATCCGCCGGCTCGCGGTCGCCGGGCTCTCCACGATCGAGGCGACGAGCTTCGTCCACCCCAAGTGGGTGCCCCAACTGGCCGACGCGGAAGAGCTGTTCCCGCTGCTCGGCGACATAGGGGACGTGGGCGACGTGGCGCTCCCCGTCCTGGTGCCGAACGAACGGGGCCTGGACCGGGCCCTCGCGCTCGGCGCCCGCCGGATCGCCGTGTTCGGCTCCGCGACGGAAACGTTCGCGGCCCGCAATCTCAACCGCACCGTCGACGAGTCGCTCGCCATGTTCGAGCCCGTCGTGGCCCGCGCCAAGGCGGACCGGGTGCATGTGCGCGGCTACCTGTCGATGTGCTTCGGCGACCCGTGGGAGGGGCCCGTCCCCGTCGCCCAGGTCGTGCGGGTGGCCAGGGCCCTGATGGACCTCGGCTGCGACGAGCTCTCGCTCGGCGACACCATCGGCGTCGCGACACCTGGCCACGTCCGCACCCTGCTGACGGCACTGAACGAATCCGGGGTGCCCACCGACACGATCGGGGTGCACTTCCACGACACGTACGGACAGGCCCTGTCCAACACCCTGGCCGCCCTCCAGCACGGCGTCACCACCGTGGACGCCTCCGCGGGCGGCCTCGGCGGCTGCCCGTACGCGAAGAGCGCGACCGGAAACCTCGCCACCGAGGATCTCGTGTGGATGCTCGACGGCCTCGGTATCGAAACCGGGGTCGACCTCGACGCGCTCACCGCCACCAGCGTGTGGCTCGCCGAACAACTGGGCCGACCGAGCCCGTCCCGTACCGTCCGCGCCCTGTCCCACAAGGAGCATTGACATCCTCCCCGCCCCGAAGGGCGGGGATTCCTGGCTCACGTCGGCCCGGGGACCAGCGGTCCGCCGGCTCTTACACGATCAGCACCAGCCGGGTTGAGACCAGCCCGGACCAGCATCACGCATGCGGAGTTCTTGTCCCTGGGGGATACGACTCCGCACGCGGTGCAGGTGTAGGTACGTTCCGAAAGGGGAAGTGCGTGCTTGGTTCTTGCACCGCAGGACGCGCAGTCCATGGTGGTGTGCGCCGGATGCACGAGTCGGATGTCCCGGGCGTGCTTACGGCCCATTTCGATGAGAGCTGTCTTGGTGGCGCCGATCGCGGCGTCGGCGGCCTTGCGGGCCATGGTGGTCTTCGCCAGGAACTTCGGGCGGAAGTCCTCTACAGCGACGGCGTCGTGATCGCGGACCACGGACTTGGCCCACTTGCGGGCGGTGTCCTGCCGCTGCCGGGCAACCTTCTTGTGCAGCTTCGCGGCCTGCCGACGGGCGTTGCGGTATCCCTTGGATGCGGCCTGTCCGTGCACGGGGCGGCGACGGGCCATCATCCGCTGACAGCGCCCCGGCTTCCGCGCCGCGTTCTTCCCGTGTTCAGGGTGAGGGAGGTCGTGGGCGTCGGATGTAGTGGTGGCGGTCTCCTTGACACCCCAGTCCACGCCGAGCGCACGCCCTGTTGCAGGAAACGGCTGGGTCTCGGTGACGACGACGAACGACGCGTACCAGTGCCCCAGACTGTCCCGGTACACACGCACCGAGGAAGGCAGGGACGGCAACTCGCGGGACCAGACGACCGTCAGGACGACGCCGCCCGCGAGGTGCAGGCGGCCGTCCTTGAGACGGAATCCGCGCTGGGTGTAGTTCAGCGTGGGCAGCGCATCCCGCTTGCGCTTCATCCGGGGCATCCCGGCCCGCCGCCGCACCGGCACCCTCGCCCTGATGTCCTTGACCGCCTTGGCGCGGGACGTGGCGAAGTCTCGGATGGTTTGCTGCTGCGGAACGCTCGCCCCCTCCCGCAGCCATGCCATCGACTGCCGAGCCTCGGTCAGCAGCTTATCGAGCTGCCCAGGACCGCACGTCGTCTTGTCAGCCGCGTCACGGTTTGCGGCGTGAACCTTGCGGGACATGGCCACGCACTCGTTCCACACCCACCTACACCGCGCCCACTCCGCATCAAGACCCGCCCGCGCGGTCGACGACACGCGCAGCCGGTAGGTGTACCGGGCACGTCCGGCCCCCCTGCCCTGCCGCTGCTTTCGTCGCCATGGTTCGCAACCTAACAGCCCTCACTGACAACGAAAGAAAGTGCAGTTCAAGACCAATGTGCAGCGAACTCCGCCACTTCGCTGCTCCGCACCGAGGACCCATTCCTCCCCGCCCTGAAGGACGGGGATCCTGCGAGAATCAAGGTGAAATCCATGTCCCTGGACCACCGGCTGACCGCCGAGCACGAGGAACTGCGCCGCACCGTAGAGGAGTTCGCGCACGACGTGGTCGCTCCGAAGATCGGTGACTTCTACGAGCGCCATGAGTTCCCGTACGAGATCGTGCGGGAGATGGGGCGGATGGGCCTGTTCGGACTGCCGTTCCCGGAGGAGTACGGCGGGATGGGCGGCGACTACCTCGCGCTCGGGATCGCGCTGGAGGAGCTGGCCCGGGTCGACTCCTCGGTGGCGATCACCCTGGAGGCCGGGGTCTCGCTGGGTGCGATGCCGGTGTTCCGCTTCGGTACGGAGGAGCAGAAGCGGCAGTGGCTGCCGAGGCTCTGCGCGGGCGAGGCGCTCGGCGCGTTCGGCCTGACCGAGCCGGACGGCGGCTCCGACGCGGGCGGCACCCGGACGACGGCGGTGCTCGACGAGGCCAGAGACGAGTGGGTGATCAACGGCTCCAAGTGCTTCATCACCAACTCCGGTACGGACATCACCGAATTGGTGACGGTCACGGCGGTGACGGGCCGCAAGGAGGACGGCCGCCCCCGCATCTCCGCGATCATCGTCCCGTCCGGCACCCCCGGCTTCACGGTCGCCGCCCCGTACTCCAAGGTCGGCTGGAACGCCTCGGACACCCGTGAGCTGTCCTTCGCCGACGTCCGCGTCCCGGCGGCGAACCTCCTGGGCGAGGAGGGCCGCGGCTACGCGCAGTTCCTGCGGATCCTGGACGAGGGCCGGATCGCCATCGCGGCGCTGTCGACGGGCCTCGCGCAGGGCTGTGTGGACGAGTCGGTGAAGTACGCCGCGGAGCGGCACGCCTTCGGAAAGCCGATCGGCGCCAACCAGGCGATCCAGTTCAAGATCGCGGACATGGAGATGCGGGCGCACATGGCCCGCATCGGCTGGCGCGACGCGGCCTCCCGGCTGCTGGCGGACGAGCCGTTCAAGAAGGAGGCGGCGATCGCCAAGCTGTACTCCTCGACCGTCGCGGTGGACAACGCCCGCGAGGCGACCCAGATCCACGGCGGCTACGGCTTCATGAACGAGTACCCGGTGGCCCGGATGTGGCGCGACTCCAAGATCCTGGAGATCGGCGAGGGCACGAGCGAGGTGCAGCGGATGCTGATCGCGCGGGAACTGGGGCTGCCGGCCTGAGCCGGGGCGGCGGAGGCCGGGCGGGGCGGGCCCGGGGGCCGGGGCCGCCCGTCCCGGCGATCCCGCCGTCCCGAATCGACCAGCCGGCCGGGGCGAATTCTGCCGCCGCGTGCACGGACGAACGGGACCGCGTGCACGCCTCCTCACGCCTCAGATGGCCGTACGACTTCGAAGTTCCGGACTCCACACACAGCAAGGGCAGTTCGCGGTGATCTCCTCACAGGCCCGGTCGGACGCCCAAGTCATCCGGGACCACCACCTGATGCACCACGATCCGCGCCCCTGGGCTGGCTCGCGGTCGTGAATCCGGGCCGGCGAACCGACGCGGCCACCCGCGAGCTGCTCCTCGGCGCCTACCGCCTCGCGCGTTCGCGCCACGAGCGGCGTACGGGTTGAGGGTCCGGGCCGCCACGTGGCGATCGGGCGGTTCCCGCCGGGCTGCGGCGGGGCGAGGCTGCCGGGGAGGGGCTAACGCCAGGGATCGAGCGCGTGCTTGCCGCGGGTCAGGCCGGCTTCGAGTTGCCGCAGCACCGACGCCCCCTCGGCCAGGGGGTGGATCCGGGGAGTGCCGGGCGGGTACACGCCGTGGGCGATGAGTGCCTCAATCTCGGCGAGCAACGACCGGTAGAGGGACGGCGCCGCGACCGCCAACGCGCCGATGTGCAGGCCCTTGAGCTGCACCTGGTGGGTGAAGACCAGGTCGTGCGTGGTCACGGTGGCGTCGCCGGAGGCGGCACCGAAGACGACGACGCGTCCGGTGAAGGGCTTGGTGACCGCCAGACTGGTCTCGAACGTGGCTCGTCCCACCGATTCCAGGACCAGGTCGACCCCACCGGTCAGGCGGCTGATCTCCGCGGCCAGATCGGGGCGCGCGCTGTCCAGGACTTCGTCGGCGCCGAGCGCTTGGACGGTGTCGTGCTTGGCCGGTGACGCCGTGGCGATCACGCGCGCACCGTAGTGGTGGGCGAGGCGGACGGCGGCCTGCCCCACTCCTCCGGCCGCGGCGTGCACCAGCACCGTCTCACCCGCCTCGATCTCACCCAACGGCTTCAGCGCCGCCAGGGCGGTCGCCCAGTTCAGCACCAGGCCGAGAGCTTCGGCGTCGCTCCAGCCGGAAGGCACGGGGAGTGCGGCGGCGGCCGGGATCGTCATGTACTGCGCGAAGGCGCCCGGTCCGGCTCCGACGACGTGGGTGCCGAGGGCAAGCGCGTCCTCGATGCCCGGTCCGACTCCCACGATCTCGCCGGCGGCCTCGAACCCCGCCGCATAGGGCGCCTGCGGGCCTCCGCCGTATGTGCCACGGGTCTGCATGACGTCAGCGAAGTTGACCCCGGCGGCGCCCACGCGGATCAGGTACTCGCCGGGCCCCGGGGCGGGACGGCGCTGGTCCGTCGTGAGGGTCAGGTCGTCCGGCCCTCGGTGCGACCGCTGGATGAGTGCCCGTATCGTCCGACCGGCGCCGTGCTGCTGCTCGTTGATCTCCATGCTCGAAACGTAGGAGTCTCACACTTGTGTCAAGGTCAAGTGGCCGTCACCGGCCGGTGCAACGAGCCTCCCGCAGATACGCATCGAGTGCCGCCTGCTGATCACTGAGAATGGCGATACGCGCAGCAAGGCGATCGCGATGGGCCTGCACCTCGTGCAGGAACTCCGTATGCACCACGCCCGTGCCACCATCCGAGCCACCGCCGGACCGGCCGGACCGGCCGGATCCGCCGGATCCGTCAGTGAGGCCGGGCAGGGCTTCCCTGATCAGGCGCACGGGCAGCCCGGACTCCAGCAGCGAACGGATGACGAGCACCTGGTCGACGGTGGACTGGCAGTAGTCGCGGAACCCGTTGCTGAAACGACCGGGGACGATCAGGCCCTCGTCCTCGTAGTGCCGCAACGACCGCGCGCTCACACCACTGGCTCTGGAAGCTTCGCCGATCCTCATACCTGGAGCCAACGCCCAAGTGCCTCCGGATCTTCCGGCCCGCGCAGGGCGGCACCCCGGACCTGATCAATCGTCATCCTTTTTATGTGTTGCACCTGTTGGATCCCGCGGAGCGGAACTGCCGATCGCCTGGACTCCCCGCGGCCGGAGTCCGTTGCTTGACGACTGCCGGGAGATGTTCGGCACATGACCCTCCTGGTGCACACCTGCGTACGGGGCCTGAGCGGCCAGGGCCACTTCCTGGAGGACCCCGAGCACTCGCCGAGTGCGCGCTGCTGCGCGGCCACATCGCGGAGCTCGCCGCCCCCCAGCGGCTGTGCCGACGGGTGTGCGGGCCGGGGGCATCCCCCGGCTCGAAAGTTCGTGAGGTTAGGCTAACCTTCGTTCGAACTTGTCACCTGCCGGTCTCCGGCTCGTACGAAAGCGGACTCCGTCATGCGCACTGCCCGAGTGTCCCGCCCCACCCGCCGTGGCCTGCTGGCCATGGGCGGTGCCGTAGGTCTCGGTGCCGTGCTCGCGGCCTGCGGCGACAGCGACGGGAAGGGCTCGGGGTCCACCGGCTCCAAGGACGCCGACGCCGGGCCGTGGAGTTTCAAGGACGACCGCGGGCAGACCGCCGAGGCCAAGTCCGTCCCGAAGAACATCGTCGCCTTCACCGGTGTCGCCGCCGCGCTCCACGACTACGGCATCGAGGTCAAGGCCGTCTTCGGCCCGACGAAGACCAAGGACGGCAAGGCGGACGTCCAGGCCGGTGACCTGGACATCAGCAAGGTCGAGATCCTGGGCAACGTCTGGGGCGAGTTCAACGTCGAGAAGTACGCGGCGCTCGGCCCGGAGCTGCTGGTCACCGCGATGTGGGAGAAGGACGCCCTCTGGTACGTGCCGGACCAGTCCAAGGACAAGATCCTCAAGCTGGCGCCGAGCGTCGCCCTGTGGGCGGCGCAGACCACGATCCCCAAGGCCATCCAGCGCCACGAGGACCTCGCCGCCTCCCTCGGCGCCGACGTCAAGGCCAAGACGGTCACGGACGCGAAGGCCCGCTTCGAGAAGGCCGCGGCCCGGCTGCGCGCCGCCGCGAAGTCCAAGCCGAACATCAAGGTCCTGATCGGCTCGGCCAGCCAGGACCTGTTCTACGTCTCGCTCGCCAAGATGTCCGCCGACACCCTGTACTTCCAGGAGCTGGGCGTGAAGTTCGTCGAGCCGAAGGTGGACGAGGCGGGCTTCTTCGAGAGCCTGAGCTGGGAGAACGTCGACAAGTACCAGGCCGACATCATCATGATGGACAACCGTTCCTCAGCCCTCCAGCCCGACGCCCTGACCTCGAAGCCGACCTGGGCGCAGCTGCCCGCCGTCAAGGCCGGCCAGGTCATCCCCCGTACCACCGAGCCGATCTTCAGCTACGACAAGTGCGCGCCGCTCCTCGACGACCTCGCGAAGGCCATCGAGGACGCCAAGAAGGCCGCCTGACCCCCGAATCAGTCGTTCCGGTCGACAGAGCCGAGCCCGTCCGGCGGTTTGAGGACAGCGGTTCAAGCCCGTCCGGCGGCCGGGGGCAGCGCCCTCGGCCGCCGGACGGGCCGTCACCTCATGTCACCCCGCCGAAGCCGACTCCGCCGGCCACGGCACCTGCGGCGACCTGTAGTAGTCGATCCCCATCGCGGTGAACCGCGGCCCGAGCGCGGCCAGCCGCAGCTTGTACGTGTCCCAGTCGTGCGTCGCCGCCGGGGACCAGCCCAGCTCCGCCGCTCCGGGCAGCCGCGGGAACGCCATCGCGTCGATGTCGTCGCTGTCCGTCAGGGTCTCCGCCCAGATCGGCGCCTCGACCCCCAGGACCGCGTCCGCCGGCGCACCGGAGAGGTACGTCGCGGGGTCCCAGTCGTAGGAGCGCTGGACCTCGACCAGGCCGGCCCACTTCAGGCCCAGCACGGTCTTGTCGGTGTACTTCATGTCCAGGTACACCCGGTCGGCCGGCGACAGCACCAGCTTGGTGCCGTTCTTCGCGGCGTCCGCCACCTGCTGACGGTCCGCGGCGCTCGTCTTGTCGTAGCCCCAGTACTGGGCGACCGCGCCCTTGACCGGCGTGGCCCCGGTGAGCTGGTGCCAGCCCATCACGGTCTTGCCGTACTTGCCGACGACGGCCTGCGCCTTGTTCATGATCTTGGCGTAGTCCTCATGGCTGGTGGAGTGCGCCTCGTCACCGCCGATGTGGAGGTACTTGCCGGGGGTCAGCGCGGCGACCTCACGGATGACGTCGTCGATGAAGTCGTACGTGACGTCCTTGTTCGCGCACAGCGAGCTGAAACCGACCTCGATGCCGGTGTAGAGCGGCGGCGCGACGCCGTCGCAGTTCAGCTCCGCGTACGAGGCCAGGGCGGCGTTGGTGTGGCTGGGCATGTCGATCTCCGGCACCACCTCCAGGTAGCGGGAGGCCGCGTAGTTCACGATCTCCTTGTACTGGCTCTTGGTGTAGTACCCGCCGGGCCCGCCGCCGACCTCCGTCGAGCCGCCGTACGTGGCCAGCTTCGGCCAGGAGTCGATGGCGATCCGCCAGCCCTGGTCGTCGGAGAGGTGCAGGTGGAACGTGTTGATCTTGTACAGCGCGATCTGGTCGATGTAGCGCTTGACCTCGGTGACCGAGAAGAAGTGCCGTGAGACATCGAGCATCGCGCCCCGGTAGCCGTAGCGCGGCGTGTCGGTGAGGCTGCCGCCCGCGACGCTCCACGGCCCCTTCTGGCGGCTGTCCGCCTCGATCCTGGCCGGCAGCAGCTGACGCAGCGTCTGGACGCCGTGGAAGAGCCCTGCCGGCTTGCGGGCGGTGATGGTGACGGAACCGCGGCCGGACGTGAGGGTGTACCCCTCCGTGCCCAGCCCGCTGTCGCGGGAGCCGAGCCGGAGCCGGATGCCGTCGGCGCCGTCCTTGTCCGTGACCGGCAGGGCGTATCCGGTGGACGGACGCAGCACGCCCGCCAGGTACTCGCCGATCTTGCGGGCCTCGCCGGACGAGCCGTCGACCCGGATCCTGGTTCCGTCGTTGAGGGAGTACGGCGAGCCGCCCGGCCTCACCGAGGCGGGGGCGGGCACGACCTGGCCGAGCGGACGCGGCGCCCCGGCCGCGTCGTCGCTGCCCGCCGCGGACGCCGTGGGCGCCGCGCACGCGGTGGAGACACCGGCCGCCGCGATGAGGAGCAGCGAGCCGAGAAGACGGGGTAGAGCACGGGGAAGAGCACTGCGCCGCGCGGTGTGCAGTCTCACAAGCCGGGTCCCTTTCTACGGGTTCACATCTGCGGATCTCCTGACCAACCGAACCGTCGCCATGCGTACCGCTTACCCCATGGATGGTCAAGGTGTAGACCACTTCCGCGCGTTGTCCCCGTCGGAACGTGGCCGACGATCCGGGGCCCATGGCCGAATTCATCCCGGCGGCCCCGTCGACAGCGCGGACCGGCGAGCGGCGCTGGGCCGACTCGGGGAACGATCAAAGGGGTCTTGAAACCCCCGCCGCACACAGAAAGAGAGCCACTCGCCCGCATCCCTGCCCGATATCGGGCAGAATTGTTGCGCTTGGGGCTCTTCCATCGCAGTATCGACGCGTGCTCGAACGCCGCTCTCCGTACGACGACCTCATCGACCACCTGGTGCGCAGCACCGCGCTCCAGCGCGGCGAGGCCTCCCGGGTGATCCTCGACGTGCTGGCGTACTTCGACGAGACGACCGAGGGCTTCGTCCGCCGCCGCCACCGCGAACTGCAGTCCGGCGGCCTGGTCAACGCGGAGATCTTCGAACGGATCGCGGCCGAACTGCCGCACCGGGCGGTCGCGCCGCCGGAGCTCTCGCTCCGGCAGCTGCGCCGCATCGTCTACGGCTGAGACCGGTCCGCGGCCGGGCACCCACTCACTTGTACGTCCACTTGCTTGTATGTCGTCGGATTCACGGAGGGGCAGAGACGCTATGTGCGGAATCGTCGGTTATATCGGAAAGCGTGATGTGGCTCCGCTGCTGCTGGAAGGGCTGCAGCGGCTGGAGTACCGGGGCTACGACTCCGCGGGCATCGTGATCACCGGCAAGCCGGCGGCCGGAAAGCCCGCCGCGCTGAAGATGGTCAAGGCCAAGGGCCGGGTCCGCGAGCTGGAGGCCCGGGTCCCCAAGCGGTTCACCGGCACCACCGGCATCGCCCACACCCGCTGGGCCACCCACGGCGCCCCGAGCGACGAGAACGCCCACCCGCACCTGGACGCCGGCAACAAGGTCGCCGTCGTCCACAACGGAATCATCGACAACGCCTCCGAGCTGCGCACCCGGCTGGAGGCCGAGGGCGTCGTCTTCCTCTCCGAGACCGACACCGAGGTACTGGTCCACCTGATCGCCCGTTCGGAGGCGGACACCCTGGAGGAGAAGGTCCGCGAGGCCCTGCGCTCGGTCGAGGGCACGTACGGCATCGCCGTGATGCACGCCGGCTTCAACGACCGCATCGTCGTGGCCCGCAACGGCTCCCCGGTCGTCCTCGGCATCGGCGAGAAGGAGATGTTCGTCGCCTCGGACGTCGCCGCCCTGGTCGCCCACACCCGCCAGGTCGTCACCCTCGACGACGGCGAGATGGCCACCCTCAAGGCCGACGACTTCCGTACGTACACGACGGAGGGCTCGACCACGACGGCCACGCCGACCACCGTGGAGTGGGAGGCCGAGTCGTACGACATGGGCGGCCACGACACGTACATGCACAAGGAAATCTCGGAGCAGGCCGAGGCCGTCGACCGGGTGCTGCGCGGCCGGATCGACGACCGCTTCGCCACCGTGCACCTGGGCGGCCTCAACCTGGACGCCCGCGAGGCGCGCGGGGTCCGCCGGATCAAGATCCTGGGCTGCGGCACCTCGTACCACGCGGGCCAGATCGGCGCCCAGCTGATCGAGGAGCTCGCCCGCATCCCCGCGGACGCCGAGCCCGCCTCCGAGTTCCGCTACCGCAACCCGGTGGTGGACCCCGACACGCTGTACGTCGCGGTCTCGCAGTCCGGTGAGACGTACGACGTGCTGGCCGCCGTCCAGGAGCTCAAGCGCAAGGGCGCGCGGGTGCTCGGCGTGGTCAACGTGGTCGGTTCCGCGATCGCCCGGGAGGCCGACGGCGGAACGTACGTGCACGCCGGCCCCGAGGTGTGTGTCGTCTCCACCAAGTGCTTCACCAACACCGTCGTCGCGTTCGCGCTGCTCGCCCTGCACCTGGGCCGCATCCGGGACCTGTCGGTCGCCGACGGCAAGCGGATCATCGCGGGGCTGCGCCGGCTGCCCGCCCAGATCAGCGAGATCCTCGACAACGAGGACGAGATCAAGAGGCTGGCCGCGGAGTACGCGGACGCCAAGTCGATGATGTTCATCGGCCGGGTCCGCGGCTACCCCGTCGCACGGGAGGCCTCGCTGAAGCTCAAGGAGGTCTCGTACATCCACGCGGAGGCCTACCCGGCCTCCGAGCTGAAGCACGGGCCTCTCGCGCTGATCGAGCCCGCGATGCCGACCGTGGCGATCGTGCCGGACGACGACCTGCTGGAGAAGAACCGCGCCGCGATGGAGGAGATCAAGGCCCGCAGCGGCCGCATCCTCGCCGTGGCCCACCAGGTGCAGGAGAAGGCCGACCACACCATCGTCGTGCCGAAGAACGAGAACGAGCTGGACCCGATCCTGATGGGCATCCCGCTCCAGCTCTTCGCGTACCACACGGCCCTTGCCATGGGCCGGGACATCGACAAGCCGCGCAACCTGGCGAAGTCCGTCACCGTCGAGTAGCGGCACGTCACCGACCGGCCCGGAGCGGCTCCGCAGCCACCCGACAGGGGCGCGGGGCCGCTCCCGCGCGCGGGCGGATTCACATGCAATCGCGCTGCCGCCCGTGACTTTTATGCACCCTTCACAAGGACACAATCCACATCTACGGATCGGTAGTCTCTTTCATCCCGCTGTTTTCGTAGTCGAGTTGACGCCACCGGGCTCCGGAGCGGCGGCCGGAACGAGACCGCCCGCCCCGGATGTTCCGGACGGCGGGCGGACAGTGCCTCGAAAGAGTGAGGGAGGAACGGGCTACGGGATGACGACGACCGGGCGCTGGGCGCGCCGCGCCAGCCGGCCCGCCACCGAGCCGAAGATCCGGCCGACGATCCCCTGGGTGGAACCCACCACGATCGCGTCGGCCGAGTACTCCCGGCCGACCTCCTCCAGTTCGTGGCAGATGTCCCCGCCGCGCTCCACGAGCACCCACGGCACCTCGGTGAGGTAGTCCGCGCAGGCGAGCTCCAGGCCGAGCACCTCGGTGCGGTGATCGGGCACGTCGACGAACACGGGCGGCTCGCAGCCTGCCCAGACGGTGGTCGGGAGCCTGTTGGCGACATGGACGATGATCAGGCCGGAGCCCGATCTTCGGGCCATGCCGATGGCGTAGGCGAGGGCTCGCTCGCTGGAGGTCGAGCCGTCGAAGCCGACGACGACCCCGTGCCGGAACGCGGGATCGCAGGAATGACGTGTTTCTTCGGCCGCCTGCGGGCCCGACTCGGGGTCGGCTACCTGCTTGCGGTCCGCGGGTTCGGGGATTTCGTGACCGGCCATCGGTGTCTCGGCGAAGAGAGTCCTCGTGAGGAGAGCGACTTGGGGAGCTGCGTCAGTGGGCGGTGTGGCGGTGTCCGGGAATCATCTTCCCAACCCCTTACCCCCAAGGGTACGGCGCCACTCCTCCACAGCCCAGACCCGCGCAAAGCGCGCGCGACGTTTCACGGAGCATGCCCGAGACCGCCCCGTATGGCAATGCCGGCTGCGCCGTACACCGACGTCACGGGAGCCGTGCGGCCGCGGCGGGCGACCGGCGGGGCCGGGCGGGCCGGCCGGCCCCACCGCCCCGCAGCGCGCCGCCCACGGGTCCGCGATCGGGTTCGCCGACCGTCCGGTACCGACCTCGGCGCCACCGGACGGCTCCGGAGGGCGATCCCGCGACCGAACGGACACCGTCAGCCGTCCGGAACCCGCCGCGCGATCGGCCACCGGCACGGCCCGCGGCCGGCGTCCGGCCACCCACTGGCACCGGCCGCCCCAACTCCGGACCGGCCGAGGGGGCGTATCGAGGCGGCCGCCCCTTCGGGGCGTGCGCCGGTTGAACGACTGATTTCCGCACACGCGACCGTATGTTTTAAGCCAACTTCACTCACAGGTCGATTCCTTGTCGAATTGGCCGATCAACCCCCTTGCCAGCAGGCAGGAAGAGACCGCGCGGTACGCTTCCACCCAACGGGGACGGGCCATGAACGCCAGGCGTACTTCCCTGCGCGACTCACGAGTGAAACGCTTCGTGATCGAATGCTTCCCGCCAGGTTGCCTTGTCGACATAAAGCCGGTTGGTGAACTTGTCACGACGGCACCACGGGACGCAGTAGATTCGATCTTGGGTGTCGAAGGCTGGGGACTCGTGCACGACCGAGGGGACATGTGCAGGTGCGACAGGCCCGTAAGGACCAGGAAGACGCGAACACCGAGGGGGGCTTAGCGTCATGAGCCAGGACTCCGCCACCGCAACGGAGGCTGTACGGAAGCTGAGCGGGCGCCGGCGCCGAGAGGTCGTGGCCGTACTGCTGTTCAGCGGTGGCCCCATCTTCGAGAGCTCCATTCCGCTCTCCGTATTCGGTATCGACCGCCAGGACGCGGGAGTTCCGCGCTACCGGCTACTCGTGTGCAGCGGCGAAGAAGGACCGCTGCGCACCACAGGGGGACTCGAACTCACCGCGCCCTACGGGCTGGAGGCGATCAGCAGGGCCGGCACCGTCGTGGTGCCCGCCTGGCGCTCCATCACCTCGCCGCCGCCCGTGGAGGCACTGGACGCGCTGCGCCGCGCCCACGAGGAGGGCGCCAGAATCGTCGGGCTGTGCACGGGGGCCTTCGTCCTCGCCGCGGCCGGACTGCTCGACGGCCGCCCGGCGACCACGCACTGGATGTACGCACCGACGCTGGCCAAGCGCTATCCGTCGGTCCACGTCGATCCGCGCGAACTGTTCGTCGACGACGGCGATGTGCTCACCTCCGCGGGCACAGCGGCGGGCATCGATCTCTGCCTGCACATAGTGCGCTCGGACCACGGCACGGAGGCCGCCGGGGCACTCGCCCGCCGGCTCGTCGTGCCGCCGCGTCGCAGTGGCGGTCAGGAGCGCTACCTCGACAGGTCTTTACCTGAAGAGATCGGCTCCGACCCGCTCGCCGAGGTCGTGGCCTGGGCACTGGAGCATCTGCACGAGCAGTTCGACGTGGAGACCCTCGCCGCGCGCGCCTACATGAGCCGGCGGACCTTCGACCGGAGGTTCCGCTCGCTCACCGGCAGCGCACCGCTCCAGTGGCTCATCACCCAGCGGGTGCTGCAGGCGCAGCGGCTGCTGGAGACGTCCGACTACTCGGTCGACGAGGTCGCGGGCCGCTGCGGCTTCCGCTCGCCGGTCGCGCTGCGCGGACACTTCCGGCGTCAGCTGGGCTCCTCCCCCGCCGCGTACCGGGCCGCCTACCGGGCCCGCCGTCCGCAGGGCGGGGGCCCGGAGCCGGTCGCCCCGGTCACCGAGCAGGTGGTGCCCGCCCAGGGCAGTCCCGCGAACCGCCGCACGGCCGCGGCGGCCGCTCCCGCGGGCCAGTCCGCCGCTGCCCCGGCAGCGCTGGACGCGGGCCGCGCCGAACACGGGAGGCAGGGCTCCGATGCGTACACGGCAGGGCGCCCGGCCCTGCCGGGTCAGCGGAGCGCCCCGTAGGGTGGGGCGCATGAACGACCGCATGGTGTGGATCGACTGCGAGATGACCGGGCTCTCGTTGACGGAAGACGCACTCATCGAGGTGGCCGCACTGGTCACCGACTCGGAGTTGAACGTGCTCGGCGACGGGGTGGACATCGTGATCCGCCCGCCGGACGCGGCCCTGGAGACCATGCCCGAGGTGGTGCGGCAGATGCACACCGCCTCGGGCCTGCTCGACGAGCTGGCCGGGGGCACCACCCTGGCCGACGCCGAGGAACGGGTCCTGGCCTACGTCCGCGAGCACGTGAAGGAGCCCGGCAAGGCCCCGCTCTGCGGGAACACGGTCGGCACCGACCGCGGTTTCCTGCTGCGCGACATGCCGTCGCTGGAGGGCTACCTCCACTACCGGATCGTCGATGTCTCCTCGGTCAAGGAGCTGGCCCGCCGCTGGTTCCCGAGGGCGTATTTCAACAGCCCGGAGAAGAACGGCAACCACCGGGCGCTCGCGGACATCCGCGACTCCATCACGGAGCTGCGTTACTACCGCGAGGCGGTTTTCGTCCCGCAGCCGGGACCGGACTCCGAGCGCGCGAAGTCGATCGCTGCGCGCGTGTCGCAGCCCTCGGCCTAGGTCCTTGGGAAAACCGCTGGTCACGGCCCTTTCGGGGGCCGGGACCGGCGGCAGGACAATGGGGGCGCGAGCACCCTCCCGGACCCTGTACACTTTTTCTCGGCCGGTCGGAAACGCCCGGACATGGTGGGTATAGCTCAGACGGTAGAGCACCTGGTTGTGGTCCAGGATGTCGCGGGTTCGAGTCCCGTTACTCACCCTTGAAGGGGAAGCCCCTGATCTGCGGAAACGCAGATCAGGGGCTTCTTTGTGTTCCGGGCCGGCCAGACCGCGGCCAAACGCGGCCGGATTTTCGACCTACCGTCTGCGCCATGGCAACGATCAGGGAGCGGGTCCGCAAAGACGGTGCGGCGAGTTTCCAGGTCCGCCGGCTCCAGGGAAAGCGCGGGCCGGCCAGTGCACCCTCTGCGCTGTCCCCAGGTCAGCCCATTGTTTGACGCGACATCGAATCGTGTGGTCCGAGCATCCGAAGCTCGCGATCCGCTCGTATCAGGAAACCGTGGACCAGGGCGAACACGACGTGCTCGAACACGACACGGTCAGGGATCCGACGGCCGTGGCAAACCCCAGCGAATGGTCCGCCGCGTACCCCCCTCCCGCAGCGGCAGGAGAGCGACGAACTGTCACACAGGGGTCGAGCAGGCAAGACGGCACCACAGGCCCGGGTCCTCCACGCAGGCCCGTGCCTGCCCCACGTCCGGCACCCTCCGCCGATAAGCGGCCACACCATGTGCCGGTCGGTCTTAGTTCGCGGTTCGCCCGTCGCGGTACGGAGCCAGGAACACGGTCAATGCCGCCAGCATGGCCTCGGGCGCCTCCTCGGCGGGGTAGTGGCCGCAGTCGGGCAGGATCAGGCTTTCCACGTCGTCGGCGGCAAGCCGCATCGTGGTCCCGACCAGTTCGCCCGAACTCTCCGCTCCCGCAATAGTCAGGACGGGAAGCGCCAGCCGGCGGCTTCTGCGCCGCTCGTTCTGCTCCGTCGTCGTGTCGAGTGCGCGGTAGAACTCGAAGCTGGACCGCAGTGCCTCGGGACTGGCAGCGAGGGCATCGACATAGACCTGGACGGCATGGCCCGGCAGAGCTGTCGGGTTCGCCGCCTTCGAGGCGAACTGGTGGGCGAAGAAGAGGTGTTCCCGCCCCCTGACCAACAGCTCGTTCACCTCGGCGAGCCGGTTGAAGCCGAAGTGCCACAGCCGATCACTGAGGTCCTGGCTCCCGAACAGAGGCGGCGACGGGGACAGGCCCGGGATGGCCGCCTCGGCGACGGCCAGCCGGTCGAGCCGGTCCGGATGGTCCGCGGCCAGTGCGTAGCCGGTCCACATCCCGATGTCGTGACCGACCATGGCGAACCTCTGATGCCCGAGCACGGCCATCAGCGCCACCATGTCGCCCGCGAGCGTGCCTGTGTCGTACCCGGCAAGAGGTTTGTCGGAGAGTCCTACGCCACGCGGATCGACGGCGATGACCTGGTAGTCCCGTGCCAGGGCGGGCATCAGAAGACGCCACGCATACCAGGTCTGAGGCCACCCGGCCAGGAGCAGCAGCGGAGGTCCGCTGCCGCCGGTGACGGCGTGCAGGCGGAGCTCGCCGGTGTCGACGAACCGGCTGGTGAAGATGTCGGTGAATCCTGGCGGAAGGTTCGGTGCCCGGGAGACCGAGCCCGGACCCTCGGGCGAGAGCGATTCGGTCGAAGATGAGCTCATGACGGTCCTCTTTCGTGGGGAGCGGATGTGCGGGAGTCAGTGCCGGTCGGTCCGGCCGACGGGATGGGTGATCGGGCCGGTGCGGCGGCGCAGCGCGGCTGCGAGGGTTACGGCCACGACGCCGGCCGCGAGGAACAATGTCGCGATGTCCGTGTTGATTACCTGGCCGAGGAGGCCCAGGGCCAGGGTGGGCACGATCGTGCCGGCGTACGCGGCGAGGAAGTACGTCGAGAGCAGATCCGCCCTGTGTTGCGGATCGGCGAGACGTTGAGCGGCTTCGACGCCCCGGCGGAACGCCAGTCCGATACCGGTGCCCGCCAGGAGTGTCCCGGCAATGAACAGCGGCAATGACCGTGTCCAGAGCCCGATCTCGAACACCACGACGCCTCCTATGAGGAACGCGGGCGCCGGCCACCGCCTGGACAACCACCGCGCCGGGGCGGCCAACTGCGCGATCAGGGCGACGATGAACAGCAGGCCGACCACGCCGCCGACGGCCGCGACATCGGCCACGTGCAGCTGCTCGCGAAGAAAGGACGGAACCAACGACGAGAACAGCCCGCTCACCGCGAACGCAGCGAAGACAGCGGCTGCGCCACGGAGGAACTCCTCCCGGCCTGCCCGCTCCCCGGGGAGGGCCGGGCGGCGTACCGACAGGACGGGGCGTTGACGGACGGCAACCGTCTCGGGGACGACGGCGACGGCGACGAGCGCGGGAAGCAGCGCCGCTAGGTAGACCCAGAACACCAGGTGCGTGGGGTTCCCGCCGAGTTGCGCGAAAACTCCTGCCACGATGGCGCCGAGCCCCAGCCCGCCCATGTTCGCCGCGGTGGACACGACCGATGCCCGCCTGGCGTGGCGTTCTCCGGCGAGTTCGCCCAGCGCCGCTGTCGCCGTGGCGGTGAACACACCCGTGGCCAATCCGCACATGAAGCGCGCCGCGAGCAAGGTCTCGACGTTCCGGGCGACGAGGAACAGCGCCGTGCTCGCGGCTGCCGCGAGCAGGGCGGACGCCAGCAGTGGACGACGGCCCGCTCGGTCGGACAGGGACGCGAACACCACCAACGCGAGCACGGTGCCGAGCGCGTAGGTGGCGAACACCAGCGTCGTCGTGAAGGGCCCGAAGCCCATCTGCGGCGCCCAGAACACGTACAGCGGAACCGGCAACGTCCCACCCAGCATGACCAGGGCGTACACCGCGGCCACCAGCCAGAATCCGACGGATGCCCGTGCCGCGGCGGTCGACGGGCCGATCTCCGGCGTGGCGCCCAGTGCACTGTCAGTAATCACGACGGCCCTTCCTCTCGTAGGTGGAAACCACGAGAGCGACCGTACACGATCCTTGACTGATCGTTCCAAGATACTTTGACTGATCGTTCCAAGACCTTGGTAGGATCACAGGAACAGGAACAGACGCGACACGGAAGGTGTGGCATGTCGGGTCGAAAGCAGTTCGATGTCGACGCGGCCCTGGACCGGGCGATGCAGGTGTTCTGGCAGCGGGGGTACGCGGATGCCTCACTCGATTTGCTCGGCTCCGCCACCGGGCTCGGCCGCGGGTCGCTCTATGGAGCCTTCGGCGGCAAGGACGCCTTGTTCCGCCAGTGCCTCGACCGCTATGCGTCGATCTACGGCTCTCGGTACGAGCGGGCGCTCGCGGCGCATCCCGATGAGCCGGTCCGCGCGGTGGAGGCTTTCTTCGGCGTCGTCCTGGAACGCATCGCCGACCCGGCGGTACCCGACGGATGCCTCATCGCGCAGTCGGCCTCGCAGTCGCCGACTTTGACCGCGCACAGTCGTACCCATGTGCAGGCCCTGCTCGGCAACCAGCGAGAGCTCGTGAGAGCGGCGCTGTCGACCTCTGAGATCGATGCCGAAGAGGTGAATGACCTCGCCGTGTTCGTCGTCGCAGTCACTCAGTCGTTGGCTGTGCTGAGTCGCGCCGGCACGCCGGACGCCGACCTGCGCTCCGTTGTCCGGATCGCCTGCACCTCCGTGGCGGACACGCTCGCCTGACGCTGCCTGCCTTCTGGCTCGCGCACACGCTCGCTATCGAACTTCTCCCGCGCGTCCGCAACTGGAAGGATCTGATTTCTACCTGCCCGGCGCCACCATGAAGTACAGGCACATCGACCCGCTGTTCGGTGCCCCCGACAAGCGGAGGCCGCCGCCATCATCGAAGTTGATGAGTCGTGGTTGCGCCGCCACATCAAGAAGATGCCGCACAGCAAACTCGGGGGACGTGTCCGCTTCACTGACGGGGACTTGCGAAGCATCGTGGATCTCTTTCACAAAGAACCATCCACGGCAAACCTGGCCGCGCCCTGCACCCCCATCGGCCCGAGCCCTCTCCGAGCCCTTCGACCGATTCCCCGCTCCACAACGGGGCGCGCGTCCCGACTCTGCCCTCCGCCCTTCGCGAACGGCCCCGGAAGCACTCCGGGGCCGTTCGCTGTCCGCCCCCGGGCCCGGTCCCCGGCTGGTCGGGGGCGGACCCGGCCGGGCCGTACAGCGTCGTCACTCCGGCGTCTCGCAGCACATCCACCGACCGGCCGAAGGCCGGGTGCCGCGCCTGTACGGCGTTCCCGCCTCACGACGAGTCCCGGACCACCAGTTCCGTCGGGAGCACGATCTGCGGCCGGTCGTCGCTCTCGCCCGCGATCATGTCGAGGAGCACCCGGGTCATCGTGCGCCCCATCTCCTCGATCGGCTGCCGCACGCTCGTCAGCGCGGGGTCCATGTGGCGGGCCACGGCCGAGTCGTCGAAGCCGATGAGGGCCACGTCGTCCGGGATCCTCCGGCCGGCCTCGCGGAGCACCTGGCGGGCTCCTGCGGCCATCAGGTCGGACGCGGCGAAGACCGCGTCCACGTCCGGGCGGCGGTCGAGCAGCTCGCGCATGGCCCGGACGCCGCCCTCCTCGGAGAAGTCGGCGAGGGCGATCAGCCGCTCGTCCGGTTCGAGACCGGCCTCGGAGACCGCCTTGCGGTACCCGTCAAGGCGCCGCTGGGAGGCGTAGACGTCCAGCCGCCCGGTGATGGTGGCGATCGAGCGGCGGCCCCGGGAGGCGAGGTGCTCGACGGCGCCGCGGGCGCCCTCGAAGTTGTCGGAGTCGACCGAGGGCAGCGGCTCCGTGGCGGACCTGCGGCCGTTCATCACGGCGGGCATGCCCAGCTGCTCCAGCAGGTCGGGAAGCGGGTCGTCGGCGTGCACCGAGACCAGCAGCACGCCGTCCACGCGGTGCGCCGTCAGGTACTGGGCCAGCCTGCGGCGTTCGCGGTCGCTGCCGACGAGGGTGAGCAGCAGCTGCATCTCGGTGTCGGCCAGCGCCGCACCGACCCCGCGGACGATGTCGGAGAAGTAGGGCTCCGCGAAGAAGCGGCTCTCCGACTCCGGCACCACGAGCGCGATGGCGTCCGTACGGTTCCCGGCCAGGGCGCGGGCCGCGCGGTTGGGTACGTAGCCCAGTTCGGCGACGGCCGCCTCCACCGCCTCCCGGGTGTGCGCGCTGACCCGGGGTGAGCCGTTGATGACCCGTGAGGCCGTGCCGCGCCCCACTCCCGCCCGTGCCGCGACTTCCTCTAGCGTGGGCCGGCCCCCGCTCCGTACTCGCGCTGCCGTCATGGCTGCCTCCCGTTCGCGGTCAATTTCTCACAGTCGGATAACCAAACCAAGTCCTGGTGTTGGCTCTCTTGACACTCGACGGGACCGGTCGGCCGCTCCCCCGCCCCCATCGTGGGAGCGCTCCCACTCTACGCGCGTGGTCAAGCGGCACCCACGGGACGGGGGTGCGGGCCCGCGTGGCCGTGTCCGGACATGACCGAGACCCGGCACGGGGCCGGGTCTCAGGGGTGGCACCTGTTCGGGTGGTGCCGGTCAACCCCCTTCGGGTCAGAGGGTGTTGACCGGTCTAACCTCAGGAAGGGCCGGTCGGCGGCAGGGCGTGGTGCCGGATCACGTCGGCGTACCAGTGGGCGCTCGCCTTGGGGATGCGGCGCTGGGAGGCGTAGTCGACGTACACGGTGCCGAAGCGCTTCGAATAGCCGTACGCCCACTCGAAGTTGTCCATCAGCGACCACAGGAAGTAGCCGCGGACGTCGGCGCCGTCGGCCACCGCGCGCTGCACGGCGTCCAGGTGGCCGTGCAGGTACGCGATCCGCTCGGGGTCCTCCACCCGGCCCTCGGGCGAGACGTAGTCGTCGAACGCCGCGCCGTTCTCGGTGACCATCAGCGGCATCTCCGGGTGGTCCCGGCTGGTGTCCATGAGCAGGTTGTACAGCCCGTCCGGGTCGATCGCCCAGTTCATCGCGGTGCGCTGCTTGCCCTCCGGGAGGTGGAAGGCGACGTGCTCGGAGCCCGGCCACGGGGAGTAGTCGCTGGCGCCGTGACCGTCGTTGCGGGAGCTGCCCGCCCCCTTGTCGGGGGTGGAGACCAGCGTCGGCGTGTAGTAGTTGACGCCGAGGACGTCGATCGGGCGGGAGATGGCGGCCAGGTCGCCGTCCTGGACGAGCGTCGACCAGTCCACCAGGTGCCGGGTGTCGGCGATCAGGTCCTCGGGGTACTCGCCGCGCAGCATCGGGCCGGTGAAGATCCGGTTGCCCACCGCGTCGATCCGGCGGGCCGCGTCGGCGTCGGCCGCGCTCGTGGTGAGCGGGCGGACCTGGTGGAGGTTGAGGGTGACCGAGGTCTGCGCGGCAGCGGGGAGTTGACCGCGCAGAACCTCGATCGCCCGGCCATGGGCGAGGTTGAGGTGATGGGCCGCCCGCAGGGCGGAGGCGGGCTCGGTGCGGCCGGGTGCGTGCACACCGGAGCCGTAGCCGAGGAAGGCCGAGCACCACGGCTCGTTGAAGGTGGTCCACGTCGTGACGCGGTCGCCGAGGGCTCCGGCCATGATCGCGGCGTAGTCGGCGAACCGGTCGGTGGTCACCCGCTGGGGCCAGCCGCCGGCGTCCTCCAGCTCCTGGGGCAGGTCCCAGTGGTAGAGGGTGGCGACCGGGGCGATGCCTGCTTCGAGCAGCTCGTCGACGAGCTTGCGGTAGAAGTCCAGACCGCGTTCGACGGCGGGGCCTCGCCCGGTGGGCTGCACCCGGGACCAGGAGATGGAGAAACGGTACGCCTTCAGTCCGAGCCGCTTCATCAGCGCGACGTCGTCGCGGTACAGGTGGTAGTGATCGGCGGCGATGTCTCCGGTGTCGCCGTTGCGGACCTTGCCCGGCGTACGGCTGAAGGTGTCCCAGATGGAGGGGGTGCGGCCGTCCTCGGCCGCGGCGCCCTCGACCTGGTAGGCGGCGGTGGCCGCCCCCCAGACGAAGCCTGTCGGGAATCTCGTTGCCTCGGGCGCCGGCTTCGGGGCGATGTCGGGTCGTACAGCAGTCATGCGGGAGCGCTCCCAGGAGTGGACGGACAGGGGCAGGGGGGAGGTGGAACTCCGGAGCCCGTACGGCCCGCGGTCGGGTACGGGCCGTACGGGGCTTCCGGAAAAGGAGGTCGACGGGGTGTCAGCCCTTGACGGCGCCGGACATGATCCCGCCGACGATCCGCTTTCCGAAGATCACGAACACCACGAGCAGCGGCAGCGTGCTGATCAGCGCGCCGGCCATCACGATGCTCTGGTCGGGGGTGTAGGAGGCGCTCAGCTGGCCGAGGGCCACCTGGAGCGTAGGGTTCTGCTGGTTCAGTGCGAGGTAGGGCCAGAAGAAGTCGTTCCACGCCTGGACGAAGGTGAGCATGCCGAGCACCATCATCGCGGGGCGGGCCACCGGGAGGACGATGCTCAGCACGATGCGGAAGTTGTTCGCTCCGTCGATCTTGGCGGCCTCGATCAGCTCGTACGGGAGCGCCTCGCTCAGGTACTGCCGCATGAAGAACACGCCGAACGCGCTGACCAGGGTCGGGAAGATCACCGATTCCAGGCTTCCGCCCCAGCCGAGGTCGGCCATCATCATGAACAGCGGGACGACGCTGAGCTGCGGCGGGATCGTCAGGGTCATGATGACGCCGGTCATCAGGGCGCCACGGCCGCGGAACCGCATCTTAGCGAAGGCGTAGCCGGCCAGGGTGCAGAAGAAGAGCGTCGCCGCCGTGATGCAGGAGGAGACGATGAAGGTGTTGACGATCGCCTTGCCCAGGTGGGCCTGGTTCCAGGCGGCGTCGAGGTTGTGCATCAGCCGGCCGCCCGGCAGGAACGGCGGGGTGGAGGCCAGTACTTCGTCCTGGGTGTGGGACGCGGCCACCAGGGTCCAGTACAGCGGGAGCAGTGAGCCGAGGCCGACGACGGCCAGCGCGATGTAGGCGAACGGGCCGCCCTGCAACTGCTTGCCCGCGCCGGGCTTGAAGCGGCTCGCGCGCTTCGGCGCGCGGTGCGGGGTGCGTGCCGGGAGGCCGAGCTCCGGCACTTTGGTGGGGCTGGTCATGGTCATGGAATTCGCTCCCGGTCAGACCGCGGATTTGCGTACGAAGCGGCCGAAGAGCCAGTTGACCGCGGCGATGATCAGCAGGAGGGCGAGCATCGCCCAGGCCACTGCGGCGGCCGGACCGAGATGCCCCAGGTTCCAGCCGTAGTTGTAGAGGTAGACGCTGAGGGTCTCGTACTGATTCTCGTTTCCGCCGGTCGCGCCGAGCGTGCCGCCCTCCAGGAGCAGGGGCTCTCCGAACAGCTGCATGGAACCGATGGTCGAGATGACGATCGTGAAGAGGATCGTGGGCCGCAGCGAGGGGATGGTCACCTTGCGGAACTGCTGCCAGCGCGAGGCGCCGTCGAGCGAGGCGGCCTCGTACAGGTCGGTGGGCACGGCCTGCATCGCCGCCAGGTAGATCAGGGTGTTGTAGCCGGTCCAGCGCCAGATGACGATGACCGAGATGGCGATCTTGGACGTCCAGTGCCCGTTGGCCCAGTTGGTGTCACCGAGGCCGACGAAGTGCAGCACCCAGTTCAGCAGGCCGCCGTCGGCCCGGAAGACCAGGGCGAAGACGAGGGCCGCGGAGGCCACCGAGGTGGCGTACGGGGTGAGGATGATCGTCCGCCAGAAGGTGCTGGCGCGGAGCTTGTAGTTCAGCAGATGGGCCAGGCCCAGTGCGACGAGCAGCTGCGGGACCGTCGACATGACACCGATCAGGAAGGTGTTGCTGACGGCGGTCCAGAACTCCGTGTCGTGCAGGATCTTGTCGAAGTTGCCCCAGCCGACCCATTCCATCTGGTCCAGCCCGGTCATCTCGACCCGGTGCATGGCGATCCACCCGGTGTAGATCAGCGGATAGAGCCCGAAGGCACCGAAGATGAGGAAGAACGGGGCTATGTAGGCGTACGGCGACGCCTTGTCGTCGAACCGCCAGATCCGGCTCCGCCACGTCTGCCGACGGGCGTTCACCGGCTTCTTCTGGGAGCCGCGCGGTGGCGGGGCGTATGCGTCCCGGGTGGGAGTCGAGGTGGCCACGGGCGGGAGTCCTTCCCTGGATTGCTTGGTTGCCCGGGTACGGGGGGCGCTGTCCGCGGTGGGCTTCCGCGGGGTGGCCGGGGAGGTTCCCGGCCACCCCGCGCAAGCCCGCCGGGAGACGGGCCGCGCCCGCGCGGGACGGGGACACGCAGGCGCGGGCGGCCCGGGGGCCGCCCGCTGCTGCGACTGTCAGCCGATCACCTTGTCAATGGCCTTGGTCGCTGCCTCCCACGCCGCGTCCGGCTTGGTGCCGCGCTGCTCCATGTTGTTGATCTGCGTGGAGATGCTGTCCTTGATGGCGGCGTCCTTCGGGCCGAGAACGGTCTCGGGGATGGACTTGGCCTCGTCGGCGTAGAGCTGGCCGATCGGCGCGTCGTTGAAGTACGGGAGCGTGCCGTTCTTCACGTCGGGCAGGTCGTACGCGCCCTTGTTGGACGGGAAGACACCGATCGCCTTGAAGACGGCGGCCTGCTGCTCGGGGGCGGTCAGCCACTTGACGAGCTTGCCGGCCTCGTCGACGTTCTTGCCGGACTTCGGCACACCGAGGAAGGAGCCGCCCCAGTTGGCCGAGGTCTCGCCGGGGGCGGTGGTGATGTCCCACTTGCCCTTGTTGCCGTCACCCGCGGCGAGCGAGATCTGACCGGCCATCCAGGCGGGGCAGACCACGGTGGCGATGGTGCCCTTGCGCAGGGCGGCCTTCCACGGGTCACCGAACTGGGCGAGGCCCTGGGTCAGCTTCTTGTCCGCGGCCTCCGCGGAGAGGTCCCAGCCCTGCTTGACGCTGGGGCTCTCCTTGTAGATCGGCTTGCCGGACTCGTCGTAGTACTGCTTCGCGTTCGAGCTGACCACGGCGTTGAACATCGCGCTGGCGGAGTCCATGAAGTACGTGCCCGCGGGCGCCTTCTTCTTGAACTCCTCGCCGAACTTGAGGTAGTCCTCCCAGCCCCCGGCGATCTTGGCGGCGACTTCCTTGCGGTCGGTCGGCAGACCGGCCTTCTTGAAGAGCTCGGTGTTGTAGCAGAGCGACATCGGGCCGATGTCGGTGCCCGCGCCGATCACCTTGCCGTCCTTGGTGGTGGCCTGCTTCTCCTTCCAGGACACCCACTCGTTGACGTCGATCACCTTGCTGAGGTCGGCGAACTGGTCCGCCTTGGTGTCGACGATCTCCTTGATCCGGCCGACCTCGAGGCCCTGGACGTCGGCCAGCCCGCTGCCCGAGTTCAGCTGCTGGAGCAGCTTCGGGTAGTACTTCTGCTCTTCGGCGGTGGTGTCTTCCTTCACCGTGATGTTCGGGTGCAGCTCGTGGTACTTGGCGAAGAGGCCGGCTTCCTTGTAGCCGAACTGCCCGTAGTCGGCGACGGTCAGCGTGATCTTCCCGTTCGCATCGGAGCTCGTGTCCGATGAGTCCGAGTCGCTGCTGCAGCCGGTCAGCATCAGGGCCGAGGCTGTCAGGCCCGTGGTGACCAGAACCGCGGCTTTGCGGCTTCGGCCGGCGACGGTGCGGGTGATACGCATTCCACTACTCCTTGTTCCAGGGTGGGACTGGCGTTCTGACTGCGTGACATACGCGCTGGTGGGTGCGGGTGCCAGGTGGTTCAGGGGGGAGGACACGGGCAGTGCCGTTCGCACGAGAAATCCTCCTGCGATGTGGGAGCGCTCCCATGCGTCGATGTCGGAAGGTTCCTGCCTGGGAGGGGTGGGTGTCAAGAGTTGAAGACGCTTCCGTTGCGCGAGCGTGTCCTGCAAGTCACGAGACCATGTCCGGCCAAAGGCTTGCCAAAGCGGCTGGACAGGGGATGCGGAATCCTTCATTCCCGAAAGTCCGCAGGTGAAAGGCTTGTTGGGGCAGGATTATGGCGTCGGCGCCGGGAAGCGGCGATGACCTCTCCGGTTTTCCGCCGCCCCTCGGAAACACCCTGCGCCACCCCCGATTCCCCCCGGACCGCACGCCGGAAGGTGAACGGGAGAACGCGCTACGGGGGGACCGGGGAGCGCTCCCGCGTTCTTTCCCCGAACCCGGGGCCCGGATCCTGCCGCGGGGCACGGCGCGGAACTCCCCCGCGGCGGGTCAGCCGGCGCGCGGACGGGCCAGGGGACTTTCCGTTGATCGTGACGTTCAGATAAGGACGGTCAGCCGGCGCGCAGACGGGCCAGGGTCTGTTCCAGCTCCGCCTCCGCGGCCCGGCCCGCCGATTCCGCGTCGCCCGCCACGACCGCGGTGACCAGGGCCCGGTGCGCCGCGTCACCGTGGTGCGGGTCGTCGCGGCGCAGGCCGGTCAGCTCCACCAGGTCGATGAGCGCCTGCCGCAGCACGGGGACGAACTCACCGAAGAGATCGGTGAGTACGGGGTTGTGGGCGGCCGCCACCACGGCCCGGTGCAGGGCGATGTCCGCGTCCACGAACCCGTCGTCCGGCCCGGTGCCCGCGGCCCGCCGCGCCGTGAGGGCCGCGTCCAGGGCGGCCAGGTCCTCGTCGGTGCGGCGCCGGGCAGCCAGCCGGGCAGCCTGGACCTCGATCAGCATGCGCACCTCGTGGACGTCGGCGACCGCGGCCCGGCGCAGCCGGTCCGGCCAGTCCAGCGCCGCGTGGTCGGCGATGACGAAGACGCCGGCCCCCTGGCGGGACCGGAGCAGGCCGAGCGCGGCGAGGGAGCGGACCGCCTCGCGGACGGTGGAGCGGCCCACGCCCAGCGTCTTGGCGAGGGTGGTCTCGCCGGGGATCTTCGTGCCGACCGGCCAGTGCCCCTCGGTGATCTGCGCGCGCAGATGGCTCGTGGCCTGTTCGACCAGGGGGCTGGGGCGGAGCGGGCCGAGCGAGGACACGGGATTCACCTGTCAGGTTGTCTGAGGAGTTGGTTTCTGGCTACTGTACCGATCATGACGTACCGCGGTCTCCTTCTTCTCGGCTGCCGCGGCGGGGCCTGAAGCGATCGGCACCCCGCCGCGGGGTGCCGTGCTGTGCCGGTCGCGTCCCGCGATGCGAGAAGAGACCGCGTTCATGTCCGAGTTCACGTCCGACGTGCTGTCCCCGACGCACGGCTTCCCCACCATCTGCACCCCGCGCGGGCCCGTACCCGAGGCCGCGCCCCACTGGAACCGGCAGCGCTCCAGCTCGATGCCGTCCCACCGCTACCGTTCCGCCTTCGACCGCGTCGGCATCCCGCTGACCGGCCGGACCTGGCCGCAGGCCCGGATCGAGCGGGCCCCGCTCTGGGTGCCCGTCGACCTGCGGGACGGCAACCAGGCGCTGGCCGAGCCGATGGACACCCCGCGCAAGCGCCGGATGTTCGATCTGCTGGTCGCGATGGGGTTCAAGGAGATCGAGGTCGGCTACCCGTCCGCGAGCCGCACCGACTTCGACTTCGTCCGGCACCTGGCGACGAGCGGGGCCGTGCCGGACGACGTGACGGTGGTCGTCTTCACCCCGGCCAAGGCGGATCTGATCGAGCGGACCTTCGAGTCCGTCGCGGGTCTGGACCGGGTCGTCGTCCACCTCTACATCCCGACCGCCCCCGTCTGGCGGGACGTCGTCCTGGGACGCGACCGGGCCGGGGTGCACGGCGTGGTGCTGGACGCCGCGCGGCAGATGGAGCGGCTGGCGCGGGCCAGGCCCGGGGCGGACATCCGGTTCGAGTTCTCGCCCGAGGTCTTCATCCTGACCGAGCCGGACTTCGTGCTGGAGATCTGCAACAGCCTCACCGAGGTCTGGGACGCCTCCCCGGACCGGCCGGTGATCCACAACCTGCCGGCCACGGTGGAGATCGCGACGCCCAACGTGTACGCGGACCAGATCGAGTACATGCACCGCCATCTGGACCGGCGCGGCTCGGTGATCCTCTCCGTCCACCCGCACAACGACCGGGGTACGGGGGTGGCGTGCGCGGAGCTCGCGGTGCTGGCGGGGGCACAGCGGGTGGAGGGGTGCCTGTTCGGCAACGGGGAGCGCACCGGCAATGTCGACCTGGTCAACCTGGCGCTGAACCTGCACGCCCAGGGCGTCGATCCGATGATCGACTTCTCGGACATCGACGAGATCCGCCGCACGGTCGAGCACTGCAACCGGCTGCCGGTGCCGCCGCGCCATCCGTACGGCGGCGACCTGGTGTACACCGCGTTCTCCGGCACCCACCAGGACGCGATCAGCAAGGGCTTCGCGCATCACGAGAGCAGCGGCTGCGAGGTGTGGTCGGTGCCCTATCTGCCGATCGACCCGGCGGATGTGGGGCGTACCTACGAGGCGGTCATCCGGGTCAACAGCCAGTCCGGCAAGGGCGGCATCGCCCATCTGCTGCGCAGCAGCCACGGCGTGGACCTGCCGGCCCGGATGCGGGCGGACTTCTCCCGTACGGTGCAGAACGCGACGGACGACAGCGGTCTGGAGGCCACGCCGAAGGATCTGTGGGAGCTGTTCGAGGCGACGTACCTGGTTCCCGGGCGGGACGGTTCGGTCGCCCTGACGTCCTGGTCGGCGGAGCCCGCTCCGGCCGGTGGTCACCGGTTCGTCTGCACGCTGCGGGTGGACGGGCGCGAGGGCGACTACGAGGGCACGGGCAGCGGCACGGTGGCCGCGTTCACGGACGCGCTGGCGGCCGCGGGGGTGGAGGTCACGATCCTCGACTTCTCGGAGCACGGGGCGGACGCGGCGTGGTCGACGGTGACGTCGTACGTGGAGTGCCGGGTCGGCGGTGAGGTGCGCTGGGGGGCGGGCCAGGACGCCTCCGCCCTCGCGTCGTCGGTGGCGGCGGTGCTGTCCGCGGTGAACCGGGCGCGGTAGCCCGGCCGCGGCGGTCCCCGCCCGCGGGAATGGGGGCGCACCCCGGCCGGAGGTGGGGGGGGTGGGGACCGGCCGGGATGCGCGGGGGGTGGTGGCTACTTGTAGGCGCCGAACGCCTTGGTGAAGGCGAGCGGCTCCTGCGCGATCGAGCTGCACGAGGCGTCGGCGGACGGCTTCGCGCCACCCTCGCACTCCTTGTCCCGGGTGCCCGACCACATGGCGAGCCAGGCGAGGCCCTTCTCCTGGGCGAACCCGACCAGTCGCGTGGCGTCCTCGACCTTGAAAATCTCGGTGCTGACGTCGTTCACACCGATCATCGGGGTGACCGCGACGGCCTTCCAGGCGTCCGTGTCGGAGAGCCCGAGCACGCCCTTGATCTGGGCCTGGGTGGCGGTGGCCGCCTGGATCGCGTACGTGCCCATGTCGCCGCTGTACGAGGCGCCGTAGTCCATCGCCATGATGTTGACCGCCCCGACGTCCACGCCGTTCTTCTTCGCGTCGGCGACCAGGTCCACACCGGGCTGGGTCAGGCCCTCGGGCATCACCGGCAGGGTGAAGGAGACGTCCAGGCCGGGGTGGGACTTCTGGAGCTGGGCGATGGCCAGGGAGCGGCGGGAGTTGGCCGCGGTGTCGGGCAGCGCGCCGCCCTCGATGTCGAAGTCGACCTTGGTCAGCTTGTACGTGTCCACGACCTTGCCGTAGGCCGCGGCCAGTTCGTCGGCCGAGGTGCAGTTCAGGGCCAGCTCGGAGCCGGACGCGCCGCCGAAGGAGACCCGGACGTCGCCGCCCGCCGCGCGCAGGCCGTCGATCCGGGAGGCGACCTGGTCGTCGCCGAGGCCGGTCACACCGCCCCAGAGCGGGGCGCAGCCGCCGCCGGAGGTGATGAAGGCGAGGTTGAACTGCTTGACGCCGGTCTTGGCGGCGGTGCCGGTGAGGTCGAAGGCGGGGTAGAGCGAGGTGTCGACGTACGGGGCGAAGCCCGCCCCGCTCGCCGTGCCGCCGCTGCCCGCGTCCGTCTTGGTGGGAGTGGGCGTGGGGGTCCCGGCCGGCGGGTCCGTGGGGGTGGGGGTCGCGGACCCGGTGGGGCGGCCGCTGGGCTCCGGGGTGGCTCCGGTGTCGACGGAGCAGGTGGCGTCGTCGATGAGGCAGCCGGTGGGGTCGGCCGCCTTGTCGTCCGAGCTGGTGACGAAGCCGATGGTGACGGACTTGCCGGGGGCCAGCTCCTTGTCCCAGCTCGCCGGTGTGACGGTGACGTGGCTGCCGCTGACGGTGTGCTCGCCGTTCCACAGCGAGCTCAGCTTCGTGCCCGCGGGCAGGTCGAACTCCAGGGTCCAGCCGGACTTCGCGCTGTCCGTGTCGTTGGTGACGACGTACTGCCCGGTGTATCCGCCCGTCCAGCCGCTGGTCCTGGTGTAGGCGGCGCCGACCGAGGACGCCTGGGCCGTGCCGGTGAGGGCGAAGACCGTTCCGCCGACCACGGCCGCGGCGACGACCGCGCCGATCGCCTTGGTCCTGGTGCTCGCCGTGCGCCGGTGCGTGCTGGTGCCCATCGCGTTCCTGCCTCGTCATACGGAAGTGGGGGATGCGAGAGCACGCTAGCGACACCGAATCCGGCACATGCCGCATTCGGGGCCCTCGTTGATGTTCTTAGGGTGGGCTTAAGGAGCGCATCGGCCGGTCTAAAGGTTCGGGCCCGCTCCGGAGCGGAACCGGGGCCCCGCGTTCCGTCGGGTCACCGCCCGCCGCTGCCGTCCGACCCGGTGCCCGCGCCCCTTCGGCCGCTGCCCGTCGAGCCCGATCCAGATGCGCACCTCCGTGCCGCCGAGCACCGAGCGCCCGATCCGCACATCGCCGCCGGTGGACTCCGCGACCCGGCGGACGATGTCGAGGCCCAGCCCGGTCGAGCCCACCGCGTCCTTCGCACCGCCGCGGCCGCTGCCGCCGCGCGCCAGGGCGGCCCTGGGGTCCGCGATGCCGCCGCCGGCGTCCGAGACCAGCACGATCACCGCGTCGCCGCTGTGGTGCACGTCGACGGCGAAGGCGGTGCCCTCCGGGGTGTGCCGGAAGACGTTGCCCAGCAACGCGTCGATGGCCGCGGCCAGTTCGGGGCGGGCCACCGGAATGCGTACCGTACGGTCCACTCCCGCGAGGCGCACCTCGCGGCCCTCGTCCTCGGCCAGCGCCGACCAGAAGTCCATGCGGGCGCGGATCACCTCGGAGGCGTCGCAGCCGGCTCCCGGCCCGCCGCCCTGCCCCTGGGTCTGCGGGCGCTGCTCCCGGGCGGTCCTGATGATCGTGTCGACCTCGCGCTCCAACTGCTCGACGGCCGCCCGGGTCTGCTCGGCGGCCGGGCCCTCGCCGAGCGAGGCGGCGTTGAGCCGGAGGACGGTGAGCGGGGTGCGCAGCCGGTGCGAGAGGTCGGCGGCCAGCTCCCGTTCGTTGGCGAGGAGCTGGACGACCTGGTCGGCCATGGAGTTGAACGCGACGGCGGCGGAGTGCAGTTCGGTCGGCCCCTCCTCCGGCACCCGGGTCCCGAGCCGCCCCTCCCCCAGGTCGTGCGCGGCCCCCGCGAGCCGCCGGGCGGGCTCCACCATGCGGACGCCGAGCCGGTCGGCCACGGCGACCGAGCCGACGATCAGCGCGATGCCGACGCCCGCCAGCATCAGCCAGGCGGTGGCGACGCCGTTGGAGACCTCGTCCTGGGGCACGAACACCTCGACGACGGCGATGCCCCCGGAGCCGAGCGCGGTGGGCTGGAGCAGCGCGGAACCGCCGGACACCTCGGTGATGGAGGCGCGCCCCGACTCCCGTACGGTCTCCAGGTCCTTGCGGGTGGCGCGCCGGCTGCCGATCTCCACCGCCCGGCCGCCGGTCTCGCCGGCCGCGGGTATGTGGACGGCCATCCGGCCGGCGGCGCCGGGCTCCGTGGTGAGCACGGCCGTTTCGAGTTCGGCGCGGTCGGTGGTGATGGAGAGGGTGGGGCCGATCATCGCGGCCTGCCGTTCGGCGTCGGAGAAGGCGCGGTCGCGGGCCATCTCCTTGACGACGAGGCCGAGGGGTACGGCGAAGGCGACCACGACCATCGCGGTGACGGCCAGGCAGACCTTGACCAGCGCCCATCTCATGCGGGCGGCTGCAGTTTCACGCCGACGCCGCGCAGGGTGTGCAGGTAGCGGGGCCGGGCGGCCGTCTCGCCCAGTTTCCGGCGGAGCCAGGAGAGGTGGACGTCGATGGTCTGGTCGTCCCCGTAGGACTGCTGCCAGACCTCGGCGAGGAGTTCCTTGCGCGCGACGACGACGCCGGGCCGGCCGGCCAGGAAGGTCAGCAGGTCGAACTCCCGCCGGGTGAGGTCGAGGTCCGCGCCGTCGAGTTCGGCCCGGCGCCGCAGCGGGTCTATGGAGAGCCCGCCGACCCGGATGACGCGCGGGGAGGCTGCCCGGCCCTCCGCGGCCCGCGAGCGGCGCAGTACGGCGGCCATCCGTGCGGCGAGGTGCTCCACGGAGAACGGCTTGGTCAGGTAGTCGTCCGCGCCGTCGTTGAGCAGCCGGACGATCTCGCTCTCGTCGTCGCGGGCGGTAGCGATGATGACGGGCACGTCGGTGATGCCGCGCAGCATCTTCAGCGCCTCCGACCCGTCGAGATCGGGCAGCCCGAGATCGAGGATGACCACGTCGAACCGGAAGTGGGCGACCTCGCGCAGCGCTTCGAGGGCGGTGCCGACACTCCGTACCGTGTGGGAGGCCTCGGTCAGGTGCCGGATGAGGGCGGAACGTACGAACTGGTCGTCCTCGACCACGAGCACACTTGGCATGGGCGGCACCGTACGCCATCCGGCAGCCCCGGGTCCGCCCGGTGGCGGTAGTGGGGACACCGGGCGGGCAGGTGGTGCAGGATGTGCCGGATGCAACGAGGACTCGTACACGCGCTCGCGTGGTCGCTCGCCACCGGCGCGGCGGTCACGCTGTCGTGGTGGGGGGTGCGCGCCGTGATGGCGGGGACGGCGTACGACCCGCCGCGCGCGGTGCCGATCTCCGCGAGCGCCCGGGGCGAGGTGGCGGGCACGGAGACGCTGTCGTCCTCGACGCACCGCCCGGAGCCGTCCCCGTCGCCCAGCAGCACGCCCCCTGCCGCGCCGAAGCCGTCCGTGGTCTCGTCCCCCTCGCGCGCGCACGCCTCCGTCCGCACGTCTCCGTCCGCACCCCCGCCCGCGCCCTCCGCCGCTCCCGCGGGCACGGCGAAGGGCTACTCGACGGACGGGGGCCGGGTCGTCTTCGAGCTGGGCGCGGACAGCGCGAAGCTGGTGTCGGCGACGCCGGAGCCGGGCTGGTCGATGCGGGTCTGGACGAACTCGACCTGGATCCGGGTGAACTTCGCCCGGGACGACGGCACGACGGTCTCGGTGTTCTGCACCTGGAACGACCATCCGCCGCAGGTCGACATCGTGAAGTGACCGTGGAGCGGTGGCCCGCCCGGCGGTCGCCCGACCGCTTCCCGGCAGGCGCTCAGTCGAAGGCCGAGGCGGGCGGCGGCGGTGAGGGCCGGGCGTCGGCGTCGTGCACCGCGGCCGCGCCGCCGGTGAAGTCGGCGAGTGCCCGCCCGTGTTCGACGCGCCCCGGGTGCGGATCGGTCGCCACCCTGCGGGTCAGCTCCGCGACCTTCGGCTTCACGTCAGAGGCGAGCAGTACGGCGTTGCCGAAGCGGCGGCCGCGGAACACGGTCGGGTCGGCGGCGAGCGCGAGCTCGGGGAAGACGGTGGCGGCGGTGGCGATCTGGCCGCGCAGATGGGCGAGCGGGGGGCCGTCCGCGAGGTTGGCCACGTAGGTCCCGCCGGGTTTCAGGACGCGGCGCACCTCGGCCAGGAATTCGGTGCTGGTGAGGTGGGCGGGGGTGCGGGCCCCGCTGAAGACGTCGGCGATGACCAGGTCGGCCCAGCCGTCCTGGATCTTCCCGAGCCCGGCGCGGGCGTCGGTGGCGCGGACCCTGATCCTGGCCTGCGGGTCCAGCGGCAGTTCCCGGCGCACCAGTTGCACGAGGGCCGCGTCCACCTCGACGATCTGCTGGGTGGAGCGGGGGCGGGTCGCGGCGATGTAGCGGGCGAGCGTGAACGCCCCGCCGCCCAGGTGCACGACGTGCAGCGGCTGCCCGGCGGGCGCGGCCAGATCGGCGATGTGGCCGATCCTGCGCTGGTACTCGAAGGAGAGGTACGCCGGGTCGTCGAGGTCCACGTGGGACTGCGGCGCACCGTCGATCGTCAGCGTCCAGGCGTTCCTGCGCTCCCGGTCGGGCACCAGCTCGGCGAGGCCGCCGTCCACCGGCTCGGAGACGTCGCCGGGGCGCCCGGCGCCGCGGGCCGCCTTGCCGTCGGTCCTGCGGTCCGCGCGCTGCTTGCGGCTTCCCGCTCCGCCGGCCGCTCCTCGACGTGCCACTGTTGCTCGTACCTGCTCACTGCTCATCGGGTCCGGGACCGGCCGGAACCGGCCGTGACGGGCGGTCGTGCTCACCCGCCCTGCGGCCATTATGAGCTCAGCGGCAGTTGTCGGCCGCCTCGATCAGCCGGGCGGCCTGGTCGAGCGCGGCCCGCAGCACGGCCGGGTCGGTGACCGAGGTGTCGTCGCCGGGCGGCAGCAGCCAGCCGCTCCCGGAGACGGGCGGCTCGGCGGGGATGCGCAGCCCGCGGCCGTTGGTCTGCGTACAGGCACTGCCCGGTACGTCCCAGGCCTCGGCGGTGCCGGGCGGCACCAGGAAGCCGAGGGTGGCGCACTGGCCGTCGTGGAGGACCGGGCCGACGGCCTCCTGGTCGGCGCCGCGGCGCAGGATGTCCACCGCCTCCAGGCCCTGACGGGCGGGGACGGTCACCAGGTCGCAGGGTTCTCCGCCGGGTTCCCCGCCGGGGGCCGGGCCCGGCGCGGCCGGCACCTCCGCGGGTGCCACGGGGCCGGTCGTCGCGGTCGTAGCAGCCGTCGTCGCGGTCGTCCGCGAGCCGGTCGCCAGGTCGAGATGCAACAAGGGACCTCTCCTCTCATCGCCGGGCGGAGCCGGACTCCGTCGCCACACGGAGCAACGCGCCGAGCACGTCAAGGGCTACGGGCCCACACCGCCGCAAAGGATGGCAGTTCATGGCGGATCATGGGCGAGATACCCGATTCGTCCACAAACGCAGTGTGTGTGCGTTGTCACAACAGGTACGTTCTTGCTCCGCCGGGACACCAGAGACAAACGCCCGGCTCGCGCCAGAGAGGGCCCGCCATGGTGTCGACACGGGCAGTTCCCAACCTCGCCTTCCGGCGACTGCGCGGACAGCGCTCCGCCGGGGAGTTCGCTGCCGCGGTACGCAGGTCCGCCCGCGAGATCGGCGAGCAGGTCGCGTGCGACGCCCGGTACATCGGGCGCGTGGAGTCCGGCGAGATCCGCTGCCCGAACTACGCGTACGAACGGGTCTTCCTGCACATGTTCCCCGGGGCGGACCTCGTGGACCTGGGCTTCTCACCGCGTGAATCGGTACGCGGCCGGGGGGCCCGGCCCGCGGCGGACGTCCCTTCGCCCCCGACTTCACCGCTGCCCGGCAGCGACACCGACGAGGAGTGCGACGTGCTGCGTCGCGTATTCATGACGAATGGTTCCACCACGATGGCTGCGGCGTCCCTGGGCCTGGGCCTCGGCGGCATGACCGCCTCCGTGTCCCTGCCCGCGCAGCGCCGGGTCGGCGAGACGGAGGTGCACGCCGTCGAGAAGGCGGTGCGGCAGATCCGCCTGCTGGACGACCGGCACGGCGGTGACGGCCTGTACCGGCGGGCCGCCCAGCCACTGCGCGCGGCGTACGCGCTGCTCGACTCCGGGACCGCGGCCCGGCGCTCCACGGCGGACCGGCTGCACAGCGGGGCCGGTGAGCTGGCCATCTCGGTGGGCTGGCTGGCCCATGACTCGGGCCGGTTCGAGGATGCCCGCTCGCACTACGCGGAGGCGCTGGCCACGGCGCGGGTGGCCGGGGACCACGCGCTGGAGGCGCACGCGTTCTGCAACGCGTCGTTCCTGGCCCGGGACACCGGGCGCTCGCGCGAGTCCGTGCGCGCCGCGGAGGCGGGCCTGCGGGCCGCCCGGCCACTGGGCTCACCGCGGCTGATGGCACTGCTCTCGCTGCGGGAGGCGGGGGGCCGGGCGGGGCTCGGGGACCGCACCGGCTGCGAACGGGCGCTCGGCCGGGCGCACATCGCGTTCGGGCAGGGGCCGTCCCCCGCGGACCCGGAGTGGATGAGCTTCTTCCGGGAGGCGGAGCTGGAGATGCTGGAGGCGCAGTGCTGGGCGGCGCTGGGCGACTGGTCGCGGGCGGTGCGGCACGCACGGCGGGCGACGCGGCTGCAGGATCCGCACTTCACCCGGAACCTGGCGCTGTACCGGGCCGAGCTGACCACGGACCTGGCACGCGCGGGCCTCGCGGAGGAGGCGGCGGCCACGGGCCACCAGGTGCTGGACCTGCTGGACCAGGTCCGGTCCTCCCGGATCAGGGCGATGCTGGCCGGAGCGGTGGCGGTCCTGCGGCCGCGGGGCCGTGGATCGGTCGACATCACGGACTTCCTCGACCGCCACACGGCCTCCGGCACGAAGACGTAGGGCCTTGAGCAGGTAGGGCCTTGAGCAGGTAGGGCCTGGGCAGGTAAGGCCTGGGCCCGGGTTGTCCGGGCCCACCCAGCCCCTCTGCGACTTGTTCGCGAGACCCACTCGTCCGGGCCCACCCAGCCCGTCCGGCGTTTGAGGACGGAACCCTCCGGCCGGACCGGGGCGCGCAAACCAGCCCGCCCGGCGCTTGAGGGCAGAGGTGGCCGGCCCCGGACCGGGGTACCGGGTTCCGTCCTCAAACTCCGGACGGGCCGGAGTCGTTGCCCCGACCACCAAGCGCAAGGGGGCCGGACGGACTGAAACGTCCCTACCGCTCCAGGTGCCCCGTGTCGTTCCAGCGTTCCAGGGCCGGCGCCCCGTACGCCCACCCCAGCACCGACAGCGACGTCGGATCCAGCCGGATGCGCGCCGCGAACGACACGTCCTCGCCCAGCCAGCGCGCCCCCAGCGCCCGCAGGATGTGGCCGTGGGCGAAGACCAGGACGTCGCGGTCGGCCGAGCGGGCCCACGCGACGACCTCGTCGGCACGGGCCGACACCTCGGCCAGGGTCTCCCCGTCCGGCACCCCGTCGCGCCAGATGAACCAGTCCGGGCGGATCGCCTTGATCTCGGCCGGGGTCATCCCCTCGTACGCCCCGTAATCCCACTCCATCAGCGCGTCCCACCGCTCGGCCCGGTCGCCGAACCCCGCGATCTCGCAGGTCTCCGCGGCCCGTACGAGCGGGCTGGTCCGGACCTCGAGACCGGGCAGGTCCGCCCACGGTCCCCGGTGCAGCCGCTCGCCGAGCAGCTTGGCGCCCTCGCGTCCGGTGTCGAGCAGTGGGATGTCCGTCCTGCCGGTGTGATTGCCGTTGACGGACCATTCCGTCCGGCCATGCCGGGCAAGCAGGATTCGCGGTGCCATGTGACGGCTCTCCCTGAAACTGAGACCTCTGATCGTGCGTCTGAGATCTTGGACATCGACGGGGACGGAACCGTCCGGCACAGTACGGGGGAACGGTGGGAACGGATCGTCCGGATTTCCATCATCGCGCACCCATCCGCGAGGCAACCTGCGGGCCCGCACCGACGTCCCACCCAACGCAGACAAATCCGAACAGCTGAGGGGTGCCGAAGGGCACCCCTGGGGGAATCGCGGCCGACCCGCACCGTACGGTTGAACGTCCGCCGTCGGCCGCATGAACACATGATGGAGAACTTCCGGATGCCGCATGCCACCACCGCGCCCGCGCCGCGCCCCCGGCCCCGCTGGTGGACCGAGCTGCCGCTGCTCGCCCTGGTGTACGCGGCGTACTCGGGCGGCAGACTTCTGGTGCGCGGCGACGTGTCGACGGCCGTCGACCACGGACTGCGCATCCTGCACCTGGAACAGTCGCTCCGCATCAACTTCGAGCACCCCCTCAACCGGCTGCTCACCGCGCACTCGTCGATAGGGATACCCGCCGACTTCGCGTACGCGTCGCTGCACTACCTGATAACCCCGGCCGTCCTCATATGGATGTTCCGGAGGCACTCGGAGGCCTACCGCAGGGCCCGCACCTGGCTGATGACCTCCACCATGCTCGGCCTGATCGGCTTCACGCTGATGCCGACCTGCCCGCCGCGGCTGCTGGCCGCCGGGCACGGCTTCGTCGACACGATGGCGCAGTACAGCTCGTACGGCTGGTGGGGCACGGAGGCGAGCGCCCCGCGCGGCATGGGCGGAATGACCAACCAGTACGCGGCGATGCCGAGTCTGCACGTCGGCTGGGCACTGTGGTGCGGGATCCTCATATGGCGCCACGGGCGGCACCCGCTCGTACGCGCGGCCGGCGTCCTGTACCCCCTGATCACCGTCTTCGTGGTGATGGGTACCGCCAACCACTACTTCCTCGACGCCGTCGCCGGCGCCGCGGTGATGGGGATCGGCGCCCTGGTGGCCCGGCCCGTGACGCGGCTCGCCAACCGGGTCGGTGACGCGGTCCTGACCCGCTTCGCACCGGTGGGCACGGTCATGAAGTCCCCGGATGTCAGTGCCGGATGCAAGACTTCCGCGGGTGAGCGAATCCCCGGCCAGCGGACCTCCTCCGCAGACCCCACCGATGCCGCGGCACCGGCCGGTCCACCTGCCCCGGCCGACGTCCCCGCCTCCGCGGGAAGAGCCGCGGGCGGTGACGCTGCGGCAGCGGCTCGCTGAGCTGAGAGGCCCGGCCGTCGCACCGCGTCCGCTGGACGCCCGCGCACTGGCCGCCCTCGCCGCGAACCCCGGCTGCAAGCGGCGCGCCCTGCTCGACGGGGCCGGTGTCGACAAGGCCGCCCTCGCCACCGCGCTCGGTTCACCGGCCGCTTTCGGCCAGTCCCAGTTCGCCTTCATGCGGGGCAACGCCTTCGAGGCCAAGGTCAAGGCCGACGGCGGTACGGAGCTGATGCGCCTGCTCCACGAGCGGCTCGGCGGGCCCGGTGAGCCGCCGCGCGACGTCGCGGTGCCCGATCTGACGGCCGCCGGCCCCGAGGGCCGCGCCGCGCGCACCGCGCTGGCCCTGCGGGAGGCGACCGGGGCGGGCGGCTGGGCGCTGCTGGACCACCCGATGCTGGCCCTGGAGGTGGCGGGCTCGCCCGCCTATCTGGAGCCGGACGCGGTGGTGGTGCACCCCGACGGCACCTGGACCGTCGTCGAGATCAAGTCCTTCCCCATGATCGACGGTTCCGCCGACGCGGCGAAGGTCGGCGCGGCCGCCCGCCAGTCCGCGGTCTACGTACTGGCGCTGGAGCGGATCGCCGAGGTCACCGACGGAGCGGAGGTCGGCCACCGGGTGCTGCTGGTCTGCCCCAGGGACTTCTCCAATCTGCCGGCCGCGTCCGTCGTCGACGTGCGCAAGCAGCGTGCGGTCACCCTCCGCCAGCTGACCAGGCTCACCCGGATCGAGGACATCGCGGCGGCCCTGCCGGAGGGCACCACGTTCGATCCCGAGCGCGCCCCGGAGGAGCTGGACAGCGCCGTCGAGTCGGTCGCGGCGGCGTACGCGCCGGAGTGCCTGGCCGCCTGCGAACTCGCCTTCCACTGCCGGGGCAGGGCCCGCGCGCAGGGCGCGGTGGAGGCGCTGGGGCGCAGCGTGCGGGGCGAGCTCGGCGGGCTGACCACGGTCGGCGCGGTGCTGGCCGCGGCCGCGGGCAAGGAGGGCGATCCGGCGGACCCGACGGTCTCCGCGCTGCGCCGTGCGGCGGCCCTGCGCGCCGAGGCGCTGGAAGGCGGGCCCTCATGTCTCTGATCTCCACCCTGGCCCGGCTGGAGGCCGTGGAGAGCGGTCGCGCGCAGCCGGTGGCCACGGTCCGCCACCGCCGTCTCACCGACCGGCCGCTGGTCCTGGTGCCGCTCACCACCGCGGGCGAGGCGGGCGCCCCGCTCGGCGCCCTCGTCGGCACCGACCGGGACGCGCCGCGGCTGCTGGTCGTGGCCCAGCCGCGCGACCGGGATCTGCGGTTCGCGTTCCTCGCGGAGCTGGCCGAGGCGGTCCTGCCGCACATCGAGTCGTACGCCGATGTGATCGAGCCCGCGGAACGCAGCGAGACGGACCCCGCGACCGGCAAGAAGGTCAAGGTCGAGACGGAGCTGTGCACGGACGCCGCGCAGCTGATCGTGCCGAGCCGAGCGGGCATCGAGTTCGTCCGGCTGCTCGGCCGGTCCATGCGGTTCCGGCGCACCGCGCAGGACGACCCCGACACCCCGTATCCGGCGCCCGCCCGGGTCCCGCTGCTGGGCCGCTGGCTCACGCACTACGGCGAGCGTGCCCGGGTGCCGGGCTCCTCGCTGCTGCTGGCCGGCACGGATCTGCTCGGCCGGCACTGGGCGACCGGCCAGTCCACCCTGGAGGACCAGCATCTGGGCGCCCTGCTGGCCTGGATCGACCCGCCGGCCGGGGAGTCCGGGGCCGAGGCCGCGTTCCGCGCGGAGCTGGCCCGGGACCGCGAGGGACAGCTGCTGTGCCCGCCCGCCGGACCGGCCACCGACCCGGACTTCGACAACCGGCTGCTGGCCCCCGCGATCGAGAAGTACGACCGCGCGCGCACCTCGCTGGCCGCCGCGGAGGACGGGCTGGCGGCCGATGCCAGGCTCGCCGGGCTGACCGCGGCCGAGCGGGAGATCCGGGCCCTGCTTGCGGGGGTGCTGCGGCCCACCTGGGACGCGGTGTGGCGGGGCCTGGACCTGCTGCGGGAGCTGCCCGAGGGGGCGAGGGCCGAGGACCGCTGGACCCGCGACCGCTGGTCGTTCACCGGCCACCGCGACCGGGTGCGGTCGGGGGAGCCGCCGCAGCCGCGCCGGGACGACGCGGTGACGGCGGCCCGCAAGCTCGCCTCGCGGGAGACCGCCCAGGCGCAGCTGGAGGCCCAGGAGGCGCTGGACGATCCGCTGGTGCTGGCCGGCCGCCGGCTGGCGGGCGAGGCGTTCCTCGGGGAGGTGACCGGGGTGGAGATGACGTACACCGAGTCGAAGCGCCCCTCGCCGCGCCCGCTGGTCACCGTCCGCACCGACGAGCAGCCGCACCTGGCCGACCGCGTCAAGGTCTACCGCTCGCTGGACGGCAAGCCGCAGACCGCCGAGTTCGCCGGGTACGGGCCGCAGGAGGAGGGCGCCGCGCCCGCGCTGGTGCTGCGGATCACCGACCGGATGGGCCGCGGCCGGGAGCCGGTCCCCGGTTCGGTGCCGGAGCCCGGTGACCGGATCGCCTGGACCCTCTTCGAGCACGACCAGCGTGGCGGCCCGAAGCTGCCGGACGCGGAGGAGACGCCGTGGACCCACGGCGGTCCGCCCGGCTCCGGTGCGGCCGTCGAGAGCCCTGACCCCGTGACCCCGGAGGACGTGCTGTGAGCGACGGATTCGACCCCGGGGCGGCGGCGGGCCGGGCCACCGCCCAGATCCTGGACGACACGCTGAACGGCACGTCGCGCGGCATCGTGGTGGACTCCCCGCCCGGTGCGGGGAAGTCGACGCTGGTGGTCCGCGCCGCGCTCGAACTCGCCGCGGCCGGGCGCCCGCTGATGGTCGTCGCGCAGACGAACGCGCAGGTCGACGACCTGGTGGTGCGGCTGGCGGAGAAGGACCCCGGGCTACCGGTCGGCCGGCTGCACAGCAGCGACTCCGACCCGTACGACAAGGTGCTGGACGGGCTGGCCAACGTACGGAAGTCGGCGAAGGCGGCGGATCTGGCGGGGCTCGACATCGTCATCTCGACGGCGGCCAAGTGGGCCCATGTGAAGAACGTCGAGCCGTGGGGGCACGCGATCGTCGACGAGGCGTACCAGATGCGCTCGGACGCGCTGCTGGCCGTCGCCGGACTCTTCGAGCGGGCCCTGTTCGTGGGGGATCCGGGCCAGCTGGACCCGTTCTCGATCGTGGGCGCGGACCAGTGGGCGGGGCTGAGTTACGACCCGTCGGCGAGCGCGGTCTCCACCCTGCTGGCGCACAATCCGGAGCTGCCGCAGCGCCGGCTGCCGGTCTCCTGGCGGCTGCCCGCGTCGGCCGCGCAACTGGTCTCGGACGCGTTCTACCCGTACACCCCGTTCCGCAGCGGTACGGACCACGGGGACCGGCTGCTGTCGTTCGGCGTCGGGTCCGACGGCTCTGCGGCCGACCGGGTGCTGGACGAGGCCGCGGAGTCCGGCTGGGGCCTGCTGGAGCTTCCCGCCCGGCACACCCCGCGCACGGACCCCGAGGCGGTGCGGGCGGTGGCCGCGGTGGTGCGCCGGCTCCTGGACCGGGGCGGCGCGGCCACCAGTGAGCGTTCCCCGGACCCGGTCCCGGTCACGGCGGACCGGGTCGCGGTCGGCACGGCCCACCGCGACCAGGCGGCGGCGGTGCGGGCGGCGCTCGCGGAACTGGGGGTGACGGGGGTCGCGGTGGACACGGCGAACCGGCTCCAGGGCCGTGAGTTCGATGTGACGGTGGTCCTGCACCCGCTCTCCGGCCGGCCGGACGCCACCGCGTTCCACCTGGAGACGGGCCGGCTGTGCGTGCTGGCCTCCCGCCACCGCCACGCCTGCGTCGTGGTCTGCCGCGCGGGCGTCGCCGAGCTGCTGGACGAGCACCCGTCGACGGAGCCGGTCCAGCTGGGCGTCACGGTGAAGTTCCCGGACGGCTGGGAGGCGAACCACCGGGTGCTGGCACACCTGGCGGAACACCGCGTGCGGTGGGGGCGTTGAGTCCGGGGGCGTGTCGAGGCGTGTCGGGGCGCGGCTGCCGGGAGCGGCTCCGCGCACGCCCCCGTGAGCGCCCTTGCGGCGGGCTGGACAATAGAGGGTGGCCGTCGGACCCATCCGAGGAGGAACAACCCCATGGCACAACCCGAGCGGAACGAGCGGCAGCGGCTGCGCCCCGCGCCCCTGCTCTTCGAGCCGTCGGCGGCGGTCGCCGATCCCGAGCACTTCTTCGACCTGGAGTCGATGGACGATCCGAAGGAGTTGCTGAGCCGTTCCACCGAGCTGGCCCTGGCGTTCCGGGCCGCGACCGACCGGGCGGTCGAGTTCCAGGCGGTCGCGGCCGCTCAGCTGGCCGATCCGCGCCGGTTCGACCGGCTCACGACGGCGGACATCGCGCAGCGGGCGGAGTGGACGGAGGACTACGCGGCGAAGATGATCGAGTTCGGCCGAAGCCTGCTGAACGCCCCGAGGCCCTGACGGGCCCTGACGCCCCGGCTTCCCGACGGCGGACCGGCTCCCCCGCTCCCGGTTCCGGCGCCGCCCGGTGCCGACTGGTGTCGACCGGTGCTGACTGGTGCTGACTGGCGCTGACTGGCGCTGACTGTGGGTAGAACCACTGGCATATGCCTGGGGGCAAGATACTCCTCGTCACCCCAAGCTGTCCCGGTTTCCGGCAACTCTCGGATTCCGCTTGATCACTCCCGGTAGACCTGTATGCATGACCGCATGGCTGCCAGACGAAACGACCCTGCATCACGGCGACGGCCCCTACCGGGAAGCCGACGTCTTCGCCGTCCTGCGCCGGCAGACCGGTAACCAGACGGCTCAGGTGACGGCGGCCGGCGCCGCCTGGCTGGCCGGCGCGGCGGCGTATCCGCGCAGTGCCCTGACCCAGTGGGAGTCGCATCCGTCCGCTCCCGGGGTCCTCCCGTGCGGTTCGTCCTTCGACGTGGTGAACGTGCCCACGCTCTTCGGGCGCCGGATGCTCGAACACCTCTGGGCGGACGGTCCGGGCTCCGGACCGGTCGCCACGCACCGCGGCCGGATGCTGCTGTTCGCCTCTCCGGGGACCGCCCAGCGGCTGCCCTCGCTGCTGGACTGGGAGGAGTGGGGCGGGGGCGCCGCGGCCCGGTCCGCGGGGGGCCTGGCGGGGCAGGACGAGAGCGGCCGGAAGGTGCCTCCGCTGCTCTGTCACGGCACCGGTGACGCGGTGACCGTGCCGCCCCTGACCTGCGAACCGAATACGTCCGGACCCCGCTGGGTGGTCGCCCCCGACACCCGTAGCCCCTGGCTGCCGGGGCCCGACGTACTGCTCTGGGCGTGTGTGCGGGTGGCCCGCTCCGTGCCCTCTTCCGGACCTCGTATTTCGATTTTTCCTCCCGCCGATCAGGGTGCTAAGGTCTACGACGTCAGCAGGCGCCGCTAGCTCAGTTGGTTAGAGCAGCTGACTCTTAATCAGCGGGTCCGGGGTTCGAGTCCCTGGCGGCGCACAGACACAAGAAGCCCCCTCGTTCACGCGAGGGGGCTTCTTCGTCGTGTTCCACGGCCTACGTCCCAGTGGTGATCCGGACCGTCCAGGCGCCCGAGGGGGTCCGGTCGGCGACCTCGATCGTGGTGTGCCCGCCGGGGACGGAGAACGTCTCGCCGACCCGCAGCGGGGCGTCCGCGAGCGGCGGATAGACCGACCGGTCCCAGCAGGCGTCGGTGTCGGGGTGGGTGTCGATGACATCGACCGGGCCGCCGCCCGACGGGGTCTCGTTGCGGATCCGGTAGAGCAGCACCCCCTCGCCGCACGTCGAGCGGTCGTTGCCGGTGGCGCTGCGGGCCTCGATCGCCACGGCACTGCCCTCGCCCGTCCTGATCACCGCGAGCCGGGTCCCGATGGACGCGCCGGGCACGGGCACGGCCGCCATCGACTCCAGGGTGACGACCCGGTCGCTCTGGATGCAGGTCACCTGCCGGTCGTCCAGCCAGCCCAGCTTCCACTTGTGCCAGCCGAAGAGATCGGGCGCGAGCCCGAACTGGCTGCCCATCACGTCCCAGTCACCCACGTAGGTGTCCCAGTCACCCTTGCCGTCCGAGGGCCGGTGGTAGAGGTCGGGCAGGTCGAAGACGTGTCCGGTCTCGTGGGCCAGCACGTTGCGGTCCGGCGGGTGCTGTTCGAAAACGGTGACGACGCGCCTGATGTCCGTACCGTCGGCGTGCAGCGGCCGGTCGAAGTTGACGACCTTGGTGGCGTCGGAGTCGACGCCCGGGGCGTCCGGGTCGGCGACGAGATAGACGATGTCGTACTTCGAGAAGTCCACCTCGGGGTCGGCCGCGTCGATCGCGTCGCGCAGATAGGCGCTGCGCCGGTCGTTGGCCCAGTCACGCTTTATGCCGTACCAGACCGACGGCCTAGGCATCTGGATCCACTGCTTCCGCGGGTGCGGGCGCAGGGTGAACTTCCCGTACGAGGCGCGCTGGAAGAACCGGGTGGTGGCGGGGAAGTAGTCGGAGGTGAGCTCGGCGGGGGTGGTGACGGGCCGGGCGTCCGGGAACGAGAGGAAGACCATGACGGCGTCGAGCGGGTGGTCGGGGCGCGGGTAGGCGCTGTTCCAGCCGTCCAGGCCCAGCGAGTGGTGGGCCTCGGTCCGGGGCAGCGCGCAGGCGTCGGCGGCACCGGTGGCGGCCGCGGCGGGTCCCGCGACGAGCGAGGTGGCGGCGACCGCCAGGAGGGAGATCAGCCCGGCCGTCACGGCGCGCGGACTCGGTCTCACCACTCCTCCGGGTCCGTGCTGACGCGCCACATCTGCCTCCGGGTGCGGGGTGCGGACGCCTGGGATCTTCAGCACCCTCCCGACCACCCTGTGGCGATTCAGGCGTTACGTCCTGTTGAGCTGCCCCAGTCGGGTCAGCGGTCCGACCGCGCGCCTCCTTCACAGACAGTCACAATCGATCACCGATGCAACGCGAGAGAACAGAGCCGCGCAGAAACGATCAGTCATGGGCAAACCGGATCTGTGCACGAATGGCCCATGCGCGTCGGGCGCGGGGTCCGGAACCGTCGGGGCGCTGGAACGGCCGAGCCGCCAGCCTTTATGCTTCACCTCGCTTTCCTCCGCGCTTTCCGCCCCTGACAACGGCGCTCCACGCGGCGGGCCAGTCCGACCAGACCTGTCCGGGACAGAACTGCATGGCGGGAGCGAACGGTGAGCGCAACCTCCGATGGGCCGAGGCCCCCGGCAGGCACAGCACCCTCTTCCCCACGACCACCGGTCACGGAGCGTCATGATTCATGGCCCGCCGGGGGCACCACCGAGGGCGTCACCGGGGAACGCGCCCCGGACGCCGCCGAGGACCTCGCGGAGGACGCCGCCCCGGAAGCGGCCGCCTCCGGGGCGCACGACTACCGGGCGGCCTTCCGGGCCGCCACGGTCCCGATGGCCGTCGTCGACCACGAGGGCCTGGTCGTCACCGCGAACGAGGCCCTGGCCGCCCTGGTCGGCATCGCCGCCCCGGCGCTCACCGCCCAGTCCGCCTCCGATCTGGTCGACCTCGCGGCGGACGGCCGCACCTGGCACGCCTACCGCGAGGTGCTGCACGGCCGGCGCTCCCGTTTCCGCTGCACCCGGCGGCTCAAGCACCCCGACGGGCGCTCGATGTGGGCCGAGATCACCGTCGTACCGATCCCCGCGACGGAGGCGGACAGCGAGGGCGAGGGCGACGGCGGCACACCGGACGCGGACGGCGGGAACCGCCCGCCCGGCCGGGTACTGCTCTCCATCGCGGACGTCAGCGACCGGCGCGAGCTCCAGAAGCGGCTGCGCCATCTCCAGATGCACGACCCGGTGACCCGGCTGCCCAACCGCACCCTCTTCTTCGAGCGGCTCTCGGCCGTCCTGGAGAACCCTCCGTACCAGGGCGACACCCACCCCGGACGCGGCCGGATCGGGCTCTGCTACCTCGACCTGGACGGCTTCAAGGCCGTCAACGACACCCTGGGCCACCGGATCGGCGACCGGCTGCTGGCCGCCGTCGCCGCCCGGCTCACGGACTGCGCCGAGCGGGAGGGCCCGCACCCCACCAGTGCCCCTCTGGTGGCGCGCCTGGGCGGGGACGAGTTCGCGATCCTGGTCGAGGAGTCCACCGGTACGCAGCAGCTGACCGACCTCGCCCGCACCGTGCTCGCCGCGCTCCAGAAGCCCTTCGACCTGGCCGGGCAGCGGCTCTCCGTCTCGGCGTCGATCGGCGTGGTGGAGCGACCGGTCGCCGGCACCTCGGCCACCGGCCTGATGCAGGCGGCCGATACGACGCTGTACTGGGCGAAGGCCGACGGGAAGGCGCGCTGGACCGTCTTCGACCCGGAGCGCAACGCCCACCGGATGACCCGCCAGGCCCTCTCGTCCAACCTCCGGCCGGCCGTCGAACGCGGCGAGTTCACCATCGAGTACCAGCCGCTGGTCGGCATGGCCGACGGGGTCGTGCTCGGGGTGGAGGCGCTGGTCCGCTGGAACCACCCGCAGTTCGGGATGCTCTCGCCGAACCGGTTCGTCGCGATCGCCGAGGAGGACGGCTCGATCGTGCAGCTCGGCCGCTGGGTGCTGCGGGCGGCGTGCCGTCAGGCCAGGCGCTGGCAGCTCGACCACCCGGCCGAGCCGCCGCTGTTCATCAGCGTCAATGTGGCGGTCCGCCAGGTCTGGGACTCCGACCTGGTCACCGATGTGGCGGAGATCCTCGCGGAGACCGGCCTCGACCCGGCGCTGTTGCAGCTGGAGCTGACCGAGTCCGCGGTGATGGGTTCGGCGGGCCGCCCGCTCCAGGCCCTCCAGGCGCTCAGCGACATGGGCGTCCGGATCGCCATCGACGACTTCGGGACCGGCTACTCCAACCTCGCCTACCTGAGCCGCCTGCCGGTCTCCGTACTGAAGCTGGACGGCGCCTTCGTGCGCGGCTTCCGCTACGAGGACGGCACCCATCCCAGCCCCGCCGACGAGACGATCGTCGAGGCCATGGTGCAGCTGGCGCACCGGCTGGGCCTGACCGTCACCGCGGAGTGCGTGGAGACGGCCGGCCAGGCGGAGCGGCTGCGCCGGATCGGCTGCGACACCGGGCAGGGCTGGCTCTACTCCCGCGCGGTCGCCCCGGAGCGCATCGCCGAACTGCTCGGCGCCCGCGCTCTGGAGGCCTGAGACGGCGGACCCGGCCCCGGCGGTCAGGCGGGGGCGGGGTCAGGGCCGGATCAGGCTCCCGGCAGCCCGTACGCGTCCGCGATGAGCCCGTAGCTGTGCAGGCGGGCATCGCCGCCGTGGGCGTTGGCCGTGATCATCAGCTCGTCGGCGCCGGTGCGCTTGGCCAGGTCGTCGAGACCGGTGCGGACCTCGTCCGCGGTGCCGTGGACGATGTTGACGAGCCAGCTGTCGACGAACTCGCGCTCCATCGGGGTGAAGGCGTACGCCTCCGCCTCCTCGGGCGTCGGGACCAGGCCGGGGCGGCCGGAGCGCAGGCGGAGCATCGACAGGGCGCCGGTGAGGACCTGGCGGTGGGCCTCGCGCTCGTCGTCGGCGGCCAGGGCCGCGACGCCGATCAGCGCGTACGGGGCGTCCAGGACCGCGGACGGCTTGAAGGACTCCCGGTACAGCTCCAGGGCCGGCACGGTGTTCTGGGCCGAGAAGTGGTGGGCGAAGGCGAAGGGCAGGCCCAGCACGCCGGCCAGCCGGGCGCTGAAGCCGGAGGAGCCGAGCAGCCACAGGGGCGGGCGGGCCGGGGACTGGACGCCGCCCTCCGAGGTGGCCTGGACGGGGCCGGGGACCGCGTGGATGCGGGCGTAGGGGTGACCGTCGGGGAAGTCGTCGTCCAGGAAGCGCGTGAGCTCGGCGAGCTGCTGCGGGAAATCTTCCGCGCCCTCGTTCAGCCGGTCGGTGCGGCGCAGGGCGGCGGCGGTGGCGCCGTCGGTGCCGGGGGCGCGGCCGAGGCCGAGGTCGACGCGGCCGGGGGCCAGTGCCTCCAGGGTGCCGAACTGCTCGGCGATGACGAGCGGGGCGTGGTTGGGCAGCATGACGCCACCGGAGCCGAGCCTGATGCGTTCGGTGTGGGCGGCGGTGTGGGCCAGGATCACGGCCGGCGAGGAGGAGGCGACGCCGGGCATGGAGTGGTGTTCGGCGACCCAGTAGCGGTGGAAGCCGCGCCGCTCGGCGAGCTGCGCGATCTCGACCCCGGTCCGCAGAGCCTGGCTCGCGGTGCGGCCCTGGCCCACGGTCACCAGATCGAGCACGGAGAGTGGAACGGGTGCCGTTCCCTCCGCCTTGCCACGGATCTCGTCGCCTCGAATCTCGTCCACGTCCTGACCTCTCCGATGGTGCTCGTAGTCCCTCGTACCTGCTCGTACCTGCGGAGAACACGAACAGGAGGATGGCTCCGTTTATTCCGCGGCCGTCCCGGGGCCGTTCGGGGGACGGCCCGGCCCCGGCCGCACCTACTGCCCGGCGGATCCGGATCCGCGGCCGTACGCGTTCTGGCCGTGGGCGTACTTGCGTCCGCTCCCCCAGACCCCCCGGGCCGGTGGCGCGGCCGGGGCCGGCGGCGCCTCCCTTGCCGCGAAGAGCGTGCCCAGCCGCGCGGCCCAGGCGTGGCGGTCGGCCAGGCGCAGGGCCTCCCGGACTGCCACCTGGTTCGCGGTGAGGACCGGTTTGCCGAGCAGTTCCTCCAGTTCCGCGAGGTGGCCGGCCGTGTGCAGGGCCGTGTCCGGCAGCAGGACCGCGTCCGCGTCCGGGCGGTCGGCCGCGGTGACCAGCTCCTTGAGCCGGTCCGGGCCCCACGCCGCCGCCTCGGCCGCCGTGGCGGCACCGGCCGCGTGGGTGGCGAGCACCTCGACGCCCTCGTCCCGCAGGAACCCGGTGAAGCGTGCGGCGATCTCCTCGGGGTACGTCGCGGCCACCACGACCCGGGCGGCGCCCAGCTTCCGTACCGCGTGGACGAAGCCGACGGAGGTGCTGGAGACGGGCACGCCCAGCGCGCGGGCGACGGTCGCGGCCTGGGCGCGGGCGCCCTGCGGGCCGTAAAGGAAACTGCCGCCGTCGCAGGCCCAGACGACGGACTCGACCCCGGAGCGTTGCAGCTCCTCGGCGCCGGCCGCGAGCCGCTCGGGGGTGCCCAGTGCCCGCAGCGCGTCCTCGCGGTAGGCGTCGTCGGGGCACTCGGTGTGGTTGACGACGAGTCTGATGGTGCTGTCGAGAAGGATCTCCATCCGCGGGAAGTCGTCCTCCGCGAAATGGCCCGGGTAGAGGAAACCGACGGTCGTCATGTCCACCCTTCCTGTGGTCCGGAACTCCCCCGTCTCTGTTCAAGTATTCCCCCATCCGCCCCGGTCATCGCTCTGACCTGTTGACGGGGGCGGGAGCGGCTGCGAGCGTGGTGCCTCCGCCCACCTCGGCCGACGCGGGAGGAACCGTCCCCCATGCCGGAGCCCCTTCTGCTCGTCCTGGACGCCGATCCGCCGCCCCGGCTCGGCCGGCTCGCCGGACGGGTCCGGGTCCTGCACGTCGACGGGGCCGGTCTGGCCGCGCAGCTCCCCCGGGCCGATGTCCTGCTGGTCTGGGACTTCGCCTCCGACGCGGTGCGGGAGGCCTGGCCGGGTGACGGCCCGCGTCCGGCCTGGGTGCATACGGCGAGCGCGGGCGTGGACCGGCTGCTCTGCCCGGAGCTGGTGGAGGCCGACACGGTGGTGACCAATGCCCGGGGTGTCTTCGAGCAGCCGATCGCCGAGTACGTGGCCGGGCTGGTGCTGGCGTTCGCGAAGGACCTCCCCGGCACGCTGGAGCTCCAGCACCGGCGGCGGTGGCGCCACCGCGAGAGCGCCCCGGTCGCAGGCTCCCGCGCGGTGGTCGTCGGGGCCGGGCCGGTCGGGCGCGCCATCACCCGGCTGCTGATGGCCCTGGGTGTCGGGGTGGCGCTGGTGGGACGCACGGCGCGGCGCACGATCCACGGAGCGGAGGATCTGGACCGGCTGGCGGCGCGGGCCGACTGGGTGATCTGCGCGGCGCCGCTGACCCCGCGGACGCGGGGCATGTTCGACACCCGGTTCTTCGGGCTGATGCAGCCTTCGGCCCGGTTCATCAACGTGGGGCGCGGAGCGATGGTCGTCGAGGGCGATCTGGTGGACGCCCTGCGCAAGCGGTGGATCGCGGGCGCGGCACTCGACGTGTTCGAGCGGGAACCGCTCGGCCCGCGGAGCCCGCTCTGGGACGCGCCCGGTCTGATCGTCTCGCCCCACATGAGCGGCGACACGGCGGGCTGGCGGGACCGGCTGGGCGAGCAGTTCGTCGCGATGTACGAACGGTGGGCGGCCGGAGTGCCGTTGCCGAACGTGGTGGACAAGCGGCTCGGCTACATCCCGGGGACGGACCTGGGCGAGTGATCCCAACCCGGCCCGCTCGATACCGACTTCACCGTCCCATTACGGACATCTGCCGATAACACCCCGCCATCTGGCGCATCCCGCAAGGAAGTACGCCCCGCTCACATCTCGTCGCGCTCCGCCCAACTTCGGACACGGGAAGGTCACCCTCCGGCCACCGTTCGGTTACATGCGGGTTCTTGCTGAATAGACGTACGGGAGCGGGCAGGCGTTCACCCTGTCCGGACTGTTCGACCCTTCCAGGAGACTGCGAACCATGGCTGACTTCCCGAACCTGTCCCGCCGGGGCTTTCTCAACCGATCGGCAGCCGTGGGCGGTCTGCTCGTCGTCCCCGGCCTGCTCACCGCGTGCAGCAAGACCGGCGCCGACTCCGCGGACGGCGAGGGAGCCCTCGCCAAGCTCCGCAAGCAGGGTTTCGTCCGGGTCGCGTACGCCGACGAGGCCCCGTACGGCTACATGGAGGGCAAACAGCTCAAGGGCGAGGCGCCCACCCTGCACCGGGAGATCTTCAAGGCCCTGGGTGTCGACGAGCTGCGGCCCACCCTCTCCGAGTGGGACGGGCTGATCCCGGGCCTCCAGGCCAGCAAGTACGACGTGGTCAGCGCCGGTATGGCGATCACCCCGGAGCGCTGCGCCAACGCGCTGTTCTCCGAGCCCGAGTTCATCTCGCCGACCGCGATGATGGTGAAGAAGGGCAACCCGAAGAAGATCACCGATCTGGCGTCCGCGAAGGCGGCCGGGGTCACGATCGGTGTGATGGCGGGCGCCGTCGAGGGCTCGTACGCCAAGGGCGCCGGCATCTCCAAGGACAGGATCAAGACGCTGCAGAAGCCGCAGGACGGCGCGGACGCGGTCAAGGGCGGCCGGATCGACGCGTTCCTGCTGACCGGCATCTCGCTGCGCTGGCTCGCCAAGACCAACGCGGGCACCGAGGTCACCGACGCCTTCCTGCCGGAGCTCGACGGGCAGAAGCAGTACAGCCCCGGCGGCGCCGTCTTCCGCAAGGGCAACGAGGAACTGCGGGACGCCTTCAACCGCGAGCTGAAGAAGATCGTCTCCGACAGGTCGCGCTATGTGGGCCTGCTCCAGGACTACGGCTTCGGGGCCACCGAGCTCCCGCCGGCCACGCTGAAGACGGCCGATCTGTGCAAGGGCTGACAGGGACGGAACCCACCGCATGAGTGATTTCTTCTCCGCCTTCATGGACGATCTCCCACAGTTGCGCTCGGGCCTGTGGGTGACCCTGGAGGCCACGATCCTGGGCGCGCTGCTGGCCCTGGTGCTGTCGTTCGTCCTCGGTCTGATGTCGATCAGCCGGCTGCTGCTGTCGCGCGGCGTCTCCCGCGTGGTCGTGGAGTTCTTCCGCGGCACCTCGCTGTACGTCCAGCTGTTCTGGTTCTACTACGCGATGCCGCCGCTCACGGGGTACGAACTGTCGCCGCTGCTCTGCGGCGTCCTCGCCTTCGGCCTCAACTACGGTGCGTACGGCGCCGAGGTGGTGCGCGGGGCGATCAACTCCGTGCCGCGCGCCCAGTACGAGGCGACCATCGCGCTGAACATGACGCCGCTGCACCGGATGCGCAAGGTGATCCTCCCGCAGGCCTGGGTGCAGATGCTCCCCTCCCTCACCAACCTGCTGATCCAGCTGCTGAAGTGCACGCCGCTGCTGTGGCTCATCTCGGCGGCCGACCTGATGACCGCGGTCGAGAAGCTGCGCAGCCGTACGGGTGAGACCCTCACCGCGTATGTGACCCTGCTGGCCTGCTACTTCGTGCTGGCGTACGCGCTGACCCTGCTGATGAACCTGCTGGAGCGGTCCGCCAAACGGCGGCTCGGCCTGGAGACCGGCGGGCGCAGCCTGCTGAAGTCCCGCAGCGCCGTGACCGCCGCGGCCGCCGGAGGTGCCCGGTGAACGAGGGATTCGACTGGAACGCCGTCGGCGAGGCCCTGCCCCTGCTCCTCCAGGGGTTCAAGGTCACCTTGCTGGCCACCCTGCTGGGCACGGTGGTCGCCGCGGTGCTCGGGCTGGCGATCGCGGTCGCCGGACGGGCCCCGAGCCGGTTCGTGACCGTGCCGGTGAAGGTGGTGATGGAGTTCATCCGCTCCACCCCGCTGCTGATCCAACTGGTCGGCGCGGCAGCCGTGTTCAACTCGGTGGAGCCGCTGACCATCGGCATCGTGGTGCTGGGCGTCCACTACGCCACGTACACCTCCGAGGTGTACCGCGCCGGGATCGACAGTGTCCCGAAGGGGCAGTGGGAGGCCTGCCGGGCCCTGTCGATGTCGCCCCGGCGGACCTGGCAGGCCGTGATCCTGCCGCAGGCGGTGCGCAACGTACTGCCCGCCCTCGGGAACTACGCGATCCTGATGTTCAAGGAAACCCCGTTCCTCGCCGTGATCACGGTGCAGGAGATGGTCTTCAAAGCCCGTGAGTACGGGGCCGAGCACTTCGTGTACACCGAGGTGTTCACGCTCGCCGGGGTGCTCTTCCTGGTCGCGAGCTACCCGACCTCGCTGTTGATGAGAAAGCTGGAGAAGCGCCTTGGCCACTGAACCTCTCCCCCTGCAGAAGACGGCGGCCACGGCGCCCGAGGACGCCGTGGCGGTCCCCTCCGCCGAGGACGGCGGGCATCCGCTGGTCCGCTTCGACAAGGTCGTGAAGCAGTACGGCGACCATGTCGTCCTCGATCAGCTGGACTTCTCGGTCGAGCGCGGCGAGCACGTCACCCTGATCGGGCCCAGCGGCTCGGGCAAGACCACGATCCTGCGGCTGCTGATGACGCTGGAGAAGGTCAGCGACGGCGTGATCCGGATCAACGGCGACCCGCTGACGCACATGGTGGCGGCGGACGGCTCGCTGAAGCCGGCGTCCGAGAAGCATCTGCGTGAGGCGCGGAAGAAGATCGGGATGGTCTTCCAGCAGTTCAACCTCTTCCCCAACATGAAGGTGCTCCAGAACATCACGGAGGCACCGGTCAACGTCCTGGGCATGGACCGCGACAAGGCGGAGACCCGGGCCAGGGAGCTCCTCGACCTGGTCGGCCTCTCGGCGAAGATCGACGCCCACCCCTCCCAGCTCTCCGGCGGCCAGCAGCAGCGGGTCGCGATCGCGCGGGCGCTGGCGATGGAGCCGGAGATCCTGCTCCTGGACGAGGTGACGTCCGCGCTCGACCCGGAGCTGGTGGCGGGCGTGCTGGAGCTGCTGGGCGACATCGCCCGGAACACCGACATCACCATGCTCTGCGTGACCCACGAGATGAACTTCGCCCGGGACGTCTCGGAGAAGGTGCTGATGTTCGACGCCGGGCGGGTGGTGGAGTCGGGTTCGCCGGAGAAAATCTTCTCCGATCCGGAGCACGAACGTACGCGCGAATTCCTCAACGCGGTGCTGTGACCTCGGCATCCGTCGATTACTCATGACTCTGGCATATGCCAGACGGGTGCGCTCCAGCTGGCGGAGCCGGGGCGCACCACCGAGTCGTCAACACCCGCCCCTGAAGAGGCTTTTGGCGGCTATCGTGAGGGCAGAGCTTGCGGTCACAACCTGGTAGGGGGAAACCGTGGCGTTGAAGCCCGAACCGACCGCGCCGTTCCATTCGGTGCAGTACGCCCTCCGTGTTCTCGAAACGGTCTCCAAGCACGGCAACGGCGTGACGGACGCCCGGATCGCGCAGGAGACGGGACTGCCCGTCGGGCACCTCGCCTCCCTCCTGCTGATGCTGCGCCGCGAGGGGTACGTCGAGCAGATCGCCGACGGCGCGTACGTGATCGGCGCCTCACTGCTGCTGCTCGGCTCCGGCGCCGCCCGCAGACAGGCCCTGGAGGCCCGGCTCCAGCAGGCGCTGGTCCAGCTGCGCGACTCGGTCGGCGCGGCGATCTACCTCAGCCGGTACGTGGACGGCGAGATCCGCGTCACCCAGTGCGCCGACGGTCCGGGCACCCCGGCGGTCAACGAGTGGGTGGACTTCCGGTCCTCTGCGCACGCCTCGGCGATCGGCAAGTGCCTGCTGACCCAGCTGGACCAGAACGGGCGGCGCGACCACATCGCGCGGCACAAGACCGCACGGCTGACGTCGCGGACCATCACGAGCGAGAAGGTCCTCTTCTCCAAGCTGGACAGCCAGCCGGCGACGGTTCCGGTGCTCGACCTCCAGGAGTACGCGGTCGGCACGGTGTGCGCGGCGGTGCCGCTGACCGCCGGGGCGTCGGCGGGATGCCTGGCGCTTTCGCTCCCGGTCGAGGACGCGCACCGCCTGCGCGAGGCGGCGGACACCCTCAACCGGCGCGCGGCCCCGGTGCTGCTGTCCCTGGCTCTTTAGGGCCTGCCGGACACGTGTCAGAGGCACCCCTGAGGACCAGGTATTATTTTCGAGTCAGCAGGCGCCGCTAGCTCAGTTGGTTAGAGCAGCTGACTCTTAATCAGCGGGTCCGGGGTTCGAGTCCCTGGCGGCGCACAGACAACGCACGAGGCGGTCTCCGTTCAACGGGGCCGCCTCGTGCGTTTTCGGCATGTTCCCGACGTACTCGCGGTGTGTTCCGGCAGGTGATCCGTTCCCCCCGGCATGAGGACACACCCTGTCCGCTACCTCCGCCATCCTTGCGCGCGAGCACCGGACACGTACGACAGCCGAAGGAAACGGATCACCATGCCGACGCGCAAGCCCGCGAACACCAGGACCGTCCTCGACGGCCGCGCCCTCAACCGCGCCACCCTCGCCCGCCAGCACCTGCTCACGCGCAGCGGCGCCTCCGTGCCCGAGGCGGTGGCCCAGCTGTGCGGCCTCCAGGCGCAGGAGCCGCAGGAACCGTTCACCGGGCTGTGGTCCCGGCTGGCCGGGTTCGAGCCCGGACGGCTGGACGAGGCGCTGACCGGCCGCACGGTGGTGCGCACCCACCTGATGCGCCGCACCGTCCACCTCGTCGCCTCCGACGACGCGCTCGCCTGGCGGGGCCGCCACGACGCCATGCTGCGCCAGCGGGTGCTGGGCACCTACCGGCGCGAACTGGCCGGCATCGACCTGGACGAGGTCGCCGCCGCCGGCCGCGCGGTCATGGCCGACCGGCAGCCCCGCACCATGGGCGAGCTCGTCCAGGCGCTCGCGGACCGCTGGCCCGGCCCGCCGCGCCGCGTCCTGGGCGAGCTGCTCGTGGCGGCCCTCGTCCCGATGGCCCAGCTTCCGCCCCGGGGTCTGTGGCAGCAGACCTCCGGCGTACGCAACCTGCCGTTGGCCACCTGGCTGGAGCGGGACATCGATCCCCTGCCCGCCGGGGACGACGATCCCGTGGGGCAGCGACTGCTGCGCCGCTACCTCGCCGCCCACGGGCCCGCCGCGAGCGCGGACCTGCGCGCCTGGTGCGGCCTCGCCGGCCTTCCCGCCGCGGTCGGAGCGATCCGGGGAGAGCTCGTCGCCTTCCGCGACGAACGCGGCCGCGAACTGCTCGATCTGCCCGACGCGCCCCGCCCCCACCCCGACACCCCGGCCCCCGTCCGGTTCCTGCCGGCCTTCGACAACGCGATCCTCGGCTACCACGACCGCAGCCGCATCATCGACACCCGCCACCTCGGCCTGTCCGTCGCGGGCCACCGCACGGTCCTCGTCGACGGCCGCGTCACCGCCACCTGGGCCGTGCGCGACCGCCTCCTGCACATCAGCGCCCTCCGCCCGCTCACCGGCCCGGAACAGGAGGCGGTCCGCGCCGAGGCCCAGGATCTGGCCGCGTTCCTGGACCAGGACATCGAGGACGTCCGGCTCGGCACCGAGAGCTGACGGCCGAGGCATGACGATCGAGGCATGACGATCGAGGCATGACGATCGAGGCATGACGATCGAGGCATGACGATCGAGGCATGACGATCGAGATATACAGATGTTTTACACATGCGTACTAGACGCATGTTTTAAACGCTCGTATATTTCCTGGCATGACAACACCTACGAGCACCGCCACCGCGCCCGGCGAGCGCGCCGGGCGCAGGGAGTGGACCGCCTTCGTGGTCCTGCTGCTCCCCCTCCTCCTGGTCTCGATGGACGTGTCCGTCCTCTTCTTCGCGATCCCGTCCATCGACCGGGACCTCGCCCCCAGCGCCACCCAGCAGCTCTGGATCTTCGACGTGTACGGCTTCGCCCTCTCCGGCCTGCTCATCACGATGGGCTCGCTCGGCGACCGGATCGGCCGCCGCAAGCTGCTGATGACCGGCGCCTTCGCGTTCAGCGCGGCCTCGGTCGGCGCCGCCTACGCCTCCAGCCCCGAGATGCTCATCGCGGCCCGCGCCCTGCTGGGGATCGGCGGTGCGACGCTGATGCCGTCGACGATGGGCCTGGTCCGCAACATGTTCCGCGACGAGCGGCAGCGCAGCCGGGCCGTCGGGATCTGGTCCGGTGCCATGGCGGGCGGCATCGCGCTCGGCTCGGTGCTCAGCGGCGTGATGCTGGAGCACTTCTGGTGGGGTTCGGTCTTCCTGGTCAACGTGCCGGCGATGGTGCTGCTGCTGGTCCTGGTGCCGGTGCTGGTGCCGGAGTTCAAGGACCCGCGCCCCGGGCGCTTCGACTTCCTCAGCGTGCCCCTGTCGATGGGTGCGGTGCTGCCGGTCGTCTACGGGGTCAAGGAGAGCGCCGCCCACGGCGTGGACGCGCGCAACGGGCTGATCGTCCTCGCCGGGCTCGCCGTCGGCTGGGTCTTCGTGCGCCGGCAGCGCGGCCGCGGCGACGCGATGATCAGCCGGGAGCTGTTCCGCGGCCGCGGCTTCGCCGCCGGGATCGGTCTGAACGCACTGGCGTCCTTCGCGATGATGGGCTCCGCCTTCTTCACCACCCAGTACCTCCAGTCGGTGCTCGGGATGGGCACGATGGAGGCCTCGCTCTGGAGCCTGGCGCCGTCGCTGGCGGTCGGTGCGGCCGCTCCGGCGGCCACGGCGCTCGCCCAGCGGACCGAGCGCGGCCGTGTCGTCTGCGCCGGGTTCGTCATCGCGGCGGCCGGATTCGGGATCCTCGCCCTGTCGGGCACCGACTCGCTGTGGCTGCTGCTCGCCGGGTCGGCCGTGATGAGCAGCGGCATCGTGACGGTGATGGCACTCGTCTCTGACCTGGCGCTGTCCAGCAGCCCGCCGGAGAAGGCGAGTTCGGCGGCCTCGCTGCTGGAGACCGGGCAGGAGTTCGGCGGCGCGATGGGGATGGCCCTCCTGGGTGCGGTGGGGACCGCGGTCTACACCGCCGAGATGCCGGGCTCCGCGCCGGAGGCGGCCCGCAAGACGCTGCCGGGCGCGCTGTCCACCGGTGACGGTTCGCTGGTCTCGGCCGGCCGGGAGGCCTTCGTGCACAGCATGCAGTTCGCGTCGGTCGCGGGGTCGCTGCTCCTGCTGGCCGGGGCCGTCCTGGCGGTGACGCTGCTGCGGCGGGCGGTCCCCTCACGCCCGTCCGGTGTCTGAGGACAGCAGCCCGGTGCGCCCGTGCTCCTCGAACTCGGCGGTGAGGGAGGCCAGGTGTTCCTCACCGAACGGGACGTACGTGCCCCCCTGGTCCCGGTACCAGACGGCGGACCCGGACCAGAACCCCTCCAGCCGCAGCCCGACCCGGTGGACCTTGTTCGTCGCCGTCACCGGCATCGCGCGCACGATCCGTACGAACCGGGGCGCCATCTTCGTCCCCAGGTCGGGCTGGTCCCGGAGGAAGGCGGCGAACGCGGCCGGATCGAAACCGGCCCCCTCGCGCAGCGCCAGCGCCGCCATCACCTGGTCCCCCGCGACCGGGTCGGGCACCGCGTAGACCGCCACGGCCGCCGCGTCCGCCCAGCGGGCGAGGATGTTCTCGATCATCGCGGCCGCCAGGTTCTCGCTGTCGACCCGCAGCCGGTCCTCCGTACGGCCCGCGAAGTAGAGGAAGCCGTCGGGGTCGCGGTAGAAGAGGTCGCCGGTCCAGTACCAGCCGCCGCGCACCCGGGCCGCGTCCGCCTCCTCGTTGCGCCAGTAGCCCTCGAACGGGGTCCGGCCGCGGTTGACCAGCTCCCCTATCGCGGCGGCGCCGTTGAGCAGCCTCCCGCCCTCGTCGAACACGGCGGCGACCCGCTCGCGGCCCGTCTCCGGGTCGACGACGGCGAGGTCGTCGCGGTCCGCCGCCCGGCCGATCGCGCCCTCCGGGGTGTCCGGGGTCCGCTGGATCGCCGCACCGCCCTCCGACGAGCCGTAGCCCTCGACCAGCCGCACCCCGAACCGCTCGCGGAAGCGGGCCGCGTCCACGGCGCCCGCCTCGGTGCCGAAGCCGACGCGCAGCGGGTGCTCCCGGTCGTCGGGGCGCTCGGGGGTGGCCAGCAGGTACTGCACGGCACGGCCGACATAGGTGAAGTACGTGGCGCCGTGGGCGCGTACGTCGTCGAGGAAGCCGGAGGCCGAGAAGCGGCGGCGCAGGGCGACGGCGGCGCCGCCGGCCAGTGCGGGCGCCCAGTCGGCGATCACCGCGTTGCCGTGGAACATCGGCATGCAGATGTAGTGGACGTCCTCGCGCCGGATGCCGAAGTGCCCGACGAGCGAATGGCCGGCCGCGGCGAGCCGTCCCTGGGTGCAGACGGCGGCCTTGGGCGCACCGGTGGAGCCCGAGGTGAAGTAGAGGAGCATCCGGGTTCCGGGCCCGGGGCTGCCGAGGACGGTGTCGCCCGGCTCCGCCCCGGCGTAGGGGGCGAGCAGCGCGGCGTACGCCTCGGTGTCGGTGACCAGCACCCGGACGCCCGGCAGCTCCAGGCCGTCGAGCAGCGGCAGATGGGCGCGCTCGGTGATCAGGACCCGGCATTCGGTGTGCAGGATGTCGCGGGCCAGTTCGGCGCCGCGACGGGTGGGGTTGATGCCGGCGACGGCGGCCCCGGCCAGGGCCGCCGCGCTCAGCCACAGCGGAAACTCCGGGGTGTTGTCGAGCAGCACCCCGAGGTGCGGTTCACTGCCCGCCGGCAGCAGATCCGCCAGGAGCGCGGCCCGTGCGGCAGCGCCGGAGGCGACCTGGTGGTGGCTGAGGACGATGTCCTCGTGCCTCAATCCGGGCCGGTGGTCGCCCCATTGGCGCTGTACGAGCTCCGCGACGGTGCCTGCGCTCCTCATGGCGCCGCACGGTAACTGACTACACGTCAGAACTGAACATCGGAGCACGAGTAGAACGCGTTGGCCGTGTCCGCGATGTTCCAGACGCTCAGGATGATGTGCTTCCCGGTCTTCTGGGTGGGGATGGTGCCCTGCTGGGTCAGGGTGGCCGGGGGCTGCTGGTTGTTGTACGGCACCGTCATGAACGGCTGCGACTCCAGGTCGGAGCGCTTGAGCGGCTTGGTGGGGTCCCAGCCGTTCTTGGTGATGTAGTAGCGGAAGTCCGTGGTGGCGTGGCGGGCGGTGAACTGCCAGCGGAAGCTGAAGCCCTGCCCGGCGGTGACGTGGGTGGCGGGCCAGTTGCCGCCGCGCGGGTCGTCGAGCTGGGCGAACTCGCCGTGTCCGCCGGAGCAGATCGCACCGTCGGCGGGGCCGGCTGCCGGGAAGCCCTTGGGGCCCTCGACGCTCTGCGGCTCCCACTGGATGTTGCCGCAGCCGGTCACCGTGCCGTTGGCACAGAGCTTCTGGCGGCTGATGGGGTTGTCGGTGTAGCCGTGGCTGCCGGCGCTGCTGGTCGCGAACATCGAGACGCCCGCTACCGCGAGGCCCACCAGGGCCGCACCTGTCTTCTTACGCATTGCTGAAGCTCCTCGGATTCGTGGGGGAGGTTCCATGAGCACTGCTGCGCGCGTGTCGTGCGGTCTAGACCAAGGCCTAGATTATTGACGGATCATGAACATGTCCAGACCAATGGGAGTTGGATTCCGGTTGGCCACGCAAGAGCCCACCGGGCCGCCTCAGGCACCGTCCCCGCCACCGCGTCCGGTGTAGAACGCAACGGTCAAGTCCTTCACCAGAGACTTCCGTTCGTAGTCGTCGAGCTCCACGAGCCCCCGGGCGGTCAGCCGGTTGACCGTGTCGTCCACCGCGTCCACCACCGAGGTCAGCACGCTGTCCCGGTGCTTGGCGTCGATGGCCGCGATCCGGCGCCGCTGCATGGCCGCGGCCACCTCCGGCGCGTACTCGATTCCGGTCGGCTGCGCGGAGTACACCTCGACGCCGACCGGTTCGCAGTCCGCCTTCAGCATCCGGGTCAGCGCGTCCCCGACGGCCTCGGCGTTGCGCAGGGTGTGGGCGTCCTCGTGGAAGGCGTCGGCGGGCAGCTGGGAGAGGACCCGCGCCATCGCCGCCTCGACCTGCTCCCGCAGATACTCCTCGTGGTCGGCGATCCCCAGGGTCGCCCGCACGGTGTCCTCGACCCGCCACACGACCAGGACGACGACCCGCAGCGCCGTGCCGTTCGCGTCCACCGCGGGCAGCGGTTCGCTGCGCCAGTGCCGCAGCCGTACATCGACCCGGCGGCGCAGCAGCAGCGGGCTGACCCACATCAGCCCGGTGCGCCGCACGCTGCCCCGGTACTGGCCGAAGAGGGTGAGCACCCAGGCGTACCCGACCCGGCCGCGGGTCAGGCCGCCGAGCGCGAAGAGCACCGTGGTCAGCAGCAGGGCGAGCGCCGCCCAGGCGCCGAGGCCGATGCCGTCGTACGGCCGCGGGCCGAGCCCGAGCCGGTTCAGCACCCCGCCCGGCAGCGCGCCCGTCCACCACAGGACCCCGCCGGAACCGGCGAGTCCGACGAGACCGGCGAGCAGCGCGGCCCAGCCGGGCAGCGCCGGACCGGGCCGTTCGCGCAGCCGCGGGTCGGCGACCGGCGCGGGCCGGGTGGAGGGCCGCACCTGCGGTGACCGCGGCACCGGCGGCCGCCGGACACCGGCCGTCGACTCGATCCCGGAGGCCCTGCGCACGACGGTGGCGGGCAGCGCGGCGGCGTCCGCCGCGACCTCGGGATCGTCACGGAAGAGCAGGTGCACGGGGATGGAGGCGGTGCGCTCGTTGGCGATGACCGAGTGGCGCCGGCCGGTGTCCACCCGCACGTCGGTGCGGAGCTCGCCGGTGTCGGCGCCGCCGAAGGACAGCGAGAGGGAGGGCCCGGCGTCCCTCCGGACCGGGGAGAGCCCCGGCCCGGAGGGGAACGAAGGTCCCGGCAGGGCGGGTTGCCCCGCCTGCCCCAGCTGTCCCGGACCGCGCACCTCGTCGCGTACGTCCTCCCGCACCTCGTCGCGTACGTCCACACGCACCTCGTCGCGCACGTCCTCGCGTACGTCCACACGCACCTCGTCGCGTACGTCCTCGCGTACGTCCACACGCACCTCGTCGCGCACGCCCTCACGCACGTCCGGCTCTGTCGCCGCGCCCGGAACCGACACCGACGCCGAGGTCGCGCCGAACGCCGAGCCCCCGCGCTCGCCCTCGCCCGGCGTCAGGTCGAGCACCAGATCGACCACGGACCCCGCACCCGGTCCCGCCGCCGACCAGTCGTAGGGCCCGCTCACCGGGTCCGGACCCCTCGGCCCGTCCCGGCCCGGCGGGGTGTCCGGACCGGCCGACGCCTCCGCGTCGCGCCCCGGCCGGTCCGGTACGGCCCACTCCCGCACCGGGAGCGCCCCGTACCGCTCCTCGCCGTACTCCGGGTTCTCCCCGTTCTCCGAGGGCTCCCCGTTCTCCGGGTTCCCGGAGCTGTCCGCCACCGTGGATCGCATTCCCGCCTCCGTCATGTGCGTCGTGTCACGCGAAGAGTCGCCGCCAGGTCTCCGGACCCGGATGGCCGTCGGCCTCCGCACCCCGCCAGCCCTGCGCCTTCTGGAAGGCCTCGACATTGCGCCGGTCCGCCTCGGTCCACCGGGGTCCGGGGCCCGACACGTAGTACTTGCCGTATCCCTTCCTCACCAACTGTTTCCCGAGCTTGTCGACATGGCTGTTGGACTGACCCGACCGGAAATAGCCCCGCCCCGGGAAGGCGGGCACGGCGGTCGAGCCGCCCTGGCCGGTTCCGCCCGCGGCGGGGATGTCGCGGCCGGTCCCGGTGGTCAGCAGGCGCCAGGTGTCGGGGCCGGGGATGCCGTCGGCCTCCTTGCCCTTCCAGCCCTGGGCCTTCTGGAACGCCTCGGTCGCCCGCCGGTCGGCGCTGCCCCAGGCGGGGCCGGGGCCGACCCGGTAGAAGCGCTTGCCGCCCCGCGCGACGAGCAGCTTGCCGAGCTGGGTCACGTAGGCGTTGTTCGCACCAGGGCCGAACTTCCCGGCCCCCGGGAACTTCGTCGTCGAGCCGCTGCCGCCCGCTCCGGTGCTCAGCCCCTTGTAGCGGTAGGCGACGTAGCTGCCCGAGTTGCTCCAGTACGCCATGGGTGTCGTCTGCTTGCGGGTGTGCGGCGTGGTCTGCTCGTACGCCGTGTAATGGGTGTGCGCGGAGTCCGTCCAGCCGTCGAAGATCGTGACGTGCGAGCCCTTCGCGGGGTCGGCCGGGTTGTGGAAGAGCAGGATGTCGCCGGGCTGGAGATCCTCCCGGGCGATCCGCGTGCCGTACGAGGCGAGGCTGCCGGTCCACTCGTTGCCGGCCAGGTCCCAGGCCATCGACACATAGCCGGAGCAGTCCTGGCGGTACCCGTCCGACCAGTACTTGCTCATGCTGTACGGGACCTGCGCGGTGACCCACTTCTTCGCGCGGCTGATGATCTCGGCCCGGGTGGTCGTGCGCAGGGTGGACGTACTCGCCTGCGAGGCCGACGGGCCAGAGGCCCCCGCGCCCTGCAACGGGCCGGGTCCGCCCTGCGGGCTGTCCGGTCCCGGATCGGCCACCGGGTTGGGGTCAGTCACCGGGGCGGGGTCGGCCACCGCGGTCGCCGCTTCCGCGAGACCGGCGCTCAGCACCACCCCCGCGGCGGTGACCAGCACCAGCGCGCGCCGCGCGCCGTGCGCGGCCGGATGTCCTCCCTGCCGCGTCGGCAGTGCCGCGGCTGCGGTTCGCCGTTGTACGGCGCACCCCGCACAGGTGCAGTCGATGGCGGGTACGTACTCCTCGAAGGCCGGCACAGTCATGCGATTCCCTCCGCAGTCGTCAAGATCTTTGGGCGCATCTGCACGGGCGTCAGTCTCTCAACTCTCCTGACATATCGCATTTTGACGGATAGAAGAGAAAAAACGACCATCCGACAGGCCGAGACGGAGGGGAAATGGTCGGGACCACCACCCCGGATCGGGTAGAGTTCTCCAGGTCAGCAGGCGCCGCTAGCTCAGTTGGTTAGAGCAGCTGACTCTTAATCAGCGGGTCCGGGGTTCGAGTCCCTGGCGGCGCACGCAAAGTCAAGGCCCCCTCACCACGCGTGAGGGGGCCTTGATCGTTCCCCGGTGCTCCACACAGACACCCCACAGTGAATACTTTGCTCACGCACAGCTCACTCACACCCCACGGACAGTCACCAGTTGGTCACCCGGTGGCACGCGGGCGCTTCACGGCCACCCTGATTGCCCCCGCCCGCGCCCCCACGCCTCCTCGCCGCAAGGGCCCCTCAAATCGTGCGTATGAGCAGTTAACCGCCCGTTTCACCCTTGCGATCACGGCCCGGTTCGGCCAACCTGTCCGGGAGGCGTCGGCCCCAACCAGGCTGATGGGCACAGCAGTTGGGGGCACGCGAGGGAGATGTTCCGGTTGTGTGCGAGATGAGGTGGGGGTCTCGCACATGAGCAAATACCGAACAGGCATCATGCAACCGGAAGGTCGCCGTTCCGTGTCTCAGGAAGGGTGGCCCGCCACTGAGCCGTCGGTCGCGTTCCTGGGGGGCACGCGGCAGGCGAAAGGACCGACCGACCACACAGCCCGCCTGTGTGCAGGGGGATGACCCATGACGTCGACGCCGCCAGGCGCCCGGCAGGACAACGACCCTTCCCGGACCACGCAGCTCCGGATACCCCCGCAGCTCCGGCCCGGGGGCCACCGGCGGCGCCCGAAGAAGGAGCTGCCGCGCTACGACTACGAGCACTACAGCCGGCTCGCCGGGCCACTGACCCAGCCCGATCCGGCCAAGCCGTACACCGTGCGGTACCGCTCGCTCCTCTCCCAGGAGCCGCACCGGATACGCGCGGCCCTCCTGCTGGGCGCCGCGCCGCTCGTCTCGCTCGGCCTGTTCGCCTGGCTGATGCAGCCCGAGCACTGGACGCAGCGCGACCCGAACCTCAAGAACGACACGCTGCTGATCCTCGACATCGTGATGCTGGTGTCGATCGGTCTCATCGAGCTCTTCCGCACCCTGAACGTCCTCTCCAACGCGCACGCCACCCTGGTCGCACGTGATCCGGTGCCGGTCGTGCCGGAGAACGGCACCAGGGTCGCCTTCCTCACCTCCTTCGTCCCGGGCAAGGAACCCCTGGAGATGGTGACGAAGACCCTGGAGGCCGCCGTCCGCATCCGCCACCGCGGACTGATGCACGTCTGGCTCCTCGACGAGGGCGACGACCCCGCCGTCAAGGAGGTCTGCCAACGGCTGGGGGTGCACCACTTCTCCCGCAAGGGCGTGGCGCACTGGAACCAGGCCAAGGGCCCGCACCGCGCGAAGACCAAGCACGGCAACTACAACGCCTGGCTCGACGCGCACGGCGACACGTACGACTTCTTCGCGTCGGTCGACACCGACCACGTCCCGATGCCCAACTATCTGGAGCGGATGCTCGGCTACTTCCGTGACCCGGACGTCGGCTTCGTCATCGGCCCGCAGGTGTACGGCAACTACGACACCTTCGTCACCAAGGCCGCCGAGTCCCAGCAGTTCCTCTTCCACGCGCTGATCCAGCGCGCGGGCAACCGCTACGGCGCCCCGATGTTCGTCGGCACCAGCAACGCGGTGCGGATCTCGGCCCTCAAGCAGATCGGCGGCCTGTACGACTCGATCACCGAGGACATGGCGACCGGCTTCGAGATGCACCGCGCCCGCAACCCGCGCACCGGCCGCAAGTGGCGCTCGGTGTACACCCCGGACGTCCTGGCAGTGGGCGAGGGCCCGACCGCGTGGACCGACTTCTTCACCCAGCAGCTGCGCTGGTCGCGCGGGACGTACGAGACGATCCTCAAGCAGTACTGGAAGGGCGTCTACTCACTGCCCGTGGGCAAGCTCTTCAACTACACCATGATGATCATCTTCTACCCGATGTCCGCCATGAACTGGATCCTCGCCGCGCTCAGTTGCGCGCTGTTCCTGGGGATGGGCGCCTCGGGTGTGCAGATCGACCCGGTCGTCTGGATGATGCTGTACGGCAACGCGTCCGCCCTCCAGATCGGCCTGTACATCTGGAACCGCCGGCACAACGTCTCGCCGCACGAGCCCGAGGGCTCCGGCGGTCTGGCCGGCATGATGATGTCCGCGCTCTCCGCGCCGATCTACGCGCGCTCGCTGATGGACGCCGTGCTGCGCCGCAAGAGCTCGTTCGTCGTCACGCCCAAGGGCGACTCCTCCAGCCCGGACACCCTCTTCGGGACCTTCCGCATCCACCTCTTCTTCATCCTGGTCTTCGGCGGCTCGATCGTGGCGTCGTTCGTCCTCGGCCACAGCCATCCGGCGATGCTCACCTGGGCGGCACTGGCGCTGCTGATCACCGCGGCACCGGTCTTCGGCTGGCGGTACACCGTGCGGGCGGAGAAGAGGAAGCGGCGCGCGGGACCACCGCCGCCGAGCGGCCCGCCCGCCCACGCCCGCCAGGAGAAGCCCGGCTGGGACGGCAACGAACAGACCATGCAGATCGCCCTTGGGGGACGTAGACCATGAAGTACCGTCCGAGCCGCCGTACCCGCCGCATGGCGATCAGTACGGCGGTGGTTCTCGCGCTCGCGGGGGCGAACGGGCCGTGGCTGTACCGCTTCAGCACCGAGCGCTACCACGACTACAAGATCAACAAGTCCGATTACAAGGCCGCCAACGGCCACTGGGACTTCCTGGACATCCCGTCCGAGTTCAGGATCAACACGATCCACGCGGCGCTGCTGCACACCGGCAAGGTGCTGCTCGTCGCCGGTTCCGGCAACAACCAGAAGAACTTCGACGCGAAGAGCTTCCGGTCGGTGCTGTGGGACCCGAAGACCAACGCGTTCAAGAACATAGCCACGCCCAAGGACATGTTCTGCGCCGGTCACACCCAGCTGCCCGACGGGAAGCTGCTCATCGCCGGCGGGACGAAGCAGTACGAGAAGCTCAAGGGCGACGTCACCAAGGCGGGCGGCCTGATGATCGTCCACAACGAGGACCCGGACAAGCCGATCACCCTTCCGGCCGGCACCAGGTTCACCGGGAAGGACAACGGCAGGACCTTCGTCACCAAGGACCCCGTGCTGGTGGAGAAGGCCAAGAAGGTCTTCGACAAGAACACCGGCGCGTTCCTGCGCAACGACCCCGGTCTCGGCCGGATCTACGTCGAGGCCCAGAAGTCCGGCACGAAGTACGAGACGGGCGCGGAGGACAACTACCGCATAGCCGGCCTGTCCGGCTCCGACACCCGCAACGTGTACGGGATCGCCCAGAAGCTCGCCCTCGACAAGAAGGACTTCCAGGGCATCCGGGAGGCCTTCGAGTTCGATCCGGTGGCGGAGAAGTACATCACCGTCGACCCGATGAACGAGGCCCGCTGGTACCCGACGCTGACGACGCTCAAGGACGGCAAGGTCCTCGCCCTCTCCGGCCTGGACGAGATCGGGCAGATCGTGCCCGGCAAGGACGAGGTCTACGACCCGGAGACCAAGAAGTGGGAGTACACCGGCATCATCCGGAAGTTCCCCACCTACCCGGCGGTCTTCCTCCTCAACGACGGCAAGCTCTTCTACTCCGGCTCGAACGCGGGCTACGGCCCCGCCACCGTCGGCCGCGCTCCCGGCGTCTGGGACCTGGCGACGAACAAGTTCACCAAGATCCCCGGCCTGAGCGACCCGGACCGGATGGAGACCTCGGCGACGGTACGGCTCCCCCCGGCCCAGGACGAGAAGTTCATGGTGATCGGCGGCGGCGGTGTCGGTGAGTCCGACAAGTCCAGCGAGAAGTCCCGGCTGGTCGACCTCAAGGACGCCGATCCGAGGTTCAAGGACGGCGCCTCCCTGGACGAGGGCACCCGCTACCCGAGCGCGTCCCTGCTCCCCGACGACTCCCTGCTGGTCACCGGCGGCTCCGACGACTACCGGGGCCGCGGCGGCTCCGACGTCCTCCAGGCCCGGCTGTACGACGCGAAGTCGGACACCTACCAGCGGGTCGCGGACCCGGCGGTGGGGCGCAACTACCACTCGGGGTCGGTGCTCCTCCCCGACGGCCGGGTCATGATCTTCGGCTCGGACTCGCTCTACTCCGACAAGGCGAACACCCGGCCGGGCGTCTTCGAGCAGCGCATCGAGATCTACACCCCGCCCTACCTGTACCGCGACTCGCGGCCCGAGCTGACCGCCGGGCCGAAGAGCGTGAAGCGCGGCGGCACCGCGATGTTCACGACCAACCAGGCCTCGACGATCAAGTCGGCGAAGCTGATGCGGCCGAGCGCGGTCACCCATGTCACGGACACCGACCAGCGGTCGGTGGCGCTGGACCTGAAGAGGACGGACGGCGGGATCGCGGTGACGGTGCCGAAGAACCGGGCGCTGGTGCCGTCGGGCTGGTACATGCTCTTCGTCACCGACGACCAGGGCACGCCGTCCGAGGGAACGTGGGTGGAGGTGCCGTAGTCACCTCACGCGGCACCGGACGGGACCCGTCCTATCCGGTGCCGCGGGCCAGCCCGAGGGCGTACTCGGGCCACCAGTCGCCGGCCTTCGGTCCGCCCCGGCAGTCGCCGTCGGACTCCCCCGGGCGCTTGATCCAGAGGTACGCGTCGACGAGCTCGTCGCCCGTGGACGTCGTCGGGGTCGCGCCGAGGGCCCGTCCCGGCGGATTGCACCAGCTCTGCTCGGGGGCGCCGCCGGTGTACGGGCCGTTGCCGTTGCGGCTGGTGTCGATGACGAACGGCTTGCCGCCCACCTTCGCCGACAGCCGCTTGCCGAAGTCCTCGCTGACCTCGGTGGTCTGGAAGTTGGAGACGTTCACCGCGAAGCCGTCGGCCGCGTCGATGCCCGCCTGCCGCAGCGGCTGGAAGAGCGCGTCAGGGGTGTGCCAGCCCGCGTTGCCCGCGTCCACGTAGACCCGGGTGCCCTGCTGCCGCTTGAGCCGCTCCACCGCGCCCTTCAGCAGGTCGTAGCGCTCCTCGTGGAACTTCTGCGGGGTGCATCCGTCGACCAGGTGCAGCACCGCGTCCGGCTCCAGGATCACCGTGGCGCCGCGGTCACCGATGCCCTTGGCCACGCCGTCCAGCCAGCTCCGGTACGCGTCGCCGTCGGCCGCGCCGCCCTTGGAGAACTGCCCGCAGTCGCGGTGCGGGATGTTGTAGAGGACCAGCAGCGCCTCGCGGCCGGCCTTCGCGGCGGCCTCCGTGAAGCCCTTCGCCTCGGCCTCCGGGTTGTCCGGGCCGATCCATTCGCCGACCGGCTGCCGCGCGATCCTCCGGACCAGGGCGGCGTTCTTCGCGTCGCCGTCCTCGGTGTACCGGGCGACCTGCCGGGCGGCGTTCCCGTCGGGGTTGACCCAGTACGGATCGGTGCCCTTGGGCTGCTGGCCGATGGCCGCGGGGTTCTTCCCCGCGCCGCCGTCCTTGTCGCCGTCGCCGGAAGAGGAACATCCCGCGAGCAGGAGCGCGGCGCCGAGCACGGCCACGCCCGCTCCCCGCATGCCGAACCGGCCGTTGTGGCTGCCGTACATTCACTCCCCTTAGGTGCTCACCGACCGCCGGGGCGCAGACGGGGAACGTCACATCGCGGCCCATCCTGGCACAGGGCCCGGGAGCGGCCCGGCCCCTCACCACTTCACCGAAGAGCTGTTACGGCGGGTTCACCACGCTCTGCCCGGCTTGGCCGCGTGCGGAGCGTGACTGGTTATCGACGTACTGTCAGAAAGCTGGTGGGCGTGGGCAGTTCGGCGTCCTACAGTGGACGTGCGGCGGCCCCGGACGCCACCGACCTCCCGTGTCCGCGCCGGGCCACTCCCGCGGCCCGCGCACCGCGGTCGAGGACCGGCCCGGCCGGCGCCCGGAGAACCCGGGCGGCCGGCCGGGCCGCGTACCCCCGGGATCAGGCGCCGCTCCCGGCGGCCGCCTTCCCGCTCGTCCCCTCCGCCGATTTCTCGCCGGTCAGGTACGCCGAGACGACCACGTTCGCGGTGTACGTGTGCGCGGCACGGTCGTACGTACCGCCGCAGGTGATCAGCCGCAGCTCCGCCCGGCCGTCCTTGCGGGGGCCGTACGCCTTCTGGGCGTTGAAGCGTTCGCGGGTGAAGACCTGGACGTCGTCGATGGTGAACTCGGCGATCGTGCCGTCGGTCCGGGTCACCTCGACCCTGGCGCCGGGGCGGGCCGCGCTGAGCCCGTAGAAGACGGCCGGTTTGGTCTCGGTGTCGACGTGGCCGACGAACAGCGCCGGCCCCTTGGCCCCGGGCTCGGTGCCGCTGCCGTACCAGCCGACCGTCTGGGGCGTGTCGAAGGACGGCGGTGTGATCGCCCCGTCCTCGTCCAGGCCCCGGGACACGACGGGGGCCCGGATGCCGATCGACGGGATCTCCACGCTCCGCGGCGTCGCGCCCTTGATCGGCTCGTGTGCCGGGGGCAGCGGTACGCCGAGCGGGCGTCCGACCGCGGCGACGTCCCCGGTGGTCGGGGCGGAGCCGATGCCGGAGCCGTCGGTGATGCCGCGGCCCCAGAGCCACAGGCCCAGCAGGAGTACGGCCCAGGCCACGCCGGTGAGCAGCCTGCCGTGCCCCGTCGAGCGGTCCGAGGAGGACATGTCAGTCGGTGGCCGGGCGGCGGCGGCGCACGCTGCGGAAGGCGACCGCGACGGCGGCGACGGCGGCCAGGGCGAGGCCGATCACCGCGTGGGCGGTGCCGGGGCCCTCCTGCTGGGCGGCCTGGTCCGCGAGTACGGCGGTGCCGCCGCCGCCCGCACGGACCGGGGCGACGGGCATGGGCCGGTTGCGGTGGACGACGGTGACGACGGCGGACGCCTTGGCGTGCTTGTCGTCCTTGCACACCACCTGGACGTCGTAGTCGCCGGCATCGGCGTCGGAGCGGATCCGGGCCTCGGCGAAGAGCGTCCTGCCGCCACCGGGCGAGAAGCGCGCCTCTGAGACGAAGGCGTCGGAGTTCCCCTTGGCCTCCTTGCCCTTGCAGCCGTCGACCTCCAGGTCGACCTCACCGCCCGGGGCGACGGAGGACGGGGAGACCGAGAGGGTGACCCGGGACCGCGACTCCTGGTCGTGGTCGGAACCGGAACTGGCCAGTGCGACGGAAGCGGGCATCAGGGTCGCCGCGGCCACTGCGGCGGCACAGAACGTGAGGGGTATTGAACGCATCGTGAACCTCCTTATGGAAGGTTCACGCGTGCGGCGGCATTCCGCATCCGCAGGGGCCGCGGCACTGGGCCGGTGGAGTGCGGGGGCGTACGCGGCGCACACGCACCCCCCGCCCCCGGACCGGGTGTCAGCCCAGGTCGACGAGGTCCACGAGGTCGGCGATGGAGTCGACGACGGTGGACGGCCGGAACGGGTGCTTGTCGATGTCCGCCACCGTGGTGAGCCCGGTGAGCACCAGGAACGTCTGCATGCCCGCCTCCAGGCCGGCCAGCACGTCGGTGTCCATCCGGTCGCCGATCATGGCGCTGGACTCGGAGTGGGCGCCGATCGCGTTGAGCCCGGTGCGCATCATCAGCGGGTTGGGCTTGCCCGCGAAGTACGGGGCCTTGCCGGTGGCCTTGGTGATGAGGGCGGCGACGGACCCGGTCGCGGGCAGCGGGCCCTCGGCGGACGGGCCGGTCTCGTCCGGGTTGGTGCAGATGAAGCGGGCGCCGCCGTTGATCAGCCGGATCGCCTTGGTGAGCGCCTCGAAGGAGTACGTACGGGTCTCCCCGAGGACGACGTAGTCGGGCTCGTGGTCGGTGAGGACGTAGCCGATGTCGTGCAGCGCGGTGGTCAGCCCGGCCTCACCGATGACGTACGCCGTGCCGCCGGGCCGCTGGTCGTCCAGGAACCGGGCGGTGGCGAGCGCGGACGTCCAGATGTTCTCGACGGGCACGTCGAGGCCCATCCGGCTGAGCCGGGCGTGCAGGTCGCGGGCGGTGTAGATCGAGTTGTTGGTGAGGACCAGGAAGGGCAGTCCCGACTCCCGCAGCCGCTTGATGAAGGCGTCAGCGCCGGGAATCGGGGTCCCCTCGTGGATGAGGACTCCGTCCATGTCGGTGAGCCAGGACGAGATCGGCTTGCGCTCTGCCATGCGGGACTCCTGATTTGTCGTACGCCGGGTGCGGGGACGCCGGCGGCACCGCGTTGTGCAGCGCCGACGTCCCCGATTTTAGGCTGCCCGTTCGACCGGCGGGTACTGCCTGATCACCCGTACCTGATCCTGGCGTCGGATCACGCGGCCCTGATCGTCACTCCGTCGACCACCCAGAACCAGTTGTTGCCCCCCGTGTACCGGAACCGGACCTGGGCGCTGGTGGCCCCGGACGGGACCTGGAGGGTGAGCGATTCGGCCTTCGAGACGGTGTCCGCGGTGTACGTCTTGACCGCGACCGGTGTGCCGCCGTCGTAGGAGACGAGGACCTCGCCCTTCTGCGGGGCCTCCTGCCGGTAGTGGGTGGTGTAGGCGAGGGTGGCGGTGCGGCCGCCGGTGACCGGCCAGGCGGGGCTGACCAGGGTGGAGTCGAAGGTGCCCGTGTAACTCTTGTCGACCCACTCGTCGCCGTCGGCGACCGCGAAGACGTTGCGGGCCCGGACGTTGGTCTCGCGCCACTGGCCGCGTTCGGCGGAGGTCCAGAACTCGTCGGTGGTGAAGGTCCAGCCGCGCCATTCGGTGACGCCGCCGGTGCCCATCGCGCTGTTGTCGATGCTCCATCCGGCGGGCGGGGTGTGGGTGAAGCCGAGGACCGTGCTGCCGATGCCCGTCTCGTCGGCCCGGGTCAGCAGCTTCGGGCGCAGGGCGTCGAAGGCGTCGGGGACGGGCTGCTGGAGCGGGCGCCCGTCCAGGCCCCAGGCCGGGTCCACGGCTATGCCGAGGTGGGCGAGAGCGGAGACGGCGACGTCCGGCATCTTGATGTCGTACCGGGTCGAGCCCGCGGTGATCGCGCCACCGGTGGCGATGAGGAAGGTCTGCCGCTCGGCCGCGCTGGAGCCGCCGTGGCCGCCGGCGTCGGTGTGTCCGTGGTCGGCGGTGATCATGATGAGCCAGTCCTCGGAGCCGTACGTGGCCCGGCCCTTCACCGCCGCGACCAGCCGGCCGACCTGGGTGTCGACACCGTGGATCGCGTCCAGGTACTGGGTGCTCGCGGCGCCGTAACTGTGGCCCGCGTGGTCGACGTTGTCGAGGTGGACGAAGACCGCGTCCCGGCTGCCGCCGGCCAGTTCGGCGGCGGCCCGGCTCGTGGTGCCGGTGTCGTACTCGGCGTCCGGGGTGGAGACCCGGGTGTCGACCTTCGCGGAGAAGATCGTGTCGGTGACCGGGTTCCAGGAGGCCACGGCGTACGTCGAGAGCGAGGGCTTCGCCGTCTCGATCCGGGTGAGGAAGTCGGGGTACTGCGCGAAGGCGTTGCCGGTGAAGGCGTTGTCCTTGACGTGGTGCTTGTCGGGCCAGACACCGGTGATGATCGTGGACCAGCCGGGGCCGGACAGGGTGGGGGCCATCGGGTCGGCGTAGAGCGGGCTGACGGAGGTGAGTCCGGCCGCCATCAGCGCGTCGAGGTGGGGTGCGTCCGCGTCCTTGATTCTGTTCATCAGGGCGCCGTCCAGGCCGATGACCAGCACCTTGGGGGTGCGGGCGGCAGTGGCACGGGCGGCGCCGGCGGTGGCGAGCGGTGCCGCGGCGGCGAGGGCGGCCGCGCTCATGAGGAGAGTGCGGCGGGACATGCCTGAGGTCACGAGATCCTCCGTCGGAGTGGTGGGGGCACACGGGGAACGTGTTCAACTCCCCGCCGGACAGCGGGGAGTTGAACGTGGGACTAGACCCGTTATCTTTTCGCGATGATCCACCGGAGGTCCAGACCCGTGCGGTGAATCATCCGGCAACGGTCAGCTGCCGGTGGCCGTCTTCCAGGCGTCCACGTACGAGTCGAGGTTGGCCGCGATGTCCGACCAGTCGGGCTCGAAGACCTCGACCCCGTCCATCAGCTTCGTCAGCGCGACGGCGTTGGCGTCGGTCGCCTCGATGTCCTTGCGGGCCGGGAAGCCGCCGCCGACCGCGCTGACGTCCTTCTGGGCCTGCTCGGCGAGCATGAAGTCGAGCAGCTTCTTGCCGTTGGCGCTGTGCGGGGCCTTGGTGACCAGGCCGGCCGCGTACGGCAGGGCGAAGGTGGTGGGCTTTCCGCCGGCCTTCGCCGGGAACCAGATGCCGAGGTTCGGCATGTCCTTGGACTGGGCGTGGTTCATCTGGACGTCGCCGTTGGCGGCGAGGAGTTCGCCCTTGTCGACCTTGGGCGCGAGCTTGCCGGTGGAGGCGGACGGGCCGACGTTGTTCGCCTGGAGCTTCTTCAGGTACGCCATCGCCGGCTCCTGGCCGCCGAAGTCGTGCATGGCCTTGATCAGCACGGCGGTGCCGTCACCGGCGACCCCGGGCGTGGAGTACTGGATCTTCTCCTTGTACTTCCCGTCGAGCAGCTCCTCCCAGGTGGCGGGCGGGGTCTTCAGCTCCTTCGTGTTGTGGATGAACCCGAAGTAGTTGTTGACGACCGAGGTCCACTTGGCGTCGGACGCCTTGTCGGCGCTCTCCACCTGGTCGGAGCCGGCCGGCTCGTACGCCTGGAGGAGCCCCTTGGCGTCGGCCTGCTGGATGAACGGCGGGAGGGTGACCAGTACGTCGGCCTGGGTGTTGGTCTTCTCGCGGACGGCGCGCTGCACCATCTCGCCGGAGCCGCCCTCCACGTACTCGACCTTGATGCCGGTCTTCTTCTCGAAGTCCTTGAAGACCTTGTCGTACCAGCCGTCGCCGTTCTCGCCCTTGAGGCCGTCGGCGCTGTAGACGGTGACGACCTTCTCGTCGGAGGCGGAGGAGGAGCCGCCGCAGGCGGAGAGGGTGGCGGCGAGGGCGAGGGCGCCGGTGACGGCGGCCACGGGCCTGAGGTGGTTCTTGCGCATGGGGGTTCGTATCTCCTGGAAGTCGGCCGGATGCCGGCCTGAGTCGAGACGGGAGGTCGGTGGGGCGGGGCGGGTCAGCGGTAGGAAGCCCTGGTGCGGATGCGGGAGACCCCGAACAGCACGAGCAGCGTCGCCGCCATCAGGACCACCGCGACGGCCGCCCCGGTGAAGAGCGAGCCGCGGTCGGTGGCCGCGAAGATCTGCACCGGAAGGGGTGTCCAGTCCGGCGGGTAGAGCATCATCGTGGCGCTCAGCTCCCCCATGGAGAGGGCGAAGCAGAGCCCCGCGGCCGCGGTGAGCGACGGCAGGAGCAGCGGCAGCCTGACGCGCCACAGGATGTACGAGGGCCGGGCGCCGAGGCTGGCGGCGGCCTGTTCGTACATCGGGTCGAGACGTACTGTCGCGGCAGAAACCGACGTGTAGGCGAACGCCGTGACAAGAACGGCGTGCGCGAGGATCACGATCCAGCGCGTTCCGTTGAGCAGCACCGGCGGCCGGCTGAAGGCGACGAGCACGGCGAGCCCGACGACGACGGACGGCACGGCGACCGGCAGCATGAACAGCGCGTCGAGGAACCGTCTGCCGCGGCGCCCCAGCGAGGCGGCGGCCAGGGCCGCCCAGGAGCCGATGACCAGGGCCAGCACGCTGGCGGTGACAGCGGTGACCAGGCTGGTGGTGAGTGCCCGGAGGGAGTCGCCGGCGGTGGCCGCGCCGTAGTGCTTCAGGGTCGGCCCGGAGGGGAACGCACCGGACCAGTTCGTGGAGAACGAGGCGGCGAGGATGACCAGCAGCGGCACCGCGAACAGCGGGACGAAGAGCAGCAGGAAGACGGCCCAGGTGGCCCACTTCCCGGTTCGGCTATGCACCAGCACGGCGGCTCACCGCCCGGTACAGGCTGTAGAGGCCGACGGAGATCGCGATGTTGACGACGGCCACGACACAGGCGGCCGGGTAGTCGGATTCCAGGATCGCCTTGCTGTAGACGAGCATCGGCAGGGTGGTGACGCCTTTCGCGCCGGTGAACAGCACGATGCCGAACTCGTTGAGGCACATCACCAGGACGAGGCTGCCGCCCGCCGCGAGTGCCGGGAGCGCCTCGGGGAGGATCACCTGCCGCACGATCCGGGCGGGTCCGGCTCCCAGTGAGGACGCCACCTCCAGTTGCGCGGTGTCGAGCTGGGAGAAGGCGGCGAGCAGCGGGCGCATCACGAAGGGGGTGAAGTAGGTGATCTCGGCGAGGAGGACGCCCCACGGCGTGGTGAGGAAGTGGAAGGGCCCCTCCGCCGCCCCGGTGACCCCGGTCCAGACCCCGTTGGCCATACCGGCGTTGCCGTAGATGAACAGCAGGGCGAGCGTGATCAGGAAGGACGGGAAGGAGAGGAAGACGTCGACGAACCGGGCGACGGCCTTGCCGCCGGGGAACGGTACGAAGGCGATGACCATGGCGAGGACGAAGCCGAGGACGAGACATCCCACCGTCGCACCGGCCGCGAGCCACACGGTGGTGGTGAGCGCCGAGCGGAACGAGGCGGAGGCGAAGACCTCGGTGTAGGGGGCGACGGAGGTGCCGCCCTCGTCGGGGCTGAAGGACTGCTGGACGACGAGGAGCAGCGGGTAGAAGAAGACGACCGCGAGCACGGCCACCGGGGGCAGGGCCCAGAGGTTCCGGCCCCTCCGGCGTTCGAGGACGGACCCGCTGCCGGACGCGGCCGGGCGCGCGTCCGCGGTCACCACGCTAGCCACGGGCCCCTCCGCTCACCGGTTCGCCCGCGGGGGCCGGGGTGGCCGAGCCGGCCCCCGCGGGCAGCAGCACGGCGTCGTCCGCCGCGAAGTGCAGTGTCGCGCTGTCCCCCAGCGCGGGGGTCTCGCGCAGTTCGCGCACGTCGGCCTTGATCCGGTGCCCGTCGACGTCGACGTACAGCCGGTGGGTGGAGCCGCGCCACTGGACCTCGCGGATCGTGCCGGTCAGCGCGTTGGGCCCGTCACCGAGCCCGACCAGGTGCGGCCGCACGCAGAGTGTGGCGGTGACGCCCGCGGCCACCTCGCCGGTCGGTACGGCGAGTGCGTGCCCGGCGAAGTCCACGGTGCCGGCGGACTTCGCGACGGTGACCGGGAGGAGGTTGGCGTTGCCGACGAACGAGGCGGTGAACTCGGTGCGCGGGCGCCGGTACAGCTCCTGCGGGGTGCCGCAGTCCTGGAGCCGGGCCTTGTCCATGACGGCGATCCGGTCGGCGAGGGTCAGCGCCTCGACCTGGTCGTGGGTGACGTAGAGGATGGACACGTCGGGCAGTTCCCGGTGCAGCCGGGCCAGTTCGGCGAGCATCCCGGAGCGGAGCTGGGCGTCGAGCGCGGAGAGCGGTTCGTCGAGCAGCAGGACGCCGGGGCGGATGGCGAGGGCGCGGGCGATGGCGACGCGCTGCTGCTGGCCGCCGGAGAGTTCGCGCGGGTAGCGCCGGGCGTACGCGGCCATGCCGACGAGTTCGAGTGCCTCGGTGACCCGGCCCGGGATCTCGGCCCTGTCGGCCTTCTGTGCCTTCAGGCCGAAGGCGACGTTGTCCTGGACCCGCAGGTGCGGGAAGAGGGCGTAGCTCTGCACGACCATGCCGATGCCGCGTTTGTGGGGCGGCAGGGCGGTGACGTCGCGGTCACCGATGTACACCCGCCCGGAGGCGGGGCGGACGAATCCGGCGACGGCGCGCAGGGCGGTCGTCTTGCCGGATCCGGAGGGCCCGAGCAGGGCCATGACCTCGCCCGGTCCGACGGTGAGGTCGAGCCGGTCGAGGACGGTGTTCCCGTCGTACGCGACGCTGACCCCGTCGAACCTGATGCCGCTGCCGAGGGGCGCGGCCCCGCCCGTCATGCCTCGGCCCGCGCGATCAGGTCGGGCAGTTCGGCGACGGAGCCGAGCACATGGGTGGCGCCGCTGCGGGTGAGCCGGTCCGTGTCGTGGGCGCCGGTGAGGACGCCCGCGACGATTCCGGCGCCGGAGCGCACGCCGCTGAGCATGTCGTACGAGGTGTCCCCGGCGACGACGATCCGGCGGACGTCGTCCACCGCCCCGGTGCGCAGGAGCGCGGCGAGGACCATGTCCGGGTAGGGGCGGCCGCGGCCGCCCGCGTCGGCGGGGCAGAGCGTCAGCTCGACGAGGTCCTGCCAGCCGAGTGCGGTGAGGATCGCGTCCTGGGTGGTGCGGGCGAATCCGGTGGACAGGACCACGGTCCGGCCCTCGGCCCGGAGCCGTTCGACGGCCTCGCGGGCGCCGGGGACCGGGGCGACGAGGCCGCCGTCGACCAGTTCCCCGTACGCCTCCTCGAAGGCGGCGTTGGCCTGCTGGGCCAGGGCTTCCGCACCGAAGAGGTGGCGGAAGACGGTGATCTTGGACTCACCCATGGTGGCGCGGACGTAGTCGAGCTTCTCCGCGTGGTCGGCGGAGCCGGGACGTACCCCGAGCCGTTCGGCGGCGGCGGAGAAGGCCTGCTCGACGAGGCCGCCGTCGGCGACGGTGGTGCCGGCCATGTCGAGGACGATCAGGTCGCGGGAGTTGTCCGTGGTGCGGGGGTTGGTCGCGGTGCGGGGAGTGTTCGTGGTGCGGGGAGTGTTCGTGGTCATCTTCGTCACCAGCCCAGTTCGTCGGCGGTCGTCTCTGCGATGGCGGGCGAGCAGGTCATGCCGCGTCCGCCCGGTCCGGTGACCAGCCAGACGCCGTCGCGCACCTGCTGGCGGTGGACGACGCGGCCGGTGTCGGTGCACTGGGCGTAGACCCCGGCCCAGCGGTGGCGGATGCGCGGCAGCGGGCGGCCGAGGAAGGACTCGACGACGCCGGTGAGGTGCTCGTACGGCTCCTCGACGGTGTCGAAGGAGAAGGGGTGCTCGTACTCGTGGGTGTCGCCGATGGTCAGTCCGCCGTCGCGGCGCTGCACCATCAGGAGCTGCATCCGGTGTTCGGCGGCGGTGGGGGCCTGGGGCTGCCCCGCGTTGAGGCTGTCGAGCGCCTCGCCGCGGTAGGCGGGGTAGTAGCGGAAGCTGTCGGCGTCGGCGACGGACGTGGTGAGCTTCTCGCCCAGTGCGTCGGTCTGCATCATCTGGAGGCGGACCCGCCGCACCGGCAGGTCGGGACCGGCCAGTTCGCGGACGAGGCCGCCGAGCCAGGCACCGGTGGCCAGGACGACCGCGTCGCCGGTGTGCACGTCGCCGTGGTCGTCGCGGACGGACGCGGCGCCGACGACCTCGCGCACCTCGCGGCCCCCGAGGTAGGTGTACCGGCCGGAGGCCAGCAGCTCCCGCTTCAGGGCGAGCTGGGCGACGCGCGGCTCCACGGCCGCGTCCCGCTCGCACCACAGGGCGGCGCGGAAGTCGCCGCGCAGCGCCGGGTTGACCGCGCGGGCCTCTTCCGCGGTGAGCAGCTGGTAACCGCGGGCCGCCGCGTCGGGGCGGGCGACGGCCGCCTCGGCGACGGCGGTCTCCCGTTCGGTCCGCAGCGGGGTGAGCGAACCACAGGCCCTGAAGCCCAGGTCCGGTACCCGCTCGCCGATGGACTCCCACAGCTCACGGGCGCGGAGTGCGGTCTCCAGCTCCTCGCCGCCGGCCCGGCCGCTGACCCATATCTGTCCGAAATTGCGGAGGGATGCCCCGCGTGCCTCGCTCTCGCGCTCGATCTGGACGACCTCGTGGCCGCGGTTCACTGCGTGCCAGGCGTGCATGGTTCCCACCACGCCGGCTCCTACGACGATGACTCTCACGACGGCAACGCTCCTCGGGACGGGTGACCCGTACGGATCGGGACGGCAACGGGAGGGTGAACTGAGCCCCAAACTTGGCCTAGACCCGTTACGTTTCCGTTATCACCGTGCGTCGATCTGCCGTCCAGCCGTCTTACGGGTCAGGCGCGTCGGCCGTCAGCCGCGTCCGCTCAGGTGGGCGGTGAAGGAGAACCGGTCACCTCGGAACAGGGTCCGCACCCGCTCCAGCGGCTGCCCGTCCGCGTCGCGCGAGACCCGGTGGATCAGCAGCATGGGCAGCGCGGGCGGCGTACCGATGAGCAGCGCCTCGCGCGGGGTGGCGAGCACGGTCTCGATCCGCTCGTCCGCGTCACCGAAGGAGATCCCGAGCCGGTCGTGCAGGTAGGCGTAGAACGACGAGTCGGGGTCGAACTTCTCCGCGAGGTCCGGCACCCGGGCCACGCTGACGTACGTGCTCTCCAGACCGACCCGGTCGTCGTCGGCGAGCAGCACCCGCTCCAGGTGCCAGACCGGTTCCCCGTGCTCCGCCCCGATCTCGGCGGCGAGCGCCTCGGGGCAGGGGAACCGTTCCAGCCCGATGAGGTGGCGGCCGGGGGTGCGCCCCTGGCGGCGTACGCCCTCCGTGTAGCTGGCGAGGGAGAGCGGCTGCTCCAGCTTGGGGCCCGCGACGACCGTGCCGCGGCCCTGCCGGGCGAGCCGCCCCTCCAGGAGCAGTTCGCGCAGCGCCTGGCGCACGGTCTCGCGCGACACCCCGTAGCGCAGGGCGAGATCACGCTCCGGCGGCAGCATGCCGCCCTCGCCCAGTTCCTCGACGAGGACGGAGACATGGGCCTTCACGGCGTAGTACTTGGGAATACGGCCGTGCTCCGGGATGCCGGAGCGGATCGGTGCGCCAGGTGCCTGGTCGTGCGGGTAGTCCACGGCCCGATGGTGGCAGACGGACATGAACACCGGTGGACGCGAGGGCCCGGAACGGCTCGAAGTCAGCGGCGGGCGCGGCGCATCCGGCGGGACCAGACCACCATGGCCCCGCCGCCGATCAGGAACCCGGAGACGGTGAGACCGGGCCGCGGCAACGGTACGGGGATGCCGGTCCTGGCCAGCTCAGGGACCCCGGCGGGGTCCCGGCCGGGTGCGACGGGGCGCGGGGCGGCGGTGCCGCTGGGCCGGGTCCCGTCGGGGAGGCGGCCGGGCTCCTCGCCCGTGCCGTCGCTCTCCCGGCCGGTGCCACCGGTCTCGTGGCCCTTGCCGACCTCGCCGGTGCCGTCCTCCTGCTCGCCGGTCCTGTCGCTGTCCATGCCCTCTTCCCCGCCGTCCTCGATCACGGTGAACGGATAGTCCCCTGACTCTCCGACCCACTCCCCGTCACTGCCCTCCGGCACCGTGCCGCTGTCGCCCGTGCCGCTGTCGTTCCTGCCGACCGGCGGCTGCTTCCGCTGGACGATCGCGGCGTTGGCGGTGATCCGGCCGGGGCTGGTGTCGGAGGTGAACGCCAGCCTGACCTGGACGGTGACGGTGTGGCCGGCGGGCACGGTGAAGCCCCCGAAGGCGTCGCCTCCGACGCCGCCGAAGACGCCGATGTGTTCGTCCCGGTCGGTCGTCTCCCAGGTGACGCGGTGCTCCACGTCCGGATGCGCGCGCTCGGAGAACTTCAGCTGGATCTGGTCCGAGGTCAGCTTGCGGTCGGCGTCGGTGAGGACCAGGACCGGGTGGATGGAGCGGCAGGACCGCGAGGTGGTGTTGGTCAGGTCCAGGAACCAGGTGCCGTAGCCGCCGCCGGAGGCGTAGGTGTCGGGGCCGCCGTGGATCCGGGTGTCGATCGGGAACTCGGCCGCCTCCGGATCACCGCAGGCGGGCTGCTGGTCGGCGGTGACGGCGACCGGTGCGGACGCGGCGGAGACCTCCGGTGCCGCTGATGCCGCGGTCGGCGGGGTGGCCGGGGTGGCGGCCGGATTGCGCTGCGGGGCTGCCGACGCGTTCCCCGCCCCGCCGAGCACGACGGCGGGGACCACACTGGCGGCGGCCAGCCCGAGTGCGAGCCCGTGCCCGTGCCGGGGCCGCCCTGCGGACGCGGACGGGTGCGCGGGCACGGGGTGTTCCGGGGGTGTGGCGGGCGGGGGCGGTGTGGGGGGCACGGAGGGCATGAGGGGCGGCCTTCGCTGCTCGCGGAAAAGGTCGGCTCGCCCCGGACCCGGAGTTCACCGGTATGGACCCGCGACGCTGCCACGCCCGGGGGTGCGCCCCCGCGCAGACTTGCCGCGAGGCCGCCCGGCCGGCGGCGGCGAACCCCTCGATCAGCCGAGCCGGGGCCGCTCCGGGGCGCCTTCCCCGTCCGGCTCGGGGTGGCGGTCGTGTTCCGGCTCCGGGTGACGGTCCCGCTCCGGCTCCGGATGGCGGTCCCGCTCCCGCTCGGCGTCAGCGGTCCCGTTCCCGCTCGGCGTCGTCGCTGCCGCCGACGCGGCCGAACAGCGGGGCGAGGACCAGTTGCGCCGCCCCTTCGGCGACCGGCCGGTCGCCTCCCCCGGCGGTGACGTCCGGCACCGGCACCCCGCCGACGCCCTCGCGCCGGGCCCGCTCTTCGAGCACGGTGCGCACTCCGCGGACGTACGCGTCGGGATCGGCGGCGACGGTACGCCCGCCCAGCACCACCCGGTCGATGCCGAGCAGCCCGACCAGGTTGGCGGCGCCGGTGCCGAGCACGCGCGCGGCCTCCGCGACATCGCCGCGGGCGACGGCCGCCAGGCAGAGCGCCTCGATGCAGCCACGTCCGCCGCAACCGCACCGCACCCCGTCCAGCTGCACCGTCTGGTGGCCGAACTCGCCGGCCCCGGTACGGGCCCCGCGGTGCAGCGCCCCGCCGAGCACCAGCCCCGCGCCGAGCCCGGTCCCGAGGTGGAGGTACGCGAAGTCGCCCGGCCCCGGCGCCTGGAGGGCGAGCCCGAGGGCCGCGGCGTTGGTGTCCTTGTCGATGACGACGGGCAGCCCGGTCCGCGCCGCGAGGGCGTCCCCGAGCCGGTAGCCGTCCCACTGCGGAAACCCGGTGACGCGGTGCAGGACACCGCCCCGGTGGTCGAGCGGCCCCGGCACCGCGGCCCCCACGCCGAGCACCGGCCGCGTACCGCCACCGCGCACGGCGGCGACCGCGCCGGCCGCCGCCGCGACCACCTCGTCGGCCGGGGCGCCGAAGTCCAGGGGGGCCGTACGGCTCGCGACCACCGTGCCCGCGAGGTCGACGAGCACCACGGTCAGCCCGTCCCGGTCCAGGTACAGCCCCACCGCGTGGCCGGCGTCCGGCACCAGCCGCAGCACGGTCCGGGGCTTGCCGCCGGTGGAGGCACGGTGGCCCGCCTCCGTCGCCAGCCCCTCGGCCCGCAGCCGGGCGGTGATCTTGCTGACGGCCTGCGGGGTGAGCCCCGTCCGCTCGGCGAGTTCGAGCCGGCTGATCCCGCGCTCGCCCGCGACCCGCAGCAGGTCCAGCACGAGCGCCCCGTTGTGGCTGCGCAGCGTCGGCAGGTTGGCGCCGCTCCTACTCCTGTTCACCGACCCATTGTCGCTGCCGCTTGCACTTTGGCAACAGCGTTGCCAAAGTGGAACGCATGACTGCCCACGCGACTCACGAGCCCTCCGGAACGGCCCCGATCCCCTTGCGCGTCGGACTCGTCGGCTACGGCCTGGCGGGTTCCGTGTTCCACGCCCCGCTGATCGCCGCGACCGACGGCCTCGTCCTGGACACGGTCGTCACGTCGAACGAGGACCGGCGGGAGCAGGCCCGCACCGAATTCCCCGGCGTGCGGTTCGCCGCCTCGCCGGACGAGCTGTGGCAGCGGGCGGACGAACTCGACCTGATCGTGATCGCGTCGCCGAACAGGACCCATGTCCCGATCGCCGCCGCCGCGATCAGGGCCGGCCTGCCGGTGGTCGTGGACAAGCCGCTCGCCGGTACGGCCGCGGAGGCGCGGGAGCTGGCGGCCCTGGCGCAGGAGCACGGGGTGCTGCTCTCGGTCTTCCAGAACCGCCGCTGGGACAACGACTTCCTCACCCTGCGCGCGCTGATCGCGGACGGCGCGCTGGGCGAGGTGCAGCGCTTCGAGTCCCGCTTCGAGCGGTGGCGCCCGCAGCCGAAGGGCGGCTGGCGCGAGTCGGGCGACCCGCAGGAGATCGGCGGGCTGCTGTTCGACCTGGGCAGCCATGTCGTCGACCAGGCGCTGGTCCTGTTCGGTCCGGCGGTGCGGGTGTACGCGGAGTCGGACGTGCGCCGGCCGGGTGCGGCGGCCGACGACGACACGTTCCTGGCGATCACCCACGCGAGCGGGGTCCGCTCGCACCTGTACGTCAGCGCGACGACGGCCCAGCTCGGCCCGCGTTTCCGGGTGCTCGGCTCCACCGCCGGCTATGTGAAGTACGGCCTCGACCCCCAGGAGGCCGCCCTGCGCGAGGGCGCGCGCCCGTCGGCGGAGGGGCCGTGGGGCGAGGAGGCCGAGGAGCTGTGGGGGCGGCTCGGCTCGGGCGAGTCCCCGCTCACGGGCGGCGGCGCCCCGGTCCGCACGCTGCCGGGCGACTACCCCGCGTACTACGCGGCGGTCACCGACGCGCTGCGCGGAAAGGGCGAGAATCCGGTGACCGCCCTCCAGGCGGCCGCGGCCCTGGACGTCCTGGAGGCCGCCCGCCGCTCGGCCCGCGAGGGCGTCACCGTCACCCTGCCCGCGACCCCCGGGTCCCCCACCGAGGAGCAGTCCGCATGAACCCCACCGCTCCGACCATCTCCGAGCTGATCGCGCAGGAGCGCCGGCTGACGCTGCCGCACTTCGGCTACGACGACGCGTACGCGCTCGGCGGCCTGCTCGTCTCGCTGGCCCGGGAACGGCACGCACCGGTCGCGATCGACATCCGGCGCGGGGCGCAGCAGCTGTTCCACGCCGCGCTGCCGGGTTCGAGCGCGGACAACGACGCCTGGATCGACCGGAAGCGCAGGGTCGTCGAGCGGTACGGGGAGAGCTCCTACCTGGTCGGAACCCGGTTCCGGGCCAAGGGGACGACGTTCGACGACGCCTCGCGCCTGAACCCGGGCACGTACGCCGCGCACGGCGGCTCGTTCCCGATCTCGGTGGAGGGCGCGGGCGTCATCGGCTCGGTCACGGTCTCGGGCCTGCCCCAGGCCGAGGACCACGCACTGGTGGTCGAGGCCCTGGAACAGTTCGCGACGACGATCAGCGGCTGACGCACCGGAGGGGTGGGCTCACTGTCACCGACAGCACCCACCCCTCCGATGTTTCAACCAGGGGCTCGGCCACCTCAAGCCCGAGCCCGGCCACCTCGAGCCCGTCCGGCGATCGAGGACGGAGCGGCCGTCCGGGCGCACCCGGGCCGAACCGCCCCTACGCCCCCTTCAGCTCCTGCCGCTGCCGCCCCAGCCCCGCGATCTCCAGCTCCACGACATCCCCGGCCCGCAGATACGGCTTCGGCTCCGGCTGCCCCATCGCCACCCCCGCCGGCGTCCCGGTGTTGATCACGTCGCCCGGGTACAGCGTCATGAAGTGGCTCAGGTAGCGCACCACCTCACCGACCGGGAAGATCTGCTCGGCCGTCGTGCCGTCCTGCTTCAGCTCGCCGTTGACCCAGAGCTTCATCGGCAGCGCCTGCGGGTCGGCCACCTCGTCGGCCGTCACCAGCCACGGCCCCAGCGGGTTGAACGTCTCGCAGTTCTTGCCCTTGTCCCAGGTGCCGCCGCGCTCGATCTGGAACTCGCGCTCGGAGACGTCGTGCGCGACCGCGTACCCGGCGACGTGCGCGAGCCCGTCCTCTGCGGAGTCCAGGTAGCGGGCGGTGCGCCCGATGACGACCGCGAGCTCGACCTCCCAGTCGGTCTTCTCGCTGCCGCGCGGCACGAGCACCGTGTCCTCGGGCCCGACGACGGTGTCCGGCGCCTTGAAGAACAGGATCGGCTCGCCCGGGATCTGCGCGCCGGTCTCCGTGGCGTGGTCGTGGTAGTTCAGCCCGATGCACACGATCTTGCCGATCCGGGCGAGCGGCGGGCCCACCCGCAGCCCCTCGGCGTCGAGCACCGGCAGCTCGCCGGGCGCGGCCGCGGCGGCGCGGACCCGGGCCAGCGCGTCCTCGTCGGCGAGCAGCGCGCTGTCGATGTCGGAGACGACTCCCGACAGGTCACGCAGGGTTCCGTCCTCATCCAGCAGTGCCGGTCGTTCCGCGCCTGCCGTACCCACACGAAGCAGCTTCAACGGTCTGTCTCCCCTTGGTCGAGATCGGGCCCGTCGGATGGGTTGCGGCCATCGCAGGCTTGTCCGATCCTCCAAGACATCCGATCACTCCGCAAGACCCTGTTCACACACTGGACCGGCTCCCTCGCGTCCGCGACCACTGAACGCGCCTAGGCGACAGTGGCCACGGCGGCGCCCGCGGCCGGCATGTCGCGGTACAGGTAGGCCCGTTCGACCGCGGTCCAGGTGGTGCTGGTGACGACGTACAGGGCGGCGGCCAACGGCACGAAGGCCACGGTGAAGAGGGTGAAGAAGGACATCAGCGGCATCACCTTCGCCATCGCCCCCATGCCGGGGACCGGCTGTCCGTCGGGGCCGGTGGCCGGGGTGACGGGGTTGGCGGCCATCTGCCGCTTCGTCCGCCCGTAGTTGAACGTGGCGACCGCGGCGACGATCACGAACAGCCCCAGGTACTCGGCCCCCTGCGCCCCGAACACCCCGCCGTGCGCGAGTGCGTCGTGCCAGCGCTCGCCGAGCGGGGCGCTGAAGAGCTGGTGGCCGAGGAGTTCGTTGGGACCGTCGCCGATCTTCTGGCTGGAGAAGACGTGGTAGAGCAGGAAGAACGCCGGCATCTGGAGCAGGCTGGGCAGGCAGCCGGAGAGCGGCGAGACCTTCTCCTCCTTGTGCAGCTCCATGAGCGCCTTCTGCATCCGCTCGGGGTTCTTCTTGTGCTTCTTGCGCAGTTCGGCGATCTGCGGCTGGAGCCGGCGCTGCGCCTTCTGCCCGCGTGCGGCGGCCCGCGACAGGGGGTGCACGGCGAGCCGGACGAGCGCGGTGAACAGCACGATCGCGGCGGCGGTGGAGGCGGTCTGGAAGAACGGGTGGAGCAGATCGGCGAAGGCGCCGACCAGGCTGGCGAATGCGGACATGAAGGCGGACATGGATGAGCCCTCCGGGGGTCTCGTCGTGCCGGGAAGTGGATCAGCTTCGGCATGACGATCCGCGCGGGGCGCCCACGCGTACGCACACGGCGTACCCGTACCTGGACGAAGGAGGGAGGAGGGGAGGGGAGCCCTACGCGGCCGTCAGGAGGACACGGCCGGGAGCTCGGGGGCGCCTGCGCCCCTTGGCGTCGGGGTCTCGTTGCGGCAGGAACGCGGTGCGTTTCTCCCGGTCGCGCATGGCGGTACGGACCCGGGTGCGGGGCACCGGGACGGCGCAGCGAGCGCTGATGACCGAACAGGCGACGAGTGCGGTACCGGCGGCCGCGGTGGCGGCGAGCGCGACGGCGGCGGAGAGGCTGCCGCCCTCGGCGAGCAGGACCTCGGTGAGGAAGAAGAGCAGGAGTCCGGCGGGACGGAGCAGCCGGGCGAGGCCACCGCGCAAGCGGTTCATGGCACCTGCGCCCATGGGTCCCCCCCCCTCTCGCACTTCCGCGTCCGCGCCGTGAAGCGCACTTCAACCTTTAACCGTTATACACGATCGCCGTCAACGGCCTCGGGCGCGATCGGTCCCGATCGGTCCCGATCGCTGCAAGGGCCGACGGCGCCGGAGCAGCGCGCGGCAGACCGGACTGTCCGGGTCCGAATCCGGGTCCAGGTCCGGGTCCAGCCTCCCCGGGGCCGCATCCCGATGTCCCCGGGCGGTACGGGAACAGCGCACGCCGGGCACTCGCCTCAGCCCCCTCAGCCCACCGCCGCCGCGCGCTCCCCGTCGTCGGTCTCGTCGAGCTCGTCCCGGGCGAGCACGTCCTCGTCCGGCCGCTCGTCGTGCTCGCGCGGCCCCGCGTACGTCACCACCAGCGCGACGGCCAGGTTTGCGCCGAGCGCGACGATGCCCGCGTTCACGCCCCACACCGGGTCGTTCTCCGTGAAGACGAACCCGCACACCACCCCCACCCCGACGACCAGCCCGCTCATCGCCCCGAGCAGCGTCAGCCGCCGCCACATCAGCCCGAGCAGCACCATGGGGAGCAGCTGCGCCATCCCCTCGTACGAGATCAGCGAGAGCCGTACGAGGGTGTTCGGGGCGGTGTACGTGAGCAGCAGGGCCAGGCTGCCGGCGATCACCACGACCACCTGCGCCGCGCCCTTCTGCCGCTGCGCCCAGCGCGGGACGAGCGAGAGCACGCTGCGCCCCCACATCGTGCCGATGACCAGCATGAAGACGGCCATCGGCACGATCGAGGAGAGGGCGGCCGCGACACCGATGACCCCGACCGACCAGGCCGGCAGCGAGTCGACGACCAGCTTGAAGAGGGCCAGGTTGGACTCGGCCCCGACGAGCCCCGGCACGACGAACAGGGCCGCCATGCCGAGCAGCATCGGCACGAACAGCAGGACGTTGTAGGCGGGCAGCCACATCGCGTTGCGCCGCAGCACGTCGGCGTTCCTCGCGCCGAGGTAGCCGGCGACGGTCGTCGGGAAGATCACGACGGTGAGGGAGTTGAGGAACGAGGTGGTGATGAACCAGGCCTGCCCGAGCCCGCTGTCCCCGTGCCCGGGGAAGGTCAGCCACTCGCTCTTCTCGGTGACGAGCCGGTCGAGGAAGGGCCCGTAGCCGTCGAAGTAGTGCATCGGTACGTAGACGGCGAGGAAGCCGAGCGTGGCGATCACCATCACGTCCTTCAGCACGGACACCCACGCGCTGCCGCGCAGCCCGCTGACGACGACGAAGCCGGTGGTGACGGCGAAGGCGATGAAGTAGGCCCAGTTCAGGCTGATGGCACCGTAGGAAATGGTCGAGACGACCACGCCCATGCCGGTGATCTGGAGCTGGATGTACGGGAGCAGGAAGACGGTCGCGAGGACGGCGACGAGCGCCCCGAGCCAGGGCCGTGCGAAGCGGTGCGCCACCATGTCGGTGATCCCGACGAGGCCGTGCTCGCGCGCGTACGCCCAGAGCATGGGGCCGACGACATAGCCGACGGCGTAGCCGCAGGACATGTACGCCACCACGTAGAGCACCGGCGCCCCGTAGTTGTACCCCCAGCCCGCGGCGCCGAGATAGCTGAAGCTGGTGTAGCCCTCGCCGGCCATCAGCACCCAGATGAAGACGGTCCCCAGACTGCGCCCGCCCACCGACCACTCGGCGAGCCCGCCGCCCTCTCCCCCGCCCCGTCCGCGCCGCCCGCGCACGGCGAACAGTCCGAGGGCCACGGTGGCGACCATGAAGACCCCGAAGACGGAGGTCGCGACGGCGGCGTTCACCGGCGGTCCCCCCGCCGGGTCAGCCAGACGGCGACGGGGGTCAGCACCGTCGCCCCGAGCAGCCAGAAGAAGAGGAACGGCAGCCCGAGAACCACGGGACGGACCCGGTTCACCAGCGGCAGCGCCCCCAGGTACAGCACGTAGGGAACCAGCAACCACAACAACTGCGGACGTCGTCTGAGCACGTCAGGAAACTCTAGTGAAACGGCCCCGCCCGCACACCACCACCAGGCGCCTGCCCCCGACATCCCCCGATTCCCCCCGCATCCCCCGCGGCCCCCTACCTCCCCCGCACATCCGTCAGCTTTCCCCACACCACGAGGCGGTACCGGGAGGTGAACTCGGGCGTGCACGTCGTCAACGTCACATAGGAACCGGCCGCCCGGTACCCGACGTACGGCTTCACGTTGCTGCGCGGCACGGGGGCCACGACCCCGCCGTCCCCCGCACCGGTCTGGGCGAGGGTCTTGTCGACGGTGTACGTGTAGACGGTGTCCCGGGTCTCGACGGTGACCCGGTCGCCGCGGCGCAGCCGGTTGATGTAGCGGAACGGTTCGCCGTGGGTGTTGCGGTGGGCGGCGAGCGCGAAGTTCCCGGTAGCGCCGGGCTGCGCGGTGCCGGGGTAGTGGCCGACGTACCCCTTGTCCAGGACGGCGCTCCTGCTGATGCCCTGGGCGACGGGTGCGGTGAGCCCGATGTGCGGGATCCGGATGACGGCGTAGGCCTGGGACCGGCGGGGCGCGGTGGTGGCCGCACCCCCGGCCCTGTCCTTCCCGTCGCCCGTCGACACGGCCGGGCTGTCGTCCGCGGGCCGCTCCGGCTCCGCGGCCGCTCCCGGCGGCTCGGGCGCCGGATCCCCCCAGTCCCGCTGGAGGGCCTGCACGGTGTGGGCGGCGCCGGCGCGGGCCTGCCGGTTGGTCCACCACAGCTGGTGGGCGACGAGCAGCAGCAGCACGACGCCGAGGGTCACCACCAGCTCGGCGCTCGTCCACAGCCCGCGCACAGCGGCCCGCCGCCCTCGCGAGTTCCGCTGCACCACCACAGGTATCCGCTGACGCACGGCCCGCACGATAGGGCCAAGCCCCGTAACTCTCCAGGGCTGGAACAACTCTCCGTCCGACGGCCGTACAGCAGTACGGTGTGGTTCATGCGCCCCGACACGCCTGCCGACCACACCACCGAAGCCGAGCGCCTGCTGCGCACCGCGGCGCGGTACCCCGAGGACCACGAGCCGCTGCTCCTCCAGGCCGCCGCCCATCTGGAGCTCGCCGGCGACCGCGCCCGCGCCACGACGCTCTACGACGAACTGCTCAGCGCCCCCGGCACGGAACACCCGCACCTGGTCAAGGCGCTCAACGCCGCCAACCTGTGGGAGTACGGCCACGAGGCCGAGGCCCGCGCGATCATCGACGGCATCCGCGCGGCGGGCCCGCTGGAGGCGGCTCCCTGGGAGATCGCGGCGGAGACCCTGGAGGCCCACGACGAGCTGGAGGCGGCCCACGACTACTTCTCCACGGCCCTCACCCTGCTCATCGCACCGGGCGAGGAAGTCCCGTACGCCACCCAGTCGTTGCTGACCGGCCGCCACCGGGTACGCCGCCTGATGGGCGTCCGGCACGACGCCTGGGACGAGCTGGCCGACACCCTGCACACGGCGGCCGTCCCGCTGGACGAACTCCACGACCCGAAGCGCCTGTGGGCCCTGGGCTCCTCCGACCCGGGCGAGCTGCGCGCCGAGATCACCCGCCTCCGCGCCGAACTCGGCACCTACCGCACCGCGCTCTCCCGCCCCTTCCCGGTGGCGGTGCTGCACTGGCCGGAGGCCGAACTGAACGAGCTCCTCACCGCGTACCCGAGCCTCGGCAGCGAGTACGCCTCCCACCCGGACCACCTGGCCCGCCTGGAGACGGCCCTGCGCGACCTCCACGCGACGGGCACCCCGAACCTCGGCATCGTGACGGGCACGGTCCCGTCGTACGAGGCGTTCGCCGCCTCGGAGGCCGCCTCCCCGGCCGACCCGGACCTGCTCCCCCAGTACGCCACCACCCTCGCCGCCCGCGGCCGCGCGGTCCCGTGGCCCCCGGCGAGGAGCGCGGCCTGCTGGTGCGGCACGGGCCGCCCGTACCGCGACTGCCACGGGGGCACGCTGTAGGAGGCGGGCCACGGGGGCGGCGCACGACCGCGTCAATAACCGGATGCCGGGACGCGAACCGACTGGCTACGGTCCGGCCATGCCTTCCCCGCCCTCCATGCCCTCAATACCCTCCTCGATACCCGTACTGCAGCGGCTGCGCGCCGACCACGCCCCGGCCCTCCTCACGTTCGAGCGGGAGAACCGCGCGTTCTTCGCGGCCTCGATACCGGACCGCGGCGACGCCTACTTCACCGACTTCGCCGCCCGCCACGCGGCCCTCCTCACCGAGCAGGCGGCCGGCACCTGCCACTTCCACCTCCTGGTCTCGGAGAACGGCGAGGTGCTGGGCCGCTTCAACCTGGTCGACGCGGCGAACGGCACGGCGTCCCTGGGCTTCCGCCTGGCGGAGAGGGCCACGGGCCACGGCCTGGCCACGTCGGCGGTCCGCCGGATCTTCCACCTGTGCGGGACGACGTACGCCCTGACGACGCTGCGTGCGGCGGCCACCGTGACCAACACGGCGTCCCGGGCGGTCCTGACGCGAACGGGGTTCGTCGCGACGGGCGAGGAGGTGCTGCTGAACGGGAAGCGGGGGGTGGGGTACGTGCGGGATTTGGGGGGCAGGGACCTCGGGCCGGAATCACCTCACTGTGCTTGACGGCCCCTGGCCGGCCAAAGACAACGAGTCCCAGTGCCCGCCCTCCTGCAAGCAGTGGCCTGCTCCGGATCGGATGTGTCGAGTTCCTTGGTCCCGCGGGTCCCGCGGGAACTACTCCTCTGTCTCAAGAGTCCTGACAGGTACCGCTGTGTTCTCTCCCGGAAGGAGAAGAAGGTGACCTTGTTCGGCATGCCAGGCCCGGCGCTTGGGGTCTGCGACGACCCGGAACTGATGCTGGTGCATCAGCACTTGATGAGCCTGGACCCAAGCGGACAGCGCTTCGCCAGGGTGCTCCGGGACGCCATAGACCAACTGCTCGACGGTGAGCACACTGGCCGTTTCGACTGGAAAGACCTTCACAAGACGGAAAAGACTCACGCCGGCACGCTCGTGGAGCTGAACCTACTCCGTGAGTTCGGGTTCACCAGTGGCCAGGACATGGACTATCTGATCGAAGGCATCGAAGTCGACTGCAAATTCTCGCAGAAGGAATTTGGTTGGATGATCCCCCCGGAAGCTCTGGACGAAATCTGTCTCGTTGTCTGGGCAGACGACCACGAGGATCGGGGTCTGTGGAGCGCTGGCCTCATCCGCGCTGACCGACAGAAGCTGACGGTAAGTGGCAACATCACCAAGAAAGGTAACCGCGACGGAAAGTTTCGCTTGACCAGAGATCATCACTCGATGGTCACCTGGCTCTGGCGTCGCCAGCCCCTGAAAGAAAACCTCCTGCTACACCTCGACTCGTCTCTCCGATCAAGAATTCTCGCTCCAAAATCAGGGCAAAAGAAGGTCAACGAATTGTTCCGGCGAGTTCAGCGCCGCCAGATCGACCGCAATGTAGTCAGAACTCTTGCCATGCAGTACGACTACATGGCAAGGGTTCGGGATGACAAGAACGGAACGCGTGCACGACCGGCCTTGCGGGAGGAGGGAATCATCATCACCGGCGACTCGACGAACCACCGGGCAGTAGCCAAGGACCTCGGCGGGCCCGTACCAGAAAAGGGCGAGTTCGTGAGCTTTAGGGTCGCCCTCGCGCGTCCAGAGCACGGCGACCGCCCGTCCGCTGAACTCGACGGATGCCAGTGGGTCGCGGTCAGCCAGGACGAAGCGGCTGACCGGCCGGCACCAAAACTGCCACCACGCTGACCACCCCCCTCACGAGGTCCGCAACCCGAGGCTGCCAGCACGCGTGGGAAGCCCACTCAACACGTCTTCCCACGCGCCCACGCAGCATCAGGGCCATCGAGCCGGTCGCCTGGCATCACCCCGATCCACCTGGGAGGGGACGCCCAGATGATGCCGCAACAGGTCTGAAGCCAGCAGCAACTCAGTCTGATGTCGCAGAGGGCATGGTGTCTGCACTACCGCTGCGCACCACCGTCACGGTTACCGTTTCGATAGTGGACCAATCTCCGCCCTGGTGAATCGTAGGTTGCAGGTCAACGCTCCGCTCGACGCGGGTCGTGATCTCGGACCAGCGGCTGCGCCGGTCACCAAATTTCTCCATGGGGTTCTCCGCGAGTGCTTAAGGGGACAGATGAACGTGCTCCTGGCCGCCGTTGAGTCAACGGTTGGCCAGAGTCTGAGGCGGCGGCTTGAGGCAGGGACGTACCCGGGCAGCCAGCCGCGGATGTCAGCCGAGGTCAGCCGCCTTCGGGAGGAAGAGCCACACTCATGACCAGCTCGGCATACGTGGTCAGCCCACGAGCGATGAGAGCGAGGGAAATCCGGATGGCGTCCTCCTGGCTGCGTTCACGCCCGCCCATGAGGACGGCCTCGACCAGATCCGCGTGCCCCCTGGCATGAAGTTCGTACACGGTCGTACAGATCTCGTCCATGGACATCGTCTTGCTGGTAGACCATGCGATTCCGAGAACGGTCCTGCGGTCCCCGGCAGCATGTGCAGCTACCAGCGCATCTAGCATCTGGATTGCGGCACCGTTCATGGCGTCGCGCCGGTCCACTGCCCGAGGCGGTGCCGCAAGAGTGCCGACTGCCACTTCCGGGGACAGCGCAGGGGCAGAGATCGGCCCCCTGGACACGTTCGATGCCGCCCCGACGTCACGGCACCGCCGCACAGCAGAGCTGCGCAGCACCTCAAGCTCCGCGAGGCTAACGGGTGCTCGCTCCGGAGCAATGGAACCGGCGAGTGCCTCATGCATCGCCCGCAGTCGGTCGACACCGGGCACGCGACGACCACTCCAGTAGCAGGACAGACTGCTCAGTGGCACGTTCAGGCGCAACGCCCGTGCGCTTTGCTTCGGGTTGGGCATCGTGCCGAGCAACTGCCGGAAGCTGCGCACGAACTCTATGCGGTCGAGACTGCACCCTTCCCAGTAGCTCTCTCTGACATGGCCGACTGCAGCCATGAATCCCCCTTGCTTGAGTACGTGTTGAGTGAGAGTCAACCTTTCTCCAGAGTGCACCCGAGCGCAACCCGGAACGAACCCTTCCGGGTTACCGCTTGTTTGCGGCTGACTAGACCTGCGGGTGCCGGTGTTTGCGTTTTCCGATCTCTCGCCATCTGACATGTTTGCGTTCGGCTGCAAAGACCAGAAGAGGCTTGCCGCACTGCTCCACCAGAGGTCCAATGGTGGGTACGGCCGCCATACACCGCGGTTGCACTTGGTATGCCGACTCGTTGCCCGAACTTCATTCTTGGATACGAAAGGCAGGAAGTGTGATTTTCCAGGATATTCCTTCATGGCGAGACACAGGCAGAGGCACGATGGCTCGTTGTGCCCTCTGGCTGATCACCGAGGTGGGTGTGGGTGAGATCTTCACGAAGACCGACCTCCGAGACGCCTTCCCTGAGACCTCACAGATCGACCGCCGGATGCGGGACCTCCGGGACCGCGGGTGGAGGATCGCAACCAACCGCGATGACCGGACGCTGACATCAAGCGAGCACCGGTTCGTTGAGATGGGCGCAGAGGTGTGGAAGCCAGGACAGGCGAAGGCCAAGACGCCGGCAGCGAGCATTACCGCAACGCAGCGACGTGAGATCTTCGAGCTCGATGGCCACCTGTGCCGAGTCTGTGGCATCGCCGCCGGCGAAGCGTATGAGGGAGGCGTGGAGACCGCCCAACTCGACGTCGCGCGACGAGATGTGCTCAAGCCAGGAGCAAGGGTCGAAGTGGAGATGGTTACCGAATGCCGCCGCTGCCGGATCGGAGGCCGAGGCAATCAGGCTGACCTAGCCAGAGTTCTCGGCCGTCTGGGGCAGATGAGTCACATCGAGCGGGCCCACTTCACTCAGTGGGTGGAATCTGACCAGCGAGACTTCAGCATTATGGAGCAGCTCTGGGGCGAGTACCGGACTCTCCCCTCAGAGGCCCGGAAGGCAGTCCGGAATACGCTCAGGCCAACTGATCGCTGAGCGGAGTCACAGATGGCACCGCGATTTCAAGTACCACTGGGGACAGAGGAGAAGTACGAAGATGCTGAAGTTCACCCTCCCGCCAAAAGCGGCTGAAAACGTCGAGTTCATCGCAAGGCGACTCAAGGAGGCCGTCGAGGGAGAGGGGTCACGGGAGACGGTCACAGTGGAATGGAATGGTCGCCCGCTCCACGTTGGCGTGATCGACATGCCACTCCGTGACCTCTACTACAACCCAGCTACGCACAGAATTCGAGCACAACTCGGCCATGATCAGGCGCTCGCCGCGAGTCTACGAACAGATCCGTGGCTCGACGAGAGCCAAGAATACCTGCACCGCCTGCTTATCAGCAAGCCGACGAATCCTGACGAACCCGACCCGGAATTCGAGGATCTGGCATCAAGCCTCAATAGCGTGGGTCAGCAGGAACCGGGACTGATCACCCATGAGGGGATTCTGGTAAACGGAAACACACGAGTCGCAGCACTGCGGAGATTGAAGAAATCCTCGATCCGCGTAGGAGTGCTTCCTCTCTCATTCACTTGGGAGGACATCAATACAGTAGAACTCTCGCTTCAGCTACGACCGGACGAGCGCAGGGACTATTCCTATATCAACCGGTTGATCGCAATGGAAGAACAGGAGCTTTTGGGACGATCCGCAATAGACATCGCCAGAGATTTCCATGTCCAGCTGAAGACGTTCAAACAAGAGAGGTGGATCCTTGGAGTCATTCGCGAAATGATTGAACGCAGTCGGACCAAGGACGGCGCTGAGCTCAGCCTGACCGATTTCGAGGGACACAAGGAGAATTTCAAGGAACTGCATCGGAATTACATCAAGCATGAGGCAACTAGCCAGGAACTCGCTGAGCAGGTAAAAGAAAATCGCATTGCAGCAATCATGCTCGATTTCGCAAAGACGAGAACGCGCTTGATCGACAGAGAGTTCCTTAATAACTATCTCGCAAAAACACTCCCTCCGGAACTCGATAGGACGATTCCCGCGGCTCCTGCTCGCATCGCGATCCCAGGACTGAGCGTATCTGTGGCTCCTCCATCAGATTTTGTCCTGAAATCACGGTCTATTACTGATCACATCCTGCAAGCCAAGGCCACGGAATCTGCTCGCCATGTATCCACGGATTCCCGTGAAACGGCCCGACGGACCGTCATTTCAGCACGCAAGGGAATGCGGCGGGCCCTCGATTCGGCTGAGCGTGACGATCGCTTGAAGAAAGTCCAGCAGACAACGGCGGAGCGTCTCGATGATGCCAGTGCCGCTATTGACCAGAGCGTTAATGATCTAGCTCAGGCGCTAGCTAGCAATAGCTTGGACAAAGCGGGATTCGATAGTGCTCTACTGCGGGTCAGGGGTAGCCTCGTGAAGCTCGCCAGGCAGGCGCATCGCGGCATTCTCGAACCTGGCGCCGGCATGGAATGGCTCATCAAAGCGAGCGAGGATTAGTCGTGACTCATCCGGTAGCCCAGTCACTGCAGCTTAGTTTTGACGAGTCTCGCACAAAAATTGTCCTGCGGACTCAGCCAGAGAACCACGCGTCACTGGTAAAGCTGACTGCTCGGTTCAGTAGCGGTAGCCAGCGAGGTGCTCTGGCCGCTGAAATTGACCTTGAAGACTTCCTCTCTCATCTCACTCTACTGAATCAGTGGCATGACCCGTCCGGCGTTTCCTTTACCCCTGACCTGATGGCATTGGCAGAAGGTTCCATCCGGGACTCACAGGCGATCGAATCTCGGCTTGCTGCCGGCAGCCAGGGAGTAGAGTTCGTTGGCACCGTAGCTCCAGAGGACGTAGCAGGCCGGCTGGGCGAAATATGGAAAGCACCACTGACAGAGTTTCAGGTGCGCGATATCGCAAAACTTCTTTCGCTTACGCACGGGGCAAATTTCAGCGTGCCGGGAGCGGGAAAGACGCGTACGGCGGTTGCTGTCTACTCGGCGCTTCGTGAAGCGGGGATGGTTAAGCGGCTGCTAGTCGTCAGCCCGAAATCCGCATATGAAGCGTGGCAGGATGAATGCGAGCACTGTTTCACGACACCACTGCCGGTCCGTATCTTCGAACGCCAGCTGGACAGCGCGGCCGAGGTACTGCTGGTCAACTACGAGCGGCTGCACAGGTATCAAGTAGAGCTTGCGGACTGGCTGAGCGCGGCGCCCGCCCTGATGGTTCTGGACGAGGCCCACCGGATGAAACTGGGTGTCAGAGGCACCTACGGCACAACCTGTATGACCCTCGGTCCGCTGGCCCGCCATCGGCTCATTCTGACAGGTACGCCTGCCCCGAATGGTGCAAAAGACCTGGAGAGTCTTCTCTCTTTTGTGTGGCCAGGACACGGCCGCCATGCCGTGGACAAAGCCGTGGGTGGCGGGGATCTGAAATATGCGAGCAAGATACTTCGCCCATTGTTTACCAGGACGACGAAGAGCGAACTGGGCCTCCCTCCGGTGGATCTTCAGGTGCGATCCGTGGAACTTCCAAATGCCCACAGGAAGCTGTATTCAGCTCTATGCGCAAAGTCTGCAGGTTTCGGGCCAGAGCAGGACGAGTTCGCCCGAATGGGGAAAACTCTTGCCTATCTAATGATGGCCAGTACCAGTCCGGCACTGCTGGAGAAGGGACTGGACCGCTACGAACCACTGCCCTTCTATATCCCTTCACCTAACACACCGGAAACTGATTCGCTTCGCGACCTCATGCGCAATCTTCCCCGCTATGAATTGTCACCAAAATACGAGGCTGTCCTTCAGACAGTCACTGAAAACGCTCGGGCAGGACGCAAGACTCTCGTGTGGTCAACATTTGTGCGAAATTTGACCACACTGGGCAGCATTCTAGCTAAATTTAAACCAGCGATTGTGTATGGCGGAAGTCTTGATCGTGATGAGCAGATTCGCAGGTTCCGAAAAGACCCTGACTGCATGGTTCTGCTATCTAACCCGGCGACACTTGGGGAAGGAATAAGCCTGCATCATGTGTGTCACGATGCCATCTACGTGGATCGGGACTTCGCTGCCGGTAGGTTCTTGCAGAGCTTGGATCGAATTCATCGCCTTGGGCTCACCCCCGATACCAAGACACGCATCACCATTCTCCTCGCAAGAGGAACAATCGATGAACTCGTCCATAGGCGGCTCGGACGTAAACTGGAGTTCATGGGGAAGATCCTCGACGACCCCTCGGTGCAGGAGCTGGCCGATCCGGAAGAGGAGGTGGCACCCTATGGCATGGATGCCATGGATCTCCGCGCGCTACTCGAGCATATGAGAGTGCCCACGCATGAGGGATGAAGAGATCGACTGGATCCCTCCGGAAGGTACTTGGGCATCATCAGCCGCTCGGCGCCGCAATATGCAGGCAATCCGCAGCCGGGACACCAAGCCTGAGCTACGTATCCGTCGTCTGCTGCACGCGCAGGGGCTGCGGTACCGAGTGGCCGCGAAGCCCCTGCCGGACCTTCGCCGGACGGCAGACATCGTCTTCCGTCCGGCGAAGCTGGCTGTGTTCGTTGATGGCTGTTACTGGCACGGCTGCCCAGACCACTACGTCCCGCCAAAGACCAACTCCGGCTACTGGTCCGCCAAAGTCCTGCGAAACGTCACCCGCGACCGGGATACGGACACGCGTCTCCAAGCAGCTGGCTGGACTGTGCTCCGCTTCTGGGAACACGAATCACCCGACAGCTGCGCCCTCACGATCGCCGCTGCGGTCAGTCGCAATCGGAACAGTAGGCCCTGAAATCTCAGTCAGCTTGAACAGCAGCTCGCTGTCCTGCAAACCAGTAGTTGTCCGCTTTTGCCGGACGCGAGGGACAACACCGGCCTCCTTGGCAGCCCTGAGCGCGGTGATGATCTGCTGACCTACCGCTTGGGCTACCGGTGGCGGAAAGGCATTGCCCACTTGCCGGTAGGCAGCGGTCTTCTTGCCCTTGAACTTCCAGCTCTGCGGGAAGCCTTGAATGATCGCGGCCTGCGCGACAGTGAGCTTTGGCCCCGCGTCGGCAAAAAGGTCACGATCCTCGCTCTCCTGCCGCTTCATTTCGAGTGAGTCATTTGCTACCCCCAGCCCGCAGACACCAAGTGCAGCCCATGCCTTCTTCGCCCGGGTCGGGCCTAGATCAGCGCCACCGTGCTTCTTCGACCCTCCAACGAGAGTGGGCGCAACACCCTTCATCGCGTTCTTACGCCAGGCCTTCAGCGTGTCTGCGGCTCGCGGGTCATCGACCTCAGCGAAGCGGGCAGCCATCGACTTGTCCAGCGCTGCCCGTACCGTGCACAGCTCACGCTTCTCCGGCTTGGTAGGAGAGAAGTAGGGGATGTACTCCTGCTTCAGCGCGACCAGGATGGCGCGCGGCCGAAGCTGAGGCACGCCGTAATCCTTGGCTTCCAGCACTGTCCAGTAGCACTTCTTGTAGCCCATGGACTCTAGACGCTCTAGCAGCTCTTCCCGGTAACCCTGGAACTTCTCCTTGGGCTCCAACAGCCCTCGGACGTTCTCGATCATTACCGCCTTGGGCTCAAGCTCGTCAACCAGGTCGAGCATGATGGGGAACAGATCCCGCTCATCGTCCCGCCCCAGTTGCTTGCCCGCGACCGAAAACGGCGGGCAGGGTACACCGCCGGCCAAGAGATCAAGATCGCCTGGCTTCAGCCTCAGCTCTCGTCTCAGGTCCTTCGGCTTGAGCTTCGTCAGATCGGCCTGCTTGACCATGCAGCCGTCCCACTCGTCGTTCCCCTCCACATTCGCTCGGAGGGTTTCCACCGCATGGGGATCGATCTCGATCAGCGCCAGATGCCGGAACAGCGCATTGTGCAGCCCTAGCGCCTGCCCACCCGCCCCAGCGCAGATCTCAACCGAGGTGAACGTCCTCTCGGTGCTGGTCATGCACCCTCCTTCCAAACGAGCCCGACTGGCACGGTTCCCCACCAGTCATCACAGAGGGTGACAGACCCCACTGACAACGCGACCGCCTTCAAGTGTGCGTCACGCATCAGTGCACTCCGACCGCCCCACACGTGACAGCGAACACTCATACGATATGGCCCATGCCGAGAAGCCCTGACTGGACCCACGACGAATTGCTGCTGGCCTGCGCTCTCGTGGTCGAGAACGGCTGGGCTGAGCTCCGTGAAGGCGACGCCCGCGTGCACGACCTCTCCGAGCTCCTCCGGTCGCTGCCCATCCATGCAGATGCAGCCCAGACCATTACGAAGTTCAGATCGATCGGCAGCGTCAGCCACAAGACATCCGACCTGGCCTCGAACCACCCTGCCTACAGCGGCACCCCTACCAAAGGCGGTCGCCTGGACAAGGTAGTGATCGCAGCCTTCATCTCCCGGCCTTCCGAGATGCTCAAGGCTGCTGATGCCCTGCGGCAGGGCATCAGCACTGGCGAGCTGCACATGCTCCCAGAGGACCCAGACGAAGTCGATGATGAGGGCAATCCAGCGATTGAAGGACGTCTCCTCGCCCGCTGGGCTCTGCATCGTGAGCGTGACCGCACGCTCCGGGCCCGCAAGATTGCCAGGGCAGTGAAGCTGGGGCAGCCGTTGCGTTGCGAGGTGTGCACTTTCGATTTCGGTCACTTCTACGGATCTCTCGGGAAGGGCTACATCGAGGTTCATCATCGGCTGCCCCTCCACATATCCGGGCCCTGCAAGACAAAACTGGATGATCTGGCGTTTCTATGCGCGAACTGCCACCGCATGTGCCACAGAAGCCAACCTGGTGAATCCTGGCGTACACCCAGCGCCGTGCGAGCCCAGATCGCCCAGTCCACCCCAGATCTCTGACGAGATACTCTCGCATCCACGCTCACGCGGCCGCAGCCAGCACTGCTTCGTAGTGCCGCTGCGCACGGTCAAGGACGTCATCGGGGTCGCACCCCTGAGAGACCGCCCAATGGAGCAGATCGACAATCAACGTGGTCGCCACCTCCTTCTGTGCTTGTGAATGGCCAAGTGCCGGCATAGCAGCCGCCCCGACCAGCGTTCGGTACGTGCCGAGAACCGCGTCGGCACGGTAGATCCGGACTCGCTCACTGCCTTCGGACAGGGCCAGCTCGCACCAGACAGCCTTGCCCGACGCAGTGACTTGAGAGCCCCAGTTGCGGGCCATGGCGACGAGAAGATGGAGTCCGCGACCACACTCCGAGGTGCAGCCGGGTTCCGTGAGAACAGGAACCTGGCTACTGGTGTCATGAACCTCCACACGAACCGCGCCAGCGAGAACTTCGATGACGAGTGTTGCGGCGCTCCCCACACCCACGTGCTTGACCACGTTCGTCGCAAGCTCGGTAACCACGAGCTCGGCCTCATCCACAAGCGCGGCCAGTCCCCAGGGGCGCAGCTCCGCGCGCACAGCCCGGCGTAGCTGCCGCATGTTTTCGGGACACGCTTTGAAGAGCAGCACGTATCGGTGCGGAGTCTGAGAACTGCTGCACCCTGCCATATCGACACTCCCTCCTCGGTCACGACAGGAAACACACTGCCGTGACGAACTGACTGCGCTGCGTAGCGCCGAGTGCGAGTATGCCATCGAGATATCTCGCCGTGTAACTTCTCACACCTATCGATCGAGTGAATCCGGTAGTGAGGCAACTCAATGACGATCTAGCCTCGTTGGGCCGGCATACTCGTCACTTCTTGGAAGGAATCCGCATGTCAGCCAGGGCCACCACCCGTCGTCGGCACCTCGGTGCAACCATGCGCAAGCTGCGTGCCCGCGCGGGAATGACACTGGAGGAGGCGGGACAGCTCGTCGGCGTTTCCAAGGCCACCGTCAGCCGGTACGAGACGACCGAGGGGCCGGTCAAGTGGCTCGTGATTGACGCGCTGTGCCGCGAGTACGGAGCGAAGGATGCCGAGCGCGGAGCGATTGTGGCTCTGGCGAAGGACTCCAAGCAGCAGGGCTGGTGGAGTTCGTTCGCCGATCACATCCCCGAGACGATGAACCTCATGCTCACGCTCGAAGACGAGGCGGTGCGCGAGGACCACTTCTCCTGCGTGTACGTTCCTGGGCTGCTCCAGACTCGGAGGTACACGACTGCGCTACAGCAGGCCAACGAGATGCGCCGGTCTCCCGAGGACATCGAACGTCTGGTGGACATCCGCATGCGTCGCCAGGAGGTCCTCGACCGTCCCAACGCCCCGCACCTCTGGGCCATCCTCGATGAGTCCGTCCTCCGTCGGGTGATGGGCTCGACGGCCATCATGCGCGAGCAGCTTGACTACCTCCTCACCAGCAGCGGCTCCGGAAACGTGACACTTCAGGTCCTGCCATTCTCCCGAGGCGCCCACTGTGCCGCCCTCGGCAGCTTCGTCATCCTCGGCGGCACCGAACCGTCGCTTGACGTGGTGTACGTGGACCTCCATGTCGGATCAGTCTTCATGGAGAAGGACGAGGAACTGGAGCGGTACCGACTTGCATTCGAATACCTGCGCGCACAAGCCTTGGACATCGAAGCTTCCCAGGAGCTGATCAGCCGTGCCAAGGAGGACCTGAAAGATGCGAAGGACGAACACTGAGGTTCCAGAGTCCGCGTGGTTCAAGTCGTCGCACAGCGGCGGCAACGAGACCGAGTGCGTTGAAGCGGCCTTCACCTCCGCCGGCGCCTCTCTGCGCGACAGCAAGCGACCGGGCGAAGGGCGGTTCCACGTAGGCCTAGGGGCTTGGGCGGACTTCGTCGGATCGGTGCGCATAGGCGCGTTGTACTGACAGGCAGAGAGACGCGGTAGCCCTGGCGGCCGGGCAGTCGCAACCCTGCGGCCACGGACTCCACGGACTCCACGGCGAGGGCAGCAGGCGTACCGGTCAGAGCCGCTCGCCCAGGCATCTCACCGCCGGACGGCCGCAGGCGGTCCGGCGCCGGGCGCGCTCTAGGCGTTGTCGGTGTCCTGGGTGAGCCGTCCGGCGAAGTCGCGGGCGGCCATCCAGATCGTGAGGTCGGCGGCGATCCGCCCGATGCTGGTCTCCGTGGCGATGCCGTGCTCGCGGCGGGTGGTGTCTCGGCGGACGGCTTCGTAGCCGCCCTCGTCCAGGACCGCGACGGAGGCGAACCAGACCGGGTCGTCTCCCTCGGGGTGGATGACGACGTAGGTGTTGTCCGAGTCGTTCAGGTCGTCGATCAGCATGAACAGCGCATCCTCGGACGGGTCGTCGATGTGATCCCCGTCCTCGCTGTCGGCTCGGTAATACGCAGCACCCATCGCCTCTGTCTCCCTCGCCGCTCTGAGTCGACCGCGGTCAGCATGCCATGCGGGACTGACAGGTCCGGCCGGTCACCGCCCATGGCCGTTCACAGGCACTGTCGGCTCCCGCGCTCGTCCCCCGTACCACCTCGTCAGCGTCGCGGATGGCGGAAGGGATACGCCCACGATCGTCGGTGAGACGGTCAGGCGCTTGCCCAACTCGCGGGCACGGTCTGACGCCCCCCGCCCGAAGCGCACCCGTCCGTGGCGGCGAGCGGCATGGTCAGGGTCCGAGAGCCGGGTGAGCCGGGCGCTCAGCCGGCTGCGCGGATCGCGACGAGGTTCGAACCGCCGGCGTACACGAGCTGGTCGTCCGTGAGGAAGAACGGCGGCCCGCCGGTGGTACGCCGCCAGGTGATCTTCCCGTGGACGTCGACGGCGATGATCTCGCCCCTCCGGCCCCTCCCGGGGAGGTAACGGGCCCCCTGCCAGGAGACCAAGCAGTCTGCGCATGAATGCCCCCTGGCATCACCATGCCCAGGCGCACCGCCTGCGGGGAGCACGAAGGACGACCGATTCGGTCACGGAATGATGAGCGATCCTGCGCCCCGGGAGCCTGTGAGGGTGCGCCGGGCCTACGGAACCCCGGTGGTCGGGCTCGTGGCCCTCTCCGTCAGCGTCTCAGGGCGCTGACCCCGGCAGCCTCCGTGTCGGGCAGCGCCCCGTGGACCGTCGACGGCTCGCAGCCGGTGCCAAACGCGTTGGCCCTGTGGGGTGTTGCCCCTGGACGGGGTGCGCTGCATGGTGAATCCACCAGGGTATGAGGACAGGGGAGAGGGCGAGTGGAAGACTCACAGTGGGACCAGCGGCGGATCTCGACGAGCAGCAAGACCTTGCGTCTGCCCAGGGTGTTGCTCCTGTTCGCCCTGGCCGATCTCTGCTGGGAGATCACCAAGGCCAATCTCAGTGCCCATGCCCGGGGGGACTGGCCCTGGAGATTCACCGTGCTGGACACCTCCACCTGCGCGGCCGTAGTTGCTCTGCTGACCGGCATCATCGTGACCCGGTCCCAGCTGTCCCAGACCATGCGACCCGCACTGAGCTGGTCCGGATTCCCCGGGCGCAGCGGCGAGATCGCCGAGTCGGTTCGGACCGTCCACCTGATCAACGCGGGTGGCGGGAGATCCGTGGTCCGCTCCGTCTCCTACCGGATCCGGACGTCTGCCCCGCTTCCCGCGAGTGCAGCCGTCCCGACGGGTTGGATGACCTGGCACACGGCCCTTGGCGCCCTGGCGTCGCTCGGACTTGACTGGGATCACGACTACTTCCTGCTGCACCTCGGAACCGGCGCGGCCATACCGATGTCCAACACCACCCGGGACGGTATGGAATTGCTCGCCCTGGGACCAAGGGCTCGGGAGTGCCTGACCGTACTCGATATCAGGATCCAGGTTGTCGACGTACTGGGGGACGTCTATGAACGGGACTTGCAGTGCATTCGCCCCTTGGTCACGGCTGCTCCCACAAGGGTCGACTGATCGTGAAGTGCCCCGTGCGCGGGCGCGCGGGGGCAGCGCTCGACCTGTTCGGCCGCCGCCGCTCGGTGACGGGGTCCGGGGGTCCGGGGGTCCGGCCGCACGAGGACAGCTTCGCTCGGCCACGGGACCTACGGGACGGACGGCCCTTGGGTGCCTCGCGGGTGCGCGTACGGACTCGGCTCCATGGGCCCTCCCTCCCGGACTTGCCGGCTCAGCCGGCGTCCACGTACTTCCCGTCCACCACCGTGCAGTCCTCCAGCTCCTCGAGCCTGTCGCTCAGGTAGCCGATGAAGTCGGGTGCCGTGGGGCCGCTCGGGCCCACCTCGTGGTCCATGTCGATGATCTGGCCGACGGTTCCGTCGGGACCCGGTGACAGGTCCAGGGCGGAGCCGTTTCCGCCGCCGTCCGCGTCCAGTGAGATCCAGCCGGTGTTCCACCAGCCAGGCTTGAGGGCCTGGGCGTTCTCGTCGTTCGCGTTGAGGTCCGCCACGTCGTCGAAGGTGCCGTCCGCGAGGAGGTCCCGCCAGACCGTCGTCTCGCTGATCATCCCGGCGCAGGAGAGCAGTTGGCCTGCCGGCCAGCCGCTGTCCCTCGATCCGTCGTGTCTCCGGAGCGACAGCGTGACCGCCTCGGGCAATGCGACGCCGAGTTCCGCCTCGACCGCGGCTATGTCCTCGGCGGTGGCCGGGGGCAGCAGGAAGTGGGCGGCGTCGCGCTCGGCGTACCACTGCTCGATCCGTGCCCAGATCGAGGAAACGGTTTCGGGGGCCTGTCCGGACATGGGGGTTCTCCTGACGTGGTGTGACGGTTCGGTCGGTCATTCATGGGGCCGTGGATCGGGGTGCTGTGGTTCGGGACGCCGTGGCGTTCGGGCCGGCGTCGCGGGGGAATCCAGCACCCTCGCGGTGAAGACGGCCAGTTGGGCGCGCATTCCCTCCCGGGTCGTGCGCTGTTGGCCGACGAGGTGTTCGACCAGGTCGGCGCGGACGGCGGCCAGCAGGGCGTGTGCGGTGAAATCGGCGTCGTCGAGTCCGGGGATCTGCTCCAGAGCGGCCCGGAGCGTGTGGTGCCACAGCTCGTAGTGCTCCGCCTCGTACGGGCTGTCTCGGCCGGTGCCCTCCAGCGCCAGTGCCAGGTGGCGGTTGTCGAGCTTGAAGCACAGGACGGCATCCAGGACAGCGGGTACGCGCTGGAGCGGCGGGGTGGTGGGTCCCAGAGGCGGCGCGCCTTCCTCGGTCGCCTGCCTGACCGGTGCGAGCCGCGCTTCGTACAGCGCGCGGATGAGGCCGGTGCGGTCACCGAAGCCGCGGAAGAGGGTCGCTTTGCCGACGCCTGCCGCTGCCGCGATGTCGGCCATGGTGACCGCCTCGGGGCTCTCGCAGCGGGCGAAGAGCGTGTCGGCGGCGGCGAGGACGGCCTCCCGGTTGCGAGCGGCGTCCACCCGCGGCTTGCGGTCGGTCATCGTTCCTCCATTTTACAAAGCGGACCACGGGTCCGTATCGTGATGACGAAGCGGACCGCTGGTCCGCATTGTAGGCGACGGAGTCACTCATGAGCGCGAATCCCACACCGGCGTGGCCCACGCCGGCGCATCCCACATCCGCCCATGCCCCACCTGCGGACCTGTACCGCCACGGCCTGCGACTGCTGCTGGACAAGGACATCCCCGCCTGGACCGGCCTGTGGGCCGAGGGCGGGACCCTCGAATTCCCCTTCGCGCCGGACGGCTGGCCGAAGCGGCTGGAGGGCAGGGCGGCCGTCGCCGAGTACATGCGCGACTATCCCGACCACATCGACCTCCACGACTTCCCCCACGTAGAGATCCACCAGACCCTCGCCCCGGAGACCATCGTGGTCGAGATGCGCGGAGTCGGCCGCCTCGTGGACAGCGACGGCCCCTTCGACATGTCGTACATCGCCGTCGTCACCGTCGAGGACGGCCTCATCACCCACTACCGCGACTACTGGAACCCGCTCGCCCTCCAGGACCCCGCCACCCACTTCGCCGGGAGCAACCGATGACGGATTCAGCGCAGTTCACCCTGGTCGTCGGGGCCACCGGCACCACCGGCAGCCGCGTCGCCGCCCGGCTGGTCTCGGCCGGCGTGCGGGTGAAGGCCGCCAGTCGGCGGGCCGGCCCTGTGGACGGGGCCCGTCCCGTGCGGTTCGACTGGGACGACCCCTCGTCCTACGCGGGCGCCCTCGACGGAACGGACCGGGTCTACCTCATTCCGCCGCTGGGCTCGTCGGACCCGACAGCCGTCATGGTGCCCTTCCTCCGGCAGGCCCGGACCGCGGGGGTCCGGCGCGCGGTGCTGCTCAGCTCGTCGGCGATCCCCGCCGGCGGTCCCGCCGTGGGGCAGGTGCACCAGGCGCTGCCCGGCCTCTTCCCCGAGTGGGCGGTCCTGCGGCCCTCGTGGTTCATGCAGAACTTCACCGGCGACCACGCCCACGCCCGCAGCATCGAAGCGGACGGCACCATCCGCACCGCGACCGGTGAGGGCCGCGTCGGGTTCGTCGACGCCGACGACATCGCCGCCGTCGCCGTCCACGCGCTCACCGGGACGCCCGCCCCGAACACCGACCTGGTCATCACCGGTCCCGAAGCGCTGAGCCACGGCGACATCGCCGCCATCGTCTCCCGGGTCACCGGTCGCACCATCACCCACCGGCAACTGACGTACGAGGAGATGCGCGACCGCCTGGCCGCCGACATCCCCGCCGAGTTCGCCGCGATGCTCGCCGGGATGGACCGCGCCATCGCCGAGGGCGCGGAGGACCGCACCACCGACACGGTCCTGCGCCTCACCGGCCGCCCGGCGCGCGGTTTCCACGCCGTCGCGGAACGGGAGCTGGGCGGGCCGCCCAGCTGAACCCCGGCTCAGCGGGCCGTCGGAGCGTTGTGGAAGTCGACCATGGTCCGGATGGGGGGAGGCAGCCAGTCGTCGGACTTCTGGCGGATCCGCGTGAGCCGTTCCAGGACCTGTGTGCAGTTCGGGCGATCGGCGGGACGGTGCGCGAGGCAGCGGGTGATGACGTCGACGAGGGTCGACGGCAGCAGTTCCAGGGCCGATTCAAGGTCTTCGCCGTCCGGGAAGGGCACGGCACCGGCGGCGTGGCAGAGCACCATGCCGTAGGCGTAGAGGTCGGTGGCAGGTGTGGGTGCCTGCCCCGCGAGTTGCTCCGGGGCGAGGAAACCCTGGGTGCCGACGACGAAGTCGGTGCGGGTGAGCGAGGTGCTGCCGAGGGCTCGCGCGATGCCGAAGTCGATGACGCGTGGGCCCGCGGTGGAGACGATGATGTTGCTCGGCTTGAGGTCCCGGTGGACGATGCCGCAGGAGTGGATTCCCTCCAGGGCCTCGGCGATGCCGAGCGCCAGGGAGTTCAGGGTTCTCGGCGGCATCGCGCCGTGCTGCTTGAGCACGTCGTGCAGCGACGGGCCGGGAATGTACTCGGTGACCAGCCAGGGGTTCTCGCCCTCCGCGTCCGCGTCGACCACGGCGGCGGTGTGGAAGCCGCCCACCCGGCGTGCGGCCTCGATCTCGCGGGTGAACCGCTGCCGGAACGTCGGATCGGACACGAACTCGGCGTGGATGACTTTGACGGCGACCATCCGCTCGCCCGGGGACCGGCCGAGAAACACCGTTCCCATTCCTCCCTGGCCCAGCCTCGCCACCAGGTCGTAGCGGCCGATTCGTCGGGGGTCCCCCTTCCGTAGCGGCTGATGACCGCCGGACGGAGCCGACGGGCCGGGCAACGGTCGCGCCGTACGACCCGCCTCCGCCTTGCCGGCGAGGATCGCCGCCACGTCCCGCTCCGTCTCCGCCTTCATCACCGCCTCCGCCCGGATCGCCTCGGCGCGCAGGATGGCTGCCTTCTTGTCCAAGTCCGCGCGCATCTGCCCCTCCATCGATTTCTGGATGGGGATGGGCAGCTCGATCGACTTGAGTTCGAGGCGGTGGACCTGGACGCCCCACTTGCCGGTGTCCTCTTCGAGGACTCTGCGCAGAGCGACGGCGATCTCGTCGCGGGAGGCGACCGCCTTCGCCAGGCTCATGCCGCTGATGACGGTGCGGAGCGTCGCGACGAGGAGCTGCTCCATGGCCTGGATGTAGCTCGCGACCTCGTACGTCGCCGCCCGAACGTCGGTGACCCTGTAGTAGAGGACGGTGTCGATGTTGACGACCACGCTGTCCTGCGTCGTCACCGGCTGCGGCGGGAAGGGCACGACCTGTTCACGGCGGTCGATCCGGTTACGGATGAAGTCGACGAACGGAAAGACGATGTGCAGGCCCGGATCGAGGGTCCGGTGGTACCGGCCGAAACGCTCCAGGACGGCGCTGCTGGAACCCGGGATGAGCTGAACGGCTTTGAACAGGGCTGCGACCACGAGCAGCCCCAGCACGATCGCACTGATGATGACCGCTTCCACGGTTGGCCCCTGCCCTCGTGTATCCCCCGCACCCTGCCGGGCGCTCTCCGGGTCGGAGTCTCCCAGAATCCGCTTCACGGGGGTCAGTAAGTGGCGAAGTGACCTTGAAATGTCGGGTGTTGAGCGGGAGGAGGCCGCGTGACCCCTGGGAGCACGCGCGACGGCCCCACCGGGCGGCCGGCAGACAGACGAGCAGGGGCGGGGCCACCCGGTGGACAACGAGGCGGGAACCTCAGTTCAGGCCGTTTCCGCAGCCGCAACAGAACCTGGACGCCGCCGGGTTGACGGTGGAGCAGGACCCGCACGTCTTCTCCTGCCGCAGCGAGGAGCCGCACTCGCCGCAGAAGCTCCCGCCGAGCGCCTGCGCCCCGCAGGACGGGCACCGAGGCTGCGCCTGCCGGCCGACGTCGAGGCCCTGCGTGAGGTTCGTGTTCTGGAGCTGGTCCGCGATCTGGCGCCGCCGGGCCTCGGCCTGGAGCTGGGCGATCTCCTCCGTGGCGATGGGGGAGCAGCGGGCGCACTGGCCGACCTGGCCGTTCCAGCAGATCTCTCCGCAGACCCAGTCGCCGCACCCCCGGCACTGGTTGAAGCGGTTGGCTATCTCGTGGACGGCGGCGCGCATCGCCTTGTCCTTGGCGGCGGAGTTCGTACCGCGGTCCAGCAACCGGTCGGCGGCGTTGCTGATGTTGTTGAACGAGCCGCCGAAGAGGTTGCTCACACCGCGCACGAGGTTCTGGCCGGTCTCGCGGAGGTCGCGCTCGAAGGCGGAGCGGTAGCCGTTGCCGCAGCGCTCGCAGTGGAACTCGAACTGGTAGCCCTGCGTGTTGGAGAGGTCGCGGATGTTGTCGGTGAACGGAACGGCTTCAGACACGTCTTGTTCCCATTTCTACTTCTACTCTCTGTCTCGATCAACGGGCCGACCCGGCATCGGCCCGGCGCCGCCGGCCTCGGCGTCGACCCGGCGTCGGCGTCGTCACGGGCCGCCGGTCAGGAGCCGAGAACCAGCCCTGTGAGCGGTTCGAAGCCGTGCCGGGCGGCGTAGTGGGGACCTTCCATGAGCAGCAGCGTGTTGATCAGCATCCCGCGGCCCATGAATCCGGCGATCTCCGTTTCCGTCGCGCCCGAGGAAGCCAGGAGCCGGTGGATCTCGCCGAAGAGGCGTCGCGATTCCTCCCCGATCACCGGCTCGCCGGCGGCCGCGGAGAACGCGTGCGCGAAGACGAGCACGGCGGGCCCCTGTCGCAGGACGAGTTCGCGGTAGGCCGAGCCGACGCGGGACGGGTCGAAACCCCCGTCCGCGAGGCCGGTGCGGAAGGCGCGCAGGACCTTCTCGCCCGAGAACCGGTGGGTCAGTACGAAGAGATTCCGCTTCGAACGGAACGCCTGCATCACGTAAGGCTGCGACACCCCCATCTCAGCGGCCACTTCGGCCGTCGAGGTCCCGAAGTAACCACGCCTCGCGAACGCGCGCTCCGCTGCCGCGAGGAGCTCGTCCGAGCGTGCCGGCAACCGCGCCGCACCTCTCACGCCGTCACCCACTCTGTGTCTTCAAATCGTCGAAATATTATCAGCCAATAAGCGCGAGTGTCCTGCCTCGAAGTCGCCGGATCGGACTCCGGAGACCCCCTCCCGGCCGGCCCCGGCGACGCGGCACCGCAGGAGCCGCGGAGCGGTGAAGGCCACCGCCGACCCTGCCCGTTCTCTTGACGTGCCCCTGACTGGATGGCTTCATGGGAGCGCGCAAATATGGGAGCGCTCCCATGAAGCCATGGAACGTCTGTCGTTGCCCAGCTCTTGAACCGCCCACCCCCTGGAGCCGCAGTGAGAACAGCAGGAAGCACGGCGAAGAACCCAGCGCGCAAGAGCCCCGTCACCGCCCTCCTGACCGCCCTGGTCACCCTCCTCGGACTGATCGCCCTCGGCGGTCTCGCCCCGGCGCAGGCCGCCACCGCCCCCGTACCCGCCGCCGCCACCGGCCTCCACATCAGTGACGGCCGACTACTCGAAGGCAACGGGAACGACTTCGTCATGCGCGGGGTCAACCACGCCCACACCTGGTACCCGAGCGAGACCCAGTCGCTCGCCGACATCAAGGCGACCGGCGCCAACACCGTGCGCGTCGTCCTCTCCGACGGCTACCGCTGGAGCAAGAACAGCCCGCAGGACGTCGCCGCCGTCATCGCCCAGTGCAAGGCCAACCGGCTCATCTGCGTACTGGAGGTGCACGACACCACCGGTTACGGAGAGGACTCCGCCGCCGGCACGCTCGATCACGCCGCCGACTACTGGATCAGCCTGAAGGACGTCCTCGCCGGCCAGGAGGACTACGTCGTCATCAACATCGGCAACGAGCCCTGGGGCAACACCGATCCGGCCGGCTGGACCGCTCCCACCACCGCCGCGGTCCAGAAGCTGCGCGCCGCCGGATTCGCCCACACGATCATGGTGGACGCGCCCAACTGGGGGCAGGACTGGGAGAACGTCATGCGCGACAACGCGCAGGCGGTCCACGACGCCGACCCCACCGGCAACCTGATCTTCTCGATCCACATGTACAGCGTCTACAACACCGCCCAGAAGGTCACCGACTACCTGAACGCCTTCGCGGACGCCGGACTGCCCCTGGTCATCGGCGAGTTCGGAGGTCCCGCCGATCAGTACGGCGATCCGGACGAGGACACGATGATGGCCACCGCCGAGCAGCTGGGGCTCGGATACATCGCCTGGTCGTGGAGCGGCAACACCGACCCGATCCTCGACCTGACGATCGGCTTCGACCCCACCCGGCTCAGCTCCTGGGGTGAGCGCATCTTCCACGGCGCCGACGGCATCGCCCAGACCTCCCGCGAGGCCACCGTCTACGGCGGTGCCGCGGAGGACGACACCGAGGCCCCGACCGCCCCCGGCGCTCCGACCGCCTCCGCCGTGACGGCCACCTCCGCGACCCTGAGCTGGGCCGCCGCCACCGACAATGTCGCCGTCACCGGCTATGACGTCGTACGCGTCAGCGGTGGAACGGAGAGCAACGTCGCCTCCACCACCACCAACTCCCTTGCGGTGAACGGGCTCAGCCCCGACACCGCGTACACCTTCGCCGTCTACGCCCGCGACGCGGCCGGGAACCGTTCGGTGCGCTCGGCCACGGTCGGCGTCACCACGGAGTCGGGCGGTACGACGCCCGGTGTCGGCTGCTCCGTCGGGTACCGGGTCGTCGGCGAGTGGCCCGGCGGCTTCCAGGGCGAGATCACCATCCACAACACCGGCACCACCGCCATCGACGGCTGGACACTCGGGTTCTCCTTCGCCAACGGCCAGACCGTCACCAACATGTGGGGCGGAACCCCCGCCCAGACCGGCGGTTCGGTGAGCGTCGCCCCCGCCTCGTACACCTCCACGATCGCCGCCGACGGATCGGTCACCGTCGGCTTCACCGGCGCTCAGAGCGGTACGAACACCGCACCGACCGCGTTCACCCTCAGCGGCGCCACCTGCACCGCCGCCTGACGCCGCCACCTGACGCGGCAGCCGCACGCCGCGTCACAGCGTCACAGCGCCGGCCGGCCGGGCCACCGCCCGTCGCCGGTCGGCGCGCGAAACCTGCTGGTCCTCCCCCGGCGCTCCTGGTCTACTGGCCCTTTACGCACCGGAGGCCCGTATGTCCTGGTCCGAGCGCACCGTGGTGCGGGACGGTGTCCGGCTCGTGTGCCGGGACCGGGGCGGTCCCGGGCAGCCCGTCATCCTGCTGCACGGCCTGGCGGGGCACGCCGGTGAATGGGACGCGCTGGCCCGGTCCCTGAGCCCCGGATACCGGGTCGTCGCGGTCGATCAGCGCGGGCACGGCGCCGCAGAGCGCCGTCCGCGGGACGTCTCCCGCGCTGCCTACGTCTCCGATGTCGTCGCCGTGGCCGATCAGCTCGGACTGCGGCGGCCCGTCCTCATCGGCCAGTCCCTGGGCGCCCACACCGCCATGCTCACCGCCGCCGCCCACCCCGCGTACGTTCGCGCGCTCGTCCTCGTCGAGGCAGGTCCCGGCACTGCCGATCCGAACACCCCGGCGAAGATCGGCAGTTGGCTCGACACGTGGCCGGTTCCGTTCGCCTCGCGCGGAGCGGCCGTCCGCTTCTTCGGCGGAGGGCCGCTCGGCGAGGGCTGGGCGAGCGGACTGGGGGAACGCGACGGCGGATGGTGGCCGCGGTTCGACCGGGACGTCATGGTCGGCTCCCTGGCGGAGAACGCACGGCGCCCCTTCTGGGACGAGTGGGACACCGTCACCTGTCCGACCCTGCTCGCCCTGGGCCAGGCCGGTTTCGTCGCGCCGCAGGAGTTCGACGAGATGCTGCGCCGGCGCCCCGCCACCACGGCCGTCAGTTTCCCCGGGACCGGCCACGATCTGCACCTGGAACGGCCCGACGCGTTGCACGCCGTGATCTCCGGGTTCCTGGACGGGATCGACTGAGGAAGATCCGCGGCGGAGAGTTCCCCTCGGAGCCTTGCGCCGCGCTCACTGGGGGACCGTGCCGCACCATGTCTCCGCCCAGGCGGAGGCACCGTACTTATTGGCCGCGCGTACCGAGACGCAGATCTCGTCGTCGGAGTACGGGCCCTTGATCGTGTAGTTGGTGCCGCCCGTGGAGTAGATGGTGTCCACGTTCTTCTTGGTGAAGGTGCTGCCCTTGTTGGTGTAGTGGACGTCGTAGCGCGTCGCTCGGGACACCGGTGACCAGCTCACGTTGAGCGGCATGTCGCATGCCCCGATGCACGAGTTGGTGTAAAGGAGCTTGTAGCCCTTCATGGCGGGCGGTGGGGAGCCGGTGGACGAGCCGCCGCTGCCCGTGGAACCCGTGGAGCCCGTGGACGAGCCGCCGGAGCCCGAGGCGGCGCCTGTCTTCGAGCCCGGCGTGTGCGAGGAGCCCGTGGTGCCCGTGGACGTACTGCCGGAGCCGGACGAGCCGACTGTCTTCGCGCCCGAGGAGTCCGCGGCGCCGGATGCCGCGTCGCCCGAACCGGTGGACGTGCCGCCGGACTTCTCCTGCTTCTCGCCACCCTGTTCCGTGGCCCCGCTCCTGCCGCCCCCACTCCCCTTGCCGTCCTTGCCCTTCCCCTCCTCGGACGGCGAACCAATCGGCCGGCCGGGCGAGTTGCTGCCGCCGGAGGTGGGGCTCACGCTGCTGCTGCCCGGCGTCCGGGCGTGCACCCCGTCGCTGCCGCCGTTCCAGGGCTGGAGGACGGCCACCGTGCCTCCCCCGGCGGCGAGGACGACGAAGACGGGCACGGCGATGACGGTCCGGCGCCGACGGGGGCGTTTGTCGCGTCGCGCCTCCGTCCCGGAGCCCGTGTCGGCCGGCGGGACGACCGCGCCCGCCCCGCCGGGTGGGACGACCGCGGGCGGTTCGGCAGTCTGTGCGGCGGCGCTCGGCTCGGCCTGCGGGCGCAGGCCGACGGTCGCCCGGTCCGCCGGCTCCTCACGCAGTGGCCGCACCTCGGCATCGAGCAGCTGGGCGGTCTGCCGGGCGATGTGCGTGAGTACGTCCGCGGGCAGCCATGCCCGTCCGGCCGCCATCGGCCCGACCCGGTCCGGGTCCGCCAACAGGTCGTCCACACCGGGGCGTTGGTCGACGTCCTTGATCAGGCACCGTGCGATGAGCGACCGGAGAGCGGGATTCGCGACCGCTTCCAGATCCGGCTCCTCCTGGACGATCCGGTACATGACGGCGTGCTGGTTGGTGGCCCCCTGCCCGAACGGCAGCCTCCCCGTCGCCGCGTACGTGAGCACGCACCCGACGGTGAACACATCGCTCTTGGGCACGGCACCGTCCCCGCGCAACTGCTCCGGCGCCATGAAGCCGGGTGACCCGATGATCATCCCCGTACTGGTCAGCAGCGCCTCGACGGAGGTCTCCATGGCCCGCGCGATCCCGAAGTCGATGACCTTGGTCCCGTCCACGGTCAGCATGACGTTCGAGGGCTTCAGGTCGCGGTGCACGATCCCCGCGTCATGGATGTCCTTCAGGGCGCGCAGCAGCCCGTCGGCGAGGGTGTGCAGCGACGGGGCGGGCAGCGGCCCGTGCCGACGTACGACTTGCTCCAGCGAGAGGCCCGGCACGTATCCGGTCGCCACCCACGGCGGGTCCGCGTCGGGCCCGGAGTCCAGCACCGGCGCGGTGTACCGCTCGGAGACCCGGCCCGCCGCCTCGATCTCCCGCCGGAAGCGCGCCCTGAACCGCTCGTCGGACACATGCTCCTCGTGGACCACCTTCATGGCGACGGTGCGCCCGTTGTCCGACCGGGCGAGGAACACCCGCCCCATGCCCCCGGCGCCGAGCCGGCCGAGCAGCAGGTACGGCCCGATGCGTGGCGGGTCGAAGGCGGTGAGCGGTTTGAGGCCCCCGTCGACGTAGCTCTCCGGCCCGCCGCGGCCGTCCCCGTCCCCGTCCCCGTGCGCACCGCTCATACTGCTGTTCCTCCCCGAACTCATATCAACCGACTGCCAGTTGGACGCCGGTTCAATGCCGTCGACAATAGGGGCATCGGCGTTCCGGCGAAGTCGAGGACGTGGCGGGTGGCCGGACGGGTTCTGTCAGTCGGTGACGGAGAGGGTGACGGTCGTGGTGGCGCGTTCGTACGTCAGGAACAGTGCCCCGCTGTCCAGGACGGTGTGATCCGTGAGCGTCCAGCTCGACGGGTCGAACGTGGCCCTGTCGGAGAAGAGCGGGATGCCCGCGCCGATGGTCACCGGACTCAGCTTGACGATCAGCGTGTCGATCTCGGTGTACAGCGCGCCCGCCAGCTCCCCGCCGCCGACCAGCCAGATGTCCTTGCCCTCCTCCTGCTTCAGCTCCCTGACCCGCGCCACCGGGTCGCCGGCCACGATCTCCACCTCGGTGTCCGGGCTCTCGCCCAGCGTCCGGGAGAACACGATGTGCCGCAGATGCGGGTAGGCGTCGGACAGTCCGGCCGCGAGGCCGATCCCGTAGGACCTGCGCCCTTCGACGACCGTGTCGAAGTGCGTGCCCTGCGCCGAGACGGACAGGGCGGTACGGGCGGGGCCGGGCAGGGTCTCCGGGTACTCGGCGATCAGGTGCCCGATGTAGTCCTCCGGGATCGGCCAGAATCCGTCCGGTCCGCTGGGGTCGGCGCCGTCCGGACCGGCTATGAAGCCGTCCAGGGTGGAAGCGATGAAGTACACGAGCTTGCGCACGGAGGCCCTTTCGTCCACGGCGGCCGCCACGGGACGGGCGGTTCTCGACCGTCATGATCAAGCAGACCTGTCCGCCGCGCAACGGGAATCGAGGCTTCCACGCGCTCCCCTCCCCCTGCGGCCCTCGGCCCCCCGGCCGGGGCGGCCACCCCAGCCGGCGCCGGAGACGGAGCCCTACAGTCTGCGTGCTGCGATCTTCTCTCCGTGGGATCCACGGACGACGAGGTTCTGGGCCTTCCCGTCCCCGTCGTCCCCGTCCCACCACTCGACGAACTCGGCCGACATCTCCTCGGCGTCGAACCTGTCGGCGGCGCGGGGCCGGTAGTCCGTCGTCAGCTCGACGTCGAAGTCGAGTCCGGGAGTCCCCAGTTCCACGACCGTGATCGCGCTGACGTGTGCGACGAGCGCGTGGTTGTCCTCCCCCAGCCATTCCAGGAATTCGGGCAGGAGGCCCTTCTCCTGCGTCCTCACCGTCACCCGGCCGTCCGGCGGGTTCTTGGCGCGCTCGCTCACTCCGTCCAGACATCCCCCGACCCAGGCACCCCGGTCCGCCTCAGCCACCCGCCCCGCGTCGAGCGCCCGTCGCGTACAGCCGCCCCATACGACTTCGGCGATCGACGCACCCTTTCCGCCCGACTCCCGCACGGCCCGGCCCTTCTCGTACCCGCCCGCGTAGGCGTCCCGTGCCGTCTGCTTCTCGTCCCTGACCGGCACCGGCTTCGTACAGGACACCGTGGTCGCCGCCGCGAGCACGCAGCAGGACAGGGCCAGACGCCACAGGCGATGCGATGCGTGCACGTTCCCAGCCCTCTCCCCGCCTGCTCCGGATCTTCTCCCGGTCACCGATACAGATGACGGGGAGAGCGGATCGGTGCCGGGGCGGCGCCACCGTCTCGTGCGAATCCGGTGGGAGACCGGGGTGTTCGCCGCCCGGTCGGGGCAACGGCCGAGCAGAGTAGGGGGTATGACGTCATCCGCAGAGCTGCTCCGCTCCTTCGCCCGCACCCGCGCCTCGCTGGACGGCGAGGAGGTCACGTACTGGTGGTCCGGGGACGTGTACGCCTGGTCCCCCGACGAGCCCTACCAGCGCGTCCTCGGCTTCGAAGGGCTCAACGTCTCCCGGCTCGTCCAGGACGCCGAGGCCGGGCCGGACGCCTACCAACTGCTCACCCGTGAGGCCGCCTTCTACCTGGACCCCGCGAGCCGCGAGATCCTGGAGACCTGGCAGGACCTGCCGGTGGTGCACGTCTGGAACGACCCGGCGAACCAGAAGTGGCGCCCCTTCCCGATCCCGACGACCGAGCTGGGCGGCCAGGTCTGCTTCAGCCTGGAGATCCCGCTCGCCTACCCCTCGCCGTTGCCGGTGGCCCAGTACCCCGTGCACTCGGCCGGTGACACGTACAAGGCCCTGGAGCTCTTCCAGTTCTTCGCCGACCGCGCCGACCTGGCCGGCCCGGCGCCCAGCGTCCCGGCCACCATGTCGTGGACCCGGATGTCCCCGTGGCTCCCGTGGATGGCCCGGGGCCAACGGCCCGGCGGCCTCACCTTCCACTGCCGGGGCCGCAAGCTCGGCTCGTACGCCGAGGTCCCCGAGCGGACCCGTGCCTACATCGCCGACCACCACCCGGAGTTCGGCCGGGCCCCGGAGAAGTGGAGCGAGCCGAACGAGACCAGCTGGACGTACTTCCGCAGGCTCAACCCGCCCCGGTAGCGGTCGGACCGTCCCCGGACAGCTCCGGACGGGGTGAGCGGACCCGGGCGCGGAGGTGTACGTCGTGCCGGCCGTCCGCGTGCGGCCAGGCCCCGCGCCGGATGCCCTCCGCCTCGAATCCGGCCTTCACCGCCACCCGGCAGGACGCGTGGTTGGCGGTCGAGTGCTCAAGTTCGACGCGGTGGAACCCGCGCTCGTGCAGCGCCCATTGGGTGACCACCGCGGCCGCCCCGGGGCACAGGCCCCGGCCGCGTGCCGACGGAACGGTCCAGTACGCGATCTCAGCCGTACCGTCCCGCAGCGCGAAGGACTTCAGCGCGACCCTGCCCCACAGCGTGTCGCTCTCCGCGTCGACGAGTGCCCAGTGAGCGCCCGTCTCCGACCGCCATTCGCTCCGCCAGGCCTCGATCCAGCCCCGCGCCTCGGCCACCGAATCGGCCCGCCGCATGTGCCAGCGCTGGATCGCCGGATCCTCGAACGCCTCCCGCACCGCCGCGGCGTCGGTCAGCAGCCAGGGGCGCAACAGCGCACCGCCGACGACGGGCAGGGCGGGCTGGCCGGTCGCGGCCAGCGCACCGGCAGGGATCGCGGGAGCAACCAAGTACGGCATGAGCGGAAGTGTCACAGACGGGTCCGGACCCCGGGAAGCTCGAAGCGGGGCCTCCGGCCCTCCTGACGTACCGGAGCCACTCGCCCGGGGGCTCGCCCAGCACGTACATGACGGTGGACGTGACCGTCTGGCGCAACGCGGCCGGCCGGCCACCGCGTGGACGCGGGTCCACGCCTATGCGTGGGCCCCGTTCAGCAGCGCCCGCTCCACATGGGCCGTGATCACCCAGTTCGGCGCGTCCACGATCTCGGAGATCTTCAGGTCCGCCGCCACGCTCGCCAGCAGGTACGCGTCCTGCGGAACGAGCCCCGTACGGGCCGAGATCTCGTCGATCAGCGCGCGGACGGCGTCCTTCGCCGCCTCCATCAGGTCCGGTCCGATGCCCGTCGTGGCCAGGGCGGCGCCGGTGCGGGCACTGACCGGGTCGGTCTCGATGACCGGGGTGCGGGGCGCGGCGCCCTTGCGGACGTCCACCCGCAGCCGCACCGTCGCCCGCGTCTCGATACCCGTACCGCAGACCTCGCCGTCACCCATCGCCGCGTGCGCGTCGCCTGCGGAGAGCAGGGCGCCCTCGACCCCGACGGGCAGCACGAGCCGGGCGCCGGGGCCGATGTGGCGGATGTCCATGTTGCCGCCCCAGCGGCGGGGCGGGATGAGCGAGTGCGGTCCCGGCTCGGGCGGGGCGACGCCGATCGTCCCGATCATCGGCACCACCGGGACGCGCAGACCGGGCAGCAGTTCGGCGTGCCCGCCCGCGATCGTCGAGATCCGCAGGTACGGATCGGGGAAGTCCTCGGCGAGCAGCCCGAAACCGGGCAGGCAGGCCGTCCAGCCCCACTCCCCGACCTGTACGTCGAGGATGTCGACGACCAGCGCGTCACCGGGCTCGGCCCCGGTCACGTACAGGGGTCCCGTGACGGGGTTGAGGGTCCCGAAGTCGAGCTCTTCGAGGTCCGCGGAGGTCGACCCGGCGGTGAGCTGGCCGCCGCTCGCGTCCTGGAACTCCAGGACCGCCTCGTCACCCGGGGCGAGCGTGGCGACGGGCCTGACCGTCCGGTCCCAGGCGTGGTGCACCTGTCCGCGGTGAATGCTGAAGTCACTCATGAACGGTGGGGCCTCCAGATCGAGTTCCGTGCCGTGCGAAGAGGGGTGGTGCGCTGTGGTGCCGATCCTGGCGCGGAAGCGCCGGGTTGCACAACACAGCCGGTTTCCGGGCGGTCCGTCCGGGGCGTGACCCACATGGCCGACAGCGAACCGGTGCGGCCGTTCCCGTACGGGTGAGCGCGTACAGCGTGCGAGTGAATCCGTGGCCCGGCGGGGTGGGTGCCGGGCCAGACTCGGGGCGGAACGATCTTGTCCCGTTCCGGTCCGACCTCGGACGAACCGCGCGATGAATTCCACAAGGAGTGCCCCCACCATGCGACTTCGTACCACTGCGGCCGCTGCCCTCGGCGCGCTCGCGCTCGTCGTGAGCCTGCCCGGCTCCGCGAGCGCGGCCGACGGCGACTTCACCTACACGTACACCACGTCCCACGGCTACCGGCAGACGGTCGCCCTGCTCGACCCGCCCAGCCGGGAGTGCGTCACCCTGCCCGGACTGGACGACCCGGATACCTCGGAACCGGCCGACACCCCCTGGAACAACTCCGGTTCGACCGCGACGGTCTTCACCGGCCCGGACTGCGACGGCGCCCACTACACCCTGCGGCCCGACGGCGGGCACGCCTCCAGCCGGCTGAAGCTCCGGTCGGTCGTCTTCAGCTGATCCGGATCAGGATCGCCCCGGACCCGGGGTGCGCCGTCCGCGTTCGCGGTGTCTCCCTGTTCCCCCTTCCGCCGCTCCGCGCACCCTTCGCGCGGGGCGGCGGCGGTGCGTGCGGGGTGGCGGTACGCGCGGGGCCGATGATATTGCCGGGCGCGGTGCGTGGCCGGAATGCAGGTTGCACGGGCGTCTTCCCCCCTCCGCCTCGTACCGGTCACGACCGTCTCGTACGTACCCGGCGCGCACGGCCCCGAGGAGTGCTCCCGCAGGCTCGGTTTCCGGGCGACCGGCGAGCTGAGCGGTGACCAGGTGGTCGCCGAGCTGGAGCCGGGACCGGTCCCGCGCCCGTAGGCGGGCCGGGCCCCACGGGCCGGACATGAAGGCCCGACGACCGCGTCAACACCCCGATGACTGACCGGGGTTGTCGGGCAGCAGAGGGAACAGCCGGGTGACCGCGGCCACGGCCACGGCGTCCGCGGGGCGCGCCCAGGGGTCCCGGTCGCGGTCGCGGTAGCCGGCCAGCAAGCGGCGTACGGAGGCGGCGAGTTCGGCCGCCTCCGCCGGGGTGAGGTGGACCACGGCGCTGAAGGACTCGTCCTGCCGCCACTCGGCCGGCGCCCGGTCACGATGGCTCAGCCAGTGCCGGTAGCTCTCGTCCTCCAGCCCGCGTGCGAGCGCGTCGAACTCCTCCGGCACCTCCTCCTCCCGGCCCGGCTCGCCGGAGGGCTCCCAGCGGAGCCGCCACGGCCGCACCCGGCCGCCCTTGTGCGGCGCCTCCTCGATGAGGCCGTGCGCGGCGAGTTGGCGCAGGTGGAAGGAGCAGAGGCCGGAGCTGTGGCCGAGGCGGGCGGCGGCCTCGGTGGACGTCACCGTGCCGGCCTCGGCGAGCAGATCCAGCAGGGCCACGCGCACGGGGTGGTCCGGGAGCGGTTTGCGGGCGCGGTGGGGCAGCGGTCCCGTGGATGCGGCTTGACGCTTTTCATCGCTCATTTTGCAAAGAGTGCTACTTTGCAAAGCATTCGGTCAAGCCGGCCGCCGTCGGCAACCCTCGGCCGACTCCCTTGTGCGCGGAAGGCGTTGGTGCTCCATGGCCGCTCGGTTGGACGACAGCTCGCAGGACCTACGGGTGCGCGTGCAGGGCGTACCCGTCGATTCCTTTCCCCGGTTCGCGCCGGAGGTGGAACGGGGTGCGGTGCGCCGCATCACCGTCGTCGGGGAGGAGATCCTGCGCCGGCCGTGCCGGGAGGTCACCGAGTTCGGCACCCCGGAGCTCGCGCGGCTGGTCGACGACATGTTCGCCACCAACCAGGTGGCGGAGGGCGCCGGACTCGCCGCCAACCAGGTCGATGTGGACCTGCGGCTGTTCGTGTGGGACATCACGGACGAGTGGGGGGTGCGCCATGTCGGGCACATCGCCAATCCCGTCCTGGACGAGGTGGCGCCCGAGCGGCGCCGGCTGGTCGAGGAGTCAGAGGGGTGCCTGTCCGTCCCCGGCCCCTACCGCATGGTGCCGCGGCTGGACCGTGCGGTCGTGCGCGGCCGGGACAGGGACGGCGGTCCGCTGGTGATCGAGGGCCGCGGCTACTTCGCCCGCTGCCTCCAGCACGAGACGGACCACCTGCGCGGTCACCTCTATCTGGACCGGCTCGCACAGCGGGAGCGGAAGACGGCCCTGCGCGAGATGGAGACGTCCAAGGAGGAGATGTTCGCCCGGCGTGCCGCGTTGGCGGCGAAGCTGGGCAAGTGACTCGACGGCTGGGGCCCCGGGGTCAGCGGTAGTCCTCCGGGTGGCCCTGCATCCAGGTGTTGACGCGGTCGCGCGTGCCGGTCAGGTCCTTGAAGTGCTTCTCCAGGTTGGCCGCGGAGGTGTCACCGGCCAGCGTGGTGCGCAGCGCGGCCGTCCACGCCAGGGGCTCCTTGAATCGGCCCGGACCCTGCTGGTCGGCCTTCATCGAGGCGTCCAGCCCGGCCAGTTCCTCGTTCACCCGGCCCAGGAAGTAGGCGCAGTCCCCGGCGCCGGGGGTGCAGGTGTCGTCGAGGGTGGCCTGGAGGCCGGCGAAGGCGTCCCGTACCTTCTCGGCCCCGGGCGGCGGCGTCTCCTGCGCGTCCCCGCCCGCACCCGCCGTCTCCGCGGCGACTTCCGCCGTCCCCGCCCGGTCGGCCGACTCGTCCACCGACGTGGCCACCTGCGGGACATCGCTTCCGGGGCCCTGCGACGTGGTCGCCTCCGAGCAGCCCGCCAGGGATGTCATCAGAGCGGCCGCCGCGGCGAGCGCCGCGGCGTTTCTGCGGGCGCGGATTCGGACAGTCACAGGAGACCCCCTCGTCGGATGGCCCAGACCCTACCCCGGCCGTTCAGCCGGTGATCAGCTCCTGGAGGGCGGGCGCGTAGAGGTCGGCGATGCGTTCCGGGGTGGCCAGGGCGCCTGCTCCCTCGCGGTGGAGGCTGAGGGTCGCGCCGAGGCCGAGGAGGTGTCCGGCCAGGAGCTCGGCGCGCAGTGCGCGGTCCCGGCCGGAGAGGCGGGCGGTCAGGGCGTCGGTGACCTGTTCGTGGAACCGGTCGCGCAGGAGCGAGCGTTCGTCCTGGTTGCCGAGGGAGAACACCACGCGCAGGAGCGGATCGGACTTGAGCGCGCGGCGGCGGGTCACCAGCGTGACGACCATGTGGCGGCCCAGCAGGGCGAGCGGGGCGTCGAACAGTTCCGCGGCGGCCGGGCCGAAGTCGGCCACGGTGTTGAACAGCTCTTCCTTGCGGCCGAAGTGCTTGACCACGAGGGCCGGGCTGACCCCGGCATCCGCGGCGATCTGCCGGATCGTCACCTCGGCGTACGGGCGCTGGGTGAACGCCCGGCGCGCCGCGCGCAGGATCGCGCCCCGGCCGGTGCCCGCGTCCGCGTCCGCGGACCCGGGGGCCGGTGCGGTGGCCTGGCCGCCGGTCATGCGCCCTCCTGGATCGGTGCTGTCCGTGCACCGCCCTCGCGGATGCCCGGCGCCTTGCGGCTCTCCCCGACCGTACCCGCCGCGGCCGGCCTCCCGCCCGGCAGGAACAGCGTGACGGCCAGGGCCGCGAGCGCCGCTCCCGCCGCGATCACGAAGACCAGCTGGTACGCGTGGAGGGTCGGGGCCGTCCGGCCCCCTGCCTGGAAGGTGATGTTGGCCAGCACGGCGGCCACCGTCGCACTGCAGAAGGCCTGTCCGATCGACCGCATGAGGGTGTTCAGACCGTTGGCGGCCCCGGTCTCGCTGACCGGGACCCCGCGCATCACCAGGGCGGGCAGGGCCGAGTAGGCGATCGCGGTGCCCGAGGCGACGACCGTGGCGCCGGCGATGATCAGCCACAGGCTGTGGCTGGTGAAGTAGCGCACCCCGTAGCCGACGGCGATGATCCCGGCGGCCAGCGCCAGGCTGACCTTCGGGCCGCGCCTGGCCGATATCCGCGCAGAGACGGGCGAGAGCGCCACCATCGCCACACCGCCCGGCAGCAGGCACAGTCCGCTGACGACGAGCGAGACGCCGAGCCCGTAGCCCGTGGCCTTCGGCTCCTGCACCATCTGGGCGGTGACCAGCGAGTTGGCGTAGAACGCGAAGCCGATCAGCAGGGCCGCGATGTTGGTGAGCAGTACGGCGGGGCGGGCCGAGACCCGCAGGTCGACCATGGGCGTCGCGACGCGGAGCTCGTACGCGCCCCAGAGCAGTGCCACCACGACGGCCGTCGCGAGCAGGCCGACCGTCCGGACCGATCCCCAGCCCCAGTCGGCGCCCTGGGTGACCGCGAGCAGCAGGCAGACGAGCGCGACGGACAGGCCGAGCGCGCCGACGGCGTCGAAGCGGCCGCGGCTGCGCAGCGGGGACTCCGGGACACAGCGCAGGACCAGCGCGATGTCGATGAGTCCGATCACGCCGGAGACCCAGAACATGGTGTGCCAGTCGAAGTTCTCGATGACCAGGGCCGCGACCGGCAGGCCGATGGCCGCGCCGATCCCGAGCGTGGAACTCATCAGCGCGACGGCGGACAGGACGCGCTCCGGCGGGAGCTCGTCGCGCAGGATGCTGATGCCGAGCGGTACGACGGCGATCGCCGCGCCCTGGAGCGCGCGGCCGGTGATCAGCACCCCGATATGGGAACTGACCGCGCAGAGCACCGAGCCCACCACCAGCACCGCGAGGGAGGCGACGAGCACCCGCCGCTTGCCGTACATGTCGCCGACCCGGCCCAGGACCGGGGTGAAGACGGCGCCGGTGAGGAGAGTCACGGTGACCAGCCAGCTCGCGGCGGCGGGGGTGGCGCCGGTCAGCGCGGGGATGTGCGGGAGCAGCGGGACGACGATCGTCTGCATGACCGCGACCACGACACCGCAGAACGCCAGCACGCCGACGGCGAAGCGGGGGTGCGGGGCCTGGACGGCGGGGATCGGCGGATCGACGGGGACCGGTATGTCCGCGGGCATGTTTCTCCGTACGGTGCTCGGCGTCAAGACGGGGTGTACGCGCGTTCACCCCTAGGGTAAACGCACGTACACCCCCTCGGCGACGGGTCGCGGGAAGGCCGCGTTAGCCTCGGGTCGGAGAAGCGGATCCGGGACAGCGGGCCCGGAGCGCGGATCCGGGGAGCCGGTCCGGGAAGCGGGTCCGGACGAGAGGACGAGAACGGTGGAGGTGGCTGTGATGGCGAGGATTCCGGCAGCGGCGGTGGCGGCGGGCGGACTGGTCGGCGGCTACGCCGTCGCGCGGTGGACCAGGAAGCGCCCGCTGGGCGGGGTCGCCCTCGCGGCCGCGGGCACCGCCGCGGCGTACGAGTGGAACCGGCAGGCCGGGCCGCGCGCCGCCGCCGGGCTGACCACCGCCTACGTCGCCGCCTTCGCGGGATCGCACCCGCTCGCCAGGAGGATCGGCGCCTGGCCGGCGGTCTTCACCGTGGCGGGCACGGTGGCCGCCGCGTCCTGGGCGGTCACCCGCCGCGCGGCCTGAGAAGGCCGAGTCACGTCGATCCGGGTGGTGAGTTCACGCAGGGCGTGGTCGGCGGCCAGCAGGTCGTCGTACTCCTGGCCGGACAGCACGCCGACGAGGTGGATCCGGCGCTCCTTCAGCGCGCTGCGCAGGGCGGGTACGTGGTCGGTGCCGCCGGGTCCGCGGAGCATGGCTCCGAGTCCGTCCAGGCACACGATGAGATCGGTGCGCCCGGCCACGTGGGCGATGATCCGGGCGAGTCCGGCGCCGCTCTCGGTGTCCGGCACGTCGCGGCAGTCGACGTGCAGCAGGCGCTTGCGCCGCAGGAAGGACAGCTCTCCCGCCGCCGCGCGCCTGGCCAGTTCGCGCACCAGGGTGGTGGTGCCGACGCCGGTGGCCCCGGTGATCAGCACGTGGTTGCCGGTCGTACGGTGCAGGGCCCGGCCCAGCGTGTCGAAGTAGCGGTCCAGGTGCCGGGCGGGGGTGATCCCCCGGGTCCGCGCCAGCCAGGTGAGGTCCTCGGCGGGCGGTAACTCCGGCGGGAGGCGGAAGGACACCTCGCGGGGGCCCGTGGCGCGCGCCTCCCTGACGGCCTGGGCGAGCAGCTCGCGCATCCGGGCGAGGTCCACCCGGAGCGGTTCGGCCTCGAACACCGACGCCAGCCTGGGCGGCGGGTTCTCCAGCAGGGCGTCGAGCAGATGCGGCAGACCGGGCGCAGCCGGTCCTCGTCCTGCGCGAACTCCGCGGCGAAGCCGTCCAGAGCGGCCAGCGTCTGCGCCGCGAACCGTTCACGCCGTCCGTCGAAGTCGAAGTCTCCGCCGCCCCGGCTCCCCGGGTTGTACACCGCGATGGTCTCCAGCAGATGGCGCGGCCGGGCGCCCTCGTCGAGCGTGAGCGCGAGGACCGACAGAACGCCCTGGTCGCCGGAGTCGATCGCGGCGTAGAGGATGTCACTCGGACGGACCATGCCCGCGCAGCGCTGTGCCGCCGCCGAGAGAATATCGATAGCGCGTTCGTCGAGAAGTGCGTGCGGAGTGAAGATCCCTTCCGAGAACAATGACAAAATGACGGTACCCCCGTACCCGTTACCGGCACGCCGTGTTCGCGGGGAAATGCCGGAGCCGTCGGCGACCCCCCTGTGCATTCCCAGTTTGACACGATCGCAACAACGCCTGCCCGTCGATGGGCGACATTATTCGGATCCTCGGGCGGGCGGTTCACCGGAATTGGCCGTGATCCTTCTTGACGGCTCACCGGTCCGGCCGATGAGCCGTTCCGGTAACCGGCGCTCCCTCGGGGGGAATGCGCCGGTGAGCCGTTCCGGTAATCGGCGCTTCCTCGGGGGGAACGCGCCGGTTACCCGCCCAGCGCCCGGGACACCGTGTAGATCGCCAGCCCGGCCAGCGCGCCCACCACCGTGCCGTTGATGCGGATGAATTGCAGGTCGCGGCCGATGTGCGCCTCGATCTTCTTCGATGTCTGGTCCGCGTCCCAGCCGGCCACCGTGTCGCTGATCAGCGAGGTGATCTCCGCCCGGTACGTCGTCACGACGTACACCGCCGCGTCCTCCAGCCAGCCCTCCAGTTTCGCCTGGAGACGGCCGTCCGTCGCCAGACGGGCACCCAGGGACATCAGGGAGGCACGGGCGCGCAGGCGCAGTTCGCTCTGCTCGTCCTCGGCCGCCGCGATGACCATCGTGCGGACAGAGGACCAGGCGGACGCGATGACGTCCTGGACCTCGCCGCGCCCCAGGACCTCCGACTTCAGCCGTTCCACCCGGGCCCGGGTCTCCGAGTCCGTCTGGAGGTCGGCCGCGAAGTCGGTCAGGAACGTGTCGATCGAGCCGCGCGCCGGGTGCTCCGGCATGTCGCGCATCTCCGTGATGAAGCGCAGCAGTTCCTTGTAGACCCGTTCTCCCACCCGCTTGTCGACGAACCGCGGGGTCCAGCCCGGCGCTCCGCCCTGCACCGCGTCCATCACCGAGTCGCCGTGCAGCACCAGCCAGTCGTGAGCCCGGACACAGACCAGGTCCACCACCTTGCGGTGGCCGCCGTCGGCGACGACCTTCTCCAGCATCTTGCCGAGGCCCGGGCCGATCTCCGCCGCGTTCGCCCGCCGGGTGATCGCCTCACCCACCACGGCCTGCACGTCCGAGTCGCGCAGCACCGTCAGCGCACCGCGCAGCGCGGTCGACAGCTCGGCGGTGACCCGGTCCGCGTGCTCCGGTTCGGCGAGCCACGCGCCGAGCCTGCCGCCGATGCCGAGGGAGTGGATCCGGTCCCTCACGACACCGCCCGACAGAAAGTTCTCGCCGACGAAGGAACCGAGTGAGGCTCCGAGCTGGTCCTTCTTGGTGGGGATGATGGCGGTGTGCGGAATCGGCAGACCGAGCGGACGCTTGAAGAGCGCCGTGACGGCGAACCAGTCGGCCAGCGCACCCACCATGCCCGCCTCGGCGGCCGCGGCGACGAAGCCCGGCCAGCCGCCCACCCCTTCGTTCTTCGCCCAGGTGGCGAGGACGTACACGAGCGCGACCAGCAGAAGGAGGCCGGTGGCCGTGGTCTTCATACGCCGTACGCCGCGACGCTTCTCCTCGTCCGCGGCGGTGTACGAGAACGAGGCCAGGGAGGCGGAGCGGCGGGTACCCGCGCCACTGCCCCCCGCACCCTCGCCCGCGCCCTCGCGCGCCTGCGCACCGGCACCCCGCTCGCCGGGTCCGCTGCCTTCGATCGGTTCCATCCGCTCCACCCGTCCGCGTACGCATCGCCCCCCGACGCCCCGTACGCATTGTCCTTGCCTGACCTACTCCCGGGCCGCACGTTGAGTTCCCCGCGCCCTGCCGCATCATGGAACCGGTCCACGAACAGAGGAGACACACCGCCCATGCCCAGGCGCCAGGGGTACGCCCTGCTCATCGCTCTCGTGGCCGGCACCGCCGCGCTCGCCGCCGTCGTGGCGTTCACCGGCTCGCTGCTGTTCTCCGGGTCCCGGGCGAAGGCGTCCGCCGCCGCCACCGGACCGCAGGGCACGGCCAGGACGCCCGCGGCACCGGCCCACTCCTCCGGGCTCTGGCTCGCCACCTGGGCGGCCGCACCCGTCCTCGGAGCGGCCGACCCGAACCACGGCGAGGACCTGATCCACCGCACCATCCGCAACGTCGTACACACCAGCATCGGCGGCAACGCGGCCCGCGTCACCCTCTCCAACCTCTTCGGTACGCGGCCGCTGCTGATCGACAACGTCACCGTGAACACCCGCCCGGTGACGTTCCGCGGCGCCCCGGCCACCACCGTCGGCGCGGGCCGGAGCATCGTCAGCGACCCCGTCGTCGTCCCGGTCGCCGCCGACGCCGACCTCGTCGTCACCCTGCGCACCCCCACCGCCCGCGGCCCGGTCACCGTGCACCCCAACAGCCACCAGAGCTCCTACGTGGAGACCGGTCGCGGCACCTGGCGCAGCACCGCCTGGCGCTACCTCACCGGCGTGGACGTGCACAGCCCGACCGCCACCGGGACCGTCGTCGCGCTCGGCGACTCGCTGACCGCCGGCACCGGCTCCACCACCGACGCGAACAGCCGCTGGCCCGACGTCCTCTCCGACCGGCTGAACGGCCGCTACGCGGTGGTGAACCAGGGCATCGGCGGCAACCGCATCCTGCGCCACGGCATCGGGCCGCGCGCGCTCGACCGCTTCGAACGCGATGTGCTCGGCGTCACCGGCGCGAAGACCGTCATCATCGCCCTCGGCATCAACGACGTGCAGGGCTTCCCCCAGGAGAAGGACCCGCAGCGGATCACCGACGCCCTGCGCACCCTGACGGACCGGGCCCACGCCCGCGGGCTGCGGGTCATCGGCGCCACCCTGATGCCGTACGACGGCTACCGCAGCTGGACCCCCGCCCAGAACGCCGTGCGCGACCGGGTCAACGAGACGATCCGGGCCGGCGGGGTCTTCGACCGGGTCCTCGACTTCGACCGCGACATGCGCGACCCGGCCCACCCGGACCGGCTGCACCCCGCCTACGACTCCGGTGACCACCTCCACCTGAACGACGCGGGCTACCAGCGCCTCGGCTCCCTGGTGGACCTGGCCGACCTGGTACGCGTCCGGCCGTCGTCGGACGCGCTCTGAGGGACTGCCGGGCGGGGCGGACGCCTCGTCAGGGGCGGACGGCTCCGTGTCACCTGTCCCGGTCGCCCTTGTCCAGCCGGTCGCCCTTCTCCAGCCGGCCCCGCGAGCGCTCCGCCTCCCGCAGCCGCTGCTTCTCCGCCTTGCTCCGCTTGCGCTCCACACCGACGCCGCCCATCAGCGCGAAACCGGTGATCCGGACCCGGGGGGAATCCGGTGCCGGGATGCCCTCGTCCTTCGCGTTCTCCCCGAATCCGCCCATGATGCCGACGCCCCGGACCTCGACGTTCAGGTCCGGCGGGACCGTCACCTGCATACCGCCCATGACCGCGAAGCAGCGGATGACCACCTCGCGGTCCTCGAAGTTCGCCTCGCGCAGATCGATCTCACCGCCGCCCCACATCGCGAACGCGGTGAACTTCCGGCCCACCGTCCAGTTGCCCCGGCGGCGGAACCCGCCCCAGAACGCGAAGGCGCCGCCCGATGTCGCGGGCTTGCCCACCCGCTCCGACCAGCGGGCCATCGAACCGGTCCTGGACTGCCCCGCGGCCACCGGCGTCACCGCGGCACCGACGGCCGGAAGGTCGCGGACGATCGGTTCCAGCTCCCCGTGCGTGCGGGCCCTGTAGGTGGCGTCGAGACGCTGGTCGAACTCCTCCATCTCCAGCCGGCCCTCCGCCACCGCCTCGCGCAGGATCTCGGCGATGCGTTCACGCTCGGCGTCGGAGGCACGCATTTCGGGAAGTTCACTAGTCATACCGCGCAGCCTATTGAACGCGCGGGCCTCCGTCACCGACCCATGGGCCCGTGCCCGACGCGTACATCTTCGCGATCACGGCCTCGATGTCCGGCTCCCGCACCGAAAGATCCACCATCGGGTACTCCGCGGCGATCCGCGCCACCAGCGGCGCCGCCGACGCGGACGCCGGGAACGCCAGCCACTGCCGCGGCCCCTCCACCTTCACCGTACGCACCCCGGGCTCCGACTCCAGCCGGATCGGCGGGAGTTCACGCTCCAGGTCGACCATCAGCGTCCGCTCGCTCTCCCCCACCTCGTGCAGACCGGACAGCGCCCCGTCGTACATCAGACGGCCGTGGTCGATCACCATCACCCGCTTGCACAACTGCTCGATGTCCGTCAGGTCATGGGTCGTGAGCAGCACCGTCGTACCGTGCTCCGCGTTCAAGTCCCGCAGGAATCCACGCACCTTGGCCTTCGACACCACATCGAGGCCGATCGTCGGCTCGTCGAGGTACAGCACCTCCGGATCGTGCAGCAGCGCCGCCGCGATGTCCCCGCGCATCCGCTGCCCCAGCGAGAGCTGCCGCACCGGGACGTCCAACAGGTCCTTCAGATCGAGGAGTTCGATACAACGGTCCATGTTGGCCCGGAAGCGGGCGTCGGGGACCCGGTACATCCGGTGGACCAGCCGGTACGAGTCGCGCAGCGGCAGGTCCCACCAGAGCGTGGTGCGCTGCCCGAAGACCACACCGATCCGGTGCGCCAGCCTCGTACGCTCCCGGGAGGGATCGATGCCCGCCACCCGCAGCGAACCGCCGCTCGGGGTGAGGATGCCCGTCAGCATCTTGATCGTCGTCGACTTCCCCGCCCCGTTCGGGCCGATGTAGCCGACCATCTCACCGCGCGCCACCCGGAAGCTGATGCCGTCGACGGCCCGCACCTCACGGCGCTCGCCGCGCAGGAAACCCGTCCGGCGGCGGACCTCGAAGACCTTCTCCAGCCCGTTCAGCTCGATGAAACCGCTGTCGGTGCCGGTGCTGCTGCCGGCGGCACTCCCGATGCCACTACCGCTGCTGTTGCCCGCGCCCATGCCCGTTGCCCCGTCCCGCTCGCTGTCCGTCAACTTCCCGTACTCCGGTACGACCGCAGACCCGCGCGCCACGCAAGGCCCGCGACCGCCCAGCACCCGGCCGCCACCACCGGCGGCAGGAACGCCACCCACTGCGGCAGGCCCAGCGGATACTCCCGGCCCAGCACGTACAGCGCCGGCAGCCAGTTCACGAACGCCAGCGGCACGACGAACGTCACCCCGCGCACCAGGTCCTTCGCGAAGACCGTCGGCGGGTACTGGAGCAGCGTGTTGCCCCCGTACGTGAAGGAGTTCTGCACCTCGGAGGCGTCCTGCGCGAAGAACTGGAACGCCGCCCCGACCACGAACACCGCCCCGAAGATCGCCGCCCCGCTCAGCAGCATCAGCGGCACCGTCACCACCTTCAGAACCGTCCACTCGATGTCCAGGGTCACCAGCGCGTAGCCGAGCACCAGCAGCCCCTGCGTGATCCGCCCGAGCCGGCGCAGCGCGAACCGGTCCGCCGCCACCTGCGCGATCACCGGAACCGGCCGCACCAGCAGCGTGTCCAGCGTCCCGTCCCGCACCCGCCGGCCCAGCCGGTCCATCGACCCCATCGCCAGATCCGCCAGGCCGAACGCCGTCCCCGCGGCCCCGTACAACAGGGCGATCTCCGGCAGCGTGTAACCACCCAGCACGTCCACGTGCGAGAACATCAGCATGATCGCGACGAAGTCGAACGCCGTCGCCGCGAAATTACCGACCGCCGTCATCACGAACGACGCCCGGTACGCCATCGTCGAGCGCAGCCACATCGCCGCGATCAGCCCGTACGCCCGGAACCCCTCGGCCACCCGCGAGCGCGGCGCGAACACCACCGCGGGCCCGCCCTCCGCATCCACCGCCACCGCCACCGGCTCAGCCACCCTGGACCACCACCCTCCGCGTCGCCGCCGACTGCAACAGCCGCCCCGCCAGCAGCAACACCAGCGCCCAGCCCGCCTGGAAGCCGTACGCCCGCACCAGCCCCCACCCCGTGTGCCTGCCCAGGAACACATCGGCCGGCACCTGGAGCAGCGCCGACCACGGCAGCGCCTGCGCCACCTCGCCCAGCAGCCCCGGGAACAGGTTCAGCGGCAGCAGCAGCCCCGAGAAGAACATCCCCGCCAGGAACGCGATCTGCGCCGCGCCCGCCCCGTCCATCAGCCAGAACGCGGACAGTGCGACCAGATAGCGGATCGCGAAACTCACCACGACCCCCAGCGCCACCGCGACCAGGAACGCCGGCCAGATCCCCGGCGACGTGGGCAGCGCCAGATCGAAGGCGAGCGAACCCAGCAGCATCGGCACGATGCCGCGCCCCAGCAGATGGAACGCCGCGCGCCCCAGATCCCCCGCCATCCACCACAGTTGGAGATCGACCGGCCGGTAGAGATCGACCGCGACGTCCCCGGTCCGGATCCGCTCGATCAGCTCGTCCTCGAAACCGCCGCCCATCATCGAACACGTCATCAGCAGCGCCTGGCCCAGCCACACGTACGTGAGCGCCTGCGACATGTCGTAACCACCGAGCTCTGGACGCTCGTCCCACAGCGCGGTGTACGTGTACGCCATGATGAAACCGAAGACGGTGTTGGTGAACACCCCCGCAACCGTCGCGATCCGGTACGTGGCATAGCGCCGGAACCCGCCCGCCGCCACCACCGCATAGAGCCGCACAGCATTCCACCCCCGGCACTCGGGCGCCACATCGGCCGTGGACACCAAAGCGCACGAGCCTAGTGCAGCCGGGGCGGCCGCCGCGACCGCTTTTCGGGGGTCGATCCGGTGCTTATTACGGAGAAAAGTGCACTATGGGGGAACTGACCTCGGCCGAGGAGTCTGCACCGACATGAGCGACGAGCCACAGCAGCGGAGCGGGGACCCCGACCCCCGGGGCTGGAACCCCAGAGACCTGCCTGCCGACGCCACCGCCGCAGAGCAGCGCGCCCCGGCCACGGACACCACCACCGGCAAGAAGCAGAAGAAGCCCAAACGCCCCAAGCGCAAGGGCTGGCGCCGCGCCCTGCCCACCTGGCGGATGGTGCTCGGCGGCATCCTCCTCCTCGCCCTGGTCCTGATCGGCGGCTTCATCGCCGGGTACCAGCTCGTCGACATCCCCTCCGCCAACGCCAGCGCCACCGCCCAGTCCAACGTCTACCTCTACGAGGACGGCAGCGTCCTCGCCCGCGACGGCGAGATCAACCGGGAGAGCATCAGACTCGCCCAGGTCCCCCGCACCGTCCAGCACGCGGTCCTCGCCGCGGAGGACCGCGACTTCTACTCCGAACGCGCCGTCGACATCAAGGCGATGTTCCGGGCCGGCTGGAACACCCTCACCGGCAAGGGCACACAGGGCGGCTCGACCATCACCCAGCAGTACGTCAAGAACTACTACCTGGGCCAGGAACAGACCGTCGGCCGCAAGATCAAGGAATTCTTCATCGCGATCAAGCTCAACCGCGAGGAATCCAAGAACCAGATCTTCGAGGGCTACCTCAACACCAGCTACTTCGGCCGCAACGCCTACGGCATCCAGGCCGCCGCCCAGGCCTACTACAGCAAGGACGTCGGCGCCGTCACCACCGCCGAGGGCGCCTACCTCGCCTCCCTGCTCAACGCGCCCAGCGCCTACGACGTCGTCACCCACCCCGAGAACAAGGCCGCGGCCGTCGCCCGCTGGAACTACGTACTCGACGGCATGGTCAAGGAGGACTGGCTCGGCGCCGGCCAACGCGCCGCCATGACCTTCCCCGTCCCCGGCCGGGTCAAGCCCGCCAACAGCCTCTCCGGCCAACGCGGCTACCTCATCCAGGCCGTCGAGGACTACCTCGTCCGCAACGACATCCTCGACGAGAAGACCCTCGCCACCCGCGGCTACCGGATCACCACCACACTGCAGCGGAAGAAGCAGGACGCCCTCGTCGAAGCCGTCGACGACAACGTCATGTCCAAGACGAGCGAGCAGCGCGCGGGCGACCGCGACGTCCGCGTCGGCGGCGCCTCCATCGACCCCGCGACCGGCCACGTCGTCGCCATGTACGGCGGCATCGACTACACCAAGCAGTACGTGAACAACGCGACCCGCACCGACTACCAGGTCGGCTCCACCTTCAAACCGTTCGTCTTCACCTCGGCCGTCGCCAACCGCTCCACCACCCAGGACGGCCGGCGCATCACCCCCGACACCGTCTACGACGGCACCAACAAACGCATGGTCCAGGGCCCCGACGGCCCCACCGGATACGCCCCGTCCAACGAGGACGACGTCAGCTACGGGCCGGTCACCGTCCGCACCGCCACCGACAAGTCCATCAACGCCGTCTACGCCCAGATGGCCGAGGACGTCGGCCCCGGAAAGGTCCGGCAGACCGCCGTGGACCTCGGCATCCCCAAGGACACCCCCGACCTCACGGCATCCCCCTCGATCGCGCTCGGCCCCGCCACCGCCAGCGTCCTCGACATGACCGACGCCTACGCCACCCTCGCCGCCCACGGCAAGCACGGCGCCCACACCCTCGTCGTCAAGGTCACCAAGGACGGCACGGCCGTCAAGCTCCCCGGCCGCAGCACCAAGCAGGCCGTCGACCGCCAGGCGGCCGACACCACCACGTCGATCCTCCGGAGCGTCGTCGACGGCGGCACCGGAACCGCCGCGCGGGCCTCCGGCCGCCCCGCCGCCGGCAAGACCGGCACCGCGGAGGAGGACAAGGCCGCCTGGTTCGCCGGCTACACCCCGAACCTCGCCACCGTCATCGCCGTCATGGGCCAGGACCCCACCACCGGCGTACAGAAACCGCTCTACAACACCCTCGGACTGCCCCGCATCAACGGCGGCGGCGCCCCCGCGGAGACCTGGGCCCAGTACACCGGCGCCGCCCTGCGCGGCACCCCCGTCAAGAACTTCGACCTCGATCTGGAGAGCGGCACCGACGACACCGAACTGCCCGGCGAGGAGAGCACCGCACCCGGCAACAGCACCGGGCAGCCGACCCGGTCACCCTCCAGCACCGCCCCCGGCACCCCCTCCACCACCCCGCCCACCACCCCGTCCGCCCCGGACAGCCCACCTGCCACCACCGGCACCCCCACCGGCGGCACCGACACCGGGGGCGGCACCGACGGCAGTACGGGCGGGGAGACGAACGGCGGCACCGACGGCGGCACCGACACCGGGGGCGGCGACAGCGGTGGAGGGGACAACGGCGGCACCAACGGCGGGCTCCTCGAAGGCGCCCGCGGCACCCGCGCCCCGGGCCGCCCGTAAAGGCGCACCCCCACAAGCGGCCCGGGGCGGGCACGGCCGCCCCGGCCCGTCAGTGACCCGAAGTCGCCTTCAGACCCACGACGGCCACCAGCAGCAGACACACGAAGAAGATCCGGGCCGCCGTCACCGGCTCATGCAGCACCACCATGCCCAGCACCGCCGCACCCGCCGCACCGATGCCCACCCACACCCCGTAGGCCGTACCGATGGGCAGCGTCCGCGCCGCCTGGGACAGCAACACCATGCTCGCGACGATCCCGAGCCCCGTGAACACACTCGGCCACAACCGGGTGAACCCCTCGGTGTACTTCATCCCGATCGACCAGGCCACTTCCAGCAGACCGGCGACCAGCAACAGAACCCACGCCATGACAGCACCTCCGACGACACAGATACACGTGAGAAAACGGGGTGCGTCGTCTTTGCGAAACCCGGTACGGCGCGTCTCGTCGGGGTCCCACCACCGTAGCAAAGAACATGCAAAAGGCCTGGTGACAACGGTCACCAGGCCAGATCACCACGGTCACGGCAACGACGAACGAGAGGCACCGCCGGACCACAGGGCGCCGGAGCCGACGGACTACAGGTACAGCCCCGTCGAATCCACCGAGCCCTCGAACCGGTCCGCGGCCACCGCATGCAGATCCCGCTCCCGCATCAGCACGTACGCCACCCCCCGCACCTCGACCTCGGCACGGTCCTCCGGGTCGTACAGCACCCGGTCCCCCGGCTCCACCGTCCGCACGTTCTGACCCACCGCGACCACCACGGCCCACGCCAGCCGGCGACCGACCGCAGCCGTCGCCGGGATCAGAATGCCCCCGCCGGAACGCCGCTCGCCCTCGGGCGAATCGGACCGGACCAGCACACGGTCATGCAGCATCCGGATGGGCAGCTTGTCGTCCGCGTTCTCGCTCACGCCCCGCAACCTACCTGGCCGACCCACCACCGCACGCCCGAGGGGGCACCCCGCGACACGCGACGGCTACTTCCTTCGCCGCCGCGCCGACACGGTGAGCAGACCCACCACGCCCACCGCGAGCAGCGCCACCGGGATCACCCGCTCCAGCCGCGGCGCGCCGTCCTCCGTCACGAACTGGGCCCGCACGTCCGACACCGTCCGGTTCACCGCGACGAACGCCCGCCCGGCCGTCCGGTCCACGGCCTCCGCGGCCTTCGCCTTCGCATCACCAATGATCGTCTTCGGGTGCACCCGCACCCCGATCTCATCGAGCACCACCGCGAGCTGCTCACGCCTGGTGATGATGTCCGCCTCGATCTGCGCAGGGCTCCTGGCATCCGACACTGCGCCGCCTCCGTGGTCCTCGTCCGGTAAACCTTCATCGACAGTCTGTCAGCTCGACCGCTCCCGCACCCGGCGGCACCCCTATTACTCTCGGTCCCGTACACCCCACGTACCAACGAGGAGAACCATGAGCGAGCGACTCCAGCCCGGCGACACCGCCCCCGCCTTCACCCTTCCCGACGCCGACGGCAAGGACATCGCGCTCGCCGACCACAAGGGCCGCAAAGTCATCGTCTACTTCTACCCCGCCGCCCTCACCCCCGGCTGCACCAAGCAGGCCTGCGACTTCACCGACAACCTCGACCTCCTGGCCGGCGCCGGATACGACGTCATCGGCGTCTCCCCCGACAAGCCCGAGAAGCTCGCCAAGTTCCGCGAGAAGGAGAACCTCAAGGTCACCCTCGTCGGCGACCCGTCCAAGGAAACCCTGGAGGCCTACGGCGCCTTCGGCGAGAAGAAGCTCTACGGCAAAACGGTGACGGGCGTCATCCGCTCCACGATCGTCGTCGACGAACAGGGCAAGGTCGAGCACGCGTTCTACAACGTCAAGGCCACCGGCCACGTCGCCAAGATCATCAGGGACCTCGGCATCTGACCACCACAGATTGGGCCGAATGGCCGAAAAAATGTGATGGACATCCCAATCTCTCGCCGATTCGGTTTGCGACCGCCATGACCGCGCAGAAGCCTTCCCTGGAACACCCACCGAGGAAAGGACCCGGCCATGGCGGCCTCCGACCCCCACCAGGCGGCCGATCCCGAAGCGGTCAAACGCCACCCCGCTCTCTTCCGGGCCATCCGCAAGCGCAAGAACCCGAAGCTGCGCCGGACGGACATCACCGTCACGGACGACCAGGCCGTCAAGCGAGCCGTCAAGGCCGCCTCGCTCGGCAACGCCATGGAGTGGTTCGACTTCGGCATCTACTCCTACATGGCCGCCACCCTGGGGCACGTCTTCTTCCCGTCGGGGAGCGACACCACCCAGCTCCTCTCCTCCTTCGCGACCTTCGCCGTCGCCTTCCTCGTCCGCCCCCTCGGTGGCATGTTCTTCGGCCCCATGGGCGACAAGGTCGGCCGCAAGAAGATCCTCGCCCTCACCATGATCATGATGGCGATCGGCACCTTCGCGATCGGGCTCATCCCCTCCCACGGCTCCATCGGCGTATGGGCCCCGATCCTGCTCATCTTCTTCCGGATGCTCCAGGGCTTCTCGACCGGCGGCGAGTACGGCGGCGCCTCCACCTTCATCGCCGAGTACGCCCCCGACAAGCGACGCGGCTACTTCGGCAGCTTCCTCGAATTCGGCACCCTCGCCGGCTACGTCGGAGCCTCGGGACTGGTCACCCTGCTCTACGCGCTCCTGGACACCGGACAGATGGAGACCTGGGGCTGGCGCATCCCCTTCCTCGTCGCCGGCCCGCTCGGCCTCGTCGGCCTCTACCTGCGGCTGCGCCTCGACGAGACCCCGGCCTTCCAGAAGCTGGAGGGCGGCACGGCACACGCCTCCGAAGCGGCGGACGGCGTCGAGACGAGCGCCAAGGGCGACCTCGCCAAGATCTTCCGCGACTACTGGCCGACGCTGATCCTCTGCATCTGCCTGGTCGGCGCGTACAACATCACCGACTACATGCTGCTGTCGTACATGCCGACGTACCTCTCCGACGAGCTCGGCTACAGCGAGACCCACGGACTGCTCATCCTGCTCGGCGTCATGGTCTTCCTGATGCTGATCATCAGCCAGGTCGGCAAGCTCTCCGACCGCTTCGGCCGCAAGCCGCTCCTGATGACGGGCATGCTCGGCTTCCTGGTCCTCTCCCTCCCCGCCTTCCTGCTCATCCGGCAGGGCAGCATCCCGGCCGTCACCATCGGCATGCTGATGCTGGGCCTCTCCCTGGTCTGCATGCTCGGCACCATGTCCGCCGCCCTCCCGGCCCTGTTCCCCACCCAGGTCCGCTACGGCTCCCTGTCGGTGGGCTACAACCTGTCGGCGTCGATCTTCGGCGGTACGACCCCGTTCGTCATCACGGCCCTGATCAGCGTGTCCGGCACCAACCTGATGCCGGCGTACTACGCGATGGGCGCGGCCGTGGTCGGCGTGATCGCCGTGGCCTGCATGAAGGAGACGGCGAACAAGCCCCTGGACGGCTCGCCGCCCTCGGTGGAGACGACCGAGGAAGCGGAGGAACTGGTCGCGAACCAGACACCGGACCCGAAGTTCTGATCCCGTTCCCCGGGGAGCGCGCCTCACGGATGGCCCGCTTCGCTTCAGCCGTCGCTGAAGCGGGGCGGGTCATTCCGCATCTTGTCGGATATCGGACGTGTCCCTCCGATAAACGGTTCGTTGTTCCGTACGAGGCTGCGAACGCGCGGCCGGATGCGGCAAGGGAGGACCATGTCTGACGTCTACGAACCGGGGAGGCTCGCCGCCGCCGTCGCCGAGTCCCGGAACTGGACAGATCTGATGCGCCGGCTCGGGCTCAGGAAGAACGGCGGCCAGCGGCGCGTGCTGCAGGAGAAGGTGGCCGGACACCGTCTGGACACAGCCCACTTCAAGCAGCGCAGCCCGTGGCGAAAGTACCCGGACGCGGCCATCGCGGCCGCCGTCGCGTCATCCTCGTCACTGCGCGAGGTCGTCACCAAGCTCGGTGCGCCACCAGCCAGTGGCACGCTCTCCCACCTGAGCCGCCGCATCGCAGCCGCGGGAATCGATGTCAGCCACTTCCCTGGCATGAACCGTCCGCACATGGATCTGATGTTCACCCCGGAGGAGCTGGAGACGGCCGCGCGCACCGCCGACAGCATCCGCGGAGTGGCACGAAACCTTGGAGTGGGCGACGACAGTCAGTCACGCTCAGCGCTGGCGCGCCTGCTACGCAGGAGAGGGATCGATACCGGACACTTCCGCAACGCACGCCTCTCGATTCCGGAGGACATCCTGCGGGACGCAGTTCCGCGAGCCACCAGTTACGCGGACGTCATGCGCGCACTCGGTCTTGAGGTCAAGGACACGAACCACCGACGCGTACGGCGCAAGGTTCTTCAGCTGAAGCTCGACACGAGCCACTTCACGCGACGCCCTTGGGCTTCGGTTCAGGTGCGCGAGCCCAAGGCCATCGCACCGACGACCTTGGTGATCAGACCGCAGGGGTCGGTCCGTACGAACCGGGAGCGGCTTCACCGCGCCCTGCGGGAGATCGGAGTCGCGTACCGCTGCGAGTCCTGCGGCAATCGGGGCAAGTGGCTGAGGCAGTCCTTCACGCTTCAGATCGATCACATCAACGGTGACTGGCTCGACAACCGAGCCGAGAACCTTCGCTACCTCTGCCCCAACTGCCACGCGCTCACAGAAACCTGGTGCCGGAAGAAGACCGGCGGCTCCGAGTCGCCGCGCAGCGACCTCTCTATGCCACGAACACCCCGGCCCGCTACGATGGATTTGGGTATGCGGCCGTAGCCCAACTGGTATCGGCGGGTGTTTTAGGGGCATCTGGGAGAAATCCTGTGTGGGTTCGAATCCCACCGGCCGCACGGATCCATATCTGAGGGCCCGGTTCGCGTTGACGCGAACCGGGCCCTCAGCGTTTCAGCGAGCTCACCCCACAAGCTCCCGCACCACCGGCACCAGTGCCCGGAACGCCAGACCGCGGTGGCTGATCGCGTTCTTCTCCGCCGGGGTCAGCTCCGCACAGGTCCGGGTCTCGCCCTCCGGCTGGAGGATCGGGTCGTAGCCGAAGCCGTGGGTGCCGGACGGGGTGTGGCGCAGGGTGCCCAGGAGGCGGCCCTCGACCACGCGTTCCGTGCCGTCGGGGAGCGCGAGGGCGGCGGCGCAGGCGAAGTGGGCGGCGCGGTGGGGTGCGTCGATGTCGGAGAGCTGGGCCAGGAGCAGGTCCAGGTTGGCCCGGTCGTCGCCGTGGGTGCCGGCCCAGCGGGCCGAGAAGATGCCGGGGGCGCCGCCGAGCACGTCGACGCAGAGGCCGGAGTCGTCGGCGATGGCGGGGTGGCCGGTGGCCTGTGCGAGGGCGTGGGCCTTGAGGAGGGCGTTCTCGGCGAAGGTGACGCCGGTTTCCTTGACGTCGGGGATCTCCGGGTACGTGTCCGCGCCGACGAGTTCGTGGGTGAGGCCTGCGTCGGCGAGGATCGCGTGGAGTTCGGTGATCTTCCCGGCGTTGCGGGTGGCGAGGATGAGGCGGGTCATGTCTCGATTATCGCCGCCCGTGCCGTCGGGGGTTACGGGGTGCAGACCTTGCCGATCTCCTTGGCCGCGTCGGTGACCGGGGTGATGTCGGGAGTCTCGTCGCCCTTGTCGATGGAGTCACGCACGTTGCCGACGCCGTCCCTGAGGTCGCCGACGGCCTTGCCGAGGTCGGCGTTGTCGGTCTTGTCGCCGAGGTGCCCGAGTTCCTTCTCGATGTCGTCGAGGGCTTCGGAGGCCTGAGCGGGGTCGTTCGAGGCGTTGGAGACGGCCTGCTGGAGGTTGTCCACGCTGGTGGCGATGGCGTCGGCGGTCTGTACGCAGTCGATCGCCTTGTCGAGGGCGCCGCAGCCGGCTGCGGCGGTGGCGGTGAGCAGTGCGGTGGTGATGGCCAGTGCGGTGCGGTGGCGTCGGTGGCGCGCGGCCATGGTGTGCCCTCCCCGGGTGCGGATACGCGGACGGGCGCACGGTTCGACCCGTGCGCCCGTACTCGTATCGACGCTGTGGGGTGGGTACTTGGTTGCCTCTTTACCCGGCCCCGCGCCCGTGCCAACGCGCTCGTCAGGCGCCGAGGGTGCGGGTGAGGGCGTCGTTCTGGAACGTGGTGAGGTCGACGCAGCCCGCGGTGGCGAGGTCGAGGAGGGCGTTGAGTTCGTTGCGGTCGAAGGGTTCGGCCTCGGCGGTTCCCTGGATCTCGACGAAGCGGCCGTCGCCGGTGCAGACGACGTTCATGTCGGTCTCGGCGCGGACGTCCTCCTCGTAGCAGAGGTCGAGGAGGGGGGTGCCGTCGACGATGCCGACGCTGATGGCGGAAACGGTGCCGGTCAGCGGCTTGCGGCCGTGCTTGATGATCTTCTTGGCCTGGCCCCAGGCGATGGCGTCGGCGAGGGCGACGTAGGCGCCGGTGATGGCGGCGGTGCGGGTGCCGCCGTCGGCCTGGAGGACGTCGCAGTCCAGGACGATGGTGTTCTCGCCGAGGGCCTTGTAGTCGATGACGGCGCGCAGGGAGCGGCCGATGAGGCGGCTGATCTCGTGCGTGCGGCCGCCGATCTTGCCGCGTACGGATTCGCGGTCGCCGCGGGTGTTGGTGGAGCGGGGCAGCATGGAGTACTCGGCGGTGACCCAGCCTTCGCCGCTGCCCTTGCGCCAGCGCGGGACGCCTTCGGTGACGGAGGCGGTGCAGAAGACTTTGGTGTCGCCGAAGGAGACGAGTACGGATCCTTCGGCGTGCTTGCTCCATCCGCGTTCGATGGTGACGGGGCGGAGCTGGTCGGGGGTGCGGCCGTCGATACGAGACATGGCGTCGACTTTATCGGGTGCGGGGAGTGGGCTGTTCCGGTGTGGGGAGTGGGCTGTTCCGGTGTGGGCGGGGGTGTCTGCCGGCGGGTGCGCCGCAGGCCCCGTCCTGGTGGGGGCGGGGCCTGCGGGGTGTCCGGGCCGGTGGGCCCGTACGGGTTCAGCGGTGGGTCACATCATGTCTTCGATGTCCGCGGCGATGGGGTCGGCGTCGGTGCCGATGACGACCTGGATCGCGGTGCCCATCTTGACGACGCCGTGGGCGCCGGCGGCCTTGAGCGCGGCTTCGTCGACCTTGCTCGGGTCGATGACCTCGGTACGGAGGCGGGTGATGCAGCCTTCGACCTCTTCGATGTTGTCGATTCCGCCGAGCCCGGCGACGATCTTCTCAGCCTTGCTGGCCATGGCCTTCTCCCTGGTTCTTCACGTACATGTGACGGCCCACCATGGGTCCGTTTCGTCACGGTAACGCACGGTTGGCCCAACTTCGCGAGCGAGCAGCCGAGCCATCGCCAATGATGACGGTCACCGGCGCCCTGTCTTCCGGGCGGGCTCCGCACCGTACCGCAACTGGTCTACACCAGTCTGCAACGACCCCCAATCGTGCTTTGTTCCGGGAGGACGCCGATGAGCTCCAGCAGCGCAGCGATCCCACAGAAGCAGTGGTGGAACGGCCTGTTCCAGGGCCTCCAGAAGATGGGGCGAAGTCTTCAGCTGCCGATCGCCGTACTGCCGGCGGCGGGCATTCTCAACCGGCTCGGCCAGCCGGACGTCTTCGGTGACGACGGTCTCGGCTGGACCAATGTCGCGAAGGTGTTCGCGGCCGCCGGTGGTGCGCTGCTCGACTCCGGGCTCGGTCTTCCCCTGTTGTTCTGTGTCGGTGTCGCGATCGGCATGGCGAAGAAGTCGGACGGTTCGACCGCTCTGGCGGCGGTGACGGGCTTCCTCGTCTACTACGCGGTGCTGCATGCCTTCCCCGTGGACTGCGGGGGCGGTTCGACGTTCGTGTCGGGCGGCACCTGGTTCGGTACGTGTGTCACGGAAGGCGCGGAGGTGACGGCGGCCGCGTACCAGAACCCGGGGGTGTTCGGCGGGATCGTGATGGGGCTGATGTCGGCCTGGTTCTGGCAGCGGTTCCACCGGGTCAAGCTGGTGGACTGGCTGGGGTTCTTCAACGGCCGGCGGCTCGTCCCGATCATCATGGCGTTCGTGGCCCTGCTCTTCGCGGCGTTGTGCGCGTGGCTGTGGCAGCCGATCGGTGACGGTCTGACGAGCTTCTCCAAGTGGCTGGTGGACCTGAACTGGCTGGGGTCGGGCATCTTCGGTGTGGCCAACCGCGCCTTGCTGGTGATCGGTATGCACCAGTTCCTGAACACGTTCGTCTGGTTCCAGTTCGGTGACTTCACCAAGGCGGACGGGACGGTCGTGCACGGTGACATCAACCGGTTCCTGGCGGGTGACCCGACGGCCGGTCAGTTCACCACGGGCTTCTTCCCGATCATGATGTTCGCCCTGCCAGCGGCGGCGCTGGCGATCTACCACTGCGCGAAGCCGCATCGCCGCAAGGCGGTCGGCGGGCTGATGGTGTCGGTCGGCCTGACGTCGTTCGTGACGGGGATCACGGAGCCGCTCGAGTACTCGTTCCTGTTCGTCGCGCCCGTGCTGTACGCGATCCACGCGGTGCTGACGGGTGTGTCGATGGCGCTCTCGTGGGCGCTCGGCGTGAAGGACGGTTTCAGCTTCTCCGCGGGTCTGATCGACTACGTCATCAACTGGAGTCTGGCCACCAAACCCTGGCTGATCATCCCGATCGGCCTGGCGTTCGCCGTGCTGTACTACGTGATCTTCCGGTTCGCGATCACCAGGTTCAACCTCCAGACCCCGGGCCGTGAGCCCGACGAGGTGGAGGAAGAAATCGAGAGCAACCTCACGAAGTAGCCGTCGAACGGGGCCATATCCCCGCTCGGCCAGGCCCTCGGACCACACGGTCCGGGGGCCTTCGGCATGTCACCGTGCGTGGGCGATGGCTACTGCGAAGTAGTCGGAAATTGCAGGTTCCTTATCTAACCCTCACCGTGCTAAAACTGGTCTACACCACTGAGTGGTCCAGACCACGTGGCGTTCCGCCACGTTTCTCCGAGTCGTCGCCCACCAAAAAAACCCTGTCCCTGGCGGCGCCTTGCCTACTGGAGGAAGTTGATGAGTACGGCCACCGCCACGGCGGCCCCCGCGAAGAAGCGGGGCTCCGGCCTGTTCCAGGGCCTGCAGAAGGTGGGACGCAGCCTCCAGCTGCCGATCGCCGTGCTGCCGGCCGCGGGCATTCTGCTCCGTCTCGGCCAGCCCGACGTCTTCGGTGACGACGGCCTCGGCTGGCACAAAGTCGCCTCCGTGTTCGCCACCGCGGGCAGCGCGGTCTTCGACAACCTTCCGATGCTCTTCTGCATCGGTGTCGCCATCGGCTTCGCCAAGAAGTCGGACGGCTCCACCGCGCTGGCCGGCCTCGTCGGCTTCCTGGTCTACAGCAACGTCCTGAAGGCCTTCCCGGTCACCGAAGCGGTGATCCAGAAGGGCGAGGACACTGCGGCGACCTACAACAACCCAGGTGTCCTCGGCGGCATCCTGATGGGTCTCGTCACGGCGATCCTGTGGCAGAAGTTCCACCGCACCAAGCTGGTCGACTGGCTCGGCTTCTTCAACGGCCGCCGCCTCGTCCCGATCATCATGGCCTTCGTCGGCGTGATCTTCGGTGTGTTCTTCGGCCTGGTCTGGGAGCCCATCGGTGACGGCATAGCCAGCTTCGGCGAGTGGATGACCGGCCTCGGCTCCTTCGGCGCCGGCCTCTTCGGCCTGATCAACCGCGCGCTGATCCCCGTCGGCATGCACCAGTTCGTCAACACCGTCTCCTGGTTCCAGCTGGGTGACTTCACCGACGCCACGGGCGCCGTCGTGCACGGTGACCTGAACCGGTTCTTCGCCGGTGACCCGACCGCCGGTCAGTTCATGTCGGGCTTCTTCCCGATCATGATGTTCGGCCTCCCGGCCGCAGCCATCGCCATCGCCCACGCCGCTCGCCCCGAGCGCCGCAAGGCCGTGATGGGCATGATGGTCTCCCTCGCGCTGACCTCGTTCGTCACCGGTGTGACCGAGCCGATCGAGTTCTCGTTCATGTTCATCGCGCCGCTGCTCTACGCGATCCACGCCGTCCTGACCGCCATCTCGATGGCCGTCACCTGGGCGCTCGGCGTGCACGCCGGGTTCACGTTCTCGGCGGGCTTCATCGACTACGCGCTGAACTGGAACCTGGCGACGAAGCCGTGGCTGATCATCCCGATCGGTCTCGTCTTCGGAGCGCTCTACTACGTGCTCTTCCGCTTCGCCATCAGCAAGTTCAACCTCACCACCCCGGGCCGTGAGCCCGAGGAAGAGGTCGAGGACCTGACGAAGGCGTAAGCCACCGTCCCGTCCCCCGCACATGACGGAGCCCTCACCTTCCCGCCGGGAAGGTGAGGGCTCCGTCGTACGTGACGTACGTACGCGGGACGCGTCAGATCTCGTAGACCGCGCCCGGGACCGCCAGCTCCGTCGGGCCGTCGAAGACCTCGCGGGCGTCGCACAGGTTGCGGCCGGCGTCGGTCCACGGCGGGATGTGGGTGAGGACCAGGCGCCCCACCCCGGCGCGGGCGGCGAGCTCGCCCGCCTCGCGGCCGTTGAGGTGGAGGTCCGGGATGTCCTCCTTGCCGTGGACGAACGACGCCTCGCAGAGGAAGAGGTCGACGCCCTCGGCCAGCTCGTCCAGGGCCTCGCAGGTGCCGGTGTCCCCCGAGTACGTGAGCGACCTGCCGCCGTGCTCGATGCGGATGCCGAACGTCTCGACGGGGTGGCGGAGCTTCTCCGTACGGACCGAGAAGGGGCCGATCTCGAACGATCCCGGCTTCAGCGTGTGGAAGTCGAAGACCTCGCCCATCGCGTGGTCGGACGGGGTGTCGGCGTGGGCGGTGGTGAGCCGCTGCTCCGTGCCGTCGGGACCGTAGACCGGGATGGGGGCCGGGCGTCCGCCGTCGTGCGGGTAGTAGCGGACGACGAAGTACGCGCACATGTCGATGCAGTGATCGGCATGGAGGTGGCTGAGGAAGATGGCGTCGAGGTCGTAGAGACCGACATGGCGCTGCAGCTCGCCGAGGGCGCCGTTGCCCATGTCGAGGAGCAGCCGGAAGCCGTCGGCCTCTACGAGGTAGCTCGAGCATGCCGATCCCGCGGACGGGAACGAGCCGGAGCATCCGACGACGGTGAGCTTCATGGAGCGTGAACCTCCGAGACGTGGGAACGGGGAGGGTTCGTGCGGTTCGTGGAGCGGTTTGTTGAGCGTAAGGCGCGAAAGACCTGGTCGCTCCTCCGGGGCCTGCCGTTGTGGGGGAACTCACCTGCGCTGTCACCGGTTCGATGGAAGGGGGCGCCGAGTGGGTCGCCCGCGGCGGGCCTTGGCCCCTTCCCCGCCTCTTCCGGTAACCGGGGTGCCGGGCGAATCGGGTCGCTCCCGCGATTGGGGAGCGGGGGTCCGGGGGCAGCGCCCCGGGGAACGACGGACGCCGGGGGCCCGGACCGGTGTGGTCCGGGCCCCCGGCGTCCGGGGTGAGTACGGCGGGCGGGCCTACGCCCAGAGCTGGCCCTGAAGGGTCTCGATCGCGGCCTCCGTCGTGGGCGCCGTGTACACGCCCGTGGACAGGTACTTCCAGCCGCCGTCGGCGACGACGAAGACGATGTCGGCCGGTTCGCCGGCCTTGACCGCCTTGTTGCCCACGCCGATCGCGGCGTGCAGCGCGGCGCCGGTGGAGACGCCCGCGAAGATGCCCTCCTGCTGGAGGAGCTCGCGGGTGCGGGTGACGGCGTCGGCGGAGCCGACGGAGAAGCGGGTGGTGAGGACCGAGGCGTCGTAGAGCTCGGGGACGAAGCCCTCGTCGAGGTTGCGCAGGCCGTAGACCAGGTCGTCGTAGCGCGGCTCGGCCGCGACGATCTTGATGCCCTCGACGTGCTCGCGCAGATAGCGGCCCACGCCCATGAGCGTGCCCGTCGTGCCGAGGCCCGCCACGAAGTGGGTGATCGACGGGAGGTCGGCGAGGATCTCCGGGCCGGTGGTGGCGTAGTGGGCGCCCGCGTTGTCCGGGTTGCCGTACTGGTAGAGCATCACCCAGTCGGGGTGCTGCGCCGACAGCTCCTTGGCGACGCGGACGGCGGTGTTGGAGCCGCCGGCCGCCGGGGAGGAGATGATCTCGGCGCCCCACATGGTGAGCAGGTCGCGCCGTTCCTGCGAGGTGTTCTCGGGCATGACGCAGACGATGCGGTAGCCCTTGAGCGTGGCCGCCATGGCGAGCGAGATGCCGGTGTTGCCGCTGGTGGGTTCGAGGATGGTGCAGCCGGGGGTGAGCCGGCCGTCCTTCTCCGCCTGCTCGACCATGTGGAGCGCGGGGCGGTCCTTGATCGAGCCGGTGGGGTTGCGGTCCTCCAGCTTGGCCCAGATGCGGACGTCGTCCGACGGTGACAGCCGCGGCAGGCGGACGAGCGGGGTGTTGCCCACTGCGGCGAGCGGGCTGTCGTAGCGCATCAGTTCATGCCGCCGGCGACGGCCGGGAGGATGGTGATGCTGTCGCCGTCGCTGAGCTTGGTGGAGATGCCGTCGAGGAAGCGGACGTCCTCGTCGTTGAGGTACACGTTCACGAAGCGGCGGAGTTCCTCGCCGTCGACGATGCGCTCACGGATGCCCGCGTGGCGGGTCTCCAGGTCCTTGAAGAGGTCGGCGAGGGTCTCTCCGTTGGCCTCGACGGCCTTGGCGCCGTCGGTGTAGGTGCGGAGGATGGTCGGGATGCGGACCTCGATGGCCATGGCGTGGGCTCCTGTCGAAGCGGAGTGGTGGCGGTGGGCGTGGGACGCGCGGCTGTGCCCCCGCGCGGGGTGGTACGTGTGTGGGTGGCGCCCGGCCGGGGCGGCGCCGGGCGTCGGCCCGGCTCAGGCCTCGCGGCCGGCGGTCCGATGGTTCGTACAGATCGCGCTGGAGAGCCGGCACAGATCGACGTGCAGGCGCGCCACGAGCAGCGTGCCCGGCGTCTTGTCGCTCACGTCATGGAGAACCATGCGCTCATCGTATCGATTCCCGGTCCGGAATCCGGAATGTGATCTCAGTTGGTGGATGGTGGGCGTTCGACAGGTGGACAGGGCCGCGGTGGCGGCCCTGTCCGGCCGCTGAAGCGGATCCCGGTGGCCGGGGTCAGGCGGCGCTGTGGGCGTCGACGATCTCGACGTCCTCCTCGGTGATCTCGCCGTCCACGATGCGGTACGAGCGGAACTGGAAGGGCCCCGCGTCGTCGGCGTCGGCGGTCGACACGAGGACGTAGTGGGCGCCGGGTTCGTTGGCGTACGTGACGTCGGTGCGGGAGGGGTAGGCCTCGGTCGCCGTGTGCGAGTGGTAGACGATCACGGGTTCCTCGTCGCGGTCGTCCATGTCGCGGTAGAGCTTGAGGAGATCGGCGGAGTCGAATTCGTAGAACGTGGGCGAGCGGGCCGCGTTGAGCATGGGGATGAAGCGTTCGGCGCGGTCCGTTCCGGCCGGCCCGGCGACCACGCCGCACGCCTCGTCGGGGTGGTCGGCGCGGGAGTGCGCGACGATCTGGTCGTACAGCGCCTGGGTGATGGTCAGCATGGCGCCCAGGATAGGACGACGGGCCCCCGTGTACCGAGGAGTGGTACGAGGGGGCCCGCATCGTGGACGCGACCCTTGGGGCGGCTGCCCGGCAGGGGGGCGCCGGTGGTCTCAGCGGCCGGCGAAGGCCTTGTTCCCGGGGTTGCGGGCCTTGAGCACCACGTACGAGACGCCGAGGATCAGGGCCCACAGGGGCGCGCAGTACAGCGAGATCCTGGCGTCCTTGTCGATGCCCATCATGACGATGACCATGCCGATGAAGGCGAGGGCGAAGACGCTGGTGTACGGGGCTCCGGGGGCCCGGAAGCCGGACTGCGGGAGGACTCCGCGGTCGGCCAGCCGGCGGTAGCGGATCTGGCTGACCAGGATCATGATCCAGGCCCACATGCCGGAGATGGTGGCGAAGGAGACGACGTAGGTGAAGGCGTCCCCGGGCCACTGGTAGTTGATCCAGACGCCGACGAGCATGAGGGCGGCCGAGACGGTGGTGCCGACGAGCGGGGTGCCGCTCCTGGTCAGCCGGGTGAAGGCGTTCGGGCCCTGTCCGTTGAGCGCGAGGTCGCGCAGCATGCGGCCGGTGGAGTACATGCCGGAGTTGCAGGAGGAGAGCGCCGCGGTGAGGACGACGAAGTTGACGATGCCGGCGCCGAGGCCGAGGCCCATCTTCTGGAACGCGGCGACGAAGGGCGAGACGCCCGGCTGGAACTCGGTCCAGGGGACCACCGAGAGGATCATGACGAGGGCGCCGACGTAGAAGACGGCGATGCGCCACGGCACGGTGTTGATCGCCTTGGGCAGGACGCTCTTCGGGTCCTTGGACTCGCCCGCGGTGACGCCGACGAGTTCGACGGCGAGGAAGGCGAACATCACGATCTGCAGGGTCATCAGGGTGCCCGAGATGCCGTGCGGGAAGAAGCCGCCGTCGGCCCAGAGGTGGGTGACGGAGGCGGAGTCACCGGCGTCGGAGAAGCCGACGGTGAGGATTCCGGCGCAGATGAGGATCATGCCGACGATCGCGGTGACCTTGACCATCGAGAACCAGAATTCGAGTTCGCCGAAGACCTTCACGGAGATCAGGTTCACGCCGTACAGAATGATCGTGAAGATCAGTGCGGACACCCATGGGGGAATGCCGAACCAGAAGGTCATGTACTGGGCTGCCGCGGTGACTTCGGTGATTCCGGTGACGACCCAGAACAGCCAGTACGTCCAGCCGGTGACAAAGCCTGCGAAGGGCCCGATGAATTCGCGGGCGTACTCCGAGAAGGAGCCCGAGACCGGGCGGTACATGAGGAGTTCGCCCAGGGCCCGCATGATGAAGAAGATCACCAGGCCCGCGACGGCATAGGCCAGGACGAGGCTGGGGCCCGCCTTGGAGATGGCCTTGCCGGCGCCGAGGAAGAGGCCGGTGCCGATGGCGCCGCCGATCGCAATCATCTGGATCTGGCGTGCCCCGAGGGCGCGCTGGTAGCCCTCGCCCGAGGCCCCGTCCGCTGCCGCGGCCTGTGGTTCTTCCTGTCCTTCTTCGACCTTCGCCGATGTCATGTGGTGCGCCTTTCTCCACGCCGATCCGCGCCTTGCGGCTGCGGATCAGGTCCTGATCCCCCCGGATACGGATGGAGTGCCGCCGGTGGTCACCGGCCGATAGCGCCCTCGGGAACAGGGGTGGCGTCCCCGAGTGGTCGTGAAGATTTATCACGGTCACAACGCCGATCAAACGGGAAATATGTGGCGCACACCACAGGAAAAGGCGGACAAGGGGTTCAGCTCACGGCAAAGAAGGCCGATCAGGTGACGTGATCGTTATTCGGATTTGAGCGTCCATTGAGCGTCCATTGAGCGAACACGGAGTGCGGATCAGGTGCGGCCACGCGGCGGAGCCGCGTTACGGCATCAGGGTCTCGATGAGCGTTTCCTGGAGCGCGCCCAGCCAGAGATAGGCCATGACCATGGGCTTGCGCGGGTCGCTGTCGGGGAGCCGGTAGAGGGAACCCTCCTCGCCGCCGTCCTCGTCGGAGACCTCCAGCCGGGCACCGATGGTCAGCCGCAGGTCGTTGAGGGACCCCAGCCAGCTGCGGCACTCCTCGGCGGTGAGGCGGAGCACGGCTCCGTCCCCGGCGGGAGTGAGCCCGTCCAGGGTGCGTACGACGACGAGGGCGTCGTCGCGCTTGCGGGTGCGCAGGTCGTTCTCGGTGAAGCGGCGGAACTCGGCGGAAGCGGCGCGCAGTTCGTCGTCCCCGTCACCGTAGGCCTCGGGGAAGAGGCGGGCCAGGGCCGGGTCGGCGGGCGGTTCGCTGGGGCCCTCGGCGAAGAGCGCGGCGAGCGGGTCCTCGCCCTCGGCGGGTTCGTCGCCGGGGCCGATGAGCTCCAGCAGCTGGACGGCGAGGGAGCGCAGGATCGCGATCTCCACCTCGTCGAGCGCGACGGCCGCGCCGCCGCCGGGGGTGGCCTCGAAGTGGCCGGCCATGGGTTGTCTCCGATGGTGGTCGGGCGGGGCGGGGGCGGGTGTCAGTTGCGGTCCTGGGTGAGTGTGGCCCACAGCCCGTAGCCGTGCATCGCCTGGACGTCGCGTTCCATCTCCTCGCGGCTTCCGCTGGAGACGACGGCGCGGCCCTTCTGATGGACGTCGAGCATGAGTTTGTGGGCCTTGTCCTTGGAATAGCCGAAGTAGGCCTGGAAGACATAGGTCACATAGCTCATGAGGTTGACCGGGTCGTTGTGGACCAGCGTCACCCAGGGGACGTCGGGCTCGGGGACAACGAGGTTCTCCTCGGCCGATTCGGGACGTTCGATCTCTACGGGGGCGACGCTCACCTACCCCATGCTGCCACTTGGGAGGGGGCATCGCACAAACGGCCCCGGCACCGCGCCGGGCACGGCACCCCCATCTCGTCACTTTGACGAAATAGGGGTAGCATCCCCGGCATGAACTCTGCGGACCTTGGGCGACGGGTCGGTGTGCCCTCGACAGCGCTCTTCACCGACCAGTACGAGCTCACGATGGTGCAGGCCGCGCTGAAGGCCGGCACCGCCGACCGGCGCTCGGTCTTCGAGGCGTTCACCCGCCGGCTGCCCGAGGGGCGGCGCTACGGCGTCGTCGCGGGCGTCGGGCGGGTGCTGGACGCGGTCGAGAACTTCCACTTCGACGACGAGATGCTCGCCTTCCTGCGCGACCAGAACGTCGTCGACGGACCGACGCTCGACTATCTGGCCGATTACCGCTTCAGCGGGGACGTCTGGGGCTATCCGGAGGGCGAGGTGTACTTCCCCGGCTCGCCGGTCCTGCGGGTCGAGGGCTCCTTCGCCGAGTGCGTGCTCCTGGAGACGGTGATCCTGTCGATCCTCAACCACGACTCGGCGATCGCCGCCGCCGCCTCGCGGATGTCGTCGGCGGCGGGCGGGCGCGGGCTGATCGAGATGGGTGCACGGCGCACCCATGAGCTGTCGGCGGTGGCCTCGGCCCGTGCCGCGTACATCGGCGGTTTCGACACCACCTCGGACCTCGCCGCGGGCTTCCGCTACAACATCCCGACCGTCGGGACGAGCGCCCACGCCTTCACCCTGCTGCACGACTCCGAGCGCGACGCGTTCCGGGCCCAGGTCGACTCACTGGGGCGCGACACGACACTGCTGGTCGACACGTACGACGTGACGGCGGCGGTCCGTACGGCCGTCGAGGTGGCCGGGACCGAGCTGGGGGCGGTCCGGATCGACTCCGGCGACCTGCTGCTGGTCGCGCACCGGGTGCGCCAGCAGCTCGACGAGCTGGGCGCGACGGACACGAAGATCGTGGTGACCTCGGACCTGGACGAGTACGCCATCGCCTCGCTGGCCGCCGCGCCGGTGGACGCGTACGGGGTGGGCACGCAGCTGGTGACCGGCAGCGGGCAGCCCACCTGCTCGATGGTCTACAAGCTGGTGGCGCGGGCCGCGTCCGCCGATCCGGCGGACCCGCTGCGGCCGGTGGCGAAGAAGTCGCTGGGCGCGAAGACCTCGATCGGCGGCCGCAAGTGGGCGGCGCGCCGGCTGGACGAGGACGGAGTGGCCGAGGCCGAGGTGATCGGCACCGGCCCGGTGCCGCCGGAGCTGGCCGGCCGGCAGCTGCTGGTGGAGCTGGTCAGGGCCGGTGAGGTGGTCGCGCGGGAGCCGCTGGACGCGGCCCGGGAGCGGCACATCGCCTCGCGGGCGGGGCTGCCGATGTCCGCGATGCAGCTGTCGCGGGGCGAGCCGGTGATTCCCACGGAGTACGTGTGAGGGGGCGGGTGCCGCGACGTCCCGCGTACGCCGCGGCCGCCCCGCCCCCGGTCTCCGGAGGGGCTCGTCCGCGCCGGACGCTGTCTAAGGCCCGTCCGAGTCTCTAGGCTCGTCGTCAACCTCCGTAACCGCCGTTCCGCTGTTCCCTCCCCCACCGAAGGACACCCGCCATGCACCGCGCCTTGATCGTCGTGGACGTTCAGAACGACTTCTGTGAGGGCGGGAGCCTCGCGGTGGCGGGGGGTGCCGATGTCGCCGCCGCCATCACGGACCTGATCGGCGAGGCCCAGCCCGGCTACCGGCACGTGGTGGCCACCCGTGATCACCACATCGACCCCGGCGGCCACTTCTCGTCGGCGCCGGACTTCGAGCACTCCTGGCCGCCGCACTGTGTGGCCGGTACGGAGGGTGTGGGCTTCCACCCCAATTTCGCGCCCGCGGTCGCCTCCGGCGCGATCGACACGGTCTTCGACAAGGGTGCGTACGCCGCGGCGTACAGCGGCTTCGAGGGCCTGGACGAGAACGGTGTGGGGCTGGCCGAGTGGCTGCGCGACCGCGGGGTGACCGCGGTCGACGTGGTCGGTATCGCGACCGACCACTGTGTCCGGGCCACCGCGCTGGACGCGGTCCGCGAGGGCTTCACCACGCACGTACTGCTCGATCTGACCGCGGGCGTCGCCGAGGCGACCACGGAGCGGGCGCTCACGGAGCTCCGCGCGGCGGGCGTGACGCTCGCCGGCAAGCCCGTGGTGTAGCCGGGGGCCGGGTCAGCCCTGCCGGGCGGGCAGGGCGGGCCTCAGGAGCGCCCGGATCGGGTGCCAGAGTTCCTGGGCCCGTTCGGGTCTCGCGCGCCACAGCACGCCGTCCGGGTGGTGCAGGACGGCGGTGATCTCGTCCGGGGTGGGTGGCTCGGCGTTGCCGCGGAGGTACACGGCACGCAGTCCCAGATTGCGCAGCCGGGTCAGTGCGCGGGCCCGGTTGGCCGCGTGCACCAGGACGCGGACCGGTGTGTCCGGCCCCACGCTCTGCGCCGGACTCGGCAGCGTGATCGCGACGACCACACTCCCGTTCGGCAACTTGCTGAATCCTCCGCCTGCCATACTCCGCGCTCCCCCGTGAGACGTTGTGTCAATAAGAATCGGAACAAGAGGCACCTAAACACGATCGGCCGCCGCCCGCTAGAGGGCGACGGCCGATCATGCTCTGACCTGCGGTGATACCGAATTACTTGTGCGAGGCGCCAACCTGGACGGTCATCGTGGAGCCGCTGAGCGGCTCGCTGATGATCGAAATCCTGGTGTTGGTGTCAGCGACCTGCACGCTTCCGGTCTTGTTCTCCTTGTACCAGTAGGTCCCCTTGTGGTCGTCGAAGACCGGCACGCCGAGCTGCGGCTTGATCTTCGTGGCCACGTCACCGAGGTGGAGCGTGAAACCGTCGGTGGGGTACCAGCTGAACGGAGCGTCGAAGGGCTGGATCTTGTTGCGGATGACGGTGCCGTCAGACCACTTCAGCGGCTTGGCGTGCGCGTCGACCGGCAGGATCAGGCCCTGGCCCGGGTGGACCGAGACGTTGTTGTCCTTCTGGGAGGTGTCCCAGAGCCAGACGAGCAGACCGTTCTGGTACGGGAAGTGCTCGACCCAGTCCGGACGGGTCTTGGAGAAGCCGAAGTTGTACGGGCCGACCTTGAGGGTCTTGTCGTAGCTGACGTACTGGCGGTTCTCCGCGAGGTAGTACTGCGGGTAGTCCTTGGTGAACGACTTGCCGACCCGCGAGAAGCCCTTGGCGGTCCAGCCGTTGTCGTCGCCCTCGGCGTTGTCCGTGAAGAGCGCGGCACCGTCCGCGTTGACCGCGATGGTGTCGGCCGCGAAGCCGATGCCGCCCGCGCCGCCGTCGGTGGCGTAGCGGAAGCGGATGTCGATCTTCTTGCCCGCGTAGGCGTCCAGCGGGAACGAGAGCTTCTGGTACTTGCCGGAGACGTCGGTCAGGGCCGGCTTGTCACTGGCGTCGCGCGGGATCGCCTTGCCGTCGGCGGTGCCGTCGAGCGCGGTCCATCTGGTGCCGCCGTTCTCGGAGACCTCGGTGTAGAGGTAGTCGTAGTCCTTCTCGATGTCCCACCAGCCGGCGAGGTCGAGGGAGGCCTTGGACTTGCCGGTGAGGTCGACCGGGCGGGACAGGGTGTTGTTGAGGTTGTCACCCATGTCGCTCCACCACTGCTTGGTGCCCTCCGCGGGCTCCGTGACGGCGGTGGTGACGGCCTTGTCGGGCAGCGTGACGAGGAGCGCCTGCTTGTCCTTGGTGTTGTACTCGGACACGCCCAGCTTGTGGGTGGACTTCGTCGCGGCCTTGGCCTCGGCGTAGTTGAGCCAGCCCAGCTGGAGCTTGTCCCAGGCGGTCATGTCGCCGGGCAGGTCACCGATGCTGTTCTTACCGGTGCCGAGCCAGGAACCCGCGGACATCAGGGACCAGAAACCGACCGAGTTCTCGGCGGTGTTGGTGGTGTCGTAGAGGTCCGGCAGACCGAGGTCGTGGCCGTACTCGTGGGCGAAGACGCCCAGGCCGCCGTTCTCGGGCTGCGCGGTGTAGTCGCCGACCCAGATGCCGGTGTCACCGATCTGGGCGCCGCCGGCCTTGTTCTGGGCCGGGCCGGTCGCGCCGGCGTCCGTGCCGTAGGCGTACCAGCGGTGCGCCCAGATGGCGTTGGTGCCCTCGACGCCGCCGCCTGCCGACTCGTCCTCGCCGGCGTGCACGACCTGGAAGTGGTCGATGTAGCCGTCCGGCTCGTTGAAGTCGCCGTCGTTGTCGTAGTCGTAGCGGTCCCACTGGTCGTACTGGGCGAGATCGGTCTTGATCTGCGCGGGCGTACGGCCCTTGGCCTTCTGGTCGGCGGCCCAGGCGTTCACGCCGTCCTTGACCATGTCCCAGGCGTTGGCGCAGTTGGTCGAGCCGCAGTAGTTGGAACCGTAGCGCGCCTCGTTGTACGGGACCTTGACCCAGTCGGAGACCTCGCCGTCCACCGAGTAGCGCCCGGAGGACGTCTTCTCGTAGTACGTCTTGAGCGAGTCCTTGCCGGCGCCCGTGCCGAAGTACAGGTCCTGGAAGTGGGCCTGGTTGTAATCGGCCTGCCAGGCGGTGCTGTTGTCCTTCTTCGGGTCCGGCTTGGCTATCTTGTTGTGCGCCGGTCCGGGCGTGCCGCCGTACTTCGGGACGGGGGGCTTGGGGCCCTCGCCGTCCGGGTCGTACGTGGTCGTGCTGTCGACCTTGTCGCCGAACTCCACCAGGATGGTGAAGATCTTGTCGGTCTTCTCACGGCCGAGCTCGACGTACTTGTTGTCGTCCAGCTTGACGACGTTGGAGCCGCCGCGCGCGGAGACCTTCTTGTCGCCGGATATGACCTGTTCCATGGCGGCCTGACGCTGAGCGTCCTGCTGCTTGCTGAACGGGCCCTCCAGGTTGTGCGCGTTGCCCTCGTTCGACCCCGGGTCCCGGCGGTCGACGGCGGAGGCAGCGGTGCCTGACGCCTTGTCATCAGCCTGGGCGGTGGCGAAGGCGGATGCGGTGGCGGCGGTCGCGGCCATGGCCACGACAACCGCTCCGGTGCGAAGCGCCCGTCTCTTAATGATCACGTGATGCAGTCCTCCCCGGCGCCCGCGACTGCGGCCTGGGGGTGTGGAAGGGCCGCGCGCGGAAACGCGTCACAAGTGACGACATTCGACCGGAGTTACGTGAGAAAAGACAGACCTTGACTTGAACAGACCAAGTGCACTATGCAGGAGCACCTTTCCGCTATCCGGACGGCCGCACCACACCCAACCGGCGCGCCGAAGGGGTTCTTTGGCGCGGAGAATGACTCCGTGCGCCCCCCGTGCACCGGCACTGTGGGTTAGGTCATGCTTACTACCCGTTCCGCGAGGGCATCCACCGTCGTAGAGTCGCTTGAAGTGCGACCCGTGTTGAGAGACCGCCCATCCGACGCCCCGAGGACGGATAACGCCATGCCGCGTCCTACTGCCGCACAGTTCTCCTACGGTTCGGTCACCGTCGTCTTCTCGACCCTCGCCATGCTGCTGCTGTCCCGCACGAGTTCGGGCCTCGGCATCGCCGCGGTCTGTACGGCCGCGCTCGCGCTCGGCCTGCTGGTGGCCGTCACCGTGCCCGCCCCGGGGCGCCGGAGGACGGCGACGGGGGCCGCGGTGTCCACGCCCCAGCAGACCCGCCCCGCCACCGAGCCCGAGGGAAGCCCCCTGGGCCACGTGCAGCGCACGATCCCGGCCGCGCGCACCTCCGCGCGGGTGGGCGAGCACTCACTGCACCGCTGACGGCCGCCGCGACCGGCGGAGCCGGGAGAGTGCCGACAGGCCCTCCCGGCCGGACCAGGTCCGCCCCGGCCCGAGCGAACCGCTCCGCGCCTGGCTCAGACCCTGCTCTGGTCGGCGGTGGTCACCACCACCGTCTTGGCCGCCTTGTCCTGAAGGCCCTGCCGGTACGGCTTGTCCGTGAACATCAGCACGATGTTGATCAGCCACCACAGGCACGGGCAGCACAGCAGCGCCGGCAGCCACAGCACCACGGCCCGCAGGAACGAACTCCCGGTGTCCGGCACACTGCCGTCGTTGAGCATCGCGACCCGCAGCTTCAGCAGCCGCTTGCCGGGCGTGCGGCCGTCCTTGTGCGTGAAGTACGTGTCGTACCCGACGTAGATCACCAGCCCGATCAGCGACCAGAGCAACTGGTGGCCGCTGTAGGTCTGGGCGAAGAGGTCACCGACGCCGTCGTTGCCGTTGTTGTCGTTCGAGACCTCCACCGCGCCGCCCCAGGGCAGCGAGATCAGGTACAGCGGGATCGAGATGATCAGGAAGTCGATCAGCCGGGCCAGGATGCGCTTGCCGGGCTCGGCGAGCGGCGGCATGCCCGCCAGCGGATCCGCCGCACCGAAGTGGCCTCCGCCGTAGGGTCCGGGGTCGTACGGCGGGGGCGGCGGCGCGCTGTCGTAGGGCGAACCCGATGACGGCGGCTGGGGCTCGTGGGGCTTCTTGAGGAACGGGTCGTCCTCGGGCGGCTGACCGGACGTCGGCTGATCGTTGCTCATGGGGGCAGTGCACCCCGCCGCACCGGCGCCCGCAAGGGCTGAGGTGCTTTCGGGGGAACGAAATCCGTCCGACGGCCCCTCACCCGATGAGCCGTCAGCCGTACGGGTCTCCCCGGCGGCCGCGAGCGCACCGCCCGCCCGCTCGGCCGGCCGAGGAGGTACGTCCCGCTCAGCCCGCCACGAAGGTGCGGGCCGCCTTGTCGTGCCAGCACTGGCGCCACGGCTTGTCGATCAGGCACCACAGCACGTTGGCCACGCCGATCACCAGGACGCCCAGCACGCCGTAGACCAGCCAGCGGCGCAGGGCGGCGCCGAAGGCGGGCGCCGAGCCGGACTCGATGTCCCGTACATCGAGTCCGCAGAGCTTCTTGCCGAGCGTACGGCCCCACTTCGCGGTCGGCAGCGCCTCCAGGAGGACGCCCAGCACCAGGAACGCGGCGAGGGCCCCGGCGGCCAGGCCGGCCGTGGTGGAGTCCAGCAGCCAGACGGTGACCGTCTCGCCGGACAGCCTGGCCGCGTCGATCTTCTCGTTGATGTGGTCCGTGGCCCGCGTGGCGAGGGGGAGGGCGACGGCGCCGACCAGGGCGGCCAGCACCGTGGTGTCGATGAGCCGGGCGGCGAACCGCTTGCCGAGCGCGGCGGGCCTGGCGGCCGCCCGGTCCGCCGCGAGCTGCTGGAAGTGGTCGTTGACCGGGGGCTTCCAGGGCACGACGGGCTGGTCGGGCTGGGCTCCCTGGGACTGCTGGGGCCCTTGGGGCTGGTGAGGAGCCCGGGACTGCTGGGGTGCGTGGGACTGCTGGGGTGCGTGGGACTGCTGGGGGAACGCGGCCTGTTGCTGCCGCGCGGGCGCCTGCGGCAGGGCGGGCTGTTCGGGCCGGGCCTGCTGCGCGGCCTGCGGGACCTGCGGGGTCTGCGGGGCCTGTGGGGTCTGCTGGGCCTGCGGGGCCTGCGGGGCCTGTGGGCCCTGCTGGGCCCAGGACGTGCCGCCGCCGGGGCCGCGCGTGTGCGGGCCGTTGAGCCCGGCCGGGTCCTGGGTGGCCGGATCCTGTCGCGCGGGGCCCGGAGCGGGCGCGGAGGCCCGGGACGGGGCCGGTGCGGCGGGCGCGGAGGCCTGCGGGGCGGACGCGGAGACGGCGGGGCCGAGCGCGCGGATCGACATGGTGCCGTCGGCGGAGGGCTGTTCGGCGGGACGCTGTTCGGCGGGCCGCTGTTCCGCGTCGCGCGGGGCGGGTGGCCGGCGGCCGGGTCCCAGGGCGCGGATCGAGACCGTGCCGTCGGCGGGCGGACGCCCCGCGTCGCGGTCGCCGCCGGAGCGGTCGGGGCGGGCGGCCCGGATGGCGACGGTGTTCTCGGCCCCGTCACCACCGCCGTCCCTCATGCCCGGCACCACGCCGCGGTCGGGCTCCGGCCGCACCGGCCGACGCGGGTCCACGGGAGCGAGGTCGGCGGCGGGGCGGACGGCCGGCAAACGGTCGCCGGAGGCGCGGATCGCCGGGGAGCGGTCCGCGGGCGTACCGGCCGCCGGGGAACTGGCCGCGGACGTACGCGGGTCGGGGCTCGGCGCCGGCTGTTCGCCCTGGTGCGCGGGCTGTCCGCCGCCCCAGGAGACCCGGCGGTCGCGCTCGCCGCCGAAGCCGTTCTGCCGGGAGACGTCGGCCTGCCAGGCGTGCGACGGTCCCGGGTGGTTGCCGTCCTGCGACTCCTCGTCGAAGAACATCGGGCCGGTCTCGTCCACCGGGGCCGGGTCGGGCCGTTGAGGTGCGGCCGGCTCCGGACCGGGTGCCTCCGGAGCGGGCGCCGACGGCATCGCCTCGCCTCCCCGCGGGGCGGGCCTGCTCGTACCGGGGACCCACGAAGCGCCGTTCCAGTACCGGACGTAGCCGGGAATGGACGGGTCGGGGTAGTACCCCTCGCGGGGGCTTTCGTCACCGGGTGCCGGGGTTGGGGCGCTCATCACCGTGGTCCCGTATCTCTTCGAGGCCTTGGACCGACCGGCGATGGGGGGCGGGCGGTCCCAATACAAGGGTCCACATCTATCAGACACCCGCGTACCCCCGGGCCGGTCCGGGGGTTTGGGCCACTTTCCGGTCACGCCAAACTTTTTTCCCCGAAGTCGCGTAATGGATGGCGGGGAGGGCGCTCTCTCCCTGTGAAGGCCGGTCGTGCGACCGGCTCACAGGCATCGAAAGGACGCCTCATGCACACCGTGGTGGAACGCGAACTGGAGCTCAAGCTGGTCCTGTCGCCCGAGCGCAGCATCCCTGTGCCGGCCCGGCTGACGTATCGCACCCAGGACCCCTACGCCGTGCACATCACCTTCCACATCGGCTCGGACGCCCCCGTGCACTGGACGTTCGCCCGCGATCTGCTGGTGGAGGGCGTGTTCCGGCCGTGCGGGCACGGGGACGTGCGGATCTGGCCCACCAAGGTCGACGGGCGCGGCATCATCTGCGTGGCGCTGACCTCGCCCGACGGCAACGCCCTGCTGGAGGTGCCGTCCGCCGCGGTGGCCGCCTGGGTGGAGCGGACGCTGCGGGTGGTTCCGCCGGGCACGGAGTCCGAGCGGCTCGGCATCGACGAGGGCCTCGCCGAGCTGCTGGCGCCGCTGCCGGCCGACGACCTGTGGATGAGCGATCCCTGGCCGTCGGACGAGTCGCAGGACGGGGAGCAGTGAGCGGGCGTGGCGGCGGACGCGGTGGCGCGCGGAGGCGGCGTCACCTGCGGGGCGTGCGGGGCGTGCGGGAGGGCTCGGCGCGGTCAGAACACCTTGCCCGGGTTGAGCAGCCCCAGCGGGTCGAAGGCCTGCTTGATGCCCCGGTGCAGTTCCACGCTCACCTCGCCGAGTTCCCGGGCGAGCCACTCCTTCTTGAGTACGCCCACGCCGTGTTCGCCGGTGATCGTGCCGCCGAGTTCGAGGCCGAGCGCCATGATCTCGTCGAAGGACTCGCGGGCCCGCCGGGACTCGTCGGCGTCGGTGTGGTCGAAGCAGACGACGGGGTGGGTGTTGCCGTCGCCCGCGTGGGCGCAGACGCCGATGGTGAGGTCGTACTTCGCGGCGACGGCCGCGGTGCCCTCCAGCATGGCGCCGAGCTTGGAGCGCGGTACGCACACGTCGTCGATCATCGTGGCGGACTTGACGGTCTCCAGGGCGGTGAGCGACATCCGCCGGGCCTGGAGCAGCAGCTCGGACTCGGCCGCGTCCTCGGCCGGGACGACCTCGGTGGCGCCCGCGGCCGTGCACAGCTCGGCGACGGCGGCGAGATCGGCTGCGGGGTCCGGCGTGTCGAAGGCGGCGAGCAGGAGTGCCTCGGTGGAGTCGGGGAGACCCATGTTCGCCATCCTGTTGACGGCGCGGACTGTCGTACGGTCCATCAGTTCGAGGAGTGACGGGGTGTGACCCCGCTCCATGATCGCGCAGACCGCGTCGCAGGCACTGGCCGCGCTGGGGAACTCGGCGGCCAGGGCGAGCTGCCGGGGCGGCTTCGGCTTGAGCGCGAGCACGGCCTTGACGACGATCCCGAGGCTGCCCTCGGAGCCGACGAGGAGCCGGGTGAGGTCGTAGCCGGCGACGCCCTTCGCGGTGCGGCGGCCAGTGCTGAGGAGGCGCCCGTCCGCGAGGACGACGTCGAGGCCGAGGACGTATTCGGCGGTGACCCCGTACTTGACGCAGCACAGGCCGCCGGAGGCGGTCCCGATGTTGCCGCCGATGGTGCACATCTCCCAGCTGGAGGGGTCCGGCGGGTAGTACAGCCCGTGCTCGTCGACCGCGCGGGACAGCACGGCGTTGATGACGCCCGGTTCCACCACGGCGATCCGGTCGACGGGGCTGATCTCCAGGATGCGGTCCATCCTGGTCAGGGAGAGCACGATGCAGCCGTCGGAGGCGTTGGCGGCGCCCGACAGGCCCGTGCGGGCGCCCTGGGGGACGACCGGGACGCGCAGTGCCGTGGCGGTGCGCATGATGTGCTGGACCTGTTCGACGGTGCGGGGGAGTGCGACGACGGCCGGGGCGCCCGCGTCGCAGAAGCTCGCCATGTCGTTGGCGTAGGAGGCGGTGATGTCCGGATCGGTGATCAGGGCCTCGGCCGGAAGCCCCGCACGCAGTAGTTCGCGAAGATCGTCCATGATCCAAGACTGGCACCCGGGCCCATTGGTGTGAACCCGTAGGCGCCAGCCATCCCAAGACGCGGTGCGATCTTCATACTGACGCAGAGTGATCGGCATGGACGTCACTCCGCAGCAGACCCCGGCGGCCCCCGGGCCGGACCGCTCCCCCGACACCGCCTACGCCCCGCCCTGCGAATCCCCTCCACCTCTGCCGCCGGACCCCGCGTCCCTGGCCGAGCCGCCGCCCGCCTCGCTGCGCACGTCCCTGCGCCGGGCCGCGTTCGGTGTGGTGGCGGGTGCGGTGCTGGTGACGGGTGCGGTGGTCGCCGTGCCCGACGAGGACAAGGACGCGGCGCCGCCCCTGCCCGGTCCGGTGTCGCGGGCGATGACCGCGACGGCGGCCGGTTCCCCCGCCTCGCTCTCCGATCTGACTGCGCTCATCGGGGACCGGCAGGCGTGGGTGGGCACCCATCCGTCGGACGCGCGGTCGTGGGCGGTGCTGGGCTCCGCGTACGTGGAGTGGGGGCGGCGGGCGGCGGACGCGGCGTACTACACCCGGGCCGAGCAGGCGCTGAAGCGCTCGCTGAACGTGCAGCCGGGTGACCGGGGGAACGAGGCGGCCTGGGTGGGGCTCGCCTCGCTCGCCAACGCCCGGCACGACTTCGTCACGGCGAAGAAGTGGGGCGAGACGGTACGGACCCGGCTGCCGAAGCAGTGGGCGGTGTACCCGGAGCTGATCGACGCGTACAACGGCCTCGGCGACCTCAAGTCGGCGACCACGGCGGTGGAGAAGTACGCCTCGCTGCGGGCGGGCGTCCCGTCGCTGGGCCGGACGGCGGAGATGTACCGCGACCGGGGCTGGCGCGAGGACGCGCTCGCCACCGCGCAGGACGCCGCGAACCGGGCGAGGACGCCCGCGGAGAAGGCGGCCTGCCTCTCCCGGCTGGGCGAGCTGGCCTGGGAGCGGGGCGAGCCGGAGGAGGCCGTGGCCCAGTACGGGGCGGCGCTGCGCACCGACCGCGCCCACCACGCCTCCCTCGCCGGCCGGGCCCGTGCGCTGGCGGCCCTCGGCCGCACCGACGAGGCCCAGCGGGACTACCAGGCGGCGCTGGCCAGGTCCCCCCGGCCGGAATACATGCTGGAGCTGGGCGAGTTGTACGAGTCGCTCGGCCTGGACGGCGACTCCGTCAACCAGTACACGCGGCTGCGCAAGGCGCTGTCCCGCGCGGGGACCCAGGGCGTGGACGAGACCCTGCTCCTCGGCCGCTTCGAGGCCGCCCACGGCGACGCGGACGCGGCGGCGGAGCAGTTGCGGGCGGAGTGGGACCGGGGGCACCGCAGCGCGGCGGTGGCCGATGCGCTGGGCTGGGCGCTGCACCGCTCGGGCGACTCGGACGCGGCCCTGGAGTACGTGGAGAAGGCGGTCGACCGGGGCGGCCGGAACGCGTCGTACGCGTACCACCTGGGCATGGTCCAGCGCGCGTTGCACGACTCCGGTCCGGCCCGCCGCAATCTGGAGGAGGCGCTGCGCACCAACCCGCGGTTCTCGCCGCTGGACGCCCCGAGGGCGCAGGAGGCCCTGGACACCATCGGCCTGCCGCCGGCGGGCGGCCCCCAGGACATGCGGCCCGCACCACCTCCGGCGCCCCCGCAGGCCCCTGCACCGGCGCCGGCGCGGGCCGACCAGCCGCGGGTACCGGCCCCGTCCCCCACCCCCCGGGCGCAGGGGGCGGCGGGCGCGGCGGGTGCCCCGGCGGCAACCGCGTCATCGACGGCTTCCGCGGCCGAGCCGTCCGCCGCGGGGGCGTCAGCCGGCCGCTGACGTCCCCCTGGGCGGTTCCGCGCCCGCGCCGGATCACTTGGGCCTGCGACGGGCTCCTCGGGTCAGCGGGTGCAGAGGGTCAGGTTGATCGTGTCGCCCGGCGAGACACTGTGCGGGCTGTGCGGCGAGACCCCGATGACAGACGTCGGCTTGCAGTTGGGCACCGCCTTCTCCGTCACCGTCCCCAGCTTCAACCCCACCTGAACCAGCGCGGCCTTCGCAGAGCCCGAGTCCCAGCCCGTCATGTCGATCTTCTTGCCCGAGATCATCACGGTCGTCGCGTCCGTGCTGCTCGCGGCGGCGGTACTCGACGTGTTCGAGCTGCTGCCGGTGGTGATGGTGGCCAGGGCGGTGCCGCCTCCGGCGACGGCCACAGCGGCGGCCACACCGGCGATGAGCCCGGCCCGCTTGCGGCGGGAGCGGCGCTGGATGCCGGTGGCGTCGAAGTGCGGTGCGGGCGAGTTGTTCGCGAAGTCGTTCAAGGCGGATACCAGTTCCTGCTCGAAGGAGGTGTCACCGGCGCAGCCGTCCAGGGACCGCGGTCCGTAGCCGTTCATCGGGTTCCCTTCCGGGGCTGCGGTGACGAAGGTTCGGAGCGTGCGGGTGTCTGGGCCCGGAGTTTTTCGAGGCCACGGGTGATCTGGGACCGGACGGCGCTCGGTGAGATCCGGAGGTCCTCGGCTATCTCGGCGTCCGACAGGTCGTGGAAGTAACGCAGCACCACGACGGTGCGCATTCCTATCGGCAGACCTTGCAGAGCCCGGACGAGCTGGTCCCGGCTGTCGACGCGCCCGTAGTCGTCACCGGGGGCCGGCCGGTCGTCGCCCGTGTCGTGCCGGGGCACGACGCGGCGGAAGCGCCGCCATCTGTCGTTGGCCAGATTGACCATGATGCGCCGCACGTACGCGTCCGGCGCGTCCTTGTCGGCGATGGTGCGCCAGCGGCGGCAGGTACGTTCCAGCGTTTCCTGGACCAGATCCTCGGCCGCCTCCCGGCTCCCGGTCAGGACCAGCGCACCCCGGAACAACGCGCCCGAGCGGGCGGCGACGAAGGCGTGAAATCCCGTCCCCGGATCCGTGGGCGCCTGCGCCGGGGCCGACCGGTCCGGCACGTCGGGCCGGGCCGCCTCGGACAGCAGCGAACTCCATTGGGTTGCCAGATCCACAGCGCTCCTCCCTTCCTGTCCCCCTCTTGACGGGGAAGGAGCCTCGCCTGCTGCACGACCCCGTTGAGACCTGCGTCACAGGGCGGGTCTCAACGGGGTCGCAGGTGGAGCGCGCGGGCCGGCTACCGGGCGCGCGTCCCGTTGAGCCCTTCGAGCCGCTCGATACCCGCGTTGAGCTCGACGAGCAGAGCCAGGAACCGGTCGGTCGTCCCGCCGGTCCATCCCGTCGCCTCGATGAGGCGCGTGGCACCTTCGAGGCTGATCTCCCGGTCGGCCCCCAACCGCTCCAGCCCCAGGGCGGTGGGCCGGTACTTGCGCGCCATGCCACCGGCGGGATCCGGGATGCGCTCCACCAGACCGTTCCGCAGCATGGGGCTGACCTGGCGGTTGATGGTGGAGACGTCCACGTGGAACGTGCGGGCCAGCTCCTTGAGGGTGAGCGGCCCGCCGGCCTCCAGCCGGGTGAGCAGGACATAGGCGGAGCGCTCAAGGCTCTGGCCGATGCGCGGACCGCGCGAGGCGACGAAGTGGCGGGACAGGAGGGTCAGCTCCCGCTCGAGATCGCGCAGCCGACGCTCGGCCTCGTCCATGGTCCTGCCCTTCCGTCGCAACTCCTCGCCTCATCATCGCGCACACCAGCCGCCGTTCGTCCGACCACCTCAGCCCGTTTGTGCATCATGCACATCATGTGTACTGTGAATTAGAGATTCATAGTGCACATGTCTTTCATAGTGCACATTGCTGTCGGGGGCATTCCCGCTTCTCCCGGCACTGACGCCCGCGGCCGAGTTCGGGACATGAGACCCGGCACCGGCCATGACCGCCCTACAGGGGCGCGCCGGACAGACGCATCCGTGCCGTCCCCGTCCGGAACGCCCCGCGGGAGGCCTTCCGTCCGCACGCCGAACCGCGCCCATCGATCCCGCCCACGCCGCCGCGCCCACAAGCACGCCCACACCCGGGCAGCCGTATCCACGCCCGAGGGGCGTCCACTTCATCGAGGAGACTCAGCTTGTCGACCACCACTGCACGGCGGGACCCGGGCACGATCACCGCCGTGATCGCGCTGAGCGGGATCGTCGTGTCCCTCATGCAGACGCTGGTCGTGCCGATCATCCCGCGCCTGCCCGACCTCCTGGACACCACCGCGTCCAACGCCTCGTGGGTGATCACCGCCACGCTCCTGGCAGCGGCCGTGGTCACCCCCATAGCCGGACGGCTCGGCGACATGTACGGCAAGCGCCGCGTCATCATCGCCAGCCTCCTCGTGCTCGTCGTGGGGTCCGTCGTGTGCGCCGTGTCGGACAGCCTGGTCCCGGTGATCGTGGGACGGGCGCTACAGGGCCTGGCCACCGGGGTCATCCCGGTCGGCATCAGCGTCCTGCGCGACGAGCTGCCGCCCGCCCGGGTCGGCGGAGCCGTCTCGCTGGTCAGCGCCACGCTCGGTGTCGGCGGCGCGATCGGCCTGCCGGTGTCGGCCGCGATCGTCCAGTACGCGAACTGGCACGTCCTGTTCTGGCTCGCGGCCGGTCTGGGAACGGCCTGCCTGCTGCTGGTGACCCTGTTGCTGTCCGAGTCCCCGAACCTGTCACCCGGCAGATTCGACGTCCCGGGCGCGGCCGGCCTGGCAACCGGCCTGGTGCTCCTGCTGCTGCCGGTCACCAAGGGAGGCGACTGGGGCTGGACCAGCGGCACGACACTGGGCCTGTTCGGGGCCGGCGTCCTGGTCCTCGCCCTGTGGGCCTGGTACGAGACGCGCGTGTCACAGCCCCTGGTCGACCTCCGGGTCACCGTGCGCCGCCCCGTGCTGTTCACCAACCTGGCGTCCGTCCTCGTCGGATTCGCCATGTACGCCATGTCGTTGACCCTGCCCCAGCTGCTGCAGTCACCCGAGGCGGCCGGCTACGGGCTCGGACAGTCCACCCTGGCCGCGGGCCTGGCCCTGGCACCCGGCGGCCTGGTCATGATGGCCCTGTCCCCGGTGTCGGCCCGCATCACCGCCCGGTACGGCCCACGGGTCTCCCTGCTCACGGGCATCGCCGTCATCGGCGTCGGATACGGCGTGGGACTGCTGCTGATGTCTCAGGTGTGGCAGATCGTCGTCACCTCGATGATCATCAGCGCCGGTGTCGGCATCGCCTACTCCGCCATGCCCGCCCTGATCATGGATGCCGTCCCCGTGTCCGAGACGGCGTCCGCCAACGGAGTCAACGCGCTGATGCGCTCCGTGGGCACCTCCACCGCCAGCGCGGTCATGGCGGCGATCCTGGCGAACATGACCATGGGCCTGGGCTCCGCCCGGATACCGACCGAGCACGGGTTCCGCATGACCTACGTCGTCGCGATACTCGCCACGGCCGTCGGCCTCCTGCTCACCCTCGCGATCCCCCGCACCCGCCCCACTGCCCCCGGAGGCGACGCGCACGTGTCCGCCCCCGCCAAGTCAGCGGCACCTGCCGGGAACTGACCTCACACCCCCCACCCCGGTCACTACCAAAGGAAAACGACATGAACCGCCTGCACGACAAGGTCGCCGTCATCACCGGAGCCGGCAGCGGCATCGGCCGCGCCGCCGCCGAACTCATGGGCAAGGAGGGCGCCCGCGTCGTCGTCGCCGACTACGACACCCAGGCAGCCGACGAGACAGCCCGCCTCATCACCGCGGCGGGCGGCGAGGCACTGCCCCTCACGGTGAACGTCCTCGAAGAGGACTCCATCGCCGACATGATCAGCGCCACGGTGAACGAGTACGGCGCCCTGCACGTCCTGTGCAACCACGTCGGCGGCACCAACCCGCGCACCGACCTCGACGTACTCCGCATGGACATGGACGAGTTCGACCGCGCCGTCGCCCTCAACATGCGCAGCACCCTCCTCGGCTCCCGGCACGCGATCCCGCACATGATCCGCGCCGGTGGCGGCTCGATCATCAACACGGCGTCCGTCGCCGCTCTCGTCGGCGACGTCCTTCAGACCTCGTACGGCGCCGTCAAGGCCGCGGTGGTCAGCATCACCAAGTCCGTCGCCACCCAGTACGGGCCGCGGAACATCCGCTGCAACGCCATCGCCCCGGGCGCGGTGATGACCCCCGCCCTGGAGAACAACCTCCCCCAGGAAGTGGTCGACAGCCTCAGGCGCGGCAACGCCCTCCCCTACCTCGGCGCCCCCGAGGACATCGGCCACACCATGGTCTTCCTCGCCTCCGACGAGTCCCGCTACCTCACCGGCCAACTCCTCGTGGTGGACGGCGGGATGACCGCGCAGTCGTCCGCCGCGCCCGGACGCCGGGCCATGCTCCCCGCGTAGCGCCGCCGGCGGCCCGGCTCGCCGGGGCCGAGCACGTCCGGTCAGGGCACGTCGGGTCAGGGCACGTCGGGTCAGGGCTGGATGACGATGCGGATGGGGTTGCCCTCGTGCTCCTCCAGGCGGCGGACACCCTCGTTGATCTCCTCCAGGGGCAGCAGGGCGCTGACCGAGCGGGAGATGTCCAGGCGTCCCGTGGCGACGAGGTCCACGAGCTGCTGGATGTGCTCCTTGCGGTAGCCGAGGTGGCCGATCACGCTGTGGCGCTCGCGGGAGAAGTGCAGCTCGGTGCCGAGGTCGAGGGTGTCGCCCGTCATCCCGACCAGGACGAGCCGGCCACGGGTGGCGAGTGCGCGGTTGGCCTGCTGCACGGAGCCGGTACGGCCCACCGCGTCGATCGCGACGTCCAGTCCCCGGCCGCCGGTCAGTTCCCGGATGCGGGCGTCGACGTCGGGGTCGGCCGGGTCCAGGACGTGGTCGGCGCCGAGGTCGAGGGCCCGTTCGCGGGCGGCGAGGAGCGGGTCGAGCGCGATGATGGGCGCCGCGCCGGAGAGGCGGGCCGCCTGCACGGCGTGGGTGCCGATCCCGCCGAGCCCCCAGACGCCGACCGTCTCTGCGGGCCGCACCACGGCCGTCGAGGTGACGGCCGCGTACGGGGTGGAAACGGCGTCCGCGAGCACGGCGGCCTGCGACAGCGGGATGGAGTCGGGGACCTTGACGAGGGCGGTGACCGGGGCGATCACGTACTCGGCCCAGGCGCCGTCGAAGTCGAAGGCCATGATCCGGACGTTCTCGCAGTCGTCGGGCGAGCCGCCCGCCACACAGGTGGCGCAGACGCCGCAAGCCCGGCCCGCGTGCAGGACGACGCGGTCGCCCTCGGCCCAGCCGGGGGCGGGGGCGCCGAGCGCGGCTATGGTGCCGGACGCCTCGTGGCCGGGGGTGATGGCCGGAAGCTTCGTCTTGAAGACGCCGTGCAGCAGGCTCAGGTCGGAGTGGCAGATACCGCAGGCGGCGACGCGCACCAGGACCTCGCCCGGGGCGGGTACCGGCACGGGGACGTCCCTGACGGTCAGCTCGGCGGTGGCGGGGTCGAAGACCGCGGCACGCATGGTGGTCATGGGAGGCTCCCTTGCTCTGTCCCCGAGGCTCTTGTTATGCAATGCTCAATATCCTATTTACGCCTTTCCGCCCACCATGTCAAAAGCCTCACCCCTCCCCATATACTTCCGCTATGTCCGGTACGCGCAACAGAACCCCGGCCACCCGGCTGCCGCCGGAGGCGCGCCGCGAGCAGTTGATCGGCATCGGCCTGGAGCTGCTCCGCGAGCATTCGCTCGATGAGCTGTCCACCGACGAGGTCGCGCAGCGCGCAGGCATCTCGCGCGGCCTGCTCTTCCACTACTTCGCCAACAAGCAGGACTTCTACCGGGCCGTGGTCCAGGTGGAGTGCGACCGTTTCCTGGCGGCGCTGGCGGTCCCCCGCGACACGGCCCCGACCGCGGAGGGGCCCGGCTTCCGGGAACTGATCGGCGCCTTCGTCGACTACGTCCTGGCCAACCGCGCGCTGTATCTCGCCCTGGTCCGCGGCGCCTCGGGCAGCCACCCGGCCGTGACCGACATCGTGGAGGCCACCCGGACGCGGGCGGCCGAGTGGCTCACGCAGGCCGTACGGCGGGACGGGCGGGCCCCTCTGCCGCACCAGGAGATCCTGTCGCGTGCGTGGATGGCGTTCGCCGAGGAAGCCACGACGTCCTGGCCACCCGGCGGCCCAGAGGCGCAGGCCGAACTCACGGAGTTCCTGGAGACGAGCTTCCAGCGGCTGATCGACCCCTGAGGATCAGCCGCCGCCGCACTCGTCACGCCCGTGTCCGACCCCGCCCACCGCGACCGCGCGCAGCAGCCCGACGCGCAGGGCCAGGAACCCGGTGTGCCCCGTCCGGGCCGCGTGCTCGGCGCACCACAGGTGCCGTACGGCAATGTCCTGCGACGCGGCGGGCTCCGGGCCCTCCCCACACGTGGTGCACTCCGTCTCGTGCACCGCCGGGCTGTCGGACGCGTCCTCGACGAACGTCCAGCCCGGCCGCCTCGGCGGCTCCGGTGCCGATACGGTGACCGGGCGATCGGCGGGCACCCGCAGCGGGCGGCCCCCTCCGGCGAAGGTCAGCACCACGGCCATGCCGCCGGTCGCGTACCGGTCCAGCCGCACGGCACACACCTCACGCCACTCGCCCCGCACGTGTACGAGGTCGCCACGCGCCACCCGTACCGCGCACCGCAGCTGTTCAGTCGCCACCCGGCGCACCCCCGCCCGCCACGGGCAGCCCGCACTCCGCCCAGACGACCTTCCCCGGGCCGTTGCGGTTAGCGCTCCCCCACCGGTCGGCCAGCGCGGCCACCAGGAACAGCCCGCGCCCGCCGTCGGCGTCCAGCGTGGGTTCGCGGCCGGCCGGGCGGACGGACGAGGCGTCGTGCACCTCGATCCGCACCCCGTCCGGCAGCCGGACGAAGCGGGTCTCGATCTCCCGCCCCGGCGAGACCCGGGCGTGCCGCCCGGCGTTGGTGAGCAACTCCGACAGGACGAGCAACGCGGTGTCGGCGACCGAATCCAGCGCCCAGCCGGAGAGCGTCGTACGCAGTTCGGTGCGTGCCCGGCCGACCTGCCGGGGATGACGGCTCCACCGCCGCACCACCTGATCCGGCGTCACCACTTCACCGCCACACCGTGGATGAATGCCGGCCTTGCCTCGACGCCTTGAGCGGCCAGCCACAACACGGTTCGGCGCGCGCGCCGTTGCCGGTTCGCGGCGCGCTCCCAGCGGGCCCAGGCGGCGGGTGAGTACGGGCCGGGCGCGGCGGCCAGCCGCGCGTCCGCCAGGACGATGGCGCCGGACCGAGGTTTGACGGGGAAGGGCGGTGGGAGGGGGCGGAATTGAGGGGACGACTTCATGGACCGCAGCAGCGGACCAAACAGCCAGTCGATAACATGCTTCATGTCGACGCTCCTGTGAGGGCGTGGGCCACGCCCCCGGACCGGTGCAGGTCGCGGGGGTCTTTGCGTGGGCGCTGCGCACAGCGCCGCGCAACCCGAGTGCGATCGATCGATCACGCTGAGCTACGTGACCTAGATTGCCCCCGAACCCATCCCGACTGCAACCCAATCAGAAGGAAAATGTTCCAAGATCTTTTCTGCGCACTAGTCTTTGTTCGTTGCCACGCACGAAAGGGGGCCGCTCGTGGCCGAACCGCGACCACCCGTCCTACGGCGCCGACTGGCCGCCACCCTGATTGAGCTCCGTGAGACCGCCGGGAAGAAGCCGGAGGAGGCTGCCGAGCGCATCGGCTGCCACAGGTCGAAGATCAGTCGGATCGAGAACGCCCGACTCGGCATCTCCCTGGGCGAGCTGCGCGACCTGTTGACGTTCTACGGTGTGGAGGACCCTGACCACGTCGAAGCCATGGTGTCGCTTGCCCGGCGCAGCCGGGAGCCGGCATGGGTACAGCGTGCGGCCCGCGTGCGTCCGTCGTACACCGACTTCATCAGCTACGAGGAGACCGCCGACCGCATCCGCTCCTACCAGGGCAATCTGATCGCCGGGCTTCTCCAAACGCCGGAATACGCCCAGGCCGTCATCGCCGTCTCTCCAACAAAGCTGGACCAGGCAGCGATTGATGCGCTGGTGACAGCACGCATCAATCGGCAGGAGATCCTGAGCCGCGCCCAACCGCCTCGCCTCTGTGTCGTTCAGAGCGAAGCCGCTCTTCGGCTACAGGTGGGAGGCGCTGCGGCCATGCGCAAGCAGCTTGAGCACTTGGCGACGATGACTGAGCATCCCAGCGTGGAGATACGAGTCATTCCTGACCACGCTGGAGCCCACGCAGGTCTGACGGGATCGTTCGTTCTTTTCAGCTTCCCGCACTCATCGATCACTGATGTTGCCTGTCTCGAGCATCGGACGGGGACCTACTACCTGGAGAGCCCCGATGAGGCAGACACCTACGGGCTGATCTTTGACTCTCTCCAGGCCGTTGCGCTGAACCCAAAAGACAGCCTGACCTTGATCACCAAGGTGCGACGAGACATGTAACAACGCTTAAGACGAGAGGCCAACCAATGACCCACTCCCCCGAGATCGGGACCGCACGATGGCGTAAGAGCAGCTACAGCTCCGACGGCGGCGACTGCCTGGAGATCGCGGGCCTCACCACCCGCACCGCCGTCCGCGACAGCAAGAACCCCACCGGCCCCGCCCTCGTCCTGGGCAACCGGGCCTGGGCCGCCTTCGTCGCGGAGGCCAAGCAGCTCCGCTGAGCGCACGCCGGCCGTGACAACCGCGACGGGCGGGCCGGAAGAATCCGGCCCGCCCGTCTTCGTATCCCGGCATCGCTCAGAGGTTGCCGCGCACTCGGCTCCCGGGCCCGTGCTCTGAGTCAAATGCGCGAGTTGCGCAGCGACTGCCACACGGCGCCGGCCAGTGCCCGCGTCGACCGTGGGACCGACAGATGCTCGTGCTCGCGGTACAAGTTCCAGTTGTACGGGACGAGCGACAGCTTGTTGGAGGACAGCGATCCCGCTTGGTGGGCCCTGTACACCGCAAGCGGCTCGGCAAGGCCCCGGGCATCAGCGCCGTCCCGCATGATCGACAGCCACAGGGCGTAGTCCTGGCGCTTGCGCATCTCCGGCATCAGCCTCGTGCCCAGGGCTTTGCGGTCGTACATGGCGGTGAGAGCACCGATGTGGTCCTGGATCAGCATCGCGCGGTAGTCCACGTGCGCCCGCGCACGGACCACCCGCCCGTTCGGAACCCAGTCGGTGCTCCCGCCGTCGTAGTCGGCGTCCATCTTGAAGTACGAGGTGAACGTCAAAGGCGCAGTCGCCTCGGCAGCGAAGGCGAGCTGTTTCTCGGTCTTCTCCGGCAGCCACATGTCGTCGCTGTCGAGGAAGGCGATGTAGTCCCCGCGGGCCCGCTCGATCGCGAGGTTGCGGGCCCGGCCCGCACCACCCCGCTCGGGCGCCGACTCCGGCAGGACACGCTTGTCCTGGGCGGCAATCTGACGGAGCAGGTCCATGGAGCCATCGGAGGACTGGTCGTCGGTGACCAGCAGTTCCAGATCGCTATGGGTCTGTGTGAGCACCGACCGGACCGCTGCGCTCAACGTCGCGGCCGAGTTGTACACGGGCATCACGACAGACACCAGGGGCACAGCACATCTCCTTGCCGGATCAGGAACGACGGTCCATTCAAGCACCGCAGTCGAGCAGGAGCTGACATGAAGGATGCCGTCGCCGGTGAGGCTGTGCAGGCCCCCTTGGCTCGTCGGCCCGTCGAGGATGTCGAGGACGGACTCGTATCCGCCGTGTCGCTGTACGCGTTGGGTGTGACGAGCGGCCGTCGAGCGGGGCATTCTGTGCGGCATGGATTTCCAGCCGATCGAGCGCGCCTCGGGAGCGTTCCAGCAGTCACTGACCGCCCGGGAGATTGGGCAGATCTGTCGCCGCGCCTTCGGGCCTGCGGCCGTGGCTGCCTCGGCAGTCGAGCTGGGCACGGGGATGTACAACAATGTCCTACCGCGTGACGCTGGCCGGACGGGCGGAACCGGTGGTCCTGCGGGTCGCGCCGGAGGAAGGCCGCCAGTTCCGCAGCGAGCGACACCTGATGCGGAACGAGTACGCCGGCCAGCCCTGGCTCGCGGTGATCGCGCCGCTGATGCCGCGGGTGCTCGCCGCGGATTGGTCGCACGAGGTGATCGGCCGGGACTGGATGATCCAGACCTGCCTCGACGGCATCCCGGCGCCGGAGCGTATCCGCGTACGGCGTGGTCGGCGTTCTTCCGGCGCGGGGCGTCGGCCGTAGGGTCGCGCCGTGATTGAGACGATCGTGTTCGACATCGGCGAGACCCTCGTACGAGATGACCGTTACTGGGCCTCCTGGGCCGACTGGCTGGGCGTACCCGGACACACCCTTTCCGCACTCGTCGGCGCGGTTGTCAGCCAGGGCCACGACAACGCCGACGCTCTCCGCCTCCTGAAGCCGGGAATCGACATCGCCGCCGAGTACGCCGCCCGCGAGGCAGCCGGCAAGGGCGAGTTCCTGGACGAGACCGACCTCTACGCAGACGTACGGCCTGGGCTCGCCGCGCTGCGCGAGCTCGGCCTCAGGGTCGTCATCGCGGGCAACCAGACCCTTCGCGCAGGCGAGTTGCTCCAGTCGCTGGAACTGCCCGCGGACCTCATCACAACGTCCGAGCAGTGGGGCTGCGCCAAACCGTCGAAGGAATTCTTCGCCCGCGTCCTCGACGTGTCCGGCGCCCCGGCAGGGGGCACCCTGTACGTCGGCGACCACCCCGCGAACGACGTCTTCCCGGCCAAGGTGGCCGGCCTGCGAACCGCCCACCTGCGGCGTGGCCCCTGGGGGTACTGGTGGGCCGACGACCCTGAGGTGCGCGCGGCGGCAGACTGGTCGATCTCCTCGCTCGCCGACCTCGCCGACCTCGTGACCGAGTGATGCAAACCAACTGCCCCACCTGAGAGTTCAGGGAGGGCAGTCCGTCCGCCAAGCCGGGAATCGACGAGTAAGTTCGCCTTGTGCCGTCCATTTCACCGGCCGCGGTAGGCCGACGCATCGCCTACTACCGCAGGATCGCCCGCCCGAAAATGACGCAGCAGCAACTCGCTGACCGCGCCAACGTCGCCCTCGGCACCATCCGTAAGATCGAGCGAGGAGAACGAGGCGTCACCGACGACACCCTCGACTCCATCGCTGCGGCACTCGGCGTCGACCCGTCGCGCCTCGTCGCGGACCGCGAGCACGTCTCCACCCGCATCCGGGACGCGCTGCCCGCGCTGTCGGCGGCGATCGCGACCTACGACATGCCGGTCGACGGACCGGTTCGCTCCGTGGCGGAGCTGCGCACATCAGTCGCCCGGACGACAGCGTGGCGCCTGTCCGCCCAGTACTTGCAGATCGCCCGCGAAGTACCGGACCTGCTGGCCGAACTCTCCCGCGCCGCCGCCTCCGCACCGCTCCTGGAGGCGCAGGAGGTGGCAGGACTGCTCGTCACCGCGTACCGCTCAGCTGACGCCGTCGCCTACAAGTACCAGGCCCGGGACTTGTCCGCTCGTTTGGTCGAACTCATGCGATGGGCCGCACCTGGCGCTCAGGATCCGCTGCTCGCGGCCGCGGTGGGGTACGTGCGCACCGAGACGTTCTTCGCCGCCCGCGCCCACACGGCCGGGCTTCAAGCCCTGGAGCAGGCCATCGACGCCTGCCCACCGGCCTCGGGACCTCCGGCCATCGCTGCCCGCGGGGCACTGCACATGCGGGCTGCCGTCATCGCCGGCCGCGCCTGCCGGGGAGACACCGCTGACAAACACCTCAAGGAAGCCCGCGCTCTCGGCGACCGCGTACGGGAGGGCGTTTACCAAGGCACGGCGTTCGGGCCGGACAGTGTCCGCATTCACGAGGTGTCCGTCGCCGTCAGCCTCGGCGACGGACACGTTCAGCGAGCCTTCGACGTGGCCCGCGAATGGACGCCGCCCGCGACGCTTCCGGCTGAGCGCCGGTCCGGCTTCTGGATCGAACTCGCCCGCGCACAGTTGTGGGGCGGACGCGGCGACGATGCCTTCGAGTCCCTGAAGGTCGCACGCCGGATCGCCCCGCAGCACACGCGGGAACACCCCTGGGTGCGGGAAGACGCGGCCACCCTGCGGCGCCTGAAGCGCGCGGACTCGGAGACGCTGACGAACTTCGCGGAGTGGTGCCACGCCGACTGATGCGAGGTACCCCTCGTCGGGGTACTTGTGCCGCGTGCAGCAGCCCATGATCTGCCCTGTCAACGAAACGGGCAGATGGGACCAGTCGTGAGCGATTCGGAAGCCAAACCATCCACCGTCATCAACGAGTCGATCAGCCTGGCCCGGTTACACGGCGAGGCGTGTTTCGGCTGCGGGTCCGTGGCTTCGACGTTGTACGCCGCCGGCACGGTGACTCTGGCCGGGAGGGACCGTGTCTGGCCCATCGTCACCTGCGGCTGCCGGCCTGACGTCACCGCTGCAGCCGGTCTGCCCTGGCTCCCGCCGGACGGCACGGTGTGGACGGTCGGAGCCGGAGAGCACTGGGATGCGGTGCGTGTCCCCTACAGCCTCGGCCGGTCGGCCGTGGAGGCCATGAGCGACGGCTGCGGTGCCGTGATCAGTGACTCCTGGTCCCGCATCCTGTACTTCCTCACCACTGTCGGCACGTCGGACGGCTGGTCCGTCCAGGGCACGGTTCCCTGTGGGGTCACGACGTACGTGACCGTGCCGCCCCTGAACGCCAACGACGATGGCCTGCACTGGCTGCGGGAACCGACAGCCGCGCGCGTCGTCACCGATCCTGTGAAACTGCGTACAGCCCTGGTGGCATCGACCGCAGTCATCCTCGGGCCGAGGACGGAGCGGCCCGCATGAGCCCCCGTTCCGTGCTCCGTCTGGCGGACTGGGCGATCACTGTCGACCGCGAGCCCGGTGCGTCGGGCCCGGTGCACGAGACCGAATGCACCACGTGCCACGAATCGTCGGAGCCGTCCGAAAACCGGACCTCGCCGGAGGACTGGGCACTCCGCCACACCGGGCGCAACCCGGACCACCGTGGCTATCGCGCGATCACCACGTCTCTCCTCCGTGTCACTCCCGCCCCCGGCAACCCGCTGCGCGAGGAATGCCGATGACGCAGACTCCGAGTTGCGTCACCTGCGGTACAGATGTGAGTTCAACATCGACCGCAGCGATCATCGCAAGAGAAGCCTCAGCGGCAGCGGAGTACCAGCACCCGACGTAAGTATTCCCCGGCTACCCGCACGCCCCCGCCGCTACAGGGCCGGGGACTTCCCGGTCGCGGAGCCGAGCACACCCACGCGCACACGATCAAACTCCCCGTCTGGCATCGTGACCAGGATCTGAAGCTGGCCGAGCAGTACGTCCGCGCGGCCGGCAAGGTGAGCGACCACCACAAGGAGCTGCTGACGTGACCTCCCCCTTCGCCGACCCCTCGTTCGCCCGTGGCCTGCTCCTCGACGCCCAGGAGGCCGGGGTTGCCCGATTCGTCGTCGCCGCGATCATCGCCGACGGAGAACGCGTCCTCCTGCTCCGGCGGCCTGCCGACGACTTCATGCCGGGTCTCTGGGAGTTGCCCTCGGGGAAGGTCGAGCCCGGCGAGGACTTCGACCAGGCTCTGCTGCGGGAGACCGAGGAGGAGACCGGCCTCACGATCGACCGGATCACCGCCTACCTCGGGCAGTTCGACTACACCTCCAGGAGTGGCGCCCTCACCCGCCAGCTCACGTTCGGGGTCACCGTCGAGAAGACCGCGCCGATCACCCTCACCGAGCACGACGACCACATCTGGGCCGACCGGGCCCAACTCCCCGGGGTCAGCGACGCCGTACGGGAACTGATCACCCACTGAGCACGCGGCACCCCGTCGTCGCCATCTCACGCGCGAACGGGCGCCTCGTATCTAGGGCATGAGAGTGGGGCGGCCTTGCGCAGCAGGGGTGAGTGGCGCTTCCGTTATGAGACCAGACGAAACGGCCTTCATATATTCGCGTTCGAATCGTCGAGACCGGCGGTCATTGCGCCCGTGGCCAGTCATGACCTCATCCACCGGATCGGAGTCAGGCTGGAGCCGCCAGAAAGAGAGCTATCCACCATGCTCGCTCCCGAACTCGCCAGTGCCATCTGGCGCAAGAGCAGCTACAGCGGCGGCGGATCGTCGGGCGGCGACTGCATAGAGGTCGCGGGCCTCACCACCCGCACCGCCGTCCGCGACAGCAAGAACCCCACCGGCCCCGCCCTCATCCTGGCCAACCGGGCCTGGGCCGCCTTCGTCGCGGACGCCAAGCAGCTCCGCTGAGCGCACGCCGGCCGTGACAACCGCGACGGGCGGGCCGGAAGAATCCGGCCCGCCCGTTGTGATTCCCCGTCGTCGTCACCCCTGGCATCGATCAGAGATTGCCACGGCGTTCCTGCTCACGCCTCGGGCGCGTACCGGCAGAGCTGGTTCGGCGCCCAGCGGCGGCTACGGACGATGCTGGGCGCTTGAACCGGAGGTGGCCGGCCTCGGGAAACATCGCAACGGTGAGCGGCGGCTCCGCGCGTCCTCGGAGTGGCCATCCGTCATTCGGGAACGACGCACCAGATGTGCCATTTGGCCGCACCCCAGCCCTGGACGGAAGCGGTTCCCTGAGGGCAGTCCTGGTAGACCCATTCGCCGCCGGGGACGCAGGTGTCGAACCCCGTGCCGTTCGTCTGCTGGGCCCCGGGGAGGGGGCATCCTTCGTCGTCGGCCACGTTGCGCTGCGACGCCGTGGGGACAGGGGTAGCGGCCGTGGCCGTGCCGGTTTGGGTGAACGAGGCGGCGGCGAGCAGGGTCGCGACGGCGAAGGTGCGGAATCGCACGGGTACTCCTTCGGATGGGCGGAACACATGCATGCGGCACACAGCATCCCGGCCGGTACGCGGCGACAGAACCAGTCAGCCTTTCATGGGCGCGGCGCCGACCGTGGAAACGGCAGGGTGGTACTCGGCGCTCAGGGTTCAGCGCCGGCGGACACCCTCGGTCCGTGAATAACGACAGGCAGCCGACGCGCCCAATGAGCTCACGCAATTGACCTGTGACAGCCGACCTTGACCGTTTGCCACTGAACTTTGACGAGTGCTGGGTCCCACCCTCGAAGGTGGACAGGGTTGTCCCATAGCCTGGCGGCGCACGATGACACCGTGCCCGGGGGGGGAATGTATGGACTCGTTGTCCTTGGTCTCGGCGATCGTCGCCGTTTGCGGTGCGGCTGTCGCCGCGCTCTTCAGCTACTGGCAGCAACGCCGCCTGCGGTCATGGGAGCAACGCAACTACATGGACCGGTACGGGGCGTCCCTGGCGTGGGCCACGTTCGATCTGCAGACCAGGCTTTACAACATCCTGCACGGTCACGTCGTCGACCAGGACCCCTCGCGCGGCGTCGGCTTCATGACGTCCTTCCTCACACGGGGCACCGACCGCGAGGCCGAGTTCGTACGACGCAGCACGGTCTTCGTGCTCGCCGAATACCTGGGCTGGGTGGAGATCCTGCGCCGCGACATCCAGTTCCTCGACCTCGGCAGAAGCCGCGTCAACACACAGATCATGCTGCAGATCTCACGGATCGGCGCAAGCCTGGCCAGGATCGACACGGTGAGCAATGAGCTGCGCCTGTTCCGCGTCCAGCAGCGAGCCATCGGCGAACTGATGATCCACCCCGAGGGTGAGCCGGGTCGGCGCCGCTGTCTGGGCTACGCGGAGTTCTGCGCGAAGCTGGAGCACGACAACGGCTTCGCCGAGTGGTTCTCCGTCCTGCTGGCGGACATGGACCGGCTCGCTGCGGACACCGCCCCGGCCGTCACCCGTCTGCAGGATCTGCAGAAGCAGTTGGTCACCCTGATCGATCTGCTGGATCCGAAGAGGGCACGCTTCCCACAGTTCCGGCTCGCCTTCGACCGCGACAGCCACGCTCGCACCCGCCTGACCTGAAAGGTCAAGACCCGATGGTGATTACTGACAGGTCTGACAACAGGCAGGGTCCGATCCGCCGTGCGGAAGGGGCTCTCGGACGCAAGGCGCGGCGCTCGGCCGCCTCACGCACCGTCGGTATCCAGCCGATCCGCGGACCGGAGCGAGTACTCGGGCAGTTTTGAACTGGCCGCCAACACCTCGATGCCGATGAGGCGGCCCTGCTCGTCGAAGTCCAGGTTGATCATGCCGTCGACGTCCACCGGATCGCGGGGATACATGCACGCCGACTTCACTCGGGCCTGCGGTTCAGTGAGGCATACGTACGCCGCGTCCACGCTCTTGTCGTAGGTGATTCTGACGTCTGCCACGGTGAGCGGGCTCCCTCGCTGTCGTTGATGGCGGTGGCGCTGATATGGGGCGTTCTGCAACGGAGTTCGCGCAGGAGCTGCCGGAACAGCAACACGCTCACCTGCTGATCTCGGCCGGTTCATCGATCCGCGTCAGCTTCCGCGGGTTCCGCACCACGTAGATCCGGGTGATCCGCCCGTCCTCCACCACGAGGCTCACCGCGGAGGGTTCGCCGTCGAACTCGATCCGCCCAGCGGGGGCGCCGTTGAGTGACACGGTCGTCGTCCTGAGCACGGCCACCTTCCGGTTCGCGGTCGCGAGCAGCCGTGCCACCGTGTCGGCCCCGTGGATCGGAGCCAGTACGGCCGGTACGATCCCGCCACCGTCGGCGATCATGACCACGTCCGGCGCCATCACCTCCAGCAGGTCCTGCAACTGCCCCGTCCGCAGGGCCAGTAGGAACCGGTCCACCACGGCCTGCTGCTCCGACCGGCTCACCCGCACCCGCGGCCGGCGGGCCGCGACGTGCTCGCGGGCCCGGCGCGCGATCTGCCGCACCGCGGCCGCGGACTTCCCGGTGGCCTCGGCGATCTCGCCGTACGGCAGCTCGAAGACCTCGCGGAGCACGAACACCGCCCGCTCGGTCGGCCCGAGCGTTTCGAGGACGGTCAGCATCGCGATCGAGACGCTCTCCGCGAGTTCGACGTCCTCGGCGACGTCCGGGCTGGTCAGCAGCGGTTCCGGCAGCCACTCGCCCACGTAGTCCTCACGGCTGCGCGACAGGGCTCGCAGACGGTTGAGCGCTTGCCTGGTGACGGTCCGGACGAGGTACGCGCGCGGCTCGCGCACCTGCGACCGGTCGACATCGGCCCACCGCAGCCAGGACTCCTGCAGCACGTCCTCCGCGTCGGCCGCCGACCCGAGCATCTCGTAGGCGACGGTGAACAGGAGGCCGCGATGGGTGACGAACGGATCCTCTGCCGTCATGACGCCGACGCCGCGCCGGAGCCCTGGGTGCGCGCGGCGAGGGGGATCTCGCAGGCGTCGGAGAGGCCCTGCGACGAGATCCCGTTCGCGTTGTTGTTCCTGGTCGCCATGTTCACGAAGGCGATGTACGCGGTGAGTTCGACCATCGCCGCCGCGCCGAGCCGGTCGAGCAGGCCCGCGTGCAGTTCGTCGGTGACGGTCGGGGGCGTGTTCGTCATGGCCTCGGCGTACTCCAGGACGTCCCGCTCCAGCGGCGTGAACACCTCCGACTCCCGCCAGCGCGGCACCTGGCTCGCCTTGGTCAGGTCCAGGTTCTGGTTCTGTGCCTGGAAGTAGCCGACGTCCAGGCACCAGGCGCAGCCGACCTGCGAGGCGACGGCCATGTGCGCGAACGACTTGAGGCTCGCGTCGGCCGCGTTCCACGCGCCCAGCCTGGCCGAGAACTCCAGGTTGGACAGGGCCACCTCGGGGTTGTGCCACACGACTTCGACGGGCTCGGCCACGACGCCGAGCTGCTTGATCATGTTCTCGCTCATCTCGGTGCTGAGCTCGGCCTTCGGAACGCGGGGGGTCATGGTGTTCTCCTCAGTCGATTCGCCTGTCCGGCTGTTCGGCATGAAGACACCGCCGGGCCCGCGGATGTGACAGCCACCATCGCGCGCCCGTTGCCGGCACGCCAGTGCCCGGCATCCCGCGCGGCCGCGACAACCCGCGACGGGCGGGCCGGAAGCTCCGGCCCGCCCGCTTTCGTGCCCCCCGCACCGCTCAGAGGTTGCCGCGGCGCTCCTGCTCGCGCTCGATCGCCTCGAACAGGGCCTTGAAGTTGCCCTTGCCGAAGCCCATCGAGCCATGGCGCTCGATCATCTCGAAGAACACCGTCGGCCGGTCCTGGACCGGCTTGGTGAAGATCTGGAGCAGGTAGCCGTCCTCGTCGCGGTCCACGAGGATCTTCTGCTCGCGCAGCGTCTCCACCGGCACCCGGGTCTCGCCCGCCCACTCGCCCAGCGTGTCGTAGTACGAGTCCGGCGTGTCCAGGAACTGGACGCCGGCCGCGCGCATCGCGCGCACGGAGGCGACGATGTCGTTCGTGGCGAGCGCGATGTGCTGGACGCCGGCGCTGCCGTAGAACTCCAGGTACTCGTCGATCTGGGACTTCTTCTTGGCGACGGCCGGCTCGTTGATCGGGAACTTGACCTTCAGGGTGCCGTCCGCGACCACCTTGGACATGAGCGCGGAGTACTCGGTGGCGATGTCGTCGCCCACGAACTCCTTCATGTTGGTGAAGCCCATGACCTTGTTGTAGAAGCCGACCCACTCGTTCATCCGGCCGAGCTCGACGTTGCCGACGCAGTGGTCGATGGCCTGGAAGGTCCGCTTGGCGGGCGCCTCGACGATCGGCGCGGCCGCGGAGTAGCCGGGGAGGTAGGGGCCGTCGTAGCCGGTGCGCTCGACGAGGGTGTGGCGGGTCTTGCCGTACGTGGCGATGGCGGCCAGGACGACGGTGCCGTGCTCGTCCTTCACCTCGTGGGGCTCGGTGAGGCCGAGGGCGCCGTGCTCGACCGCGTAGGCGTACGCGGCGCGGGCGTCCGGGACCTCGATGGCCAGGTCGATGACGCCGTCGCCGTGCTCGGCGACGTGGTCGGCGAGGAAGCGGCCGTGGTCCGTGGCCGCCTTGATGACGGAGGTGAGGACGAAGCGGGCGGAACCGTTGGTCAGGACGTAACTGGCCGTCTCGCGGCTGCCGTTCTCCGGCCCGGAGTAGGCGACCAGCTTCATGCCGAAGGCGGTCGAGTAGTAGTGCGCGGCCTGCTTGGCGTTGCCGACGGCGAAGACGACGGCGTCCATTCCCTTGACCGGGAAGGGGTCGGCCTGCCGTGCACTGTCGGGGATGCTGTGCGTCGTCTCAGTCATGTCCGTAGGCTCTCGCCGCTTTGCAAGGTGCGCAACAGTTCGCGAAATCGCTGGGCAGTCTGTGCAGTGCATGCTCATGATGGGCGGGCTATCTGTACATGCTGACCATGACAGGGACTACCCGGAGGCGGACCGTGGCGATCGATCATCTGGACGGGCGGCTCATCGTGCTGCTGGCGCGTGAGCCCAGGATCGGTGTACTGGAGGCCTCGCGCCGGCTCGGCGTGGCGCGCGGGACCGTGCAGGCGAGGCTGGACCGCCTTCAGTCGAATGGCGTCATTCGCGGATTCGGCCCGGACGTGGACCCGGCGGCCCTCGGCTACCCGGTCACCGCTTTCGCGACGCTGGAGATCAAACAGGGCCAAGGGGCCGACGTACGGGCGCACTTGGGTGGCGTACCGGAAGTGCTTGAACTGCACACCACTACCGGGCAGGGCGATATGTTCTGCCGGCTCGTGGCCCGTTCCAACGCGGATCTCCAACGGGTGATCGACCTGGTTGTCGGATTTGATGGCATTGTCCGGGCCTCCACGGCCATCGTCATGGAGAACCCCGTACCCCTGCGCATCATCCCGCTCGTCGAGCAGGCGGCGCGGGACACCGACTGAGCCGAGGAGTGCCGAGTTGAGCTTCTGGGAGTATCTGGGCAATCGGCACCAGCAGCTGCTCACCGACGCGTTCCAGCACGTCAGCGCCGTGTTCCAGTGCATGGTCATCGCGACCGTGCTGGGCGTCCTGATCGGCGTCGTCAGCTATCGCAGCGGCTGGGGCGGCTCACTGGCGATCACCTCGACGGCGGCGGTCCTGACCATTCCGTCCCTCGCCGCGATCGGTCTGCTGATCCCGCTGGTCGGACTCGGTGTGGCGCCGACCGTGATCACTCTGACGCTGTACGGGCTGCTGCCCATCGTCCGTAACTCCATCGTCGGTCTGCGCGGCGTCGATCCGGCGCTCGTGGACGCGGCGAAGGGCATCGGCATGTCGCGGACGGCCCGGCTCTGCAAGGTGGAACTGCCGCTCGCCTGGCCGCCCATCCTCACCGGCATCCGGGTCTCCACCCAGATGCTGATGGGCATCGCCGCCATCGCCGCGTACGCCTCCGGGCCGGGGCTCGGCAACGAGATCTTCCGCGGTATCGCCTCGCTGGGCAGTGCCAACGCGATCAATCAGGTGCTCGCGGGCACGCTCGGCATCGTCGTACTCGCCCTGCTCTTCGACGCCGCGTACGTCCTGCTGGGGCGGCTCACCATCCCGAGGGGGATCCGTGTCTGAGACCGCGGCGGAAGCCGGACAGAGACCCGCCGTGAACGCCACCTCCGGTGCCACCATCCAGCTGGAGAACCTGACCAAGCTCTACCCGGGCAATCCGAACCCGGCCGTGGACAACGTCTCGATGGACATCAAGGCAGGCGAGACCGTGATCCTCGTCGGCCCGTCCGGCTGCGGGAAGTCGACCACCCTGAAGATGATCAACCGGCTGATCGAGCCGACGTCCGGCCGCATCAGGATCGGCGACGAGGACGTCACCGACATGGACCCGGTGAAGCTGCGCCGGAAGATCGGGTACGCGATCCAGTCGTCCGGGCTTTTCCCGCACATGACGGTCGCGGAGAACATCGCCCTGGTCCCGAAGATGATCGGCTGGTCGAAGACGAAGGTGAAGGACCGGGTCGAGGAGATGCTCGACCTGGTCGGACTCGACCCGCGCGAGTACCACGGCCGCTATCCGCGCGGCCTCTCCGGCGGCCAGCAGCAGCGGGTGGGCGTGGCGCGGGCGCTGGCCGCCGATCCGCCGGTGCTGCTGATGGACGAGCCGTTCGGCGCGGTCGACCCGATCACCCGCGACCACCTCCAGGACGAACTGATCCGGCTCCAGCACGAACTGCACAAGACGATCGTCTTCGTCACCCACGACTTCGACGAGGCCATCAAGCTGGGCGACCGGATCGCCGTGCTGCGCGAGCGCTCGCACATCGCGCAGTTCGACACCCCGGAGGCCATCCTGACCAACCCGACGGACGACTTCGTCTCGGGCTTCGTCGGGGCCGGTGCGGCGCTGAAGCGGCTCAACCTCACCCGGGTGCGGGACGTGGAGATCGCCGAGTTCCCGACGGTGACGGTCGACGACCCGCTCCAGTCGATCTTCAACAAGCTGGGCAGCGGCCCGCACAACGAGCTGCTGATGCTGGACCGCCGCAACCGCCCCTACAAGTGGCTGCGGCGCGGTGACCTGATGCGGGCCCGCGGCTCGCTGGCGCGGGCCGGGCAGCTGGTGCACGACACGGTGACCAGGGACGCGACGCTGCACGACGCCCTGGAGGCGGTGCTGATCGACAGCGGCGGGCGGGTCGCGGTGACCGGGCGGCGCGGCGAGTTCATCGGGGTCGTCGACATGCACACCCTGATGAACTCCGTGCACGAACTGCTGGAGGCCGACCGGCTCACCGCCATCGAGCACGAGCACGAACTCCACGAGCTGCGCGCCCATCAGACCGTGCAGGAGCTGGAGGGCGGTGCGGACGGATGACCCCCAGCTCTCCGTCCGGCTCCCGTCGCACCGGCCCCGGCCCCGCGTCCGACCAGGACCGCCCGCCGGGCGAGCACGACGTCAAGGGCCACGCCTTCCGTGACGAGGAGGAGGAGCCGTCGCCTCCCCCGGCCCGGCCGGCCCGCCGGATCACCTGGCGCAAGCTGGTGGTGACGCCGGCGGTACTCGCGGTGGTCCTGGTCCTCACGTACGTGTGGATCAACACCATCCACCTCGACGCGATCGCGCGGAACTCGCTCGCGGGCGACACGGTCCAGCTGCGCTGGTGGCAGCACGTCAGGCTGACCGCCATCTCCACCTTCTGGGTGCTGATCATCGCCATTCCGCTGGGCATCGCGCTGACCCGGCGGGGGCTGAGCAAGGGCGCCCCGGTCGTCACGGCCGTCGCCAACATCGGGCAGGCGACCCCGGCGATCGGTCTGCTGGCGCTGCTGGTGATCTGGCTGGGCATCGGCCCGTCGACCGCGATCACGGGCATGGTGATCTACGCGGTGCTGCCGGTGCTCTCCAACACGGTCGCGGGCCTGAAGGCGATCGAGCCGACCCTGGTGGAGGCCTCGCGCGGGATCGGGATGTCGGCGACGGGGACGCTCACCAAGGTCGAACTGCCGCTCGCGGTGCCGCTGATCCTGGCCGGGGTGCGGACCGCGCTGGTGCTCAACGTGGGCACGGCGACCCTGGCCACGTTCGGGGGCGGCGGCGGGCTCGGGGACCTGATCACCTCGGGCATCCAGACCCAGCGGATGCCGGTGCTGGTGCTCGGCTCCGTACTGACGGTGGTGCTGGCGCTGCTGGTGGACTGGCTGGCCTCGCTGGTCGAGGTGGCGCTGACGCCGCGCGGACTGGAGGCGGGGTGATGGGCCGGGTGGGGCAGCGTACGAGGCGCGGGGTACGGACCGCGGTGCGGACCGGCGGGCTGCGGACCGGGCTGGTGGGCGCGGTGGCGCTGGCACTGGTGCTCTCCGGGTGCGGCCTGAAGAGCGGGTCGCCGATGGTCGACGACGTGACGCCGGGGTCCGTGGGGAAGGGGGAGCCGCTGAAGGGTGCCTCGCTGACCGTCACCTCGAAGAACTTCAGCGAGAACATCATCCTGGGCCAGATGATCGGTCTGATCTTCAAGGCCGCCGGGGCGGAGGTGCTCGACCGGACGAACCTGCCCGGGTCGATCAGCGCCCGCGAGGCGATCATCCAGGGCGACGCCGATGCGATGTACGAGTACACGGGCACCGCCTGGATCACCTATCTGGGGCATTCGAAGCCGATCACCAACCCGCTGAAGCAGTGGGAGGCGGTGCGCGACGCGGACCGGAAGAACGGGGTGACCTGGCTGCCGCAGTCCACCCTCAACAACACGTACGCGCTCGCCATCAGCAAGAAGAACAACGCGAAGTACCACCTGAAGACGCTCTCCGACGTCGCCGCGCTGTCGAAGAAGGACCCCTCGGCGGTGACGATCTGTGTGGAGAACGAGTTCGCCTCGCGCAACGACGGGCTGCCGGGCATGGAGAAGGCGTACGGGATGACGGTCCCGGCGGGCAACATCAAGAAGATGGACGCCGGGATCGTCTACACCCAGGTGTCCAAGTCCAACTCCTGCCTGCTGGGCGAGGTGTTCACCACCGACGGCCGGATCAAGGCGATGAAGCTCGACGTGCTGGAGGACAACAAGCACTTCTTCCCCAACTACAACGCGGCGCCCGTCATCCACACCCCGACCTTCGACAAGTACCCGGTGATCGCAGCCCTGTTGGACCCCCTCAGCGCCCGGCTGACCACGGAGGTCGCGCAGACGCTGAACGCCAAGGTGGACGTCGACGGGGACGACCCGCACGAGGTGGCGAAGGACTGGCTGGTGGCTGAGGGATTCATCAAGGTGGAGTGAGGGGCGGCGGAGCCCGGCCGGAGTTCCAAAGAAAATGATGCAAAGAACGTGTTGCAAAGAGTTCTTTGTAAGTCTATGGTTCTGGCATGGCAGAGAACGAGGCCGGCCCGGACGACAGCCCGGACAGCACGCCGGCAGACGCCCCGAACATCCACATGGTGAACGCCCGCACCCTGCGCGGACTGGCCCACCCACTGCGGCTGCGGCTGATGAACACCCTCCGGGAGTTCGGGCCGGCCACCGCGTCCGGTCTCGCGGACCGGCTCGGCGAGTCGAGCGGCGCCACCAGCTACCACCTGCGACAGCTCGCCTCGTACGGCTTCGTGGAGGACGACCCGGAGCGCGGCAAGGGCCGCGAGCGGTGGTGGAAGGCGGTCCACCTGGGCACGGCCTTCGACAGCACCGCGGACTTCCTCCGCGACCCGGACCCGGAGGTCCGCGGCGCCATGGGGGTCGTACTGCACGAGATCGCCACTCTGCACACCCAGGAGCTGAACACCTGGCTCGGCACCATGCACGACTGGCCCGAGGCGTGGGTCCGCTCCTCCGACCTCAGCGACTTCAAGGTGCGCCTCACGCCCGAACTCTCCCTGGAACTGTCGGAGAAGGTCCACGACCTCATCGAGAGCTACCGGGGCCGGATCCCGGAGGGCACCGAGGGCTCCGCCCTGGTCCGCACCCACCTCCACGTCTTCCCCCGCCCCACCGACCGCCCCACCGACTGAAGGGACCACCACGCCATGCTTCCCGAGACGCACCTTCAGCTCCACGACCTCCGCTCCGCCGAACTGCGGCGCCACGCGGACGAGTTCCGCCTCGCCCACCCCCGCACCGCCACCCGCGCCCCGCGCACGGGCATCCGGACCCGGCTGGGCTGGACCATGGTCGAGCTGGGCCTGCGGGTACTACCGGACCGGTCCGCCGTACCGTCCGGCGCCCCTCGACCGGCCTAGTCCATGGACGGGGGGAAGAACACGCCGGACCGGATACCGCTCGTCGCCGTACTGACCGCCAACTCCATATCGACAGCCGGGACTTCACTCACCCTGATCGGCGTTCCGTGGTTCGTCCTGGAGACCACCGGCAGCGCCGGCCGGGCCGGGGTCGTCGCCTTCTGCGCGACCCTCCCCATCGTCGTCTCCGCCCTGATCGGCGGGCCCGTCATCGACCGGATCGGCCGACGCCGGGTCTCCGTCGCCTCCGACACGGTGTGCGGACTCGCCGTCGCCGCGATCCCGTTGCTCCACTACGCCGACGCACTCGCCTTCTGGATGCTCTGCGTCCTGATGGCCGTCAACGGGCTGTTCCACACACCCGGCAACACCGCGCGCTACGTCCTGGTCCCCAACCTCGCCACACACGCCGGCACCACACTCCCCCGCGCCGCCAGCCTCTTCGACGCCGTCTCGCGCGGGGCCAGGATGGTCGGGGCGGCACTGGCCGGGGTGCTGATCGCACTGGTCGGCGCGGAGACCGTGCTGCTGCTGGACGCGGCGACCTTCCTCACCTCCGCGGCACTCATCGCGGCAGGCCTGCGGGGCGTGCGCGCGGCCGAGCCCGTCACAGCCGCGGCACCGATCTCCCTGCCCACCTACAAACGTGAACTGCGCGAGGGATACGCCTACTTGCTCAGCAACCGGCTCCTGCTGGGCGTCGTCGTGATGGTCCTTTTCATGAACGGCACCGACCAGGGCTGGAACGCCGTGCTGCTGCCGGTGCACGCGTCGGCCGAGCTGGGCGGGGCGCGGGATCTCGGGCTGCTCACCGCGCTGTTCGGCGCGGGCGGCCTGACCGGGGCACTGCTGTACGGGGCGGTGGGGCACCGCTACTCGCGGCGGGCCGTGTTCAGCGTCTGCGTGATCCTGTGCGGGGCGCCGAGGTTCCTGGTCGCGGCGCTGACCGGGACGACACTGCCGCTGGCCGTGACGATGCTGCTGAGCGGGGTCGCTGGAGGCGTCCTCAACCCGATCCTGGCGACGGTGATCTACGGGAGCGTCCCCGACGCGCTGCGCAGCCGGGTCTCCGGGGCGATCACCGCGGGGTGCGAGCTGGCCATGCCGGTGGGCGGGCTGGCGGCCGGACTGCTGGTGGAGAGCGCGGGCGCCCCGGGGGCGCTGCTGACAATGGGCGGGGTCTACCTGCTCGCGACGCTGAGCCCGCTGGTCTTCCCGGCCTGGCGGACGATGGACGACGAGCCGCGCACCGGTCCGGACGAACCCTCGGGCCCTGTGGAGCAGCCCGTCAGCAGCTCGGGACCTTGCCCCCGTGATCCAGCGCCCGCAGCGAGGAGACCGCGCCCTTCAGGGTCGTGACCGGGATCAGCCGGAGCCCGTCGGGAAGCTCGGCGTGCGCCTCCTTGCACTCGGCCTTCGGTACGAGGAAGACGCTCGCCCCGTCCCGGCGGGCCGCCTGCGTCTTGAGCGAGACACCGCCGACCGCGCCGACCTTGCCGTCCGCCCGGATGGTGCCGGTACCGGCGATGGTGCGGCCGCCGGTGAGGTCGCCCCCGGAGCCGTCGCCGTCGAGCTTGTCGACGATGCCGAGGGCGAAGAACAGGCCGGCGCTGGGGCCGCCCACGTCGGCGAGGTGCAAAGTGACGTCGACCGAGCCGGGCTTCCTGCCGAGGTAGTTCAGGGCGGCGTCCACCGCCGAGTCCTGCGACTTCACCATGTCGTCGAGGTTGTGCTTCTCGATCTGCTTCTCCGAGCCGCCGGTCGGGTAGACGGAGTCGCGGGGCATGACCGCCCGGTCCGTACGGAACCAGCTGTCGATCACGTCACCGATCCCGACATCGGCGTCGGGCCCGGTCGCCACGATCGTCGTCATCCGCAGCTGGCCCTTGGTGGGCCGGGTGGGGGTGCCCTCGATGGTGATCACCGGTGTGCCGTGGTCGTCCCCGAGCACATTCGCCGTCGTACCGGGCTGCGCCAGCGTGAACGGCAGCGGCGCGAAGGCGGCCACGCCGAAGAGTGCGAGCACGGGGAGGGCGCAGAGGGCGAGGGTGCGGGGGCGCGAGAGACGTGTGAGCACCCGCCCAATCTAACCGGCCGCGCCTGCGTGGGGTGCGGTGCGGGGTTCCGGGGTGCGGGTCTTTGTCCTCAATCGCCGGACGGGCTTGATTGTGTGCGGGTACCCCGCAGGGGTGCGCCATGTCCGGTGGGTGGGGGGTGGTGCCCCTCCGGGGCGTCTCCTCAGAAATGGCGTGTTCACCCGGGTACGTGGGGGCCCGGGTCGTACGCCATTTCCTGCGGGGACTCCCCTGCACGGCCCCACCCCTGCATCACCCGCGTCTGCACACCGGCTTTGCGACTGCCGCAGACGTGGGACGGCCGGGTTCGGGGCCGTGCAGGGGAGTCCCCGCAGGACGACGAACGGATACCCGGGTCCGTCCGCGTACCCGCCGCACGTTCGTCGTCCGAGGAGACGCCCCGGAGGGGCACCGAACCCCCCACCCGCACCGCAGGCGCACCCCGCGGGGCACCCGCACAAACCAGCCCGTCCGGCGATTGAGGACAAAAAACCGCGCCCCGGAGCAGCGCACCCCGCGCTAGCGAAGCGCGTCCGCGACCTCGCGGGCCGCGTCCACGACCCGGGGGCCGACCCGCTCCGGGACCGCGTCCGCGAGCATCACCACGCCCACGCTTCCCTCGACTCCCGTCACCCCCATCAGCGCGGCCGCCGCGCCGCTCGCCCCGGCTTCGAGCTCGCCGTGGGTGAGGGTGAACGCGGTCTCGCCCACCGGCTTCTGCCGTGCGGCGAGGATCGCCCGGCCCGCGGCACCCCGGTCGAGCGGGTGGCGGAAGCCGGCCCGGTACGCCACGTGGTAGTCCGTCCAGGTCGGTTCGACGACCGCGACCGCCAGCGCGTCCGTGCCGTCGACGAGCGTGAGGTGGGCCGTGGCCCCGATGTCCTCGGCCAGGGAGCGCAGCGCGGGCAGCGCGGCTTCCCTGACGAGCGGGTGCACCTGACGGCCCAGGCGCAGCACGCCCAGGCCGACTCTGGCTCGTCCGCCCAAGTCGCGCCTGATCAGGGTGTGTTGTTCCAGGGTTGCGAGCAGACGGTAGACCACTGTGCGGTTGACACCGAGTTTGTTGGACAACTCGGTGACCGTCAGTCCGTGGTCGGTGTCGGCAAGCAGCTTGAGGACACGCAGTCCTCGGTCGAGCGTCTGCGAGGTCTCCGCGGTCACGACGCCCTCTCCTCTTTGGTGAGCGGCGGCGGCTGGTTCCCACGGATTGTGCGCCACCGGTCCCAGCGGCGACGCACGGAGAGGCCGCCGGCCTGGCCAAGGCACCGGCTGCGCTCCGCGGCGGCGTTGCCACGGGGCGTTCACATTTTTGGGACAGTAGCGAGCCAGTCCGCTCAGCGGAAGACCTCGTCCAGAATCCGGGCGCCTGCGGAAAAGCGCTTGTGCCGGACGAGCATAAGTGCCGGTCAGCGGGGCGTCGGCCGCACGGCGCGCATCTACGCGCGTCCATGTCGGCCGACTCCCTCGCGACGCTCCGTACACCGGAGGTGAACCGGCGTTAACTCACGGTGAACAATTGCTGCACAGTTTTTCCGTTCACCAGCACTTCGCAGGCCCGGATCGACTTCGTCGCCGGGTCCCGGACGGTGAAGTTGAGGGCGAAGGTGCCGTCGAGTCCGATGATCCGGGTGACGTAGGAGTCGGCGGTCTGCTTCCCGTCCGCGGTGCGTCCGGTCACGGAGACCGTGGCGACGGGCGCGAAGCCGCGGCCGGTCACCTGGACCACCGTGCCGACCGGCCCCTCGGGCGGTGAGAGCGCGAAGGACGCCCCGGCCGGGACCGTGCCGTCCTGGACGGTGAAGGCGGCCGTCTCGGTGCGCGGGTTGACGAGGACCTCCCGGACCCGGATCGCGACGGTGTCGGCCGCGTTGACGGTGAAGGTCTGCGAGAACGCCCCGTCGAGGCCGACCACCTTGGTCCGCACCGAGTCGGAGGTCTGGGAGCCGTCCGCCCGCAGCCCGACGATCGACACGGTCGCCACCTTGGCGAAGCCCTGTCCGAGGACGGTGACGGCGGTGCCCTTCGGCCCGGCCGCCGGGGTGAGGACGACGAAGGTCGGGGAGACGGTCAGCTGGGTGAGGGCCTGTGAACTGCCCGCGGTGACGCGGAGCGCGTACACGGAGCGGGGGGTGGCGGCGGCGACGGTGACCGTGCCCGTGAGGGTGCCGTTGGCGGCGATCTTGAGGGTGGAGCCGCTGATGCGGGCCGCGTCGCAGCCGCTGCCGTCGGCGGCGCACAGCGCGGCGGCCGGGGTGACGCCGGACGGCCATCCGTCACCGGAGACGCCGATGGCCCCGCCCGGTTTGACCTTGGCCGTGCCGGCCGAGAGTGTCGCGGTGGCCTCGGTCACGGTGAACGGCGTGGTCAGTACGGTCGCCGGGTCGTTGGCCTCGTCGACCTGGATCGCGGCGATCGCCGGGTCGGAGACGGTGAGTTCGACGCTGAACTTCCCGTCGGACCCGCTCTTCACGTAGACGGCGGTGTCGTCGAGGGTCGCCCCGCTCGCGTCGAGGGCGACGGTGTTGATCCACCGGTCCTGGAGGTAGTTGCTCCCGGTGACGGTGATGACGCTGCCGACCGGCCCGCTGCCGCGGGACAGTGCGATCGCCCGGGGCCCGGCGGGGACGAAGGCCCGGACGGTCAGGGGCGCGGTCGCCTCCTTCGTGCCGTCGCCGACCTTCAGGAGGTACGAGCCGTCCGGTACGGCGCCCGCCTCGGCGAGCACCGCGTTGCCGGTCAGCTGCCCGGAGCCGTTGATCGCGAGGGTGGAGGAGGCGAACTTGGCGGGGTCGCAGCCGCCGCCGTCCGCCGCGCAGAGCGACGGTACGGGGGTGGCGGACGGTGTCCACCGGCTGCCCGCGAGGGTGATCGCGGTGGACGGCCGCACCGGGGCGGTGGGGGCGATCAGCGTGGCCGGCTGCCCGGCGCTGCCCTCGGCGGTGACGGTGCCGATGGACCCGCCGCCGGCGGTCACGACGCACGGTGTCTCGTAGTTGGAGCCGAGCACCTTCGTCCGGGTCAGATTGCGCAGCGGGGTGAAGGAGATCGGCCCGCTCGCGTTGGCGGGGACGATGAAGTCCCCTTCGTACGGCGGGATCTCGATCGGCTTCCCGGACGGGACGTCGAGGGAGACCTGGGGTCCGGTGACGGTCACCGTGCCGGTGGCGCCGCCGGACATCGCGAGGTCGAGGCTCGGGGTGGTGGGCACGTCGTTGAGGCTGAGCCCGCTGGTGGCGGGGGACGGGCCGAGCGTCACCTTCGCGTGGACCTTGCCGCCCGGGTCGACGACGTCGGGGGTGAGTTCGACGTTCATCTGCTGCGGCCCGGTCGCCTCGCCCTGGCCGGCCGGCAGGGTGCAGTGGACGGTCGGGGTGACCGTACCGGCGTGTGCGAGGGGTGCCAGGGCGGCGGATCCGCCGGTCCAGACGAGCAGGGTCGTGGCTCCGAGGGCGACGGCGCGGCGTAGTGCCGCGCCACCCGGCCCTCTCGGGCCGGCGGGTCTGCGATACGCGAACATACGGCTCCTCCAAAGGAAGCGGAATGTGAATGATCCGCATACGAGTGATCCGGACGCGGTTGATCCGGACGCGGAATGGGAAACGCCCGTCAGCTCCATTGCCGTATGGAGCAGACGGGCGTCCGGAAGGGTTTTCCCCGGCGACCCCGTTACAGCAGGGTCAGTGTCAGGGTGGCGCTGTAATCTCCGGGCCTGGTGAATTCGGGAACGGTGAGCGCGAGGCCGGCGTCGGCGTCGAACCGGCCGCCGGTGAACGGACGTGATCCGTCCGGATTCATCCGGCAGAGGCTCGCCGCCTCGCTCCCGAGCGCGGCGGGCGATCCGGCGACCGGCGCCCCCACGCTCCCCGGCTGCGCGGTGCAGGCCGGGGTCCACCGCACGGCGTCGGCCGGGATGGTGTTCCCGTCGGCGCTGCTGAATCCGGTGAGGGTGGCGGTCAGCGACCATCCGCTGTTGACGCCGCGGGCGTCCTCCACCTCGACCCGGTTGAGCCGGGCCTTCTGCACACCGGTGTCCGTGCCCAGGACCGTGGTGCCGAAGTCGACGGTGTCACCGGCCTGGGTCATGGACAGCGTCCCGGCCCTGACCTCGGTGGTCAGCCGCTGCTCGCTCTCGCCGCCGCCTCCGCCGCCGCCGCCCTCCGTGGTGACGGTGAACGGCGCCGTGCGTACGGTCGCCGGGTCGTTGCCCTCGTCGGCCTGGACGGCGACGACGGCATCGGAGATGACGGTGAACTCGACGGCGAAGGTGCCGTCCGCACCGCTCTTGACGTAGACCGCGCTGTCGTCGAGCCCGCCGCCCGCGGCGTCGAGGCCGATGATGTTGATCCAGCGGTCCGGGTTGTAGTTCCGTCCGCTGACGGTGACCACGCTGCCGACCGGCCCGCTGTCGGAGGACAGCGATATCTCCCGGTTGCCGGCGGCGACGGCCTTGACGGTGAGGGGTGCGGTGGCCTCCTTCGTGCCGTCGTTGACCTTCACCTCGTAACTGCCGTCGGGCACCGCCCCGGCCTCGCCGAGGGTCGCGGTTCCGGTGAGCGTGCCGTAGGAGTCGATCCGCAGGGTGTGCGAGGCGAACTTCAGCGGGTCGCAGCCGCCACCGCCCACCGCGCAGAGCGACGGTACGGGGGTGCCGTCCGGTGTCCACCGCGAACCGCGCAGCTTGACCGCGGTGTTCGGGCGCACCGGATCGGCGGGGGCCTTCAGGGTGGCGGGCTCGGAAGCGGAACCCTCCGCCGTGACGGTACCGACGCTGCCCACGTCGCCGACGACGTCGCATGGTGTCTCGAAGACCGATCCGAGCACCTTGGTCTGGGTCAGGGTGCGGATCGGCGCGAGCGATATCTCACCGGAGGCGTCCGCCGGGACCAGGAAGTCGCCCTCGTACGTGGGGATCTCGATGGGTTTCCCGGCCGGGACGTCCATGGTGAACTCGGCGCCCCGCACGGTGACGGTGCCGGTGGCCCCGCCGGACATCGCGAGGTCGAGGCTGGGGATGGTCGGCACGTCGTACAGGTCGATGGCGCTGGTTGCGGGGGACGGGCCGAGCGTCACCTCGGCGTGCACCTTGCCGCCCGGGGCGACGACCGCGGGCGACAGCTCGACGGTCATCTTCTGCGGCCCGGTCGCCTCTCCCTGGCCCGCGGGCAGGGTGCAGTGGACGGTCGGGGTGACCGTACCGGCCGCGGCCGCCGTGGCGTGGTACGGGGGAAGCGGCGCGGCGGCCCCGACACAGCCCAGCGACAGTACGAAGCAGGCTGCGAGCAGACCGGTCACCCCGGGTCTTCGTCGTCGGATCACCTGACACCCTTTCATGGCCCATTGATTGCGCATATTGAGGAGGTCACGTGCAGAGAAGTCAAGAGAGACCGAATTGATCCTTTCTGAAATGCCCGAAAAGCATTTCAGCACGCGTTTCCTACGCATCTGTTGACATCTTCGAAGATCACCGTTTCACTGCACCCGACATGCCGGGCCCGGCACGCAGATCCGCAGGCTGGTACAGCTCCAGCGAATCTGCGGAATTCAAACCGGAAGGAGTTCCACCCGTCATGTCAATCTCCTCAGGCCACACCCCCAGCCGAAGACGTCTGCCGCTGGTGCTGGGCGCGGCGTGTTCCGTCGGCGCACTGCTCGCGCTGTCGTCCCCGACGGCATCCGCCGTGGTCCCGCTCAGCGCGACGGCGAGCTACAACTGCGGCTCCTGGGGCAGCGGTCTCGCCACCCTGACCGCCGCCGACTCGGGCACGAGCAAGACCATCAAGATCACCTCCACGGCGATCACCATGCCGGCCGGCACGAGCGCCGACCCGAACAGCATCACCACGACGCTGACCCTCTCCAAGACCTCGGGCGGCGTCACCAGCCAGGTCCAGTTCTCCGCGAAGGCCAACCCCGGTCTGAGCGGCGGCAACCCGATCACCCTCGGCCCGCTGAAGCTCAGCTCCGGCACGCTCGCGGCCGGCGACAGCACCAACTCCGTGGTGCTGCCCACTCCCCCGACGACCTCCAACTGGTCGCTGCGGATCGTGGCCTCGTCCCCGACCTCGGCCACCGTGCCGTGCGTGGCCACGACCAACCAGTCCGCCGCGTTCGTCTGGTAGCGGCGGCCCTCTCATGACACCGGCCTCAGACCCATGACGCCGGCCCGCTCATGACACCGGCCCGGGGCGAGGACGGCTGTCCTGTACCCCGGGCCGGTGCCCGCGTGCTCCGGTGGGTCACGTCATACGGGTGGCCCACTCCTGGACCTTCTTGATCCGCTGCTCGATCTGCCCGGCCGTGGCCTCCGCGCTCGGCGGCCCGCCGCACACCCGCCGCAGCTCGGTGTGGATGACGCCGTGCGGCTTGCCGCTCTGGTGCGTGTAGGCCGACACCATGGTGTTCAGCTGCTTGCGCAGCCCCAGCAGCTGCTTGTGCGTGACCACCGGCCGGTCACCGGCCGGCTTCTCCAGCAGATCGGCCTCGGAGGCCGGCTTCTGGCGGCTGTGCGCGATCTGCCGGGTCTGCCGCTTCTGGAGCAGCAGCTGCACCTGGTCGGGTTCGAGCAGCCCCGGGATTCCGAGGTAGTCCTGCTCTTCCTCGCTGCCCGGGTGCGCCTGCATGCCGAACTCGGCACCGTCGTACAGCACCCGGTCGAAGACCGCGTCGGATTCGAGGGCCTCGAAGGGCAGCTGCTCCTCGGTCTCCTCGTCCTCCAGCTTCTCCGCGTCGGCGAGGAGCTTGTCCTCCTCGGCGAACGGGTTCTCCTCGTCGCTGCCCTTCTTGGGCTTGTCGAGGACGTGGTCCCGTTCGACCTCCATCTCGTTGGCGAAGTCGAGGAGCATCGGGATCGTCGGTACGAAGACCGAGGCGGTCTCGCCGCGCCTGCGGGAGCGCACGAAGCGGCCGACGGCCTGGGCGAAGAAGAGCGGCGTCGAGATGGTGGTGGCGTACACACCGACCGCGAGGCGCGGCACGTCGACGCCCTCCGACACCATGCGGACGGCGACCATCCAGCGCGATCCGTCGTCGGTGAACTGGTCGATCCGCTTCGACGCGGCCTTCTCGTCGGACAGGACGACGGTGGCCTTCTCGCCGGTGACCTTCTTGAGGATCTTGGCGTACTCGCGGGCGGACTCCTGGTCGGTCGCGATGACCAGGCCGCCCGCGTCGGGAATGCCCTTGCGGACCTCGGTGAGCCGCTTGTCGGCGGCGCTGAGCACATTGGGGATCCAGTCGCCGGTGGGGGCCAGCGCGGTGCGCCAGGCCTGCCCGATGGCGTCCTTGGTCATCGGTTCGCCGAGCCGGGCGGCGATCTCGTCACCGGCCTTGGTGCGCCAGCGCATGTTGCCGCTGTAGCTGAGGAAGATCACCGGGCGGACGACGCCGTCGGCGAGCGCGTTGCCGTAGCCGTAGGTGTAGTCGGCCGAGGAGCGCCGGATCCCGTCGTTCCCCTCCTCGTACACGACGAAGGGGATCGGGTTGGTGTCGGAGCGGAACGGCGTACCGGTGAGCGAGAGCCGGCGGGTCGCCGGGTCGAACGCCTCCTGGCACGCCTCGCCCCAGGACTTCGAGTCACCGGCGTGGTGGATCTCGTCGAGGATCACCAGGGTCTTGCGCTGCTCGCACCGGTTGCGGTGGAGCATCGGGCGGACCCCGACACCGGCGTACGTGACCGCGACCCCGTGGTAGTCCTTGCTCACGGGGCCGGCGCTGTAGTCCGGGTCGAGCTTGATCCCTATCCGGGCGGCGGCCTCCGCCCACTGCTTCTTGAGGTGCTCGGTCGGCGCCACGACGGTGATCTGCTGGACGACGTGGTGGTGCAGCAGCCATGACGCGAGGGTCAGCGCGAAGGTGGTCTTGCCGGCGCCGGGGGTCGCGACCGCGAGGAAGTCGCGCGGCTGCTCCTGGATGTACCTCTCCATGGCGCCCTGCTGCCAGGCTCGCAGCTTGCCGGCCGTACCCCAGGGGGCGCGGCCGGGAAAGGCGGGTGAGAGGTGGTGGGAGGCGGTAGTAGTCACGGTCTCCGGTTCGGGTCTCTCGGGTACGTGGGGCGCTGTCCGCACGGGCCGGGACGGGCACGCACGCGATACGACAACCGGGCCACCCTACCGGGGGGCGGGGTGGAACCCCGTACGAACCAGCCGTGGTTCGGCACAGCTGAGACCCGCTTCACAGGGAACGTCTACTTGGCGAATCCGGGCAGCTGTTCCGCGATCTTGGGCATGTCCACCACTCCCTGACAGACGTCGAGGACGAAGCGCTCGGCCTGGTCCACGTCGAAGCCGGCGTCCAGCGGATGTCCGTTCATGTGCAGGAAAACCCAGGTCGCATACCAGGCGATGCGCTTGTTACCGTCGACGAGCGCATGATTGCGCGCCAGCGACTCCATCAACGCGGCGGCCTTCTGCCAGACATCCGGATAGGCGTCCTGGCCGAAGACGCTCGACTGCGGGCGGGCCAGTGCCGAGTCGAGCAGCCCGTAGTCACGCACCTCGGCCGCACCGAGGCGCTTCGCCAGACTGAGCAGCTCGGGCATGGTCAGGTACTGCATCAGGCAAGCCTCCGATTGAGCTCCTCACTCGCCTTCAGTACGTGTTCCGCCGCCTCGTCGAAAAGGCGCGAGTGTTCGTTTATGGCGGTGATCACCGCATCGTGGGCGAAGGACTGCATGCTCCTCCCTTCCGCCTCGGCCCGAGCGCGCAGGGCGTCCAGCTCTTCTTCGGTGAACCGCAGATTCAGACCAGCCATGAGCGAATGGTACCGCTTGGTACCACGCGGTGCTACGCGTCCTCGCGCACCCGCGTCGCCACCCACGCCCCCACCAGCGCGACCCCCGCCATCGGCAGGAACACCACCGCGAACGCCCCCGGATGCGAGCCGGAGGACCCCGCCTCCAGGGCCTCGTGCACGGCCCCCACCGCTCCCCCGCCGAGCGCGCCGAACGCCGCGCCACCCGCGGCCAGCAGCAGGGCGTTGGAGAGCCCGTCGGAGATCTGCAGGGCCGCGGAGTTCGCCCCCGCCTCCTCCGGCGCGGACAGCTTCAGCAGCAGCACGCTCGTCGACGCGATCACCGCGCCCATGCCGAGGCAGCCGACCGCCCAGGCCACGGCGACCGTCCAGACCGGCACCCCGTCGATCAGCACGGTGGGCGCGGCCGCGATCGCCAGGGCGACCAGCACCATGCCGCCCACCATCAGCCGTTCGCGGTGCGGCTCCAGACGCGGCCGGGACTGCAGGAACGAACCCAGCGCCCAGGTCGCGCCGCCGGCCGCGAGCGACAGACCCGCCATCGTCGGGGACAGGCCGCGCTGGGTGACCAGCATCAGGGGCACGAACGACTCGGCGGCGATGAACGACCCGGCCGCCACCCCGCGCAGCAGCACCACAGAGGGCAGCCCGCGCGCCGCCCGGCCGGTGCCCGGGGGCAGCAGTCCGCGGACGGCGGGGACGAGCAGGGCGATCCCGGCGGCGGCCGGCAGCAGCGAGAACCAGTTCCGCTCCTGCCCGGCGTACTGGAGCAGCCCCGCGCCCAGCGAGATGCCCAGCGCGAGCACGATGCGCCGGCGGTCGAACGGGTCGACGGGCGCCGCCGGATCGGCGGGCCCGGACGCCATCCGCCGGATCGCGGGCAGCGCGAGCGCCAGCGGGAAGATCACCAGGACCGGAATGCCGACGAAGACCCAGCGCCAGCCCAGGTGCTCGGTCACGCTTCCGGAGGCCAGCGGCCCGACGACGGACGGGATCACCCAGCTCGCGGCGAACCCGGCCATGATCGCCGGGCGCAGCGGATCCGGGTAGGCCCGGCTGACCACCACGTACAGCGCGACGATCACCAGTCCGCCGCCGAGCCCCTGCACGGCCCGCCCCGCGACGAACATCCACATGGTGCCCGCGGTCCCGGAGAGCAGCAGGCCCACCCCGAAGGCGGTGATCCCGGCGGCGAGCGGCCCCAGCGGCCCGCGCCGGTCGGCCCACTGGCCGGAGAGCACCATGGCGAAGAGGCTGGTGGTGAAGTACGCCGAGAACGCGAACGCGTAGAGGGGGACGCCGTGCAGTTCGCGGGCGGCGACCGGCATCGCGGTCCCCACCGCGGTCGCCTCGAAGGCGATCAGGAACACGACGGAGATGATGCCGATGCTGAGCGCCCGATAGGTCCGCCCGAGCACCCCTTCCGGTACTGCGGCGACGACGGTCTTGTGCAGGTCATCGGTGTCTTCGGTGCGGGCCGAGACCTCGGCGTCACGCGGTTCCAGGGCGGTCATGAACCTTAGGGTAAGGGGCAAAAGCCACCATGGCCCCTGTCCCGGGTCGCTCCCGTTCTCGTCCCTTGGTCGTAGGACCGGCCGGCCGGGCGTGAACGGCGTGTGGCAGTCGCGTTGCGGGGCCGTCCGCGCCCTTGGCGCCGGGGGCCCCGGGGCATACGGTCGGGAACAGAACAACGCACGGCCGTGTGCCCGAGAGGCTTAGGGGCTCGACTGCAACTCGAGTTACACCGGTTCGATTCCGGTCACGGCCTCGATGGAGACGCAACCGCCCGCCCCTCGTCCGTGAGGGGCGGGCGGTCCGCGTTCGGCGGGGGTCAGCGGGTGGGGACCGAGTCCGGCTCGGGGGCGCCCTCGTCCACGGTCACGGCCGGCGAGGGACGGCTGCCACGCGCCTTGCGCACCGCGTACGCGACGAGAACGACGGCCAGGCTGCCGATGCTGGTGAGCAGTTGGGTGCGCTGGTCGGCGATGACGGCCATGGCCACCAGGACGGCGGCGAAGCCGGCCATCACCACCCAGGTGAGATACGGGAAGAGCCACATGCGCAGGGTCAGCCGCTCGGGCGCCTCGCGCTCCAGCCTGCGGCGCATGCGCAGCTGGGACACGCCGATCATGAGGTACATGAAGATGGCGATCGCGCCCGAGGAGTTCACCAGGTAGGTGAAGACGGTGTCCGGGGAGAGGTAGGCCAGGAGCACCGAGATCCAGCCGACCACGGTGCCGGCCAGGATCGCGCGGACCGGAACCTGGCGCTTGTTCGTCGCCACCAGCCAGGTGGGGGCGTCGCCATGGGTGGCGAGCGCCCGCATCATCCGCGAGGAGACGTAGACGGAGGAGTTGAGCACGCTCAGCACGGCCGTGAGGATCACGATGTCCATCACGACGCCCGCGCCCGGCAGCCCGATGATCTTCCAGGCCGCGACGTACGGGCTGGCCAGGACCTGGGCGCTGTCCCACGGCACGATGGTGACCACCAGGACGATGGAGCCCACGTAGAAGAGGATGATCCGCCAGATGATCCCGGTGGTGGCGCGGGCCACCGAGCGCTCGGGCTCCTTGCTCTCGGCGGCGGCGATGGTGACGATCTCGGCCCCGCCGAAGGCGAAGATGACCACGACGATCGCGGAGAAGATCGCGGTGAAGCCGTTCGGCGTGAAGCCGCCGTGCGCGGTCAGGTTGGAGAAGTCGAAGGACGAGTCCGGCCAGAGGCCGAAGACGTAGAGGCCGCCGACGATCAGGAAGGCCACGATCGCGGCGACCTTGACGGAGGAGAACCAGAACTCGAACTCGCCGAACGACTTCACGGAGAGCAGGTTGGTCGCGGTCATCACGATCATCAGGCCCATGGCCAGGACCCAGAGCGGCAGGTCGATCCACGCGTGCAGGATCGCCGCTCCCGCGACGGCCTCCACGGCCACGATGATGACGTAGTAGTACCAGTACAGCCATCCGATGGTGAAGCCCGCCCACGGCCCGATGGCGGTGCGGGCGTAGTCGGCGAAGGAGCCCGCGGACGGCTTCGCCACGACCATCTCGCCGAGCATCCGCATGGTGCACAGCACCAGCGCGCCGGCCAGGCAGTAGGACACGATCGCGGCGGGCCCGGCCGTCTTGATCACCGAGCCGCTGCCGACGAACAGTCCGGCGCCGATCGCGCCGCCGATCGCGATCATCGACATGTGGCGGTTGCGCAGGGAGCGGCTGAGTTCCGGTTGCGGGCTCTGCGGCTCTCTCTGCGGTGCGGATGAAGTCATGGCAGCTCCAGTCGTGGACAACGTCGTACGGGGGCGCGGGACACCCCTCGGGGCAGGGGTGCGCCGTCGAAGCGGCACGGCCGGGCGGCCTGTTCCGGGCCCGGCCGCGGTGTTCTCAGGTCCAGTCGCCCTCGCGGCCGCCGCCGATCACCCAGCTGAGCGCCCGGAAGCGGCGCAGCGCCGTCACGGCGTCGGGGGTCTCCATGCGGACGGTCCGGGGGCCGGACAGTTCGACCCCGGACAGCGCGCTCGCGCGGTCCGCGAGGTGCGGGCTGTCCACGTCGACCTCCACCACGTGCGGTGCGGGGCGCGGGGTGGGACGGGGCGGGGGTGCCGAGAGGGCCGCCGCGGCCTCGCGGCGGATGTCGGCCGCCGTGACGGCGGGGGTGCGGCAGACGGCCGCGTGCCGGGAGATCGCCTTCTTCACGGTGACGGTCCGGCAGCCGGGCGCGTACCCGGCGGCTTCGCGGCAGGTCACGTCGTCACCGGTGACCAGGACGACGGGGACGCCCGCCTCCGCGGCGACCAGGGCGTTGAAGTGCCCCTCGCCGGCCGGCTCGCCGTCGATGCGGACACCGAGGATGCTGTGCGAGAGATAGGTGTGCGCGAGGACGCCCTGTTCGCCGGCACCGGTGTGGTAGCCGACGAACGCCACCGCGTCGATGCCCTCCTCCAGCCCTTCCATCATGCCGAGCGGCTTGTGGCGGCCGACGATCAGGACGGCACGCGGGTCGAGTTCCTCGATGAGCACGTTGTCCATGCCGCAGTGGGCGTCATTGACGACGATCTCTTCCGCGCCCGCGTCGGCGAACCCGGCGACCGCGGCGTTGACGTCCCGGGTGAGCAGCCGGCGGAAGCGTTCGTAGCGCGGTGTCCCCGCTGCGACGTCCGCCGGGGAGACCGTGCCCGTCGCCCCTTCCATGTCGGCGGATATGAGCACACGCTTCACCCCGCCACCTCCTTGTTCGTTCCTTGCTCCGGACCGTCCGCGCACAGCGCCACGAGGGCGTCCGCGTGGGAGAGGCCGCTCTCCTCGACGACTTCGCGCACGCTCTGGGCCTCACGGACCAGGGCGAGGCGTACCTTCCCGTCAGAACCCGTGCGATATCCGTACACAGCAGGTCTGGGCAGGGAATTGTATGAGAAGTGCGAAGAGAAGTAATACGCCCCTGTGTCGTACAGCGCCACCACGTCCCCGGGGTCGACCGCCGGGAGTTCGCGGGCGGTCGCGGTCAGGTCCCCGGCGAAGCAGCACGGTCCCGCGATGTCCACGACCTGGAGCGGCCCCTCCTTGGGGCGGCCCGCGGCGTCGAACACACCGACGCGCAGGGGCCATGCCTCGGGCATGAACACGGTGCGGGTGGCCACCTGGGCTCCGGCGTGGGTGACCGCGATCCGCCGGCCGCCGGCGGACTTGGTGTACTCGACGACCGAGCCGATGGTGCCGCTCTTCGCCAGCAGCGAGCGGCCGAACTCGGTGACGAGGGTGTAGCGGCCGTCGAAGAGCCCCGGAGCGGCGCCGCGCAGCTCGGCGACGTAGTCGGCGTAGGTGGGGCGGTCGTCCTCGCTCTCGAAGTTGACGGGCAGCCCGCCGCCGATGTCCAGGCCGGTGATCCGGGCGTGCCCCAGCTGTTCGTTGATCCGCTCCGCGAGCTCGTAGGCGGCACCGACCCCCTGGGCGATCAGCGGCAGCGGGCAGCCCTGGGAGCCGACGTGCGCGTGCAGGCGGTTGAGCCAGGGGCGCCGGGTGAAGGCGTCGATCACCGCGTCCACGGCTCCCGGGTCGCGCAGTGCGACACCGAACTTGGATGTCGCGGTCGCGGTGCTCATCGCCCCGATGGCACCGGCGCCGACCTGCGGATTCACCCGCAGGCCGATGGGTCCGGCCGGCTCGCGTCCGGCCAGCAGCCGGTCGACGCGCTCCAGCTCCTGGAAGTTGTCCAGGTTGATCGCGATGCCGTGCTCCAGCGCGAACTCCAGCTCCTCGACCGTCTTCGCGGGGCTGTCGAAGACCAGCCGGTCCGGGGTGAAGCCGGCGGCGAGGGCCTGTTCCAGCTCGCCCGGCGAGGCCACTTCGCAGCCCATGCCGGCCTCGGCGAGGAGGCGCAGTACCGGCACCAGTCCGCAGGCCTTGGCCGCGAACGTGTGGTGGACCGTGGCCGGCCCCTCGAACGCCTCGTTCAGCGCGTCCACCGCCGCCAGCACCCCGTCGACGTCGAGCAGGCCGACCAGGGGCGAGCCGGGGCCGAGCAGCCCCTCCTCGACGGCGCGGGCGAGCGCCGCCTCTCGGGCGCGCTTGCGCTGGGGGGCCGGACCGGATGTCACCTGAACCACACTCCTACGTGAGGGACCGCTCGTGCACCGCGTCCATCGGGCCGCGGGCCGTTGTGCCCAGCTTCGGTGCGCGGAGCCCGGCATGTCTCCGTCGCCCACGACCAGGACACGCCGGATCGCCTGTCCGGCCCCACAAGTAAATGATCATGAAATACGTCGTCGCCCCCGGCGTCCTCAGCCGTCGCGGCGGCCCAGACGCAGCCCGACGTCCGCCAGGAGCCGCACGGCAGGGTCGGCCAGGTCCACGCCGAACAGCTCCCGGGCCCGGCGCAGCCGGTACCTCAGGGTGTTGGGGTGCACATTGAGGCGACGCGCGGCGGCGGCCGTGTCGCCGAAGGCGTCGAGGTACCCGGCGACCGATTCGCCGTACCGCGCGCCGTGCGCCCGGTCGTGCTCCAGCATCGCGTGCACCGGCCCCGACAGCGTCCCCCACAGCGGCTCCACCCGGTCGAGCAGCCGCAGCACCGCGGCCTCGGCCGCCACCTCCGCGTACGAGGCCACTTCCGAACCGGCCCCGGCGGGCAGCCGCGCGGCCCGCTCCCCCAGCACCCGTACCACCAGCTCCGCGGCCTCACGGGAGGCGGGCAGCCGCGCCAGGTCCGTCACCACGGGCCCGGCACCGGCGAAGACCACGCCACGGGGTACGGAGCGGGCCGTCGCCAGCAGGGTGCGGGCGGGGTCCGTCTCGCCGTCCGCGGCCGGCACCAGGGTGTACAGCCGCTGTCCCGACCGTGCGGTCACACACCCGGGGCGGTAGGCGGCGGCCTGGAGCGCGAGGACGTCGAGCACCCGTTGCACGACGTCCCCGGGCGCCGGCTCCCGGCCCTCGTACACCTCCGCCACCATCACGGCGTACGGCCGGCCCCGTACGATCCCGACGTCGTGCGCCGCCTGGGTGCTGCCCGCCAGGAGTGCGTGCACCGCTCCCTCGCGCGCCCGGGTGGCGGCCCGGCCCCACGTCCGGTGGTGCGACAGGTGCGGGACCGCCGCGCGGCCCGCCGTCCGCAGCGCCGCCACCGCGTCCTCGGCCAGCGGACGCCCGTCGGCGGCGGCCCAGATCGAGCCGAGCACCTCGGATCCGTGCCGTACCGCGACGGCCAGCCGTTCGGCGTACCGGTCGTCGGCGGGGCGCCGCACCACGTCGTCGGTGTTCCACAGGGTCTGGAAGAAGCCGCTCTCCCGCAGTTCGACGACCCGCCAGCGCGGCACCTCCTGGCCGAGGATCGTGAGCCTGCGCATCGGATCGGGCTCGTGGTCCATGCGCGAGTACGCCAGCACCCGCGACTGCGGGTCCTCGATCGTGATCGCGCCGCCGACCAGGTCCGCCACGGTGTTGGCCAGGCCCGACAGATCTCCCAGCCGCAGCCCGTCGACACCGCCCGCGCCCCCGGCCCCGTCCGCGACGCTGTGCACCAACGCGGTCCGCAGCCCGCCGAGCACCTCGGTCCAGCCCTGTCCGGGCCGCCGGGTCAGCAACGCCGTACGCCCCCGCTCCGCCGCCTCCAGCAGCGCCGTCCCCGGCCCCCGGACGCCGCGCCGCATCACCACGGCCGCCGCGCCGGCCCGGTCGGCGGCGCGCAGCACGTCCACCGCCTCGGACGAGGCGACTTCCACCCCGACGGCGAGCAGCACCAGCCCGGTGGCCGCCCAGACCTCCTCGTCCCGCTCCTCGCCCGGGTCGTGCAGCACCACGTCGGACACGGGCACGCCGGTGCCGCGGGGTGCCACGACCACGTCGAGTGTCCCGGCGGCGATCAGCGCGAGGAGCTGCGCGAGCGTGGGGCCGTGGTCGGGGCCGTCCGATCCGGAGAGATGCATCCGCCCATACTCGCCGCATGACGCCGCGGCCTGCCATGTCCCCCGTCACGCACGGGGGACCGAATCAGGACTTCGGCGTCGCCACCGCTGCCTGGGGCCGGATCGGGAGCCGGTTGACCGGGCGGCCGGTGGCCGAGCGGACGGCGGCGGCCACGGCGGCCGGGGACGTCACCACGGGGGCCGCGGAAGCCGGCTTGGCGCCGAAGGGGGCCACCACATCGCGTTCCTCGACGAGTTTGACGATGCGGATGTCCGGCGCGTCCAGGGAGGTCGGCAGGGCGTAGCCCGTCAGGTCGGGGTGCCGGATCAGACCGCGTGCGGTGCGGAGGTTCTCCGTCAGGGCGGTGCCGATGCCCTGGGTGATGCCCGCCTCGATCCGGGTCGCCAGCTGGGACGGGTTGAGGACCCGGCCGACGTCCTGGGCGACGGCCATCTCCACGACGCGGACCGAGCCGAGCTCGATGTCGACGTCCACCACCGCGCGGATCGCGCAGAACGCGAGGCCCACGAAGGCGTCGCCCTGCCCGGACTCGTCGAGCGGCTCGGTGGGGTGCGGGCGGCACTGGGCGGTGGCCCAGAGCTCCTTGCCGTCCATCGCCTCCGTGACGGTCGTGGACAGCACCCCGTCGTACGAGGTGATCTTGCCGTCGGCGATCTGGAGCAGCTCGGTGGACATGCCGAACTTGTGGGCCAGCGGCTGGAGCAGCTGGGTGCGGACCATCTTCGCGGCGCGTTCGACCGCTCCGGCGGAGACCCAGGTGTGGCGGCCGTGGGTGGCCGGTCCCGCCGGGGGCTGGTCGGTGTCGACGGAGGCCACGTGGACCTCCTCGATGCCCAGGGTCTCCTGGACGACCTGGCGGGCCAGTGTCGAGAAGCCCTGGCCCGTCTCGACGGCGGCGCAGATGACGGTGGCGGCCCCGTCGTGGACCCGGACCGTGGCCGTGGAGACCTCGTCGGCGCCCTCGGCGCCGAGCATGTGGACCATGCCGAGCGCGTATCCGACCCCGCGCCGCACCGCGCCGGGCTCGCCCGCGCCCTCCGGGCCGCCCGGGAGCAGCCAGTCGTCCTCCGGGGAGTCCTTGGGGAGCGAGGGGAGCGGGAAGTCCCTTACCGCACCGAGGAGTTCGGCGACGGGGGCGGGGCAGGTCACGGTCTGGCCGGTGGGCAGGATGTCGCCGGTGGACAGGGCGTTGCGCAGCCGCAGTTCGGCCGGGTCGATGGAGAGCTTGGCGGCCAGCTTGTCCATCTGGCCCTCGTAGGCGGCGCAGACCTGCATCGCGCCCTCGCCCCGGACGTGGCCGGACGGCGGGTTGTTCGTACGGACGGCCCAGCCCTCGATGAAGGCGTGCGGGACGACGTAGGGGCCGCAGGCGAACGCGACGGCGGCGGCCAGCGACTCGGAGGAGGAGTCGGCGTACGCGCCCGCGTCGAGGAGGATCTGCGCCTCGACCTTCACCAGCCGGCCCTCGGCGTCCGCGTGGTGGCGGTAGCGGAGCAGGGTGGGGTGGCGGTGCGCGTGGCCGAGGAAGGACTCCTCGCGGGTGGCGGCCAGCTTGACCGGGCAGCCGGTGCGCAGGGCGAGCAGACCCAGCGGGAGCTGGAATCCGGGGTCCTCGCGGTCGCCGGTCGCGCCGGGGACGCCGGTGACGACGACCTTCACCCGGTCCGGCTCCAGGCCGAAGCAGGCGGCGGCGAGGTCGCGGTCGGTGTGCGGGTCGGTGGAGGCGGTGTAGATCTCGACGCCGCCGTCGGGGCGGGGCACGGCGAGCCCGGCCTCGGCACCGATCGGCGCCGGGTCCTGGCGGCCGATGCGGTAGAGGCCCTCGACGATGACCTCGCCCACGACCTCCGGGTCGCCGTAGCGCAGCGGGATGTGGCGGATCAGGTTGCCGTCGGGGTGCAGCGGTTCGGCGGCGAAGGCCTTCTCCGGGTCGGTGACCGGTTCCAGCACCTCGTACTCGACGGCGATGGCGGCGGCGGCCAGCCGGGCCGTGTCGGGGTGGTCGGCGGCGACCGCGGCGATCGGCTCGCCGTGGTGGCGGACCAGGTCGGAGGCGAAGACGGGGCGGTCCACGACGCGGCGCCCGTAGGAGCTCTCGCCGGGGACGTCCTCGTGGGTGACGACCGCGCGTACGCCCGGCATCTCGACCGCGGCCGAGGTGTCGATCGACAGGATGCGGGCATGAGGGTGCGGAGAGCGGAGCACGGCCGCCCAGAGCAGTCCCTCGGCCCACAGGTCGGCGGCGTAGGGGAAGGTGCCCTCGGTCTTGGCGCGGGCGTCGGCCGGGGGCAGCGAGGCGCCCAGGCCGAGCAGTGGCTGCTCGGTCCCGGGGCCGTCGGGGCCGTCCAGTGAAGGAATGCTGATCGCCGTGTGGGTAGCGCCGGCCGCGGTGGCTGCGTCGTTGCTCACGCCATGCCTCCGTCCTGCAGATGGGCCTGCACACTACCCGCGCCGGGGGCCGCCTGGTGCGGGATGCGGGCCTCGTCCTGTTCCGCTGCTTCCGGTACGGGCGCGGAGGCGGCCTCGGAGGCTGCCTCGCGGCCCGCGATGACCTCGTTCACGGCGTCGAGCACGCCCCGGTAACCGGAGCAGCGGCAGAGGTTGCCGCAGAGCGCCTGGCGGGTCTCCAGCTCGCTGGGGGCGTGGTTGCCCTCCAGCAGGTCGTGGACGGTCATCGCCATGCCGGGGATGCAGAAGCCGCACTGGACGGCGCCGCAGTCGGCCAGCGCCCGCTGCACGTCGGACGGCTCGCCGTTGACGGCCAGACCTTCGACGGTACGGACCTCGCTGCCCGCCGCGGTGGCCGCGGGGACCAGGCAGGAGGCGACGAGACGCCCGTCCACCTGGACGTTGCAGGCACCGCACTCACCCTGCGAGCAGCCGTCCTTGGCCCCGGCGAGGCCGAGGCGCTCGCGCAGCACGTAGAGCAGCGACTCGCCGATCCAGGCGTCGGTGACGGGGCGGTCGGCGCCGTTCACGTGCAGCAGGTAGGAGGCGGAGGGGTGTTCGCTGGGCAGGTCGAGCGGAGCGGCCTCGACGGCGCCCGTATCCGTGGCGTCCGTGTCCGTGGCGTCGGGGTCCACGGCTTCGGCTTCCGTGGGCCCGGCGTCCGGTGCCGTCTCGACGCCCGTGACCTCGGCGTCCGTGACCTCGGCGTTGGTGCCCTTGGCGTTGGTGCCCTCGGCATCCGTGACCTCGGCGTCCGGTGCCGTCCCGGGGTCAAGTGCCGGTTCGACGGCCGGTTCGACGGCCGGTTCGACGGCCGGTTCGGCTGTGCCGGGGTGCTCCGGGCCGGGGTGCGGTGTGTCCTGGAGGGCTGCTCCGGGCGGGACTTCGTGGCCGGTGTCGTGCCCGGCCTCGTGCGGGCCGGGGGCCGGCTCCGGGGGCGGCGCGTCGGCGTCCCCGGCTCCGTCCGCGCTGTCGTGCGGCGCGTCCGGTGTGCCGGGGTCCGGCGGGGTGTCTTCCCCGGGCGCGGGCTCCGGCTCCTGCGTCGCCCAGGGCGCGGGCGCGCCGCCGGGCAGGGTGGCCGGCGGGGTCCGGTCCGCGTACCAGCCGGCGGCCAGCGCGGAGGCCGAGAACTCGCCGGACTCCTCCGGGAGATCGCCGTCGGCGACCGGGATCTGCCACTGGCCGGTGTGCCCCGCGGGCTCGGCGGACTCGGCGAAGCTCCACTGGCCGGTGTCGGCCCGGTTGTCGCGGTACCGGTCGGGGTACTGCTCCCCGGGCGCCTGCGGCTGGTGCGGGGGCAGTGTCTGCGGGGTCTGCGGGGTCTGCGGGTACCCGTACGGCGTCTGCTGCTGGTTCGGGTCGGGCCAGTGCACCGCCTCGGGGGCCGGCTGTTCGGCCTCCGAGCGGGGGTCCTGCTGGTCCGGTGTCCGGACGGCCCAGTTGCCGGTGGCGGCCGGGTCAGTCCCGGCGGCCGGGGTCAGCGGAAGGATCATCGGCGGCACGTAGCCCTGGCCGGGCGCGGCCAGCGGGATGTTCGCCAGGTCCTCCGGCGGCAAGTGGACGAAGGCGGTCGCGTCCGCGTCGTACTCGCCGCTCTGGGGGGTCGGCTCCCATCCCCCGTGCTGTTCGGTGTGGTCCTCGTTGCTCACGACAGTGCCCTCCCCAGTGCGCGTCGGGCCAGCGCGGCGACGGTGCGCCGCAGGTGCAGTACGGCGGGGGACAGCGGTGGCGCCTCTCCCCCGTCGGCGGGCGGTGGCTCGTCCGGGATGCAGGCGGCGGCGACGTACTCGCCGAACGCGGCCAGCGCGTCGGGCGCCAGACCCCGTTCGCCGTCCCAGTCGATCAGTGAGGCGATCCAGCGTTCGGCCTCCAGCGGCCGCAGCGGCATCGGCGCGATGGCGCCGACCGCGCAGCGCACTCCGCGCCGGGCCGGGTCGAGGACGATCGCGACGGAGGCGGTGGCACGGCCGGGGCCGGTGCGTCCCGTCGCCTTGAGGAAGACCTGCGGGGCGTGCAGCAGCGGAACGCGGACGAAGCCGATCAGTTCGGCGGGCTCCAGCATCTCGCGGCCCGCCAGCAGGTGCGAGACCGGGATCTCGCGGCGGGCGCCGCCGGGGCCCGCGATGACGAGTTCGGCCTCCAGCGCGGCGAGCACCGGCAGCGCGTCGCCGGTCGGGGCTGCGGTGGCGATGTTCCCGCCGAGCGTTCCGGCGTTGCGGATCTGGGGCGGTCCCGCGGCGCGTGCGGACGCGGCCAGGGCCGGGATGAGGGCGGCGAAGTCGGGACGCCCCATGCGGGCATGGGTGAGTCCGGCGCCGAGCAGGGCGTGGCCGTCCTGGTAGTGCCAGCCCCGGAGTTCGCTGATCCGGCCGAGGCCGACCAGCCCGGAGGGGCGCAGGAGGCCCTTGTTGACAGCCGACATCAGGTCCGTGCCGCCCGCCACGGGGACGGCGGCAGGCATGGCGCCGAGTGCCGCCACTGCCTCGTCCAGCGAGGCAGGCAGCGTGACGGACTGCGTCGCCTGCGGTGCTTGCGTGGTCAACCCAGCTGCCCCTTCCCGGTGTCCCGGCTGTCCCGTCTGTTTCGCCGTACGGTACGTGCTCAAAGCCTGGACGTGGCAACTCTGGCACATCTTCGGACCGGCCCGACGCGAGGGTCCGCGAAGGGAGTATCCGTCCCTGGCCAGGGAGATGATCCCGATTCGCACCTCTTCGGCGTGGAGTGCGAATTGCCACTATTCAGCGAGCTTGTACGGCTTGCTCCGGTCCACGGGAGAGTCACGGGAAAGTGCGGGAGGACGGGCGGGAAACTGTGCCGGAACAGCACGGAAGGGAGCGGTTCCGGCTGCCGCGGCAGCCGGAAGCGCTCCCTTCACGCGGGCTCACACGCGCGGGGGCGCTCCCTCGATCGGGCGTCCCAGGATGCCGGGCCGCCGCTGCCGGGGCAGCGGACCGCCCGGCGGCCGGTAGTCGACGCCGAGCGCGTCAAGTCGCCTGTAGTGCGTGGCCATCCGCCGCTCGAAGCCGGCGTAGTCCCGGTCCTCGGAGGCGGGCAGGGCCGACCAGGCGACCTCGGCGAAGGCGGCGAGGCGCGGGAAGACCTGGTAGTCGACGCGGGCCCGGTTCTGCATGACCTCGGTCCAGACGTTGGCCTGGGTGCCGAGGATGTGCCGGGCCGCCTCCTCGGAGAGGCCCGGCGGAACGGGTTCAAAGCGGTACACGTCCTCCAGGGTGCGGACGTACCCGATCGGCATCGGCTCGTCGGGGCCGCCGTGCTGACGGTGGTCCAGATAGACCTGCTGCTCCGGGCACATCACGACGTCGTGCCCGGCCTCGGCGGCGGCGATGCCGCCCCCGTAGCCGCGCCACGAGGAGACGGCCGCCCCCTCGGCGAGCCCGCCCTCCAGGATCTCGTCCCAGCCGATGAGGCGGCGGCCGCGTGCGGTGAGCCAGCGGTCGAAGTGCCGGATGAACCAGGACTGCAGCTCGTCCTCGTCGGCCAGGCCGAGTTCCTTGATGCGCGCCTGGGCCGTCGGTGACTGCTTCCACTGGTCCTTGGGGCACTCGTCGCCGCCGACGTGGACGAACGGCGAGGTGGCGGCGGGGAAGAGTTCGAGGACCTCCTCGAAGACGCCCTCGAAGAAGCGCAGGGTGTTCTCGGTGGGGGCGAGTACGTTCGGGGTGACGCCCCAGTCGTCCCAGACGGAGAGGGCGGTGGTGTCGATGACGTCGGTGTTGCCGAGTTCCGGGTAGGCGGTGATGGTCGCCTGCGAGTGGCCCGGGATGTCGATCTCGGGGACGACACGGATGTGCCGGGCCGCGGCGTACGCCACGATCTCGCGGATGTCGTCCTGCGTGTAGAAACCGCCGTGCGGGGTGTCGTCCCACAGCTCGGAGGCCCGGTGGCCGTGCTTCGTGCGCGAGCGCCAGGAGCCGGCCTCTGTCAGGCGCGGGTAGCGCTTGATCTCGATGCGCCAGCCCTGGTCGTCGGTGAGGTGGAAGTGGAAGACGTTCAGCTTGTGGGCGGCGAGGAGGTCGAGGTAGCGCAGGACGTCGGTCTTGGGCATGAAGTGCCGTGACACGTCGAGCATCATGCCGCGCCAGCCGAAGCGCGGGCGGTCCCGGACGGTGCAGCCCGGTACGGTCCAGACCCGGTCCGGGTTCACCGGCGCCTGCCGGAAGGCCTCGGGGCCGAGCAGCTGGCGCAGCGTCTGGACGCCCCAGTGCAGCCCGGCCGGGGCCGCGGCCCGGAGCGTGACGGCGTCGGCGTCGACGTCGAGCAGGTAGCCCTCGGGCCCCAGTTCGTCCGCCGCGGGTTCGATCCGCAGCCGGATCGCCCGCCCGGCGTCGCCCCGGCCCGGTGCAAGCGGCAGCCCGGTCGCGGCGCCCAGGGCGGCACGCAGCAGACGCGCGACCCCCTCGGTGCCCGGGGGCGCGTCGACCACGGTGTCCTGATCCAGAACGAAGCCGACCGCGTCGGTGGGGTATTCGGCGCTCAGGGGCGCCGGGATCAGATTGACCACGTCAGTCCTTAACCGCTCCGCCCAGTCCCGAGACCAGGCGTCGCTGTACGAGTACGAAGAAGACCAGCACGGGAACGGTCATCACCGTCGAGGCTGCCATGATCCCGCCCCAGTCGTTCTCATCGGGTTTGAAGAAGACCAGCAGCGCCATCGGGAGCGTCGACTGGGAGGTGTCGCTGATGATGAACGACTTCGCGAAAAGGAAGTCGTTCCAGGTCGAGATGAACGAGAAGACGCTGGTCGCCACCAGTCCGGGGAAGACCAGCGGGAAGAGGATCTGCCACAGGAAGCGGGCGCGGCTCGCCCCGTCGATGTACGCCGCCTCCTCCAGTGCGTCGGGGACAGCCTTGACGAAGCCGCGCAGCATCCAGATCGCGAACGGCAGCGAGAAGGCGAGGTGCGGCAGGATCAGCGAGCCGAGTGTGTTCAGCTGGCCGAAGTCCCGCATCAGGAAGAACAGCGGGATCGTCAGCGCCTCGACCGGCACCATCTGCGCGACCAGGAACATGATCAGCAGTGTGGTGCGGAAGCGGAATCTGAACCGGGTCACCGCCGTCGCCGCCAGGAAGGCGATCAGCGCGGACACGATGACGACGGTGCCGGCGACGAGCAGGCTGTTGAGGAAGTAGCGCCCGAAGTCCTGCTGCTGGAAGACCCGGCGGAAGGAGTCCAGGGACGGCGACAGCGTCCACGGCCTGGGGTGCGTGGACTGGATCTCGCCGGCCGGTTTGAGGGCGGAGAGCACCATCCAGTACAGCGGGAAGGCCACGGCGGCGGCGATCATGAGGGCCGCGGCCTCGGCGGCGAGCCGGCCGGGCCGGCGGACGCGCGACAGGGACGGCAGGCTCACAGTTCCTCCCCCTGGCGCCTCACCAGGCGCAGATAGACCAGCGTGACCGCCAGCAGGATCACCAGCATCACGACGCCGATCGCCGAGCCGAGGCTGTACTGCGAGGACGCGAACGCCTTCTGGTAGGCGTACACGTTGAGCACCAGGTTCTGGCCGGCGATGCCGCCGCCGTTGGTCATGACGTAGATCTGGGTGAAGACCTTGAAGTCCCAGATGATCGACTGGATGGTGACGACGATCAGGATCGGCCGCAGCATCGGCGCCATGACCGACCGCCAGATCCGCCACTGCGAGGCGCCGTCCAACGCCGCCGCCTCCAGCACCTCGGTGGGGATCGCCCGGATGCCCGCGTACACGGTGACCATCACGAACGGGAACGAGCACCACAGGACTTCGAGGAGCACCAGCGCGAAGGCGCTGTAGCGCCCGTACGTCCAGGAGAAGTCGCCGAGCCCCAGCACCCTGTTGACCGGCCCGAAGTCGGCGTCGAAGAGGAAGACCCAGACGGTCGACCCGGTGATCGCGGGGGTCGCCCAGGCGCCGAGCGCGGCCATCATCAGCGCGAGCCGCGGCAGGGCCCGCACCCGGGTCAGCAGGACGGCCAGCGCGCAGCCGACCAGCAGGGTGGCCAGCACGCAGACCGCCGCGAAGACCACGGTGGCCAGCAGCACCTGCCAGAACTGGCTGTCCCGGAAGAGCGTCGCGTAGTTGCCGAACCCCTGGAAGGTGGCCGGTTCGCCGCCGCTGACCTGGGCCTGGGTGTACTCCAGGAAGGAGATCAGGCCGAGCTGGTAGATCGGGTAGACCAGCAGCCCGCCGAGGAGGACGAGCGCGGGCAGCAGGTAGAGCCAGGGGGTCCAGCCGGACCGCCGGGCGGGGGAGGCGGAGGGGCGGCGCCGGGGCGGGCGGGGGGCGTCCCGGCCCGCTCCGGGTGCGCGGGGCGTTGTGTACGCCGTGCTGTTCGCCGTCATCGTCAGCCCGCGTCGGCGAACGCGGCGTCCATCTTCTTCGCGGCGTCGTCCGAGGCGCCGGCCACGTCCTTGCGGCCGCTGACGATCTCCTGGAACATCGTCGGCAGGATCATCGAGGAGTCGATCTGGCCCCAGGCGGGCGAGGCGGGGACGAACCTGGCGCCCGCACCGAGGGTCCTGACGAACGGTTCGACGAACGGCTCCTTCTTCGCGGCCGCGGCCAGCACGTCCGTGTACGTGGGCAGGAAGCCCATCGCGTCGAACATCTTCGCCTGGGTCTCCTTGCCGGTCAGCGACTTCATCAGGTCGACGGCGAGGGTGCGGTGCCTGCTGCTCTTCAGCACGCCGATGTTGTTGCCGCCCGCGAACGCGGGGGCGACGGAGTTCTCCGCCACGCCCGGCAGCGGCACGACCGCGTACCTGCCCTTCACCGTGCCGGCCTCGACGGCCGCGTGGCTGAAGTCGCCGCCGATGGCCATGGCGGCCTTGCCGGAGGCGAAGGCGGTGACGGTCGCGTTGCCGCCCATGGCTGCGCACTTGGCGGCCGGGCAGTTGGCGTCGCCGAAGAGCGAGGTGTAGGCGGTGATGCCCTTGCGGGCCTTCGCGCTGTTGATGGCCGCCTTGTACGAGGCTCCGCTCCCGTCGGCCAGTTCGCCGCCGTTGGCCCAGATGAACGGCATCGCGCCGTAGGTGTACGCGCCGCCGACCGCGAGTCCGTACAGGGCGGGCTTCTTCCGGTGGATCTTCTTCGCGGTGGAGATCAGTTCCGCCTGGGACTTGGGCGCCTCGATCCCCAGGTCCTCGAAGACGTCGGTGCGGTAGTACAGCGCCCTGACGCCGACGAAGAGCGGGGCGCCGTAGACCTTGCCGTCCACGGTCACGGACTGCTTGGCGGTCGGGTCGGTGTCCTTGGCGTCCGCCCAGGCGCCGAACTCGGGGCTGACATCGGCCAGTCCGCCGTCCTTCACGTAGCCGGCGGTGTCGGTGTTGCCGTACTCGATGAGGTCCGGGGCGCTCTTGGGGTCGTTGAACGCGGCCTTGACGCGCTGGGCGCGGGTCTCGACGGGGATGTACTCGATCTCGACCTTCGCGCCCTTGTGGGCCTTCCCGAAGTCCGCGACCGCGGCGTCGACGACCTTCTCCTTGGGCTTGTTGCCGACCTCCTGGAACAGCCAGACACGCAGCGTGCCGGTCTTCTCGTCCCCCTTGGCACCGGTGTCGGAGGTCTGCGGCGCGCAGGCGGTGGCGGTGAGACCCGCCAGCACAAGCGCCGCAGCCGGGGCGGCAATTCGGGCAGAAAGCTTCATCCGGGACCCCTACCGGTAGGCGTTGCAACATGCGCAACGCGCGTTTCGTTCTGCACAACTTGCAGGAGGGTAGGTCTAGACGAAGTCGCCGACAAGTGGTCTCAACCACTCTGTGACCCGCGGACGCGGCCCGTGCGACGCGGCGGGCCCGGAACGGCGGAGAACCCCCGGGGCACGCGGCTGCGTGCCCCGGGGGTTCTCCCGGACAGGTCGGTTCTGCTGCTGCGGACTACTTCTTGTCCTTGCCGCCCTTGCCCTTGTCCTTGTCGCCGCCGGCGCCCATGGACTCGTAGATCTCCTTGCACATGGGACACACCGGGTACTTCTTGGGATCGCGCCCCGGCACCCAGACCTTGCCGCACAGCGCCACCACGGGGGTGCCCTCCAGGGCACTCGCCATGATCTTGTCCTTCTGGACGTAATGGGCGTAGCGCTCGTGGTCGCCGTCGCCGTTCGACACCTGTGGCGTCGGCTCCACGAGGGTTCCCGTACCTGCCCCGCGATCGGGCTCAAGAGTGCTCATAACCGCCAAGCGTACTGAAAGCCAGGAGGATCAGTTCAGCGAAGGGTCGTCCGGGTACGTGGCGACCATGGCCAGTTCGCTGCGCTGACGGCGCAGGACAGCCCTCCAGAGGCTCTCCGGGCGGGGCGAGGAGACATCCCCCGGCTCCGACTCGACGACGTACCAGGCGCCCTCGGAGAGTTCCGACTCCAGCTGTCCGGGCCCCCAGCCGGCGTAACCGGCGAAGATCCGCAGCGAGCCGAGGGCCGCGGCCAGCAGCTCGGGGGGCGCCTCCAGGTCCACCAGCCCGATCGCCCCGTACACCCGGCGCCAGCCGAGCGGCCCCTCGTCCCCGGGGATCACCGCCACCCCGAGCGCGGAGTCGAGGGAGACCGGGCCGCCCTGGAAGACGACGTCGGGTTCACCGGTCAGACCGGCCCAGGACGCCAGGATGTCGACGACCCCGACCGGGGTCGGGCGGTTCAGGACCACGCCGAGCGAGCCCTCCTCGTCGTGGTCGAGGAGCAGCACCACCGCGCGGTCGAAATTCGGGTCCGCCAGGGCGGGTGCGGCCACGAGCAGCCGCCCTGTGAGCGAGGACACCTCGGTCATGCCAGAAATGATCCCGCATCTTCGGCCTTCGCGGGGGCCAAGTCACCCGGTCGCCGCCCCGAGTGCCCGAGCGCAGCTCAGGGCGCACGGGGGCACGAGGAGCGCACGTCCGGGCCCCCATCCGGACGGTAACCCTCCGCAAGATCCAGGACGCGGAGCGTGTTGTGGCGGATTCATGACGTTCGTACACCCCCCGCTTTCTTACGGATGGGGGGCGTACGGCCATTACCCTTTCGATTGGCCCCCTGCCCGACCACTCCGGAACGCGAGATTCATGACCGGCACAGACGATGTCCTGCTTGTCCACGGCGGAACCCCGCTGGAGGGCGAGATCCGCGTCCGAGGCGCCAAGAACCTGGTGCCGAAGGCAATGGTCGCCGCGCTGCTCGGCAGCGGGCCCAGCCGACTCCGCAACGTGCCCGACATCCGCGATGTGCGGGTGGTCCGCGGGCTCCTCCAGCTGCACGGCGTGACGGTCCGTCCGGGTGACGAACCGGGCGAGCTGATCCTCGATCCCACGCACGTCGAGAGCGCGAACGTCGCCGATATCGACGCCCACGCGGGCTCGTCGCGCATCCCGATCCTCTTCTGCGGCCCGCTGCTGCACCGGCTGGGACACGCGTTCATCCCGGGGCTCGGCGGCTGCGACATCGGCGGCCGGCCGATCGACTTCCACTTCGACGTGCTGCGCCAGTTCGGCGCGACGATCGAGAAGCGGGCGGACGGCCAGTACCTGGAGGCCCCGCAGCGGCTGCGCGGCACCAAGATCCGGCTGCCGTACCCGTCGGTGGGCTCCACCGAGCAGGTGCTGCTGACGGCCGTGCTCGCCGAGGGTGTCACCGAGCTGTCCAACGCGGCCGTGGAGCCGGAGATCGAGGACCTCATCTGCGTACTGCAGAAGATGGGCGCGATCATCTCCCTGGACACCGACCGGACGATCCGGATCACCGGTGTCGACCGTCTCGACGGCTACACGCACCGCGCGATCCCGGACCGCCTGGAGGCCGCCTCCTGGGCGTCCGCGGCGCTGGCGACCGAGGGCAACATCTACGTCCACGGGGCGCAGCAGCGCTCGATGATGACGTTCCTGAACACCTTCCGCCGGGTCGGCGGCGCCTTCGAGATCGACGACGAGGGCATCCGCTTCTGGCACCCGGGCGGCGCGCTGAACGCCATCGCGCTGGAGACGGACGTGCACCCCGGTTTCCAGACCGACTGGCAGCAGCCGCTGGTCGTGGCGCTGACGCAGGCCGCGGGCCTGTCGATCGTCCACGAGACGGTGTACGAGTCCCGGCTCGGCTTCACCTCTGCGCTCAACCAGATGGGTGCGCACATCCAGCTCTACCGCGAGTGCCTGGGCGGCTCCGACTGCCGCTTCGGGCAGCGCAACTTCCTGCACTCCGCGGTCGTCTCCGGGCCGACGAAGCTCCAGGGCGCGGATCTGGTCATCCCCGACCTGCGCGGCGGTTTCTCGTACCTGATCGCCGCCCTGGCGGCGCAGGGGACGTCCCGGGTGCACGGGATCGACCTGATCAACCGCGGCTACGAGAACTTCATGGACAAGCTGGAGAAGCTCGGCGCGAAGGTGGAGCTGCCGGGCGGTTCACTCGTCTGATCCGCCCGCCGGACCCACATCGGGGCCGGTTCCCGGAGGCGAGCGCTTCCGGGAACCGGCCCCGGCGTGTGTCCGGGGAGCCGACGCTCGGAGACGTTTGCAGTTGATCACGGTCCCCTTGCCGCCGCCCCGGGGCAGCGTCAGCCGGACGCCGCGCCCCGTCACGCACATGTGGAGCGTGTCCACGGGCCAGAGCGTCCCGGCCCGGCGGTCCGGCGCCGGACGGGCAGCGTGGTGTGTCCGGACACGGTTCCCCCGAATGCCGGTACGTCAGCGATCGACGGCACCTGCCCGAGGCCGGGGGCTCAATGCAGGGCGTCGTCCTCCGCACCGGTAGCCCGGAATCAGCCGGTGTCGCCCCGGAAGGCCCAGAACGGGCCCTCTGCGGCTCGCATGCCGAAGGGCGGCCACCCTGGTCGGGGTGACCGCCCTTCGTGGTGCCAGGGGGTGTTACTTGCCCTTGGCGGCTTCCTTGAGCTTCGAGCCCGCGGAGACCTTCACGCTGTAGCCGGCCGGGATGTTGATCGGGTCGCCGGTCTGCGGGTTACGCGCGGTGCGAGCGGCACGGTGGGTGCGCTCGAAGGTCAGGAAACCGGGGATGGTGACCTTCTCGTCGCCCTTGGCGACGATCTCACCGACGGTCTCGGCGAGCGCGGCCAGCACGGCGTCGGCGTCCTTGCGAGTCACCTCGGCGCGGTCGGCCAGGGCGGCCACCAGCTCACTGCGGTTCATGTTGTTACTCCCGTGTTCTTCTTGCCTGTGAGGCGTGAGATCGAAGCCGATGCTGCCAGGGCCCTCGGACAGTCCCCGGACTCGGGTCCGTATGAGAACCCTCGCGCCCCGTGGGGTCTCCCCCCGGACGAAGTCCTTGGGAAAGCATCCTGCCCCCACCTGCGGCGGGAAAGCCAATCCGGCACCCTCCGGAGTCACACGAAAAGCGCCACTGCCTCGTCGTGGTGACGTTCCGTCGACTCCCCGGAAGCGGTCCGCAGCGGGTGCGGGGCTCCGCGGGACGCGTCGCCCGCCCACCCTAAAGGGGCGTTTGGGGCGCCGCGACCCGCGACGCGCCGGACATCAGACGGACGTGGGACCCGTCACAGCCGCGCCGGCCGCCTTGGCGGCGTCCCGGACCGCTCCGGCGACCGCTCCCGCGACCTTGTCGTTGAAGACCGACGGGATGATGTAGTTCGCGTTCACCTCGTCCTCGGCGACGACATCGGCGAGGGCGTGCGCGGCGGCGAGCATCATCTCCGTGTTGACGGTCCGGGACTGGGCGTCCAGGAGTCCGCGGAAGACACCGGGGAAGACCAGGACGTTGTTGATCTGGTTGGGGAAGTCGGAGCGGCCGGTGGCCACGACCGCCGCCGTCTCGCGGGCGACCGCGGGGTCGACCTCGGGGTCCGGGTTCGCGAGCGCGAACACGATCGCGCCGTCCGCCATGGCCGCGACATCGGTCCCGTCCAGCACGTTCGGGGCCGAGACGCCGATGAAGACGTCGGCGCCCACGACAGCCTGCTTGAGGGTGCCGGTGACGGACTCCGGGTTGGTGTTGTCGGCGATCCAGCGCAGCGGCGAGTCCGGCGCGGCGGAGACGAGGTCCTCGCGGCCGGAGTGCACCACGCCGTGGATGTCGGCGACGACCGCGTGCTTGACGCCCGCGGCGATGAGGAGCTTCAGGATGGCCGTACCGGCCGCCCCGGCGCCGGACATGACGACCCGCACGTCCCCGATGGCCTTGCCCACCACGCGCAGCGCGTTGGTCAGCGAGGCCAGGACGACGATGGCGGTGCCGTGCTGGTCGTCGTGGAAGACGGGGATGTCCAGGGCCTCGCGCAGCCGGGCCTCGATCTCGAAGCAGCGCGGCGCGGAGATGTCCTCCAGGTTGATGCCCGCGAAGCCCGGTGCGATCGCCTTGACGATCGCGACGATCTCGTCGGTGTTCTGGGTGTCCAGGCAGATCGGCCAGGCGTCGATGCCGGCGAACCGCTTGAAGAGGGCCGCCTTGCCCTCCATCACCGGGAGGGCGGCCATCGGGCCGATGTTGCCGAGGCCGAGCACCGCGGAGCCGTCCGTCACGACTGCGACGGAGTTGCGCTTGATGGTGAGGCGGCGGGCGTCCTCGGGGTTCTCGGCGATCGCCATGCAGACCCGGGCCACACCGGGGGTGTAGATCATCGAGAGGTCGTCACGGTTGCGGATGGGGTGCTTCGACTGCATCTCGATCTTGCCGCCGAGGTGCATCAGGAACGTACGGTCGGACACCTTGCCGAGGACGACACCCTCGATGTCGCGCAGGCCTTCGACGATCTCGTCGGCGTGCGACGTGGAGGAGGCCGCGATCGTGACGTCGATCCGGAGCTTGTCGTGGCCGGAGGCGGTCACGTCGAGGCCGGTGACCGAACCACCTGAGGACTCCACGGCCGTGGTGAGCTGGGAGACCGCTGTGCCGCTCGCGGGCACCTCCAGCCTGACCGTCATCGAGTACGAGACGCTGGGCGCCGTTGCCATGGCCGAGTCCTTCGCTTTCCTTAGCTTCATTGCTACGCGGCCGGGTCCGTCAACGAGAACGGACCCGCACACGCCTTCAGATATTCGCACCTACCGGTGGGTAGCCGGTAATGACTGCCGCACTTCGGAAAGCATTTTCCACCATACGAGATATGACGGCTCCAGCGGAACCCCGGCGGGCGCACGTCTCACCCTGCACCCCGGCGCGTCACGGGCCGCGTCCGGGGCCCGTGAAACAGAAACAGACCCGCGCCACCAGGAGGTGACGCGGGTCTGTCTTCTTCGGTCAAGCGGCACCGGCCCGCCATGCTCGCCTCGCGGCAAGTGGTCGCTCGAAGCGACTAAGGTTGGGCCCGGGGGCTTGGATCGAGCCGATGCCGACTCCAGGCTAACAAACACCCCGGAGAAGTGATTCCCGTAGCGCGTGTTGACCCAGAAAAGGCTTCTCGGCCCGCTGCCGCGGCGGTGGGCGTCAGTCCCTCAGCAGGTCCGGCACCCCGTCCTCGTCGGGCAGGTCCCGCTCCCCCGACACGACCGTGAGCTGCTGCGTGGCCCGCGTCAACGCGACGTACAGCACCCGCAGCCCCGCCGGGGACTCGTCCGCGATCTCCGCGGGCGAGACGACCACCGTGGCGTCGTACTCCAGGCCCTTCGCCTCCAGGCTGCCCAGCGCGACCACCCGTTCGCCGAGTTCCGCGAGCCACTTGCGGGCCTGGGCCCGCCGGTTCATCGCGACGACGACCCCGACCGTGCCGTCCACCTCGCCGAGCAGCCGCCGCGCCTCCTCGCGCACGGTCGCGGCCAGATCGCCGTCCCGTACGGTCTCGAAGCGCGGCCGGACGCCCGTGGACCGGACGGCCGCCGGTGACTCCATGCCGGGCATCGCGAGCGCGAGGACCTTGGCGGCGAGTTCGGCGATCTCCGCCGGGTTGCGGTAGTTGACGGTCAGGGTGAAACGGCGGCGCGGGCGGTTGCCGAGCGCCTCGTCGCGCGCCGCGGCCGCCTCGTCCGGGTCGGACCAGGACGACTGCGCCGCGTCCCCGACGATCGTCCAGGTGGCGTGCCGGCCGCGGCGGCCGACCATCCGCCACTGCATGGGCGTGAGGTCCTGCGCCTCGTCGACGATGACGTGCGCGTACTCCGTGCGCTCCGCCGCGAGCCGTTCGGCCCGCTCCCACTGCGTCTCCTCCCGCTGCGGCATCAGCTCCTCCAGACCGGTGAGGTGGTCCAGCGGGTCGAACTCGCGTGTGCGCTTCGGCCGGTTCGGGGTGCCGATCAGATGCTGCAACTCGTCCAGCATCGCCACGTCGTGGACGGACAGCGGCCCCTGCCCCGCGCTGTCGAGGCGCTTCAGGGAGCGCGCGAGCCGGCGCACCTCGCCCTGGTTGAGGATCCGGCGCGCCCATCGGGCGAGCCGCTTCTCGTCGGCCATCGCGGCGAGCACCCCGCGCGGGGTGAGCTCGGGCCACCAGGCGTTCAGGAACTGGATGAACGGCGTCTCGGTGGAGACGTCCTCGTCGAACGACGAGCGCAGTTCGGCGGCCAGCTCCTGATCGGTGTAGCGGCCCCGGCCGGACGACCTGCTCCACAGCGCGTCCAGCAGCAGTTTGCGGGCGCGCGGGCGCAGCAGGTTGACCGGTGCGGTACCGCTGAGGACGTTGTTCCGGATGCGCCGGAGCTCGTCCTCGTTCAGCTCGACCCGGGCGCCGAAGGCCACCACCCGCAGCCTGGTGGGCGTGGCGGCCTCCCGCGGGGCCTCCTCTGGCTCCCCGAACGCCAGCTGGCCGTCGTCCCCGGCGGCCGGCCGGGCCATGGGCTGTTCCAGCGCCCCGCGGGCCGCCTTGCGCAGCACGTGGAGGATCCGGGACGAGCCCTTGATCCGGGCGACGGCCGGTTCGTCGTAGGTGGTGGCGCCCGCCGTGCCCGCCGCCTCGTCCGACAGCGAGCCGACCGCGCGGATCGCGACCTGGCCCTCCTCGCCGAGCGAGGGCAGCACCCCTTCGGTGTACGCGACCAGCAGCGGGGTCGGCGAGACGACGAGGATGCCGCCCGCGTACCGCCGCCGGTCCTGGTAGAGCAGGTACGCGGCACGGTGCAGGGCGACCGCGGTCTTGCCGGTGCCGGGACCGCCGGAGACCTCGGTGACCGAGGCGGCGGGCGCCCGGATCACCAGGTCCTGCTCGGCCTGGATGGAGGAGACGATGTCCCGCATGGTGTGGCTGCGGGCCTGCCCGAGCGCCGCCATCAGCGCTCCGTCCCCGATGACGGGGAGCTTCTCGCCCCCCAGGTACGCGGTCAGCTCGGGACGCATCAGGTCGTCCTCGACCCCGAGGACCCTGCGGCCCTTGGAGCGGATGACCCGGCGGCGTACCACCCGGCCCGGTTCCTTCGGCGTCGACCGGTAGAAGGGCGCGGCGGCCGGCGCCCGCCAGTCGATGACCAGGGGCGCGTAGTCGGAGTCGAGGACCCCGATCCGGCCGATGTGCAGTGTCTCCGCGATGTCGGCGGTGCTGTCCTTCCGTACTGCGTCGTCGGCCGGCTCCACGGAGGTGAACGCGCCGTCGGGGCCGCGCTCACCGTCCTTGCCGAGCAGCAGGTCGATCCTTCCGAAGAGGAAGTCCTCGAACTCGCTGTTCAGCCGGTTGAGGTGGACTCCGGCCCGGAACACCTGGGCGTCGCGCTCGGCGAGCGCCCCCGGTGTCCCGACCTGGCCGCGTTTCACGGCATCACTCATGAGAAATTCCGCCTCGTGGATCTTCTCCTCGAGGCGGCGGTACACATGGTCGAGATGTTCCTGCTCGACACCGATTTCCCGGTCCCGCAACGAATCGACAGCGGCATCCTGCGCGGCCACTGAGACCCCCTTCTGACGTGCATTGGGCAGCCGTCAACCCTATGCGACGCGGGGCCCGTCGCGCACCTGCCACGAGCAAGTGATCTCGCCGGCCGGAACGGCGGCCCGTCCCCGGGCCCGGCGGTCCGGGCCGGAGCGCCTACCCGCCGACGCTCACCAGCCGTTTCCCGTCGAACGTACGCACCTCGAAGTGGTCGATGTCGCTCCGGGCCATCGCCGCCCCGCCGCGGACGTAGAGCGGGTACGCGGCGCCGGGGTACGTGGAACCCTCGATGCCGTAGCCCCACTTCGGTACCGACCAGGACGTGACGACCTCCTCCTCGCCCGTCCTGGAGACGGCGACCAGCCGGCACTTCCGCGGGCCCGTCACGTTCTTCAGCTCCAGCACCGTGTCGGTGCCCCAGGCCTTGGGCCCCGTGCCGATGGTGGCGTCCACCCCGGTGACGGGGTCGGTGGCCCGGACCTTCTCCGTCAGGTCGCGGAAGGGGGCGTCCCCGGCCGGTCCGGCGGGCCGCGGGTCCGCCGCCCGCGCCGCGGGCCGGTCGCCGCCGCCGGCCGTCACCGCGAGGAGCGGGCCGCCGATGATCAGGACCGCTGCCGCCGCGATCAGATATCTGCCCCGCCGGGTGCGCCGGGCACGCCCGGCCACGACCTCGTCGACCAGTTCCCCGAGCATCCGGGGCGGGGGCGGCGCGAGGACGTCCGGGACCGCGCGGGCGCCGGGCACCCCGGACGGTGACCCGGCGAGCAGCGCGAGCATCGGCTCCAGCCCGGCGAACTCGTCGAGCCGGTCGCCGCAGCGGGCGCAGCCGGCCAGATGCGCCTCGAAGGCGGTGGCCTCCGCGTCGTCCAGGATCCCCAGGGCGTACGCGCCCACGGCATCGTGCCCGGAGCCCTCGCCGGGCCCCTCGCCGGAGCCCTCGCCGGAGCCGGAAGGTCCGGAAGGTCCGGCGGGGACGCGGGAGGGTTCTGCCGGGCGGCGCCCGGAGGGCTCCCACTCGTCGTCGCTCATGCCGTGATCCCCCTCTCCTCGAGTACGAGCTTCATCGAGCGCAGTGCGTAGAAGACCCGCGACCGCACCGTGCCGCTGGGTATGCCGAGCGCCTCGGCCGCCTCGTCGACGGTGCGGCCCCTGAAGTAGGTCTCGACCAGCGCTTCCCGGTGGGCGGGGGTCAGATCGCCGAGGGCCTCCGAGAGCGTCATCAGCCACAGCGCCCTGTCGATCTCGTCCTTGGCGGGAATGGCCTCCAGCGGTGACGGCTCGACCTCGTGCGGCCGGGACCGGCGGCTGCGGTGGCCGTCGATGACGATGCGCCGGGCGACCGTCACCAGCCAGGGCCGGACGGAACCGGTCGCGCCGCCCAGTGAGCCGGCGTTCTTCCAGGCCCGGATGAGCGTCTCCTGCACCACGTCCTCCGCGCGCTGCCGGTCCCCGGCGACGAGGCGGAGCACGTAGGCGATCAGCGGTCCGGCGTGCTCGCGGTAGAGGGCCCGCATCAGCTCCTCGTCGGGAACGGCGGAGGGGGACGGCGGCGGCTCAGCGCGCTGCCGTGACCCGCGCGGACGGTCATCGGCCACGGCCGCATCCTCGCGCACCCGCACCTCCCGGTCGAGACCCTGTCGAGCTCCTTGACCATCGGTACGGGGATACGGGCCGATCCACTCAGTCCGGGCCGGGATTCTTCGCGGCAGGGGCCCGGCAGGGGTTCAGCGGTCACGGCCTCGCGGGCCGGCCGGCGGCCGGGTCAGCGTTGCGCCGCCGGTGCCGGGCGACCCGTTCGCGGTTCCCGCACACCTCGCTGGAGCACCAGCGCCGGCGCCGCCCGCGCGAGGTGTCCAGGTAGATGCGGCGGCAGTTGTCGCCCTCGCAGCGGCGCAGTCCGCCCAGGGCCGCCGGGTCGGTGAGGAGCTCCACGGCGTCGCGTGCCACGGTGGCGAGCAGCGCCCGGCAGTCGGGTTCCGCGCTGAGCCCGCGCACCAGGGCGCCGTTCCCGGTGCGCACGGCGCGCACGGCGGGCGGGGCTCCCGCGGCGAGGGCGTTGACGCGCTCCAGGGCGCCCTCGGCCCCGCGGCCACCGAGCTCGACGGTCAGCAGCCGGTCGACGGCGGTCCTCAACTGGCGGAAGAGCACGAGCCAGTTGTGGTCCACGGTGGCGAGCCGGGTGTTCTGCGGTACGGCCCCGGAGGCCACCAGCCAGTGGGCGAGCCGCTCGGGCCGGTCCAGCGGATCGGGGGCGTCGGCGCTGCCCGCCCCCGTCGCCACCAGGTCGAGACAGAGCCGCCCGGCGTCGAACCGCCAGTCGCACGAGCCCTTGCGCGTTGCCATGCGCATGCCACCGCCTTGGGTCCGGCCGACGTCCACACCAGAGTGCCCCTCCCGGCCCCGGCCCGTAACCCCTGCCGCCGCGCGGACCCGGCAGCCGGGCTCTCAGACCCCGCGCCCGGCCGGCTGCCCGGTCAACGGGCCGTCGTGAAGGATGCGCTGGAAGAGCCGGTGATCGCGCCACTCGCCGTCGATGTGCATATAGCCCGGGGCCGTGCCGTACTGCTCGAAGCCGCACTTGGTGAGCACCCGCTGCGACGCCACGTTGTCCAGGACCGTTCCCGCCTCGACCCGGTGCAGCCGCAGCTCGTCCCTGGCCAGCTCGCAGATCCTGCGCACCGCGGCGGTGGCCAGCCCGCGGCCCGCGTACTCGACGTCCACCCAGTAGCCGAGCGTGGCGCTGCGGAAGGACCCGAGCACGACGGCGTTGAGGTGGAACCCGCCGATCGCCCGGTCCTCCCCGTCCACCAGCGACCAGGGCATCACACGCCCCGCCTCGCGTTCGGCCAGCAGTCCGGCCACTCGCTCCCGCTGCCCCCGCTCGGTGTAGAAGGCGTCGGGCCGCCGGGGTTCCCAGGGGCTCATGTACGTACGGCTGCGGGTCATCGATGCGGCGAGGGAGGCGGCGTCGGCCTCGGCGACGGGACGGAGCCGTACCTCCGCGTCGAGCCGGTGGGTGTCATTGATCATCCCCGCACGGTATCCCGGCGGTCCGGGACGCCCCGTGGACGCCCGCGTAGGGAGCCGCGCGCCTGAACGATGGGGCCGGGACCGCTCCGCCACTTCACTGGAGCCATGACAACCAGCCAGGCCCACCGCACCCTCCACCACCTCGTGCTCGGCGGCGCCGCAGTCACCACCGGCCTCGTCGCGGGCACGTTCTACGCCTTCTCCTGCGCGGTCATGCCCGCGCTGGGCCGCAGCGGCGACCGGACCTTCATCGAGGTCATGCAGAACATCAACGACGTCATAGAGAACCCGGTGTTCTTCGCCGGCTTCTTCGGCGCGCTGCTCCTCACCGCGGCGGCCGCCTGGCAGCAGCGCCGCTCCCCCGGCCCGCGCGGCTGGCTCCTCGCCGCGTTCGCGGTGTACGCGGTGGCGTTCCTGCTCACCTCGGGCGTCAGCGTCCCGCTCAACGACGAGCTCGCGCGGGCCGGGAACCCGGCGCGCATCGCCGACCCGGCGGCCGTGCGGGACCGGTTCGAGGACGCGTGGGTCGCCTGGAACGCGGTACGGGCGGTCCTGTGCACCGCCGCACTCGCCCTCCTCCTGCGGGCCTTCCGCCTGATGGGGCGACAGTTCCCTCAGGAGTCCGCGTACTTGGCGTCGGACGCCGGGTCCAGGGCCAGCCGGTAACCGCGTTTGACGACCGTCTGGACGATCCGGGGCGCGCCGAGCGACGTACGCAGCCGGGCCATGGCCGTCTCCACCGCGTGCTCGTCCGTACCGCTGCCGGGCAGCGCGCGCAGCAGATCGGCGCGGGCCACCACCCAGCCCGGCCTCCGGGCCAGCGCGTGCAGCAGAGCCATCCCGGCCGGCGGCACCGGGCGCAGCTCGTCGTCGACCAGGACCGCGTGGCCGCGGATCTCGACCCGGTGCCCGGCGACCGGCAACGTACGTGCCCGGGTGGGCAGTTCACGGCAGAGCACCTGGACGAGCGGGCCGAGCCGGAAGCGCTCCGGCTGGATGGTGTCGAGCCCGTGGGCCTGCAACGGCAGTGCGGTGACCGGTCCGACGCAGGCGGATACGACGTCGTCCCGCAGGGCGCTGAGGAGTTCGGGGAACATGCCTCGCTCCCCGGCGCGGCGCAGCAGCGAGGCGGCGGCCGGGGCGCTGGTGAAGGTGAGCGCGTCCAGGCCGCGGGCCGCGGTGAGGTCGAGGAGCCGGTCGAGCGGGCCGATGTCCTCGGGCGGCATCCAGCGGTAGACCGGGACGCCGATGACCTCGGCGCCGGCCGCCCGCAGCGACTCCACGAAGCCGGGGAGCGGTTCGCCGTGCAGCTGGAGGGCGATGCGGCGGCCCTCCACACCCTCCGCCAGGAGCCGTTCCAGCACTTCCGCCATGGACTCGGAGGCGGGTGACCACGCCTCCGTCAGTCCGGCGGCCCGGACCGCGCCCTTGACCTTGGGGCCGCGGGCCAGCAGCTCGACGCCGCCCAGCAGGTCCAGCAGCCGGGCCCCGATGCCCCAGCCGTCCGCGGCCTCGATCCAGCCCCGGAAGCCGATCGCGGTGGTGGCGACGACCACGTCGGGGGCACTGTCGAGGAGTTCCTCCGTGGCGGCGAGGAGTTCGCTGTCGTCGGCGAGCGGCACGATCCGCAGGGCGGGCGCGTGCACCACGGTGGCGCCCCGGCGCCGCAGCAGCGTGGCGAGTTCGTCCGCCCGGCGCGCGGCGGTGACGCCGACCGTGAAACCCGCGAGTGGCCCGTGCTGTTCGTCGTCGCGCATATGGTCTACCCGGCTCTCGTCCCGCTGCTGCTCGGTGGTGCGGAGGACCGACCCTGTCAACGATGCGTGACAGGCTCGGTTCGCCCGTATTTCCCGCCCGTTACGTCACCCGGCACCGTGCGGCCATCATCCCACCTCGGCATGGCTGAGCCGGGGCTTCACCGGGGCCGTCGCGGGGCGGCGAAGGTATACCGCCCAGGTGAGCACGGAACACGCCCCGTAGAGGACGAGGAAGGCCCAGAAGGCCGCCGTTCCGGTGCCGGAGGCCTGGAAGGACTGCCGGAGGGCGAGGTTGATGCCGAGCCCGCCGAGTGCGCCGACCGCGCCGATGAGTCCCATGGCCGCCCCGGACAGCCGCCGCCCGTGCGCCGCCGCCCGCTCGCCGCGCAGGCCGAGGGCGATCGCCCTGGCGTGGAAGATGCCCGGGATCATCTTGTACGTCGATCCGTTGCCGAGCCCGGTCAGCACGAAGAGCGCGGTGAAGCCGACGAGGAACACGGTGAGCGACTCGATGCCGGAGGCGTACACGACGACTCCGGTCGCGACGGCCATCGCGGCGAAGTTCGCCAGGGTGACGCGGGCGCCGCCGTACCGGTCGGCCAGCCGGCCGCCGACGGGCCGGATCAGCGAGCCGAGCAGCGGTCCGGCGAAGGTGAGCGAGGCGGCCTCCAGCGGGGTCCGGCCGAACTGGGTCTGGAGCACCAGGCCGAAGGCGAAGCTGTAGCCGATGAAGGAGCCGAAGGTGCCGATGTAGAGCACCGACATGATCCAGGTGTGCGGGTCGCGGACGGCGTCCCGGGCGGCCCCGGTGTCGTTCCGCACGGGCGCCAGGTTGTCCATGAAGTACGCGGCGCACAGCGCGGCGACAAGGATCAGCGGGATGTACGCGCCGAGCACGATCCGCGGGTGCGCGGCACCCGCCGTCCCGATCACCAGCAGCCCGGCGAGCTGCACGACGGGCACCCCGACGTTGCCGCCGCCCGCGTTGAGCCCGAGCGCCCAGCCCTTCTCGCGCAGCGGGAAGAAGGCGTTGATGTTCGTCATCGAGGAGGCGAAGTTGCCGCCGCCGATACCGGTGAGCGCGGCCACCACCACGAAGGTGGTGTACGAGGTGCCCGGCTCCATCACCACGTAGGCGGCGACGGTCGGCACCACCAGGGTGAACGCGCTGAACACGGTCCAGTTCCGGCCACCGAACCGGGCCACGGCGAAGGTGTACGGCACCCGCACGACCGCGCCGACCAGCGTCGCGGTCGAGATCAGGAAGAACTTCCCGGCCGGGTCCACCCCGTACTCCGGTCCCATGAACAGGACCATCACCGACCACAGGGTCCAGATCGAGAAACCGATGTGCTCGGAGAGGACGGAGAACCACAGATTCCGGCGGGCGATCCGCTCGCCCCTCTCCCGCCAGAACGTCTCGTCCTCCGGTTCCCACTGCTCGATCCAACGACCGGCCATCACGCGCCTCCACAGGGGGTCGGGGTGTGGGACCCGACGCTAGGGAGCGCGCGTTTCGGCGTGGTGCCGTGAGGTGACCGGTGGGCAACCTTGCTCTCACCGGGCCGGTGGCGGCCCGGTGAGGGCGGTCATCGCGGACGCGGTCCCGGCGGCCGGGCCGGTTCCGGTGCCGGTGTGCCGCGTCCGGCGGCCCGCTTCCCGGTCCGCGTCGGTTCGCCGTTGGGCCAGAGCCGGGGCCGCCGTTTCGCCGCCACGTCCTCGACCCAGCCGACCGCGACGATCATCACCCCTATCAGGGGCCAGATCAGGATCAGCACGAGCACGTCGTACGAGGCGTCGATGTACGTACCGAGGTGGTCACCGAACCACGGGATGTTCCACAGCTGGTCGATGATCGGCATCGTCGCCATGAGCAGCATGTTGTGCCAGAGGTAGATCGTCACGGCCCGGTTGTTGGCGAGGGTGATCGGGCTGTCGAAGCCGGCCAGCCGGCCCGGCAGTTCCTTCCACGAGGGCGCGTACTGGAGCAGGATCGCGCAGAAGCCCAGGGACCAGGTGGCCTGGGCGAGCGGGATCTCGTCCAGGTTCCAGCCCTCGTCGGTGAGGTGCCCGGACGCCCACCAGAGGCCGAAGGCCATGATGACCGCGGCCGAGGAGACCGAGAGGTAGCGCGGGATCCTCTGCAGCAGCCCGTCGTTGTGCGCGAAGCCCAGGATCCAGCAGGAGCCGAACGTGCCGAAGTCGACGAGCGCCTCGCCCGTCGACCCGGGAACGGTCACCAGACCGGTGCCGATGACGGCGGTGAGGCCGATCGGCGCGAGCATCGTCGCCCACGGCAGCCGGCGGAACGCCTTCAGCAGCAGCGGGGAGGCCAGGACGAACCAGAGGTAGGCGCGGATGTACCAGAGCGGGCCCGCCGCCTGCTCGGCCCACGACTGCTCCAGGAACCCGCCCTCGGAGCCGCTCTCCCAGGGGAACGGCGGCGAGCCGACCGGCAGGATGTAGCAGCCCAGCTTCAGGAACCACCAGATGCCCTCCTCCCGCACCGGCTTGAGGCCCATCACGAACATCATCGGCACGACGAGGGCGGCGAACGCCCACATCGGCGGCAGCAGTCTGCGCAGCCGGCCGCGCAGGACGCTCCAGGCGGGCCGGGCCAGTGACCGGGCCATCAGGGAGCCGGCCAGGGCGAACATCACGCCCATGGAAGGGAACAGGATGGTCAGCCAGGCCCAGCCGAACAGGTGGAAGACGACGACACGGACCAGCGCGACGGCTCGGAGCAGGTCGAGGTAGCGGTCGCGGCCGCCCGCCTTCGGCGCGGCGGCCGCCTGCTCCTTCGCGGGGGCGGGCACCGCCGCCCCGGTCGCGGGGGGCAGCGGGTGGCGGACGTCGGCGGGCGGGTACTGCCCCTGTCCGGCGGGCACCCACTGCTGCTGCACGGGGAACGGCACCGTGTGCGGCTCCCCGTGCGGCTGCTGCGGGTACGCCGAGGGGTGGCTCGGGTGGGTCATGCGACGGGCCTCCGGTCATTACTGCTGCCGCGCCGCTGACTCGGCATCGAGCCGGGCGCCTCCACGGCTCCGGTGCGGCGCAGCTTCTGCCACCGCAGCCGGCCGCCGGTGAGAGCGGTGATCCAGGACTGGAGCAGCACCACGTACATGAGCTGCCGGTAGAGGATCTGCTGGAGGGGCAGCGAGATCAGATACGTCATGCGTTCCCGGTCGAGCCGGAAGGCGTACGCGGCACAGACGGCCTGCACCGCGAGGACGCCGAGCCACGCGACGACCGTCTTCTGGGTGGGGCCGAAGACGAGTCCGTACAGCAGGAAGACGTCGATGAGGGGCGCGAGCAGCGGGGCGACGACCATGAAGAGGGCGACGAACGGCAGCCCGACGCGTCCGAAGCGGCCGGAAGGGCCGCGCTCGACGACCGCGCGGCGGTGCTTCCAGATGGCCTGCATCGTGCCGTACGACCACCGGTAGCGCTGCGACCACAGCTGCTGCACGGACTCCGGCGCCTCGGTCCAGGCGCGGGCGTTCTCCGCGTACACGACGCGCCAGCCGTCCCGGTGCAGGGCCATCGTGACGTCGGTGTCCTCGGCGAGGGTGTCCTCGCTCATGCCGCCGATCCGGTCCAGCGCGTCACGGCGGAACGCCCCGACCGCGCCGGGGATGGTGGGCATGCAGCGCAGCAGGTCGTACATCCTGCGGTCGAGGTTGAAGCCCATCACGTACTCAATGTGCTGCCAGGCCCCGATCATCGAGTCCCGGTTGCCGACCTTGGCGTTGCCCGCGACGGCCCCGACCCGGGGGTCGGCGAAGGGCTGCACGAGCTCACGGACGGTGGCCGGTTCGAAGACCGTGTCGCCGTCCATCATCACGATGATGTCGTGGCGGGCGTGCGCGATGCCGTTGTTGAGGGCCGCGGGCTTCCCGGCGTTGCGCTGGCGCACCACCCGTACGTTCGGCAGCCGCATCGCCTCGACGATGTTCGCGGTGCCGTCCGAGGAGCCGTCGTCGATCACGATGACTTCGACCGGATAGTCACTTGCCACCAGGGAGCGCACGGTGTTGGCGATGCACTCGCGTTCGTTGTACGCGGGCACCAGGACGGTCACCGGGCGGGTGACCGGCTCGCCCCAGCCGAAGTCCCGTTTCCGGACCCGGCGCGCGTGCACGAAGGAGAGCAGCAGCATCAGCCCGAAGCGGGTGATGACGAGCACCCCGATGACGGCGAGACCGGCCGCCATCACACCGGTGATGTGCTCCGAGACGGCGACGGCGTGGACGAACGCCTTGCCCTTCCAGAGCGCGAGGCCGGTGACCGGGGTGTGCGCGCTGGGGGCGCCGAGCGCGGTGGTGAGGTTGGTGAACTTATAGCCCTCGTCCTGCATCGTGGGCAGGAAGCGGTTGAGCGCGGCCACGGACTGGGACCGGTCACCACCGGAGTCGTGCATCAGGACGATGGCGCCCCTGCCGTGCTTCGGTGTGGCGTTCTTGACGATGGTGCGGACACCGGGGCGCTTCCAGTCCTCGCTGTCGGTGTTGTTGACGACGGTGAGGTAGCCGCGGCTGCCGATGTACTGGGTGACCGGCCAGGACTTGTCGTCCATGGCGTCGGCGAACGAGGAGTACGGCGGGCGGAAGAGCGACGTTCGGATTCCGGCCGCGCCCGCCAGCACCAGCTGGTTCTGCGAGAGCTCCCAGTCGATGCGGGCGTCGGACTGGTAGGAGAGGTCGGGGTGGTTGAAGGTGTGCAGCCCGACCTCGTGCCCCTCGTCGACCATGCGCTTCACCAGCTCCGGATAGCGCGAGGCCATGGTGCCGGTGACGAAGAAGACGGCGTGCGCGTCGTACTCCTTGAGCTTGTCGAGCACGCGCGGGGTCCACACCGGGTCGGGGCCGTCGTCGAAGGTCAGCACGATGCGGTGATCGGGGATGCGCAGGGTCTTGGCGGGCCCGGTCGCGCTGCGCGCGTCGATGACCGGTCCGCCTTCGAGGACCTGCTGAGGCACCTGGTCGGTGGCCGCCGGTGGCTGGATCCGGTGGTCGGCGAGGATTTCGCTGTGCACGTAGCCGCGCAGCATCAGCATGGCGAGCAGGGCGACGAGGAGCAGGAAGGGCAGCAGATAGCGCATGGGGAGCCTGCGCCGTCGGGCCTGCTTCTTGCGGTTGTGCCTGCCCCGCGTGACGGGGGTGGTCATTTACTTGGCGCCTTCTTGCTCTTGCACAGGAGGTTCCGGGGGCTCGACGGGCGGTGTCGTGGTGTCCGGCGGCGGCGTCTCCGGGACGACGGGCGGTGTCACGGTGCCGGTGGGCGGGGCGGAGACCGGGGTGTCGGCGGTCGGCGCGGTGTCACCACCGCCGCTGATCTCGGTCCGGTCCCCGGCCGGTACGACGGCGGCCGGCGCCGAGGAGCCGGCGCCGGGCGCGGAGGAACGGGCGGCGGCGGAGCTGCCCGGTACCACCGGGGCGCTGCTCCCGCCGACCGGGGCGGACGGCGAGGAGCCGGCCGACGCGCCGGGGGTCACCAGGGCGCCCGCGCTCTCGCCGGGCGCCGGGGACACCCGCACCTCTTCCGCCTTCCTGTGCTCGTCCTGGCCGGAAAGCGGCAGGAACGGAGCGCTGGAGTTGCCGCCGAGGACGGCGCCGACGAGCGTCACCGCGAAGCAGACGCAGACCGCCGCGATCACCCAGCCGAACCGCCGGAGCGTCTTGCTCCGCCGTCCGCTCTCGTCGACGAAAACAGGGCCGTCGGAGCCTTCCGGAGCGCCGGGTTCCGGTAGCAGCTCGGAGAGCTGCCGTCCCAGACCGTCGAGTTGGATGGTGACTTCGTTCGGCTCGTGTGTGTGCCCCGCATGGGCACCTTCACGCCAAGTTTCCACTGTTGTACGCACTTCCCCCACTCAGGATCGGGTGCGCGCACATGACCGGTTGTGTCTCGCCGGACCGGGCCCCCACCCTGTCCAAGCGCCCCCTACCACAGCGCACCCGGACGATGAATGTAGCGCACGCCGAGGACGCTCCGACCCTACTGTCCGGTGTTGTTCATCATGAGACATACATCTGTTCCGACGAATGACGGAGGCGCCCTCGGGAGCCGCCTCGCGGTGGGCGCGCGCTGCCGGTCGACGCGCCGGGGCGCACGCTCCCGCGCGCCGATCAGGTCCGCCGCACCGCGCCGCGGTGGTGAGCCAAGAACGAGGATCCGACTGTCAGTGGCAGCCGGCCCCTCGTGACATGGGAATCGTGGAGATGACGAGAACAGAACCCACCCACAAGCCCCTGGCACCGGCCGGGCTGGGCGGCATTCCCACAGGTCAGCAGCGCAGGATGACATGAGGCGGCACGATCCAGCAGGGCTCCGGCATTCCTCGGCGCTTCCGCCGGGAACACCGGGTCCGCCCGGTGCGACACTTCCGCTGTTACCCGCCACCAGCAGGCGACACGCACAGCTCCGGCCGCATGATCAGGGGTAGGGGAGCGCCTGGGCAGGCCCACACGGCGGCGGCGGGCTTCGTCTCGCCCCTCCGGGACGATCCGCCCTCCGCGGCCTCCGCCGGAGACAACGTGCCCGTACGCCTCCCTCCCGCTCCCGACGCAGCTTCTTGCGACCCCGGTCGACCGTTCGGTCCTGGATCTCGGAGTCCATCGCACCCCCTGAGCCGGGGTGCTGTGACAACCACGAAAACGCAGAAGGCCGACAGGGGGATCCGTGGCGGCGGGTCAGCTGACGGCAGCCTCCCCACCAGCCTGGCACCACCCCGGCCAACGTCCGGGGTGCACCGGTACACCGGGCGGTGCTTCCCATCCACCTCTGCTCTGACCTGGTCTTTTGACCCCTGAACGGCACAGCTGTGCCTTCCAGGCAGACGGACGGAGGCAAGGAGGCGACAGCCGCCATCCTCCCTTGTCTTGAAATCGTCTCCGCAGAAAGGGAGTTTCAGGGCAATCGGAGGTTCTGGAGGGTGCCATGCGCCCCGCCCTCCGGCCTCTCGGCTCTCGGACACCCGAGACCATCAAACGGACAGGGCCCCAACCGGCCTGCGGCTGACATCCTTTCCCGTTCTGCCGCCACCCGGCGACGGGTACCGTCCAAGTAGGCCCACTACGCAGGACGGAGCACAGACAGGATGCCCCAGAACACTGCCGTCGGCACGGGTGCACGGATCGGCGCGTACCGGAGACTGTGCCGGCTCACCCAGAGCCAACTGGCCAACAAGGCGAACATCTCGTACAGCCTCCTGGTGAAGGTGGAGCAGGGGCGGCGACCTGCTTCGGCATCACTCACCGCCGCCGTGGCCCGTGCCCTCGGTGTGCCGATCACCACGTTCACCGGCCAGCCGTACATCATCGACCACGCCCACGACCGCCTGGACGGGCCCCTGGCCGACCTGCGGGCCTCCCTGGAGAACTGGGACTTGGTCCTGGACGAAGTCCCCGTCCGGGGAGCGGCCGAGACCGGCGCGGACGTGCGCCTGCTCCTTGATGCCCGCCGCGCTTCCAACTACGCCAAGATCACCACAATGGCGCCGCCGCTCATTGACGAACTGGTGCAGATCTCCCAGACCGCGACCGGGCATGCCGAGGAGCAGGCCCACCGGATGCTGGCCCACGTCTACCGGTCCGCTTACGACGTCGCATACAACCTCGGCCTGTCGGACCTGGTAGCGCTGTTGCTGTCCCGCATGGACTACTCCGTCAGCCGGGGGAACGACCCCTACCTGATGGCCCTGCACCACTACATGCGGGCGTATGCAACGTTCACGACGGGCCGTCTGGAGGTCGGCCAGGCCATCATCAGCCGCGCCCTGGACATCGTGGAGACCGGCGTCAGGGCCGAGGAGGTTCCGGCCCTGTGCTCCGCCGGAAACCTGCGCCTGCGGGCTGCCATGCTCGCCTGCCGACTGGGCGACGAGGACACGGCTCGGGGGGAGCTGGCCGAAGCACGCCGTCTCGGGGACCTGCTGGGCCGGGAGGTTACGGGCGGTAGAGACTACGGCCCGCACATCCAGAGCTTCGGCGCCACCAATGTAGCCATCCACGCGTCCGCTGTGGAGATGGAGCTGGGCAACCACAGCCGGGCGTTGCAGCTGGCGAAGGAGGTCCGGCCGCCGGCCGACTACTTCCCCGACCGTCTGGGGCACTTCTGGATTGACACCGCCCGCGCACAGCTGTCGACCGGGAAGACCGACGCCGCCCTGTCCTCTCTCCTCAAGGCTCGGTCCGTCGCCCCTCAACAGGCCAAGTACCACCCGAGCGTTCGGGAGACCGTCAGAGACCTGGTGCACGCGGCACGCCGCACCCCGGACACACTGATCGGGTACGCGTCCTGGTGCGGGGCGGCCTTGTAGCCCCACCAGCCCCACCCAGCACAATCGTCACGCGGCGTCTTGGAACTGTCACAATCTGTGCCAGTTGCGGGGCGCCGTTCCGCGTTCACTGGTCATCGGCAGCGCACCACCGACACCCTCGGCCCCGTTCGCCGGCTACCCGGCGACACGGCCGGCGTCGTCCCTTCCCCGCAGGCGGCACCCGCCCACGGCGGGCCGGTATGGCTCCGCCCGGAACAACCCTGGACAGGTCGAGCCGGACGGACCGGTGCCGGGTTCTCCCCCGAGGACTCCGGCACCACCCACAGCAGTACTCGAACACCTATCGGAAGGAGCACCACCATGAACACCACCACCGACACCATCACCACGTCCGAGGCCGACCAGGAGACGGTGGCAGTCGACCTCGGCGACGCCGCCGACCTGACCGAGGGCCAGGGCGGCGGCAACAGCGAGGACAAGCGCCGCGCCTACAACTGCTGACCCCCGCACCGCACCCAGCGCGGTCCCGGCCTGCGAGCCGGGGCCGCGCCTCATCTCCCGGCCCCCGGAGGACTCCCGTGCCCGTAGGCGGATTCAGCACCACCCGGCCCGACCTCCCGCACCCGTTAGGCGCCGACACTCCGTCTGCCTCCCTGTGGCGGGTAGGCAACACCCCCGTACGCAGCGCGCACCGTCCCGGCCGACGCGTCCACGTCGTCGGCCCGTGCGGAGCCACCGCCGAAGACGTGGAGGAGCTCGCCTGCCACCCCGTACCGGACCCGGCGGCCTGGCGCTGGCCGGGGACGTACGCGGTCCTGGAGGAGACGGAGCACGCTCTGGTTCTGCACACCGACCCTGCCGCAGCCCTGCCCTTGTACGCGGCTTCCTGGAGGGGGACGTGGGCCTGGTCGACGTCGGCCCGCTACCTGGCCGCCCTGGCTGACGCGCGCGTGGACGTGCAGCGTGTGGCCTGCGCGGTCCTGGCACCGTCTCTGCCTGTGCTGGCCACCGGCCGATCGTTCTTCACCGGAGTGGTCCAGCTCCCGGCCGGCGCCCGTATCGAACTCCCCGCCGACGGCGGCCCGTACCGGTGCGGCACATTGTGGCGGCCCGACCCGTACGCAGGTGCGCCGGCCCACCTGCGCCTGCGGAACGCCCTGACCGCGGCCGTGACGCTGCGGACCCGCACGGATCCGGGCCTGTCCAGTGACCTCTCCGGCGGTCTCGACTCCACCACCCTGGCCGTAGTCGCCTCCCGCACGATGCCGGGCCCGCTCAATGCGGTGACGATCCACCCCGCAGGCATCCTGGACGGCGCGGACCTGCGCTATGCCCGCCTGACCGCGGTCGCGGCGGCCGGACGCATCCGCCACCATCTGCTCCCCCTCACCGCGGAGCACCGGCCGTACCAGCGGATCACCGAGGTGCCGGTGACCGACGAACCCGCGCCCTCCACCCTCACCCAGTCCCGGCTCCTCACCCAACTGCGGTGGATGCGCCGCGAACTGGGAACCTGCACCCACCTGACCGGGGACGGCGGGGACAGCATCCTGTTCCAGCCTCCCGCCCACCTGGCCGACCTCATCCGTCGGCACCGCTACCCCCGCGCCGTCCGGGAGGCATCTGGATGGGCCAGGCTCCGCCACACCGCGGTCCCACCGCTCCTGCGTGACGCCGCCCGCATGGCCCACCAGACCCGCCAGGAGGCCCTGGCCACCCTCGGCAGCGCCCTGGCCACAGGAGGCCCCGGCCCTCAGGACAGGGGGAACGTCCGCTGGTTCGCGACGCTGCCCGTACCTGCGTGGGCAGACCCCGTCGCGGTGCGACTGCTGGCCGAGGCCGCCGCGAACACTGCGGCCGCCCCCGATCCTCTGCCCGGGCTGGACGCGTCCGTAAGGACCCTGGTGGACGAGATCCGAGAGGTGGCCCGTACCGCGGCGGCGGACGCCGAGCTGGCCGCCGGGTGCGGAATCGACCTCCAGAACCCGTTCCTGGACGCCTCCGTGGTCGACGCGGTGTTGCGGACCCCGCTCGATGACCGGCCCCCGCTGTACGCGTACAAACCGACGTTGACGCGGGCGTTCGCGAAGGTCCTCCAGCCCGCTCTGGCCGCCCGCACCACCAAAGGGTCCTTCGAGGCCGACCACTACAGCGGGATGCGGGCCGCGCTTCCCGAACTCCTTCGTGACGGGGTCATGCACCTGGCCGCCCTCGGCCTGGTCGACACCGGCCGGTTCCGGTCCCAGCTGCGCCAGGCTGCCGCCGGCGTACCGATGCCGCTTGCGACGATCGAACAGGCCCTGGCAGTCGATGCCTGGCTGGCCTCGATCGGCCGCGCCCCCGCGCCGAGGTGGGCCGCACCCGTTTCCGGCATGGCAGCGTGATGGACACGGACAGGACGGTGGACTTCGGGCATGTCCAAGTCCACATCGACTACCGCACAGGCCGCGTGCGCTGCCTGCTCCCCGCCGCGCTCACGACGGCCACGACAGCCCCCACCGCCAGCTGGGGCAGCAGCGAACACCCCGCCGGCCTCACCCCGCCCAGCGGCCGCTGGAACCCCGCCGCCGCACTGGCCCTGGCTACGGTTCTGGCCATCAGGGAGGCCGGCCCCCGGAGAGCGTCAATGCAGCGCCTCACCGCCGGCCTGCGCACCGCAACGGCCGCGTGCACCACCCCCGCCACTCATCATCAGGCGGCCGCCGCCGTTCACTCCGTACGCCGCGCCGCCTGGTTCTCCCCCGCTCGAACGGCCTGCCTGGAAGAATCGGCGGCCGCCGTTCTCCTCCTCGCGATGCGGCGCCGCTCGGTGACCTGGTGCCACGGCGTCGCCCCCGACCCCGTCCGCCTCCATGCCTGGATCACCACCCACGACGGCACTCCCGCAGCGGAACCGGCCTCCACCCTGGCCTACACGACCGCCCTCACGATCGGAGCCCCCAGTGACCGACCCTGACCCCACCCTGTGGATCGCCACGAAGACCTGCGCCCTGGGCCCGTACCGGCCTGACCTGGTGGAGACGTACTGGCGGTGGGAGCAGGACCCTACGCTGATGGTCGGCTACGGCCGCCAGGTTCCGGAGTCCCTGGAGGCCCGTACCGAGGGCATGGCCCACCAGGTCCGCGGTACGAACCCGCGCTTCACCGTCTACGACCTGGCCGGCGACCGGCCCGTCCCGGTGGGGGTGTCCACGCTCCTGCCCGACGACGCCGTACGAACGGCGGAGTTCGTGATCATGCTCAGCCGTGAAGCCCGCGGCCGGGGCCTGGGCTCCGGGGCCACCCGGCTGACCCTTGACTACGCCTTCCACGTCGCCAATCTGCGCATGGTCTGGTTGAAGGTGCTGGAGCCCAACATCGCCGGGATCAAGGCTTACGAGAAGGCGGGGTTCCAGCGCGCCGGAGTGCTCCGCGGAGCCGGCTACTGGCTCGGCGCGGTCTGCGGTGAAGTCCTCATGGACGCTCTGGCGGAGGACTTCACCGGCCCCTCCTCCGTGAAAGCGTTGTTCGGCTGACTGCCGGGCACATCGGTAACGAGTCGGCCCCCTGCCGCTTGGTGGCAGGGGGCCGAAGCACGCCGACGATCAGGCGATGACGTCCATGACGCCGTCTTCGCTGATCTGGTGGGTGATCACGGCGCCCGGACGCGGGACAGAGGGCAGCTTGCCGTCCCTCCGCTTCGCCTCGACGTACCCGGGAGCACGGAAATGCGGTCGCGCGGGTGCGTCGGCCCGGACCGGCGACGGTGGGGCAATCCGCGGCGAACATGACGAAAACCGCGTACCCCTGGCCCTGTTGCTGGGCGGGTGTACGCGGTCGCTTGGCGGTATGCACGGGGTGTGGTGCTCCCACATGAAGGGGTGGCCCCCTGTCCAGCGACGGAATCGCAGGTCAGGGGGCCGATCAGCTGTGGAGATGGCGGGAATCGAACCCGCGTCCAACGGTGCGGAATCAGGGCTTCTCCGAGTGCAGTTCGCTGCGCTTTTCTCGGCCCCGGAGGTCACGCGAACAAGCCTCCGACAGGCCCAGCCACTGTTTGATTTCCTTCAGGGCCCCGTGACCGGGCCTAGAAGTTTAGATCCCTAAATGATGCCAGGATCCGGGTCGGGATCACCCCCGGGCTGACACTCCGCAGAGTCTTCGCTTAGCTGCTAATTAGGCAGCGAGGGCGAAGGCGGAGGAATCGCGCTTGGAATTGGCGATTATTGGTTGCGACATATGGTTAACGAGATCATTGCCGCTTCCTCGACTCGCTTCCCCTGCTTCGACATCCGCTGTCGAAACCGATCATCCCCATGTTGATTTTTCAAAGGTGGTACACACCCCGTGGGGTGCAGTGCCATCGTACGTGACCAACGCACGCCGATGCCAGCGTATTCCTGGCGGACCGGCCGCCGGCCGGTCCCCGTGGCTCCGGTCAGGCGCTCCGCTGGCGCCGGCGGGCCGCCGAGACCGCCCGGTTCGTCTCCCTGGTGTCCTGCTTCTCGCGCAGCGTCTGCCGCTTGTCGTACTCCTTCTTGCCCTTCGCCAGCGCGATCTCGACCTTGACGCGGCCGTTGAGGAAGTACAGGGCGAGCGGCACGATCGTGTGGCCGGTCTCCTGCGACTTCGACTCCAGCTTGTCGATCTCGGCCCGGTGCATCAGCAGCTTGCGCTTGCGCTTGGCCGAGTGGTTGGTCCAGGTGCCCTGGACGTACTCCGGGACGTGGATGTTGTGCAGCCACGCCTCGCCGCCGTCGATCTGCACGAAGCCGTCGACCAGTGAGGCCCGGCCCATGCGCAGCGATTTGACCTCGGTGCCCATCAGCGCGAGGCCGCACTCGTAGGTGTCGAGGATGGTGTAGTCGTGACGCGCCTTCTTGTTCTGCGCGATGATCTTGCGCCCGGTGTCCTTTTCCTTAGCCATAGTGCGGCCATTTTCGCACTACGACCCACCCCCGAGGCCACTCAATACCGTCTCGGCCCGCTGCTGGGCCCGCGAGCTCACCGCGAGGTCGGGCGTGATGCCCCGGTCGTCGACGCTCCGGCCCGCCGGAGTCCGGTAGTGGCCCACGGTCAGCTCGGCCACCGAGCCGCCCGCGAGCTTGCTCGGCATCTGGACGGAACCCTTGCCGAAGGTGCGCGAACCGACCGTGACCGCGCGCCCCCGGTCCTGGAGGGCGCCGGTCAGCAGCTCGGCCGCGCTCATCGTGCCGCCGTCGATGAGGACGACGACGGGGCGCACGGTGTCGCCCCCGCCGTCCGCGTACAGGGCGCGCTGCTCTCCGTGGACGTCATAGGTGGCGACCAGGCCGCCGTCCAGGAAGGCGGAGGCCGCGGTGACGGCCTCGGTGACCAGCCCGCCGGAGTTGCCGCGCAGGTCCAGCAGCACACCGGCGCCCGCCGGTGCCTCCCGGACGGCGTCACGGACCTCGGTGCCCGAGCCCTTGGTGAACGCGCCGACCTCGATCAGTACGGCCGCGGAGGGATCGGCACGGTCCGGTCCGAGCCGCCGCACGGTGACGGCCTCGGTGGTGAGGCGGGCCCGGTGCAGCGTCTCGGTCAGGTCGGCGGAACCGCGCTGCACCCCGAGGACGACGGCGCTCCCCGTGGCCGCGCCGGTACGGTCGCCGCGCAGCAGGGCCACCACGTCGGAGACCGGGCGGCGGTCGACGCGGCGGCCGTCGACCGTGCGGATCAGGTCGCCCGCGCGGATACCGGCCCGGTCGGCGGGGCTGCCCGGCTGGATCCGGGCGACCGCGACCAGCCCGTCGGCCGAGCGTCTCGCGGCGATCCCGACGCCCGTGTACGAGCCGTCGAGGGCCTGCTCGAACTCCTGGTACTCCCGCTCGTCGTACACCGCGCCCCAGCGGTCCCCGCTGCGGCTGACGACCTCCTCGGCCGCCTCGGTACCGGACTTGCCGTCCGCCACGGCGTCGGCGGCGGCCTCAGCCACCGCGTCCCGGTCCGCGGAGGAGGCGACGGGCCGGGTCTTCGTCTCCGGAGTCCGCCCTTCGCCGCGCGGCAGCGCCCCGGTGGCGGCTCCGGTGGCGAGAACGCTCGCGAAGACCAATGTCAGGGCCGCCCCGCGGCAGAGTCCGCGGGGCCCGACACGATGTACGGGGCCAGACATGGCGTTGAGTCTAGGACAACGCCTCCCCGGCGCGCGGCGGGTTGGCCGCGCGCCTCAGGAGGTGATCGTCATACCTTGAGGTACTTGCGCAGCGCGAAGAGAGCAGCGACCGCGGGCATCAGCAGACCGATCGCCAGGACCAGCGGGAGCTTGGTGAGGACCGCGTCATAGCCGATGAAGTCGATCAGATTCAGCTTGTCCTGGAGCGCCAGGCCGCCGTCGATCAGGAAGTAGCGGCCGGCCAGCAGCATGACGCAGGCCAGTACGCCGCCGATGAGACCGGCGAACGCGGCCTCCATGATGAACGGCATCTGGATGTAGAAGCCGGAGGCGCCGACGAGCCGCATGATGCCCGTCTCGCGCCGTCGGCTGAACGCGGACACCCGGACGGTGTTCACGATCAGCATCAGCGCGATGACCAGCATCAGCGCCATCACGAAGAGCGCCGCGACGTTCATGCCGTTCATCAGTCCGAAGAGGTTGTCCAGGATGCTTCTCTGGTCCTGGACCGACTGCACCCCGTTGCGGCCCGCGAAGGCGGTGGCGACGACCTTGTACTTGGTCGGGTCGTGGAGTTTGACGCGGAACGACTCCGGCATCTGGTCCGGCGTGATGTTGCCGGCCATCGGGGAGTCGCCGAACTCCTCCTGGTAGTGCTTGTACGCCTCGTCGGACGACTCGTACGTCACCGTCTCGACGACGTCCATCTTCTTGAGATCGCCCTCGATCTCCTTCTTCTGCTCCCCGGTGACCGCACCCTTGGCGCACTGGACCACCGTCTCCGAATCCCCCTTGCCGCAGAGGTAGATGGAGACGTTGACCTTGTCGTACCAGTAGTCCTTCATCGTGCTGACCTGCTCGCGCATGAGCAGCGCGCCACCGAACAGGGCGAGCGAGAGGGCGACGGAGACGACGACGGCGAAGGTCATCGTGAGGTTGCGACGGAGGCCGACGCCGATCTCCGACAGGACGAACTGGGCGCGCATGGCGTCCTTTCAGTGCTGGGTGCTCAGTGCTGGTAGCCGTAGACGCCACGCGCCTGGTCGCGTACGAGACGGCCCTGCTCGAGCTCGATGACGCGTTTGCGCATCTGGTCGACGATGTTCTGGTCGTGGGTCGCCATGATCACGGTGGTCCCGGTCCGGTTGATCCGGTCCAGGAGCTTCATGATGCCGACCGAGGTCTGCGGGTCGAGGTTGCCGGTCGGCTCGTCCGCGATCAGCAGCATGGGCCGGTTCACGAAGGCCCGCGCGATCGCCACGCGCTGCTGCTCACCACCGGAGAGCTCACCGGGCATCCGGTCCTCCTTGCCGCCGAGGCCGACGAGGTCGAGGACCTGCGGAACGGCCTTGCGGATCTCACCGCGCGGCTTGCCGATCACTTCCTGGGCGAACGCCACGTTCTCCGCGACGGTCTTGTTGGGAAGCAGCCGGAAGTCCTGGAAGACGGTGCCCAGCTGGCGGCGCATGTGCGGCACCTTCCAGTTGGACATGCGCGCGAGGTCCTTGCCCAGGACATGGACCATGCCCTGGCTGGCGCGCTCCTCACGGAGGATGAGTCGCATGAAGGTGGACTTGCCGGAGCCGGAGGAGCCCACCAGGAAGACGAACTCGCCCTTCTCGATATCGAGAGACACATCCCGTAGAGCGGGACGGCTCTGCTTCGGGTAGGTCTTGGAGACGTTGTCGAATCGGATCACGGATGCACCACGGTCGGCCGGGAGTAGGTGAGCGTGACCATACGCGAACCGGACTGACGCGTGCAGGCGCGCGTACCGGGATGGGTGATTTATGGCGGAACGCAAGCGGGAGCGAACCGGGAGCTTCCGTGACCTGTCCGGCGGGCCGCGCCGAAATCCTCGCGAGCTGGCACAGTGGTAGGGGGAACGGTCGCGTTTCCGTGAGCGTTGTGCGGAGTGAGGGCTTGTGCGGCTCCGCCGCGCGGGAGGAGGAAAGCGCATGACCTACGACCGATTGGTGTGCGCGAACTGCGCGGCGCCCGTGGCCGAGGGGCGCTGCCCCGTGTGCCGGGCCAGCCGCGCGCGACTGGAACAGCAGGAACAGGAGCAGGGCCCCTTCGGCGGGATGAACCCGATGATGCTGATCGCCCTGCTGGTGGTGCTGCTGTGCGCGCTGGCACTGCTCGCCCACCAGGCGGCGTGACCGAGCGGAGTCACCCGGTCACCTGAACGCTCAGGCCACCGGCTCGCGCGCGAGGACGCGCGGGAGCACCCGCGCCAGCAGCTCCCCAGCCCGCGCCTTGCCGGTCGGGCTGTACGGGATCGAGGCGACCCGCACCACATGGGCGGGCAGGCACGGCACCCTGCCCGCACAGGCGTCCCGCACCGCGCTCTCGCCCTCGGCCCCGCGCTCCGGGGAGACCGGGACGAAGGGCACGATCAGGGCGTCGCCGATGCCCGGCAGGTCGACGCGCAAGACGGCGGTGTCCCGTACGCAGTCGAGGTCCATCAGGTCGTACTCGAGCCCGAAGACGTTGACGTCCAGCGGAGCCGTCCCGTCGACCTTGGAGACGCCGTCCGTGCGGCCGGTGAGTTCGAGGCGCCCCTCCTCGTCGAGGACGCCGCTGTCGCCGGTGAGCAGGAAGCGCCGGGTGCCCTCGCCGTCGCCCGTGTCGAGGTCCAGGAAGACCGGCACGCCGGTCGCGTAGTCGTCCATCAGCTGGAAGCTCGCGACGGCGACGCGGCCCCGGACGCCCGGCGCCGCCAGGCGCCCCCGCGCGTCGACGACGGCGACGGTGCTGCCCTCCATGGCCCGGCCCGCGCGGCTGGGGGCGGTGTGCAGGTCGTCGGGGGTGATGAGGGTGTTCAGACCGGTCTCCGTGGTGCCGTAGTACAGGTGCAGAACGGGTCCGAGCCGCCTCCAGGCGGTGTCGATCAGCCATCGGTTGAGGTGCCGGCCGCCGGAGAGCACGAAGCGCAGCCGGGAGCCCGCGGCCAGGTCCGCGGACGCGGGGTGCGACACCAGGGACGCGAGGTCGGGCGGTACCACCAGGGTGGTGGTGACGCCCTCCGTACGGATCAGCCGGGCCATCTCCTCGGGGTCGCCCGGCGGGCAGAGGACGATCCGGCCGCCGACGGCGAGGAACACCCGCGCCCAGCCGGGGCCAGAGGAGTGGTGGAGCGGAACGGTCAGCAGGTGCACGTCGTCCCGGCCGAACGCGAACCGCTCGACCAGCAGGGCCAGTCGGCGTGCCTCGAACGACGCGTGCCGGATCACCATGCGGGGTGTGCCGCTGGTCCCGGAGGTGAAGCAGTACATCGCGTAGGGCTGCTCGACCGGGTCCACGTCGCGGGGTTCGGCTGCCGCCAGCGCGGCGTAGCTCCGGGCGTTCGCGGCGGGGCCGTCGAGGTGGACGGCGAGCGCGTCGCCGCCCGGTCCGGCCGCGGTCGCGGCCGCCAGCAGGGGGCGGTGCGGGGCGGTGCTGAACAGCACGGTGGGGCGCAGCTGTTCCAGGGCGCGGGCGGTGGCTTCGGGCGTCGCGGTGAAGTCCAGGCCGACGCACGGGATACCGAGGGTCGAGCAGGCGGCCATGACGACGACGAGCTGCCAGCTGTTCCCGGCGGCGAACGCCCCGCGGGCCGGGCGGCCGGGGGGCAGGAGCGCGTGGAGCCCGGCCGTCACCCGGCTCACCTGGTCCTCGAACTGCCGCCAGGTCAGCCGTGTCGGGCCGTCGACGACGGCGGTGTGTGCGGGGCGGTCGGCCGCGTGCCTGCGGATGTCGACGAGTTTGAGCATGGGGTCACTCCGTATCTGCCGTTCCACTGAGGAGGGAGGATGCCGGAGCCGGATGGGACGCCGCGCCCCCCTGGCGCAGCGTGTAGATCTCGACCCCGCTGGTGCGCAGCGCGTCGAGTTCCTCGCGGGTCCGGGCAGAGAGCTTCTCGCCGGGCACGGTGATCGGGATGCCGGGCGGGTAGGCGATGATGAAGTGTTCCGCGGTGTCCCCGGCCAGTGCCTCCGACGTGGCCCGGTAGGTGCGCTGCATGGTGCGCAGCGCGTCGAGCAGCCGCAGCAGGGTTCCCTCGTCGACGCCGATGTGGACGTGGAAGACGACGGCGTCGCCGCTCTCCCTGGCGACGTAGAGGGCGTACTCGTCGAACAGGATGCGGCGGAACTCGGCCGCGGTGATGCCGAGTGCGCCGATGTCCACCAGGACCCGGGTGGGGTCCTCGTGGACGAGCAGGGCGGGGTCGGTCAGGTGCCCCTCCGGCCCGAGCACCCGGAAGGCGGAGAGGCGGGGGTCGGAGCGGATCTCGGCGCGCAGGGTCCTGGCCAGGTTCAGCGAGCGGTCCAGCAGCGCCTCCCCCTCGGTCTCGGCCTGGAGCCTGGCCAGGTCGAGGCTGGCCAGCACGGGCCAGCTCGGCGAGGTGGTGTGGTGCTGGAACAGGGACTGCGCGACGCGTTCGCGCAGTTCGCCGTCGCCCATCAGGTGCAGATAGGACCCCTGCCGCAGCGCCGACATGGACTTGTGGGCGGAGTGGGTGACCGCGACCGTCATCGGCAGCCCCGGCTCGCTCTCGCGCAGCCCGCGCACCGCCTCCAGCGCGGTCAGTGCCCGCAGCCTGGGGTGGTAGTGGTGGACGGCGCCCCACGCCTCGTCGACCAGCACGGAGACGGACGGGTGCAGTTCGGCCAGGGCCGAGAGCAGCGACGGCAGGTCGTAGCGGACCCCGTCGTAGGAGACGGCGGAGAGCACCACGGTGTCGTAGGGCACGCCTTCGGCGACGGCGAGGGCGAACATGTCGAGCAGGTGCCGCAGGTCGGCGAAGGTCCGCGGGCACCGCGCGCAGCAGCGCCGCATCGGCGCGTACTCGGTCACCGCGTCGAGGTCACCGAGTGCGAAGTGCACGGACTGGTGGCAGCTCCGGTCGGCCAGCACCCGGCCGCCGGCCGGTACCAGGGCGCCGAGCGCGACGCGGTTGGCGGTGCTGGTGCCGGCGGAGAGGAAGACGGTGGCGTCCGCGCCGAAGCTGCTCGCCGCCAGCCGCTGTGCGGCGCGCAGCGGTCCGCGCGGGCGGAAGAAGGAGTCGAGCATCGTCCCGCTGTAGGACACCTCGGCGGCGAGCTGCGCCTGCCCGAACAGCGCCTCGTAGACGTCGCGGACCTTCGAGTTCCTGATGGAGCCCCCGTGCGAGAGGGGCAGGGCGTGGAAGGAGGCGATGTCCCGCCGGGCCACGGCGAGCACCGCCTCGGCCAGCGGGGCGCCGCTCCGGCCGGGAGCGGTCTGGGCCCCGGGCCCCGGACGTACAGCAGAACCGCTACCGGGTTCAAGCATGTCTGTGCACTCCAGAAGGTGAGGGAACACCCGGTCAGGGGTGCCGGGGTACCACTCTGCGCAGCCGGGTGCGCATGCGTCAGCGGCTCGTCCCTGCCCTGTCAGTTGCGGGTGACTTCGTCAGGTGTTCCGTCACGTGCTTCGTCACCTCCGGCGTACCGGGGTGGTGGTCCCACCACACCCGTCACAGCCCCCACACCGGGTGATCCGGGCCTCCTGGGCCCGCCTGATGGTGGCCGGAGCACCATCGGACGGGGGGATCTGGTGCCCGGCGCACCTCGCGCGGCACGGGTCGCGGGGGTCACCGTGGGCGTATGAGTGGAGCCCTGAACCAAGTCCGGGACGTATTCGCCGGTTTCCCGGACGCAGACGAACCGTCCGATGTGGTCTCCGAGCTGGCCACCGCGGTGTTCTCCGCGTCCCTGCGCCGAAGGGACCAGCGCATGAAGGGGGAGCAGTACCTGCGCGGGCTGCTGACCGTGGGCGGTCGCAAGACGATGCGCAACATCGCCTCTCTCACCGGGGGTTCGGCCGCCGAGCAGAGCCTTCAGCACTTCATCTCCAGTTCCACCTGGGACTGGGCGCCCGTCCGGGAGGCGCTGGCCGGCCATGTGCAGCGGACGGTCCCGCCGCAGGCCTGGGTGCTCCAGCAGATGTCGATCCCCAAGGCAGGTGACCAGTCGGTGGGGGTGGCTCCGGGTACGCCCGGGGGCGGCGGGGCGGCCGGACAGCGGGCCTTCGGGCTGTGGTTCGCCTCTGAGGAGATGAGCGTGCCGGTCAACTGGCGCCTGCATCTGCCGGAGTTCTGGCTCCAGGACGCCGTGCGGCGGCGCCGCGCGGACATTCCGGCGGAGACCGTCGCGGAGTCCCCGGACGAGTGTGCGGTGGCCGTGGTCCTGGAGACGATGAACCGGTGGCCGGTGCCGCCCCGGCCACTGCTGCTCAATGCCTGTGGCCACGATCTCCCCTTGCTGATGCGGGAGTTCGGCGCCGCCGGGATGCCGGTGCTGGCCCGGATCGGTCCGTCGAGCCGGCTGGCGGTGGCCGATCCGGCCCTGCCGGGGTACGGCGCAGGTGTGGTGTCCGCGCAGCAGATCGTCGAGACGGTCAAGGGGCTGCGCCACCAAGTGCGCTGGGGCGCGTCGAGCGCGCTGGTCGTGGCGGTGCGGGTGGTGTTCGGGCAGCGGGTCCCGTACGCGCGGGCCGGGGCGCCGAACCGGGGGCAGCGCAGTCTGCTGCTGCTCGGGGTGTGGAACGACCCGCTGCCCCCGGCGGGGGAGCTGTTCCTCACCGATATGACGCAGGCCCCGCTGCCCGCGCTGCTGCGGATGAGCCGGCTGGCGCGCGGGGTCGCGCGGGACTTCACCGAGGTCGGCGAGCGGGTCGGGCTGCGGGACTTCGAGGGCCGCTCGTTCCGCGGCTGGCACCGGCACATCACGCTCGCGTCCGTGGCGCACGCGGCCGCGCTGCTCGGCGGGACGAGCCGGGGCGGACTGGCTCCGCGGCAGCCCTTCCCGGTCGCCGTGCCCGGCCCGGGGGCGCAGCGGCAGCCCTGGGAACACCTGCGCGCGGCGGGCCCGGAGCCGGAACGCTCGGTCCGGCCCGTGCGGTTGCCCAGCCCCTACGTGGCCGGCGCCTCGGCCTGAGGCGGCGCGGTGCCCGTCCGGCGCAGGGTGTGCCGGGCCCGCTGGAGCCGCAGCGCGAGCTGCACCTCCAGTGCGCGTACGGGCTCCTGCCAGCCGGCGCCCAGCAGGTCGGTGATGCGCTCCAGCCGTCGCGAGACGGTGTTGGGGTGCACATGCAGGCTCTCCGCCGCCCGGGTGGGGCTGTTCCCGGCGGCGAAGTACGCCTCCAGGGTGCGCACCAGCTCGGTGAACTGCTGGGTGTCGTAGTCCAGTACGGGCCCGATGGTGGAGCCGATGAAGGAGGCCGTGTCCGGCCGCTCGGACAGCAGCATGCCGAGGAATCCGAGCTCCTCCGGCGACGCGGTGGCGCCGGTGCTCCCGAGCGCGGTCAGCGCGTCCAGGCAGCGCCGTGCCTCGCGGTAGGTGAGGATGATGGAGACGGGGTCGGTGATCGGTCCGGCCGCGCCGACGGTCACCGGATGGCCGAGTACCGAGGACAGTTCACGCGAGACGTCGCGGGCCCGGGTCCCCGGGTCGGTGCCGGGCAGCAGCAGGACGATGCAGCCGCCTTCGGTGGTCTTCAGGCCGGAGAGCCGGTGGGCGTAGGACGACGCCCAGACGACGGCCTTGCCCTGCACGCCGCCCTCCGGCCGCGCCACCACCGTCACATGGGGTTCCGTCAGGTCGACCGCGAGCCTGCGGGCCCGCTCCGCGAGCTGCCCGGCGGTGTACTGCGAGGTGCTGAGCAGTTCGTGGAAGAGCTGGTCGCGCATGTGCCCCTCGGCCGCGGCGGCGCTGCGCTGGACCTGGAGCAGGACCGCGGTGGTCTGGGCGGCCGTCCGCAGCAGCTGGAGGGTGTGGTCGGTGGCCGGTTCCCGCGGTGCGAGCACGAGGGTGGCGAGGATCTCGTCGCCCGCGGCGGCCGGGCAGCACCACAGTCCGGCGGCCGACCGGGTGGGGGCGCGCTCGGTGTGGGCGTCCAGGACCGTCTTCAGCAGTTCGCCCTCGTCGAGCTCCGGCGCCGCGCCGGAGGCCGCCAGTGGTCTCCCGGCCACGTCGCGGATCAGCAGGGTGCCGCCGAGCGCGTCGCCCGCGGCCACGGCCAGCTCGTGCAGGTCCCGGCCGCGCAGCACCAGGTCGGTCAGCCGGCTCTGGGTCTCGCGCAGATGGCGGGAGGCGGAGGAGGAGTCCAGGGCGCGGGAGGAGTCGAGCTCCAGCTCGGATATCTCCTCCCTGGCGCGGGCGAGCAGCCGGGCCTTCTTGATCGCCACCGAGACCAGGTCACCGAGCGAGGACATCTGGGTGATCTCGTCGGGCGTGAAGTGCCGTACGTTCCGGTCGGCGACGTACAGGGAGCCGAAGACCTGGTTCCCGTCGTGCAGCGGCACCGACACGAGGGCGTGGAGCCCTTCGGCGCGTACCGCCTCGTCGATGACGCCGGAGTGGGGGAAGCGGTCGTCCTGGAGGTAGTTCGGGGACCAGAAGGGGGCCGAGAGCGACCGGGACCGGTTGCCCACCCCGCCCGACCCGGGGACCCGGAAGCCCACGGTGATCGCGGAGGCGTGCCCGTCGGCCGCCCGGACGTACGAGCAGTCCTCCGCGGGGTCGTGAAAGCTGATCCAGGACATGTCGAGGTTGAGCAGGAGCCGGGCGCGGCGGGTGATGACCTTGAGCAGGGCGTCCAGGTCGTAGGGCAGGGTGAGTTCCCTGGCCGTGTCGACGAGGGCGGCGAGTCCGGCCTCGCGCTGATGGCGCCGGGCGAACAGGCTGTGGATGTCGAGGGCGAGACCGCGGGCGCGGTCCAGCAGTGCGGCGGACTCGGGGTCGTCACCGCCCTCGGACCGGGCGGTGCGCAGTAAGTCCTCGAAGCGGTCGGGCGGCGCTTCGGTCGCGAGCAGTTCGAGCAGGCCGAACAGGGCGCTGCTCACCGGGTCGGCATCGCTCGGCATTGCTGGTTCCCTCCCCCAGGGCCGCCCCAGTTGTTCCGGGACGCGGGACCACGAAAGTCCTTGCCGCGAACCTAAAACCTGCGAGCGGACCGAGTCAACCAGTGGCTTGTTTTGTGAAGTTGCTGGTCAGAGTAGGTGGGGGTGGCCGGAGCACCACGTCGGTACCGGAGGCTGTGGCCGGGACACCTTCCTGCGGACACGGCCCCGAAGGCATCGTCGGGGCCGGAGCGCCGCTCTCGGTGCCCGTCCGGTGACACACAGAATCGGGGATCCACACGTGATGCAAGTCCAGAGCTACGAACGCTCTTTGCAACGCAGCCACGCCTCCCTCACCCGGGACGACCGGCCGCGTGTCTTCTCCATGGCCGGCCGGGAGTGGGATCTGCTGGACGAGGTCTTCGCCCCTGTCTACTCGCCCTCGACCGAGGCCGCCATCGGTTTCCTGGGGCTGGCCGGCGGGCCGGCGGACGCCCCGCGCGGATCGTTCCTGGAGATCGGCTGCGGCACCGGGGTCGTCGCCGTGCTCAGCGCGCTGGCCGGCTGCCGGCGGGTGGTCGCCGCCGACATCAGCCGTCCCGCCGTACGGAACGCGGAGCTGAACGCCGCACGCCACGGCGTGCGGGCACGGCTGGACGCGGTGCACAGCGATCTGTTCTCCGGACTCCCCGGCGAGCGCTTCGACACCGTCTTCTGGAGCTCCAACTACGTGCGCGCGCCCGACACATACACGTACGGCTCCATTCACGAGGCGGCCTACGTGGACCCGGGCTACCGCACCCACCGCCGCTTCCTGGCCCAGGCGCCGGACGCCGTCACCGGCAACGGCCGGGTCCTGCTGCACTTCAGCGACCGCGGCGACGTGGACCGGCTGTACGAGATCGCCGCCGAGTGCGGGCGCACGCTGCGCACCGTCGCGAGCGAACTGATGGTCGAGGGCGAGTACAGCAGCGACCTGGTCGAGCACATGCTGCTCGAAGTCACCGTCACGAGCGGCTGAGAGGGCGTCATGCGGACCCTGCTCGTCGACAACCACGACTCCTTCACCCACAACCTCTTCCACTACCTCGCCGAGGTGAACGGCGAGGAGCCCGAGATCGTGCTCAACGACTCCCCGCACTGGCACGCCGGGCGGCTGGCGGAGTTCGACAACGTCGTCCTCTCCCCGGGCCCCGGACACCCCTCCCGCCCGGCGGACTTCGGCATCTGCCACGACATCGTCCGGCGGACCGAAGTACCCCTGCTCGGGATCTGCCTGGGCCACCAGGGCATCGGGGTGTTCGGCGGTGCGGACGTCGTCCGGGCCCCGGAGCCGCGCCACGGCAGGCCCTCCCCCGTGCTGCACAACGGCACGGACCTCTTCGCCGGGCTGCCCTCGCCGTTCGAGGCGGTGCGCTACCACTCGCTCGCGGTGACCGGCCTCACCGACGAGCTGGAGGCCACCGCCCGGACGCCCGACGGCGTCCTGATGGGGCTGCGCCACCGGGAACGGCCCCTGTGGGGCGTGCAGTTCCACCCCGAGTCGGTCCGTACGCGGTACGGGCACGAGCTGCTGCGCAACTTCGCACGGCTGACCCGGGAACACCACGCCCCGCGCCGCCGGCCCCGCCCACCGGCCCCGGCGACCGCGGCCCCCGCCGCCCCGGCCCCCGCCCGGCGGCTGAAGGTCCTCAGCCGCGAGGTGCCCCTCGTCCGGGACCCGGAGGCGGCGTACGCCGCGCTCTTCCGGGGCAACGACCACGCGTACTGGCTGGACAGCAGCCGTCCCGGCGGCGACGACGGCCGCTTCTCCGTCATGGGCGACGCCACCGGCCCCCTCGCCCGGGTCGCGGAGGCCGATGTCTGGAGCGGCACGGTGACCGTGCGCGAGGCGTCCGGCACCCGTATCGTCTCGGGCCCGTTCCTGGGCTGGATCGAGCAGGACCTGCGCGCCACCACCGTCGAACTCCCCGCCCTGCCCGGCGGATTCGCCCTGGGCTGGGTCGGCTACCTCGGCTACGAGCTCAAGGCCGAATGCGGCGGCGACCTCGCGCACCGCTCCGAGGAGCCCGACGCCACCATGGTGTTCGCGGACCGGGCACTCGTCGTGGACCACCAGGAGGGCACCACCCGTCTCCTCGCCCTGGCCGAGGACGGCGACGAGGAACCCGCCCTGCGTTGGCTCGCCGCGACCGCGGACCGGCTCGCCGCGGGCGGCCCGCCACCGGCCGGGCCCGCGCCGGAGCCGCCCGCGCCCCGGGGCGGGATCCGGCTGCGTCACGACCGCGAGGCCTACCTCCGGCTGATCGACGACTGCCTGGAGGAGATCGGCGCGGGCGAGAGCTACGAGATCTGCCTCACCAACCAGGCCGAGTGGCGCGGGGACCTCGACGTCTGGGAGAGCTACCGGACGCTGCGCCGGCTGAGCCCGGCACCGTTCGCCGCACTGCTCCAGTTCGGCGAGGTGTCCGTGCTCAGCACCTCGCCCGAGCGCTTCGTGAGCGTGTCCGCCGACGGACTCGTCGAGTCCAGGCCCATCAAGGGCACCCGGCCCCGGGGCGCCACCCCCGAGGAGGACGCGGCACTCGTCGAGGACCTGCTGACCAGTGAGAAGGACCGAGCCGAGAACCTGATGATCGTCGACCTGGTCCGCAACGACCTCGGGCGCTGCGCGGTCACCGGGTCCGTACGGGCCGACGAGATCTTCCGGGTGCGGAGCTACGCGACGGTGCACCAGCTGGTGAGCACGGTACGGGCCCGGCTCCGCCCGGACACCGGCAGTGTGGCGTGTGTGCGGGCGGCGTTCCCCGGCGGATCGATGACCGGGGCGCCCAAGGTCCGCACGATGCGGATCATCGACCGGCTGGAGGGCGGGGCGCGCGGCATCTACTCGGGGGCGATCGGCTACTTCTCGCTCTCCGGCGCCGCCGACTTCAGCATCGTGATCCGTACCGCGGTCCTCACCCCGGGCCGGGTCCGCTACGGGGTGGGCGGGGCGATCGTGGCGCTGTCCGACGCGGCCGAGGAGTTCGAGGAGACCGCGGTGAAGGCGGCGCCGCTGCTGGCGCTGACGGGCAGCGCCTTCCCCGGCCGGGTCCGGGAGACGGCCGCCGTCTGACCGTGTCCTCCGGGCCTTCCGTGCCTTCCGGCCGGGCTCCGGGCGTCCGCGCCCGGGGTCCGGCTCCGTCCGTGCCGGGTGTCCCGCGCTCAGGACCGGGCCGCTCCGCCGTGGGCGGCCTCCAGCGCGTGCGACACCTCGGCCATGTCGATGCCCAGCTCGTCCAGCCCCGCCAGCGCGGCGCGCCCCGCCGCGTCCCGCTTCAGCAGCGTGTCACCGTTCGGGGCGCCGTGGGCGGTCGCCTCCTCCAGCACCTCGACGGACACCGCCTGCCCGGTCCGCCAGCCCACCAGCGCGGTCAGCTGGTGCGGCCGGGGCTCGGTCCACAGCAGGCGCGGGGGCCTGGCGCCGGCGGCCCGGAGCACCCGCCACCACTCCTCACCGAGCTTCTGCTCACGTATCCGGAACACCAGCCTGGCCACCGCCAGGGCGGCCGTGCCGCGGTGGTCCAGGGCCTTCTTCGAGGCCAGCCGGTCCAGCCGGGCGTCGACCTCCGCGTCGAGCTGTCCCACCGGCACCGAGATGACGGCGGTGATCCGTTCCAGGGAGATGCCGGCGGCCAGCGCCCGTTCGAGCCCGGTGAAGTACGCGTCCATCGCCTCGACGCAGTCGTCCAGGGAGCAGACGTGCGCGATGTCGACGCCGAGCCCGGCGGCGAGCGCGGACGTGGCCGCCCGCAGGCCGGGCCCGTCCGGCGTGGTGCGCAGCAGCAGGTTGGGCCGGCCCACGGCCCGGCAGGTGTCCCGGTCGACGGCGGCGGAGACGAGTCCGTCGTCGCCGTCCCCCGCCTCGTACATCCGCAACAGCGCGTCGCAGGCGTCGCGCACGGAGTCGGCCGTACCGGCGGCGGAGAGCAGACCGCTGAAGATGCCCTTCGCGGTGAGCCGGCGGAGCCGGGCCCGGCTGAAGGGCGAGGCCGCGTTCTCCGCGAGCCAGCCTGCCACGCCTTCTGCGGCCAGTTGCCGCAGCAGCGCGGCGGCCGGGGGACTGATCATGGGAGCCGAGATTAGAGGAGCCCGCAGAGGCGGGGAAGTCCCGCTCCGGTTCTCCGTCAAGTCGGCCGACGCAGCGTCAGATTCCGGACTCTCCGTCAGTCTCCGGGGCCCTAGTTGACTTATTACGGAGCAGTTGACGGAATGCCCCGCCACCCTTTGCCCGCCTCCCGGCGAGAGCGCGATATTCGGTGAGGTCGCCGAGCCGGTGACCGCCGAGACGGGAGGAACGCAATGCCTGCAACCATTTCCGCGCCGCAGTGCCTGGTGTGCGACACGGACTTCGTTATCCAGGACGACTGGGAGAAGGGCGAGATAACCGAGTGCGGTGCCTGCGGGCAGGAGCACGAGGTCGTCGAGAAGGACGACGCCGTCGTCCGCGTCGCGCTGGCCCCCGAGGTGGAAGAGGACTGGGGCGAGTGACTTCCGCCCCCGAGGTCCTGCTCTCGGTCACCATGCTGCGGCCGGACGAGAAGCTCCTCCTCAGCGCACTGCGCGAAGAGGGACTGAACGCCCGGCCGCTGCTGGCGGCGGACCTCGCGGAGGTGGTCGCGGGAGTGAAACCCCCGCCCGCCTTCGCCATGATCCGCAACCTCTCCCACCGTGACGCCGTCGGCGTCGCCCGCCGCCTCGAATGCACCGGCGTCACGACGCTCAACCGGGCCGGCGCCATCGAGACCTGCAACGACAAGGGCCTGCAGGCCCTGCTGTTCGCCCGGCACTCCATCGCGCACCCGGTGTCCCGCCACGCCTTCAGCTACGACCAGGTGCGCACCACGGTGGCGGAACTGGGCCTGCCGGCCGTCATCAAGCCCGTCAGCGGGTCGTGGGGGCGGGGCGTCACCAAGGTGACCGACTCGGACTCGGTCGAGGCATGGGTCGGCGGCCGCGAGTCCGCGGACGCCGGGGGAAAGCTGTTCCCCGTCCTGGTGCAGGAGTACATCGACAAGCCCGGCCACGATCTGCGGGTCGTGGTGGTGGGACGTACCCCGGTCGTCGCCATCCAGCGGGTGTCGGACCACTGGCGCACCAACACGCATCTGGGCGCCCGGGTCGAGCGCCTGGAGATCACCGGCCGGATCGAGAAGCTCTGCGGACAGGTCGTGGACGCGCTCGGTGAGGGCTTTTACGGAATCGACCTCATCGAGGACCTCTCCACCGGCGAACTGCTGGTTCTCGAAGTGAACGCGAATCCCGAGTTCGCCCGTTCCTCCGCCGTGCACGGCGTGAATGTGGCAGGTCATCTGGCCTCCTACATCGCGCAATTGTGCACCGACACCCCGCTGCCCGCGGCCGCGTGACACGAAGGAAGACAGATCTCATGGAACTGTTCGACACCGCGACCGTACTCACCCGGGTGATGACCTCGGGTGTGGTCATGAGCATCGAGAAGAGCGACCGCGAACTACCGGGCCTGGAGCGCCTGCTGACCAAGCGGACCGGACGTTCCCACGCCGTTCTGCTCAACAGCCGCAGCGCCGCCGTGCACGCGGCACTCGCCGGCCAGGGCATCGGCCACGGCGACACCGTCCACGCGCCGGAGCTGTCCGCCAAGGACACCGCGTTCCTGAGCTGGCTGGGCATCGCCGTCACGAGCGAACCGGGACCGGCCGCCTTCGACCACATCGCGCTGGACGCCGGCCGGGACCAGCTGTTCGACGACCGGGCCCGCGACCGGTCCGCCCCCGCCCTGGTGGTGGACCTCACCGGCCTCGGCTTCGGCCCCGCCGCCGCGATGCTCACCGACGACCGCGCGGTCTGGGCCCGCGCCGAACGGCTGAAGATCTTCGGCGCCCACGACCTGCGCACCATGTGGACGCAGGAGGAGGCCGACCCGGACCTGATCCCCGGCGTGCAGTTCAACTACCGGCTGAGCCCGCTCGTCGCGGCCTGTGTCCGGATGGCACTCAGCCAGGCCGCGCGCCCTCTCACCACCGGAGCCCCGTCATGATCACCGACTTTCCCTCCGCCCCGCTTCCGCTGCCCTCCGCCGAGGAACTCACCGCCGAACTGGCCGCCTTCGGCGGCGAGGCGCTGATCCCCAAGGAACTGCGCCGCACGCTCTTCCCCGTCATCACCAAGGAAGACGTCTTCAACATGCTGCTCTCGCAGCGCCGGTCGCCCGAGAAGGTCGTCGCCGACTTCGCAGAGGCGTACCGCGGCTATGTCGGCGCGGAGTACGCGCTGCCCACCGCGAGCGGCACCTCCAGCCTGCACCTCGCCCTGATCGGCGCCGGTGTGCAGCCGGGCGACGAGGTCATCGTGCCCGCGTTCACCTTCATCGCCACCGCACAGGCCGTCGTCGCCGCGCACGCGATCCCGGTGTTCGTCGACATCGACCCGCGTACCTACTGCATGGACCCGGCGGCCGCGGCCGCCGCCGTCACCGACCGGACCCGGGCCCTCATGCCGGTGCACGTGCACGGCCTCCCGGCCGACGTGCCCGCGCTGCGGGCGCTGGCCGACCGGCACGGCATCGCGCTCGTCGAGGACGCCTCGCACGCCCACTCGGCCCGGATCGGGGACCGGGTCGCCGGCTCGTTCGGCGACGCCGCCGGCCAGAGCCTGATGGCCGACAAGAACTTCCCGCTCGGCGGCGAGGGCGGCATCGCCTTCTTCGCGACCGAGGAGGCCCACCGGCGCGCCGCCGACCACACCCGGCTCAACGGCATCGACTACGAGATGTCCTGGGTCGCCGCCGCGTTCGGCGCGAGCCAGCTGGAGCGGCTGCCGTACTACGACGAGGTGCGGGCCCGTAACTCCCGGCTGATCGCGGACACGCTGAACGCCACCGGGTTCTTCCGCGCCCCGTACGTGCCCGAGGGCCACGTCCACGCGTACAACATGTACCGGATCTCGCTGCGGCCAGAGGCCATCGGCCTGGAGGACCTCCCGGTGTGGGCGGTCAAGGACGCGGTGCACGACCTGCTGGTCGCCGAGGGCGTGCCGGCGCGGGAGTGGCAGAACACCCCGATCCCCTGCCACCTGCCGTTCGTGCACCGGGCGGGATTCGGCAAGGGCTACCCGTTCACGCTCAACCCCGGGGCGGTGCGCGACCACCGGCCGGAGGACTTCCCGGCGACCCTCGCCATGCTCGACTCGACGCTGGTCCTCTGCCGCGAGCTGCGCTCGCCGGTCGAGTACGAGCGGGCCCTGCGGTACGCGGACGCCTTCACCAAGGTCGCCCGCCGCCCGGACGCCATCCGCAAGCTCGTCCAGGACGGCGACTACCGCCGGCCCTACGAGAAGGCGGCCCGCCTTGGCTGAGCAGACGACACTCCAGAACCCCCCATCCGCACGCAGGACCCGCGTCGCGGTGATCGGCGCGAGCGGCTACACCGGTGGCGAGGTCATCCGGCTGCTGCTCAACCACCCCCACGTGGAGCTCGCCTTCCTGTCCGCGGAGCGCGGTGCCGGGAAGCAGGTCGGCGCCGTCCATCCGTGGCTGCGCAACCACCCCCGGCTGGCCGGGATCAAGCTGCGGCCGCTGGACCAGCTCGGTGAGGTCGACGTGGCCATCACCTGCCTGCCCACCGGGGCGCTGCCCGAGCGGCTTCCGCGGATCGCGGACCGCGCCAAGTACGTGCTGAACCTGGCCGGGGACTTCCGGCTGACCAACCCGCAGGAACAGGCGAAGCACTACCCGGCGTCGGTGGCCCACCCGCCGGCCGACGAGTTCCTCTACTACGTGCCGGACCTGTCGGAGTCGCTGCCGGAGGGCAGGTTCATCAACCTGCCCGGCTGCATGGCCGCGGCGACGATCTACGCGCTCTACCCGCTCTTCGCCGACGGACTGGTCGAGCGGGACGTGGTGGTCGACGCCAAGACCGGGTCCACCGGTGGCGGCCGCGGCGGCTCCGAGCAGCCGGCCGAGCGCTCGGGGAACTTCCGGGTGCACAAGCTGCACGGGCACCGCCATCTGCCGGAGATCACCCAGGCGTTGACGCACTTCACCGGCAGCGCCCCCGATCTGCGGTTCTCCACGCACAGCCTGGACGTGCCGCGCGGCATCCTGATCTCCGCGTACAGCAGGCTGAAGGACGGCGTCTCCCCACTGGACGTCAAGCGCTCCTACGCCAAGGCCTACACCGGCAAGGCGTTCCTGCGGGTACGGCCCTCCCCCAAGGCCCCGCAGGACTTCCCGATGCTGAAGGCCGTCGTCGGTTCGAACATCGCGGAGGTCGCGGTCTCCGTGGAGGGCGACGCGTGCGTGTCCATCGCCGCGATCGACAACCTCATCAAGGGAGCGGCGGGCCAGGCGGTCCAGGCGATGAACCTGGCCCTCGGGTACGCCGAGTGGACCGGTCTCAGCTGCGCGGCGGTGGCACCGTGAACCGTCCCCTGTACGTGGTCAAGGTCGGCAGCGCCACCCTGGACCGCGGCTCCGTGTACGCGGAACTGGCCTCGCTCGTCGCCCGCGGCGCCCGGGTCCTGCTGGTCGCCGGTGGCGCCGCCGGTATCGAACGGCACTACGGCGCCATCGGCCGGGCCATGCCGGAACTGCGGCTCGCCAACGGGGACGCGGTGCGCTACTGCCCGCCCGAGGAGATGACGCACCTGGTCGACGCCTACGAGCGGGTCACCCTGCCCGCCGTCGAGGACGGTCTGCGCGCGCTGGGCGTCGACGTGTTCACCGCGGTCGCCGCACGCGGCGGGCTGGTCACCGGACGCGCCAACCGGCCGCTGAAGACGGTGAGCGCCGAGGGCCGCAGCCGGGTGGTGCGCGACCACCGGGCCGGGGTGCCGGCCGGGATCGACACGGCCCGGCTGCGGGCCCTGCTGGACGCGTACGACGTGGTGTGCCTCTCCGCGCCGGTACGTGACCGGGAGGGCGGCGCCCCGCTGAACGTGGACGCCGACGTGCTCGCCGCCGCGCTCTCCAACGCGCTGGGCGCCGACCACCTCCGGCTGGTCACCGGCACCGCCGGACTCCTCACCGACCCCGCCGACCCGGCGTCGACGCTGCGCCACGCCCACCCGGGCGAGGCGGCGCGGTACGCCGGCGGCAGGATGCGGCAGAAGGTGCGGGCCGCCGAGATGGCACTGGAGGGCGGCAGCGCCGACATCGCGATCACCGGTCCGCACACGCTGGCCGACCCGTCCGGCTGGACCCGCTTCTGGCGGGGCGGCCGGCCAGAGGAGGACCTGACCCTGCTCGGCCGGGCGGTCGGGGTCCCCTCGGTCTCCGGCGACGAGCACGAGCTCGCCGCGTACCTGCTGGACTGGTGCGCCGAACGCGGCATCGACGCCAAGATCGACGCCGCCGGGAACCTGGTGGCCACCCGGGGCACCGGGGACCGCGGCCTGCTGCTGCTCGGCCATCTGGACACGGTCCCGCACCACTGGCCCGCCGAGTGGCGCGAGGGCGAACTGCACGGCCGGGGCAGCGTGGACGCCAAGGGCAGCCTCGCCGCCTTCCTGGAGGTGCTGGCCGCCGCCGACGTACCGGCCGACGGCCGGCTGCGGGTGGTGGGCGCGGTAGAGGAGGAGATCTCCTCCTCCAAGGGCGCCTTCCACGCCCGCGACCACTACCCGGCCGACGCCGTCGTGATCGGTGAGCCCAGTGGCAGCGACAAGCTGACGCTCGGCTACTACGGCCTGTTCAAGCTCCGCGTCACGGCCTCCGTGGACAGCGGGCACTCGGCGGGCATGGACGCGGTCTCCGCGCCCGACACGCTGATCCGGGCCGTGGACGCCATCAGGACGTCGGTGACCGCACAGGCCCCGGACGCCCTCAGCGCCGTCATCGACGTCCGCTGCGAGACCGGCCGGGAACGCCACCGGGCCGTCGGCATCCTCAACTTCCGGGTGCCGCCGGGCGCGGACCTCGACGCGCTGCGCACCGCCGCCCTGGCGCACGAGGGCGACGGCGTCGAGATCGTGATGGAACGGGCCACCCCCGGCCACAGCGGCGGCCGCACCAGCTCGCTGGTGAAGGTCTTCACCCGTGCCTTCGGGCAGACGGGCGTGCGGCCCAGGTTCGTCGTCAAGAAGGGCACCTCGGACATGAACACGCTCGCCACCACCTGGCGCGGCGTGCCGATGGTCGCCTACGGCCCCGGTGACTCCGCGCTCGACCACACGGACCAGGAGCACATCGGCGCAGAGGAGTACCGCACCGCGCGGTCGCTGCTGGGCGACGCGGTGGCCCGCTGGTTCGCACTGCCGGAAGGGAGCAGGTGATGACCGTACTGACCGACACGATCGGCACACAGGAGCCCGCGGCCGCCGCCGGCCCCGCCGACCCGGACCACGGACTGCTGGTGGAGCGGGCGCTGCGGGCCCGCAGGCTCGTCGTCGACATGGCCGCGAGCCCGCGCGGCTGCCACCTCGGGGGCAGCCTGTCCGTACTGGACATCCTGATCGCGGCACTGCACCGGGCCGCGTCCGGTGACGGCACGGAGGTGGTCCTCAGCAAGGGCCACGCCGCCGCCGGCCTGTACGCGGCCCTGTACGTGAACGGCACCCTGCCGGAGGACCCGGCCCCGCTGTACGGCCGGGCGGGCCACCCCTACACCGGCCATCCGGGCCCGAAGGTGCCCGGGGTCCGCTTCCCGACCGGCAGCCTCGGGCACGGTGTGCCGTACGCGGCCGGCTGGGCGATGTCCCGCCGGCTGGCCCGGCAGCCGGGCCTCGGTATCGCCGTGACGGGCGACGGCGAGCTCCAGGAGGGCCTCGTCTGGGAGACCTGCCAGGTCGCTGCCGCCCAGCGGCTGGGCAACTTCGTGCTGGTGGTCGACCGCAACGGCGGCCAGAACGACGGGATGGTCGCGGATGTCTCACCGCTGCCGCGGCTGGCCGAGCGCTTCGCCGCCTTCGGGTTCGAGACGGCCGAGGTGGACGGACACGACCTCGCCGCCCTCACCGAGGTGCTGTCCGGCGACCGTGCCGCGGCCACCCGGCCGCTCGCGGTCGTCGCCGGCACGGTCAAGGGCAAGGGCGTCCCCGCCGTGGAGGGCAAGGCCGCCTCCCACTACGTCACCATCGACGCGGCGCGCGCCGCCAAGTGGAAGCGAGCGATCCGATGACGGCGACCGTGACGGAGGCGCAGGCCCCGCGGGCGGCACCGAAGGCCCTCTCGGGCCGGGACGCCTACCGCGACGAGCTGACCGCGATCGCCGCGCGGGACTCCCGGGTGCTCTGCCTGGAGGCCGACCTCGGCGGCAAGAACCATCCCTTCCAACTGGCCCACCCGGAAAGGTTCTTCAACCTCGGCATCGCCGAGGGCGCCATGGTGGACATGGCCGCGGGTCTCGCGGTGGGCGGCTACCGCCCGTTCGTGTCGACCTTCGCGCCGTTCGCCGCGCTCAGGGCGGCCGAGAGCCTCAAGCTCACGCTGGGCTACCTGGGCGCCGGGGTCACCGTCGTCGCACCCTACGCCGGTGTCTCCGGGGCCTGGTTCGGGACCACCCACCACTGCCTGGAGGACCTCGCGGTCCTGCGCAGCGTGCCCGGCGTGACGATCGCGGCACCGTACGGGGAGGCCGAGATGCGGGCCGTCGTGCGCGCCGCGGCCCGCTCCGGCAAGCCGCACTACATCCGTACCGGACGCAACGCCTCGTACACCTCGCTGCCGACCGCCGACGGCGACGGCGACGGCGACGGCGACGGCGACGGCGACGGCTCCGAACCGCTCCTGGTGACCTGGGACTCCACCGGCCGCGCCGGTGAGCCCTGCCTCGTCTCCGTGGGCGAGGAGGGCACCCGGCTGGCGCTCGAAGCACGCGAGCGGCGCCCGGAGCTCGGCCACGCGCACCTCGTCTATCTGGACCACGCCCACCTCGCCCGCGCGGCCGGCGAACTGGCCGGCAAGCACCGGCGGTTCGTGGTCGTCGAGGAGCACCGGCGCGAGGGCGGCGCCGCCGAGGCCCTCGCGCTCCTGATGCCCCGGTGCGAGGTCGTGGGCGTGAACGCGGGCCACACCTGGCCCACCGAGGGCGGCGACCACCGAGAGGTGATGGCCGGGCTCGGGTTCGATCTGCGCGCCGTGCTCGCCGCGGCCGCCTGACCGCCGCACCCCTGAACTCCCCCAACCCTGCCGAGAAAAGGAATCTCCCATGCACATCCTCATGGTCGAATGCAACCCGAACGGCATCGCCGGCATCGCCAACGCCCTCCAGCTGGGGCACGACGTCACCTTCGTCTCCGCCGACCCCGACTTCTACCTCGGCGCCTCGCCGCTGGCCGAGGCGGCCTTCGCCCACCCCAAGTGCGATGTGATCAAGAGCGTCGAGGCCTTCTCCATCGATGAGCTGGAGCGGCTCGCCAAGGAGATCCACGCCGCCAAGCCGGTGCACGGCGTCACGACGTACAGCGAGTACCACACGGTGCACGCCGCGTCGGTGGCCCGCTCGCTGGGCCTGCCCGGGATGAGCGTGGAGGGTGCCCTCAACGCCCGCCACAAGCACCGCACCCGCCTCACCCTGGAGCACACGGACGTGCGCCAGCCGCGCTTCGTGGCCGTCGCGGACCCGAAGGACATGGTGGCGGCGGTCCGCGAGATCGGCTTCCCCTGCGTGGTGAAGCCGTCCGACGGCACGGCCAGCCTGCACGTGCTCCTGCTCCGCAACGACCAGGAGCTGACCGACTACCTGGCCGACCTGGCGAAGGTGGACGACTACGGCCGCGGGGTCACCCGCATCCCGGAGATCGTCGTCGAGGAGTTCGTCGAGGGCGAGCTGGTCTCGGTCGAGGCCTGCGTGCTCCAGGGCGGCGAGATCGTCAACCTCGGTATCACCGACCGCAATCTGAGCGGCTTCCCGTACTTCATCGAGATGGGCCTGACCTACTTCCGCGGCCACGAGCTGGAAGCGGAGCTGTTCACGATGAACGAGAAGGTCCTCAAGGGCCTCGGTGTCGACTTCGGCTTCATCCACGCCGAGTACATCCTCGCCGCCGGCGGTCCGGTGCTCTGCGAGGTCAACGGCCGGCTCACCGGCGGCATCGTGCCGCAGCTGATGGAGCTGTCCAGCGGCGTCAACCCCTACCTGGAGGTCATCCGCCAGGCCCTGGGCGAGGAGCCCGAACTGCCCGTCCCCGGCGAGGTCATCGCCGGCGGCCACTGGTTCGGCTCGCCCGTCGACGGCGAGATCGTCTCCATCGGCTTCGACCGCCTCAAGGGCACCCCGGGCTTCGAGGAGGCACTGGCGTACGCCAAGCCCGGCCGCACCGTCTCCCGGCTCTCCAAGAGCAACTTCGACTGGCTCGGCCACCTGATCTACACCGGCAAGGACCGCGACGAGGCGTCCGGCCGGGTGCGGGCGGCGCTCGACGACATCGAGTTCACCATCACGGCGAAGGTGGCCCGCTGATGCGCGTCGCCATCCCGGAGCTCGACCCGGGCGCACTGTACGAAGTCGCGGTGGAGGAAGGGCACTTCGCGTCCGTCCGGGCCGTCGCGGACCGGGACTCGGACGACAGCGTCACACCCGAGCTGTGGCCCGGCTTCACCGAGGCCCACGCCCACCTCGGACTGCCCGCCAACTTCGACGACTCGCTGGACGACCCGCGCATCTCCGCGATGCAGTACCTCTACCACGGGGTCACGCACGTCGTGGACATGTTCGGCTTCCCGCTGGTCAAGGAGGGCTGGGAGCAGGGCAGGAGGGAGTCGGGGATGCCCTGGCCCGAGGTGGCCCACTGCGGTTACGCGGCCACGGCCACCAAGGACATGGACGGCCACTACGGCCACGGTGTCGAGTTCCCGGCCCCCGTCTTCATGCTCGGCGTCCAGGACGACCTGGCCACGGTGCTGGCGGCCAACGCGGTGCGCGGCGCGACCTTCCTGAAGGTCATGTTCACCGAGGGCGCCGAACAGCCCGAGAGCGCCAAGCGCTTCTCCCGGCTGCCGGCCGACATCCTCGCCCACGTACCGAGGCTGGCCGCCGAGGCCGGTCTGAAGACCGTCATCGACTGCAACACCCGCGACGAGGTGATGCAGGCCTACTCGTTCGGCTTCCGGATCTTCGCCCACCCGGTGCGGGACGTCGGCCTGTCGGCCGCCGACTGGCAGCGGCTGGAGGGCGCCCGGTTCGTCTCCACCCTCAGCGGGCTGCGCCCCATGATCATGGAGCGCGAGGACTTCCTGCGCGAGTACGAGCGGCCCGGTTTCCGCGAGACCCAGGACCTCGCCAACCTCAGGTACGTGTCGGAGATCGAGGAGCCGTTCGGCATCCGGTTCCAGGTCCAGGACACCCGGACGGCGGCGCTGGTCAACATGCGCGACAACAGCCTGGCGGCGCTGGAGCGCGGGAAGCTGCTGATCGGCACGGACTGCGGCAACACCGGCGCCTTCCACGGCGACGCGCTCAAGGGCGAGCTGGATCTGCTGGCCGGTGACGACCTGGGCAAGCCGGGGCTGCGCGAGGCGCTGCTGCGTACGGCGACCAGTACGGCCCGCGGCTTCTTCGACGAGCTGTCGGGGCGCGAGCCGGTGACGGACCTGATCGCGCAGGGCCTTCCGGCCACCTTCAACCTGATCGCCCCGGCCGCCGCCGGCCGTCCCCTGTCGGAGCTTCCGCAGGCCACGTACGTACAGGGCAGAGCTGTCGACCGCGACGCGATCGTGGCGGCGATCCGCGGCCTGCGCGCCACCCCCACCCAAGGAAAGGTCACCGTATGAGCCGCCAGGAACGCCATGTCCTGAGCCCGGAGACCCGCAAGGTCCTGCTGGGCGTCAACTCCGGTATCGCGCTCGCCCATATCGGCAACTACATCTGGTTCCCGCACCTGATCTCGACGCTCGGCGTGGAGTACAGCGGCTTCTGGGCCGGGTTCGTGATGTTCCTGACGTACGTGGGCCGGCTGAGCGCCACCTTCTTCTACGAGGGGGTCGCCGCCCGGTTCGGTACGCGGTCGAGCATCATCGTCGGCATCGCCGTGGAGGCCGTCGCGCTGGGCGGCATGGGCTTCGCGCACGGGGTGCTGTTCTACAGCCTGCTCGCCTTCTTCGTCGGTTTCGGCTCCGGGGTGTCCTTCCCCGGTCTGAAGAACATCCTGGGCACGCTGCCGGAGAAGGACCGCCCCAAGGCCTTCTCCTCGTTCCAGATGTCCTGCCAGCTCGGTGTCATCGCGGGTTCGGTGATCGGCGGGATCTTCCTCGGCTCGTCCATGGCGATCCTGTTCCTGGTGGTGTTCGTCCTGTTCGCCGGGTACTGCGCCGCCGCGGCCTCGTTCATCCCGGCCGACGCGGGCGCGAAGGCCGACCCGTCGGCCGCGAGGGCGCCCCTGGTCAACGTGGCGATCCTCAAGGGTCTCCAGCTCGGCGGGGGCGGCAGCTACTTCCTGCTCTCCAGTGTCTTCTGGGTCCTGTCGATCACCTTCCTGGTCGGTATGCCGCTGCACATGGAGGAGTTCGTCTCCGAGATGCCGGTCTCCACCCCCTTCTGGATCACCGGTCTCGCCCTCCTGGTCCTCCAGTACCCGGCGTTCCGCTACATGTCCAAGCGGTTGCGTCCCGGCCAGGTCATGGGTGTCGCGTTCCTGGCGATGGCGGTGGCGTACACCCTGTTCGGCGCGGGCCAGACGGCGACCTGGGTGGTCGTGGGCTGCCTGGTGGTGGTCTTCGGAGATATCCTGTTCACCCCGTCGTTCGACCTCTGGGTCGCCAACCGGATGCCGGCGGACCGGCTCGCGCGGGCGATGGGCGCGATGCACTTCTTCCGCAGCTTCGGCAACATGATCGGCACCCTGTCCGCCGGGGCGCTCTACGACCTCTCGCGCTCCACCGACACCCCGGGCCTCAACTGGTACGTGGTCGGGGCGATCGCGCTGGTCTGCGCGGGCGTCAGCTTCCTCTCCGCACGGCGGGAGGGCGTCGCGGCCACGACCGAGCCGGCAGAGGCCGCGCCGTCCGCGCAGGTGCCGCCCGCTCCGGAACCCCGGGAGACGGCCGGGACCACGGCTTGATCCCGCTTCCCCCCACGTACGGCGCGCGAACAGAGGGACCCGGTCCGCTTCCGCGGACCGGGTCCCTCTGTTCGTACAGGCGGAGCTACCGCGCTCAGGCGGTGGTACGGCCGTTCACCAGGCGCGGGAGGATCCGGAAGCCGATGCCTCCGGCGATCATCGTCGCGGCGCCGACCAGCAGGAACGTGGTCTCGGCGGCGCCGGTCTCGGCGAGCTCGTCCTTGCCCTTGCCCTGCTCGGCCGGCTGGTTGCCGACCGAGTCGGTGTCGGTGTTGTCGGCGCACTCGGCACCGTCGAGGTCGACGGTGCAGGTGCCCGCGTTGCCGCCGTCGGTCCCGGAGCCGGAGCCGCCGGTCGCCGCGTCGCCACCACCGGCGGTGTCACCGCCACCAGCGGCCGCGTCGCCACCACCAGCAGCAGCGTCACCGCCGCCGACCGCCGCGTCGCCACCGCCGGCCGCGTCGCCGCCACCAGCGGCCGCGTCGCCACCACCGGCAGCGTCCTCACCACCGGCCGCGGCGTCACCACCACCAGCAGCGTCCTCACCACCAGCTGCGGCGTCACCACCACCAGCAGCGTCCTCACCACCGGCCGCGGCGTCGCCGCCACCAGCAGCGTCCTCACCACCAGCTGCGGCGTCACCACCACCAGCGGCATCCTCACCACCGGCCGCGGCGTCGCCGCCACCAGCAGCGTCCTCACCACCGGCCACGTCCGCGCCACCGGCCACGTCGGCGCCACCAGCGACATCCGCGCCACCGGCCGCGTCGCCACCACCAGCGGCGTCCTCGCCACCCGTGGCGTCACCACCGCCCGCCGCGTCGTCTTCGCCGGAGACACCGATGTTCACGCCGCTCTGGTCGACCTCGGCGCTGACGCCGATTCCGACGGCCTGCGCCGCACCGGCGACGGTGAGCGAGGCGCCCGCGGCGATGACCGCGCCCGCGGCGATCCGCGCGACGCGTACTCGCGTCTTCTTCGTCATGTGCTGCTACCCCCAGTAGCTGTTCTCGTCAGTGGAGCAGCCATATGCGGGCCACGGCCCTGCGGGGTTTGCTCCGAACGCCGGCCGACGTCGTGCCGTGGCCGTGCCGCCCGCCCCCGATCACACCCGTCCCAGACATACGCATGCTGCTCCAGCAGCCTGGCCAGAGTTAAGGACTACGTCAAGGCCGTTCCGCGCGATGTGCCCCGGTTTGAAGGCCGTTGCCCTTCATTCGGAACCACGACTGTGACGCGTTCACCACGGCATCACCCCAACTCGCCCGTCCCGGAACGAGCGGGGCCCCGGGCGGTGGTGACTGCCCGGGGCCCAACTGCTGTACGGAGGAGACTACTTCTCGTTCTGCTTGCGCCAGCGGATGCCCGCCTCGACGAAGCCGTCGATCTCGCCGTTGAAGACCGCTTCCGGGTTGCCCATCTCGAACTCCGTACGCAGGTCCTTGACCATCTGGTACGGGTGCAGGACGTACGACCGCATCTGGTTGCCCCAGGAGTTGCCACCGTCGCCCTTGAGGGCGTTCATCTTCGCCTGCTCCTCCTGGCGGCGGCGCTCCAGGAGCTTCGCCTGGAGGACGTTCATCGCGGACGCCTTGTTCTGGATCTGCGAGCGCTCGTTCTGGCAGGAGACGACGATGCCGGTCGGCAGGTGGGTCAGCCGGACCGCGGAGTCGGTGGTGTTGACGCCCTGGCCGCCGGGGCCGGAGGAGCGGTACACGTCGATGCGGAGCTCGGACTCGTCGATCTCGACGTGGTCCGTCTGCTCGACCACCGGCAGCACCTCGACGCCCGCGAAGGACGTCTGGCGGCGGCCCTGGTTGTCGAAGGGCGAGATCCGGACGAGCCGGTGGGTGCCCTGCTCGACGGAGAGCGTGCCGTAGGCGTACGGCACCTCCACGGTGAAGGTGGTCGACTTGATGCCGGCCTCTTCGGCGTACGCCGTCTCGTAGACCTCGGTCTTGTAGTTGTGCCGCTCGGCCCAGCGCAGGTACATGCGCTGGAGCTTCTCCGCGAAGTCCGCGGCGTCGACGCCGCCGGCCTCGGCCCGGATGGTGACCAGGGCCTCGCGCGCGTCGTACTCGCCGGACAGGAGGGTACGGACCTCCATCTCGTCGAGCGCCTTCTTGACGGAGGTCAGCTCCGACTCGGCCTCGGCGAGCGCGTCGGCGTCGCCCTCGTCCTCGGCGAGCTCGAAGAGAACCTCGAGATCGTCGATCCGGCTGCGCAGGGCCTCGGTCTTGCGGACCTCGGCCTGGATGTGCGAAAGCTTGCTGGTGATCTTCTGCGCCGCCTCCGGGTCATCCCAGAGGGACGGCGCTGCCGCCTGCTCCTCGAGCGCGGCGATGTCCGCCCTCAGCGCATCCAGGTCCAGGACGGCCTCGATCGACCCCATGGTCGAGGAGAGGGACTTCAGCTCTTCGGAAATATCGACGACTGCCACGGGTCCAGCGTAACGGCTGTCGGCGCGGACGTTCCTCGGGCCGGGAGATCGCCGTCCCGCGGCCCCGCCACGCACGGCCCTCCGGGGGCGGTGCCGGGGCCGGATTCCGCCGTGCTCAGGGGGTGCCGGGGGCGGAGTTCCCGGAGTCCTGCGGGGGCACGTCCGTGTCGTCGCCGCTCATCGCCAGCCAGCCGCCGACGCCGAGTCCGGCGACCAGCAGCAGTGCCACCGCGCCCAGCGTGAGGCGGCGCTTGCGGATGGCCGCCGACTTGTTGCGCGCCGAGCCGGGCCGGGGCCGGCCGGGGGCGCGCGGGGCGCGGGCGGTGCCCCGGGGGCCGCCGGACAGCTCGTCGGGGGCCGGGACGCGCATGCTCGTGTGGGTGTCCCGGTTGGAGTCGGGGGACGAGCCGGGGACCAGCGGCACCGCGCCGCGGCGACGGGGCTCCTCGGCCGCCGGGGTGTACTGCTGCTCGTCGTAGCTCTGCCCGTGCGGCTGGGGCTCCGGTTCGTCGTCCGGCTCGTCCACGTCCAGCGGCGGGATGCCGGCCAGCTGCGGGAGCTGCTCGCGCAGCCGGGCCGCCAGCTCGGAGGCGCGCAGCCGGGAGGCCGGGGCCTTCGCCAGGCACTGGACCAGCAGCTGCCAGAGCTCCTCGGGGATGCCGGGGAGCGGGACGACCGTCTCGGTGACATGGCGGCGCAGGACGGCGCCGGGGTGGCCGCCGCCGAAGGGCGTGAAGCCCGCGAGGAGCTCGTACAGCACCGTCGCGAGGGCGTAGATGTCGACGGCGGCGCGCGGCGGGAGGCCCTCGACGATCTCGGGGGCCAGATAGTCCGGCGTACCGATGATCTTGGTGGCCTTGGTGCGGCGCGGGGTGTCGATCAGCTTGGCCACGCCGAAGTCGGTGAGCAGCGCGGGGTGGGAGTTGCCGGGGCCGAGCGGGCCCTCCATGTCGAGCAGGATGTTCTCCGGCTTGACGTCGCGGTGGACCACTCCGGCGGCGTGCGCGGCGGCGAGGCCGTCGGCCACGTCCGCGACGATCGCGACGGCGGCCTCCGGCGCCAGCCTGCGTTCGCGGTCGAGCCGGGTGCGCAGGTCCGTGCCGCGGACCAGGTCCATGACCAGGGCCAGGTCGTTGCCGTCCACCACGAGGTCGCGGACGGCGACGATGTGCGGATGGTCGAGTCCGAGCAGGGCGGTGCGCTCCTGGACGAACCGCCCGACGAGTTCCTGGTCCGCCGCGAGGTCCTCGCGGAGCAGTTTGATGGCGACGGGCCCCTCGGGGCCGTCGCCGAGCCACACCGTGCCGGCGCTGCCGCGCCCCAGGATCTGGTGGGCGGTGTACCGGCTGCCGATATTCCGTGCCAAGACTGCTCCCTCAGCGGCTGGCGATTGGGCCCTCGCGCAACAACCCCCGGTCGACAAAGTTACGCGGCGATCGGGGGGTTGCGTGCCCTGGGTGGCGCCAACCTTCACTTCTGCGTACGAATTGCCATCGAATTGGTTCGCAGAAGTCGATATAGCTACAGAATTGACGGGGCGTCCGACTGTGTCGGAGGCGCCCCGCTCCGTCAGTTGCCGCTGCCGCCCAGCTTCGAGACCCAGTCGGAGACCGTACTGGCGGCGTCGCTGATCGCGTGCCAGTAGCTCTCGCCCTGGCCGATCCAGTCCTTCAGCGGGGTGAGTTCCCAGATCAGCCAGCTCGCGACGACGAGCAGGACCAGCGTGAACAGGCAGCCCTTCAGGCAGCCGAGGCCGGGGATCTTCATCGGGTTGGCGCTGCGCTGCCTGGGCTCGCGGGGCGCGCGCTGAGCAGGCTGCTGGGGTTGCTGCGGCTGCTGCGGCGCGTACTGCTGGCGCTGCTGCTGCGGCTGGTACTGCTGCTGTTGTTGCTGGGGTTGGTACTGCTGTTGCTGCTGGTACTGCTGTTGTTGAGGCTGCTGCCGGTTCTGCGGCGGGTACTGCTGCTGCCGGCGCGGCTGTTGCTGTTGCTGCTGCTGTTGCTGGGGCGGCTGCTGACGCTGGGGGCGGCGGCGCAGCGGGTCCTGGCCCGGGTCGAGGTACTGGACCTGCGTCTGGTCGTTGCGGTCGCGGGCGGCCTGGAGCTGGGACTGCCAGGGGTGCGGTCCGTCGGGCTGCGGGGTCCCCTCGGGCTGCGGCGGGACGGGCGGCAGGACCGCGGTCGGGTCGGCGTGGCCGCCGCCCGGTCCGGCGTTCTGCTGCATGACGCTGGTGGCCGCGTTCGGGTCGTACGAACCGGCGTTGCTCGGCAGCACCTGTGTCGGGTCCGCCGCTCCGGGCGTCTCCGGGACGGCCGTCGGCGCCGGGTCGGGGGCGAGCAGGGCGGCCACCCCGTCGGCGGCCGCGATCTGCGCGGAGTTCGCGTGCACGCCGATGCCGGCGGCGACGGTGCGCAGCGCGCGGGCCAGGTTCTCGGCGCTGGGCCGCCGGTCCGGGTCCTTGCTCAGGCAGCGCTCGATGACCGTCCACAGCGGTGCGGGGACGGTGCTGGGGCGGCGGGGCTCCTCGCTGAGGTGCCGTTGCAGGACTTCGAGCGCGGTGCCGCCGGCGAACGGGGGCCGGCCGGTGAGCAGCTCGTACAGCAGGATTCCGGCGCCGTAGATGTCGACGGCCGAGGTCTGCGGGCGGCCCTCGGCCGACTCCGGCGCCACATAGGCCGGGGTACCGACGAACTCGTGCGTCCGGGTCAGCCCCGGGGAGTCCGCGAGCCGGGCGATGCCGAAGTCGGTGAGCATCGGGTGCATCACGCCGTCGCGCTCGGAGACCAGCACGTTGGCGGGCTTCAGGTCGCGGTGGACGACGCCGTCGGCGTGGCTGGCGGCGAGCGCGTCGGCGATCTGCGCGGTGAGCAGCGAGGCGGCGACCGGGGTGAGCGGGCCGTTGTCGCGGAGATAGCGGTGCAGGTCCGGGCCGTCGATCAGGTCCATCACCAGGGCGAGGAGGTCTCCCTCGACGACCAGGTCCCGGGTGCGCACGATGTTCTCGTGGGTCAGCCGCAGCAGCACGGAGCGCTCGCGCAGGAACCGCATCACGACATCCGCGTCGTTGGCGAGCTCCTCCTTGAGGACCTTGATCGCGACGAGCTCGCCGGGCTGGCCCGTGACGGCCGCCTCCGCGCCCGCGGCCTCACGCTGGCGGGCGCGCCAGACGGTGCCCGTGGCGCCGCGTCCCAGCGGCTCCTCGAGCAGGTACTTGCTGCCTACCGGCCGCACGTCATGCGCTCCCTGCTGATCGTGGTGCTTGCGGTCCCCCGGATTCCTCCAGGAGTTTCCGGCCCACTCTAGAGCCTGTCCGGCGGTGGGTGGCCGGCTCCGGCCGGTTGCCGCTTTGTCCGGAATTCCCGGGGGGACCGGATCTTCCCGCTCCCGGCGCACCGGTCGCGGAGGAAGACGCTCACTTCGGACGGATGGTTGCCGCGCCCGGCCGCGCGCGGCGTCCCCGGGCGAAGGTTCCGGCCGTACCGGCACCGTCGAAGAACGGGCCAAGCAGGCACTTTTGGGCGCACAGCCGACCTTTCAAGATCACTTAGCGGAGACCCGCGGGCGTGTTGTCAGTGGCAGGTGCGAGGATGCCTCCAGCACGGAACTGTGGGGTCGGAGCCCCGCGATACGTGACGAACCTGTACCGGACGACGCGTCCGTGCCGGGTGGGGGGAATCACAGGGCGTTTCCCCTGCCTGGCACCCCGCGCAGAAGGGACCGCTGACGGCGATGCAGATCCGGCTGACCGTCCTCGCGCCGCGCAGCGGCCAGACCCCGGCGCGCGCCTGCGATGTGCTGGTCACCGCCCCCGCGGGGACGGCGCTGGCCACCGTGGCCTCCGGCCTGGCCGCGGCCGTCTCCGGGCCCGACGGCTCCCTCGGCAGCGGTGCGGTGGTGCTGTTCGCCGGGCGGGAGCGGCTCGACGCACAGCGCAGCGCCCTCGGTGAACCGCCCCTGGTCGACGGGGCGGTGCTCTCGCTCCAGGTCCCCGGCGAGGACGAGTCGACGGACGACGCCGTTCCGGCGCGGCTGCACGTGATCGCCGGACCGGACGCGGGCGGGGTCCACCTGCTGCACGGCGGGCAGATCCGGATCGGCCGCTCCGCCGAGGCCGATGTCCCCCTCGACGACCCCGACGTCTCGCGGCTGCACTGCGCGGTGACGGTCTCCGACGACGGCCGGGTCGCGGTGGCCGACCTGGGCTCCACCAACGGCACCTCGCTGGACGGCACGGAGGTCCGCGACCGTCCGGTCCGGCTGAAACCCGGTGCGCTGCTGCGGCTCGGCGAGTCGACGCTCCGGCTGACCTCGGGCGCGCGTACGCCGACGCTGAGCACGGCGCCGGACGGCGAGGGGCACCTGCGGGTGGCCAGGGCGCCGGCCGACGCGGAGCATGACCGGGACCCGGTTCCGGGACACGGTTACGGGGACGGCTCCGCCCACGGGTACGGCGCGGCCGCGCCCCCCGCCCACGAGGAACCCGCCTTCCACGGCCATGAGCGCGGCGCGCGGGACGACGACGACCGGGGCGGTCACCCCGGAGCCGGGCCGCGGCCCGGCTCCGGGCGCCCCCGCCACCCGGACGAGGAAGCACCCCGGCGGGGCATAGGCGCCTGGGCCCGCCGGCTCGCGGGCGGCAAGGGCGATCCGGTGCACGAGAGCGCGCCCGACGAGACGGCCGCGCCGGTCCCGGACCCCGCCACCTTCACCGCGCTGCCCACCGCCCCGGAGGGCACCTGGCCCGATCCGGCGTCCGTGCTGCTGACCGCGATCGGACCCGGCCCCCGGCTGTGGGAGCGCGACACCGGGCATCCGGAGGCGCTGGTGGTCCGGCTGGGCACGACCGAGCGGGCCGAGCTGCCGGCCGTGCCGGTGACCGTGGGGCTGCGGGAGGCGGGGTCGCTGGGGCTCGCCGGGCCGCGCGACCGGCTGACGGGGCTCGCCCGCTCCGCGGTGGCACAGCTGGCCGCCCTGCACTCCCCCGCCGATCTGGAGATCGTGCTGATCAGCACGGACCGGGCGCGCGGGGTGGACGAGCGGCGACGCGAGTGGTCCTGGCTCGGCTGGCTGCCGCATCTGCGCCCGATGCACGGCCAGGACTGCCGGCTGCTGCTCGCGTTCGACCGTGATCAGGCCGTCGCCCGGACCACGGAACTGGTGCGCCGGCTGGACGAGGGGCCACTGGGGCCCGGCTGGGCGAGTGTGGACCGCGCGACGGTCGCCGAGGCCGCCCGGCACCACGAGGGCCCGTTCACCGTGGTGATCGTGGACGGCGACCCCGGCTCCTCCGCGCTGCGCGAGAGCACCGCCCGGCTGGCCGGGGCGGGCGCGGCGGCGGGCATCCATCTGATCTGTCTGGCCGAGACCCCGGCCGCCACCCCCACCTCCCCGGTCGCCGCGACCTACGAGGCGGCGTGCCATGCCTCGATCGCCTTCCGGGAGTGCGGGGCGGTGGCCATGCTCAGCGGTGACGTGGCGACGGCGCTGCGGCTGCTGCGCACGGCGGGCGGCCGGGCGGCCGGCCACGGCACGGTCGCCGCGGTGGACGCGGTCTCTGCGCACTGGGCGGAACGGTTCGGCAGGGCCCTGGCCCCGCTGCGCGCGGAGGGCTCGGCCGGGCTGCCCGGCCGGCCGGCCGCGGTGGCGCTCCCGCCCTCCGCCCGTCTCCTGGACGAACTGGGCCTGGCCCGCGCCACCCCGGCCTCCCTGATGGCCCGCTGGGCCTCGACGGCGGACGACCAGCCGGGCGCGACGGTCCGCGGCTCGGACGGCGCGGCCCCCCGGGTGGGGGCGCAGCGCACGAGCGGCCAGGCACCCCGCCCGCCCGCCGCCCGGGGCACGGACGCCCCGGGCTCGGGCCGCACCCCGTACCCGCAGGACACGACCGGCCGGGGCTCGGGCCGCACCCCGTACCCGAACACCGTGGAGAGCCAGGGTTCGGGCCGCACCCCCTACCCCGACGGCACGTACGCGCCGGGCTCGGGCCGCACCCCGTACCCCCCTCGCGGCGGCTCCAACGAGACCCACGCGGGGATGCCGCGCGGTGCCTCGGGCCGTGACGCGTACGACCGCACCGGCTCGGGCCGCACCCCGTACCCCGAGCGCACCGACAGCCCCGCGTCCGGCCGCACCCCCCACCCCCGTGTGGGCGGGCAGCGGTACGACGGGGGGCCCGGGGACACGCCGAGTTCGCGCACTCTGCCCGGCTCCGACACCCGTGCCCGGTACGGGTCCGCGGAGGCGTCCGCCGATGTCCGGGACAACGACAGCCTCCGCTCAACCGGTTCGGGGCGTTCCTCGAACCGGGTCAGCGGGCCGCGTCAGAGCGACGCCCCCCGGGTCGCCGCACGCGGCTCCGTCCCCGGCGGCGCGGCGGCGGACACCGGTACCCGTCCGGCGGCCCCCGCCGACGCGGGCGCCGCCTTCGCCGGGCGGCCCGTCGTGGTGCTCGGGGCCGGGCCCCGGGGACCGGTGAGTGTGGATCTCGCCGACGAGGGGCCGCACCTCCTCATCGAGGGGCCGGGCGGCAGCGGGCGTACCGAGCTGCTGAGGGCCGTCGCCGCGTCGCTCGCGGCCGCCGCCCGGCCCGACCGGCTGGGCATCCTGCTGGTGGACGGCGCCGGGGGCGAGCGCGGCGAGAGTCTGCGTCCCTGCACCGAACTCCCGCACGTGTTCTCGCACTTGGTGGCCTCCGATCCGGTCAGGATGCGGGAGTTCGCGCAGGCGCTGGGCGCCGAGGTGAAGCGGCGGGCCGAGCTGCTCGGCGGGGTCGACTTCGCCGAGTGGCACAGCCGGTCCGGGGCGGCCGGGCGGCCGGGCGGTCCGTGGCCGTCGAGCGCGGCCGAGCAGCGCGGTGACGTGGACTCCCAGATGAGCGGCACCCTGCAACTGCGGCCCGCCGCGGCCCGGCCGCCGGAGCCGGGACCCCCGCCGCTGCCCAGGCTCGTCGTGCTCGTGGACGACTTCGACGCGCTGATCGCCCCGGCGCTCGGCAGTCCGGGCCGGCCGGCCGCGGGTTCGGTCGTCAGGGCGCTGGAGGCCGTGGCCAGGGAGGGCGGCAGGCTCGGCGTCCACCTGGTCGCGACGTCCGCCCGCCCGGACCGCACGGAGGACACGGACCTGGCCCGCGGGGCCCGGCTGCGAGTGGTGCTCGATCCGCCCGTCGTGCCGCCCTCGCCGGACGAGCCCGCCCCGGGCCGCGGGCGGCTGGGCCATCCGGACGGGCGGGTGACGCCGTTCCAGGGCGGCCGGGTCACGGGGCGCATTCCGCGCACGGCGACGCTGCGCCCCACGGTCGTACCGCTGGAGTGGGAGCGGATGGGCGACCCGCCCACCCGTCGCCCGGTGCGCGAACTGGGCAACGGGCCGACGGACTTGGCGCTGCTGGCCAGCGCGCTGGAGCGCGCGGCGCGTTCGGTGAACGCCGCGCCGCTGGCACCGCTCGCGCCCGCGCACCACTGAAGGGGCGACAGGCCCGAGCTACGGCCTGTCGTCCCCAATCTCCGGATACCGTCCATGAGTTGACGTCACGAGCCCATCACGATCAGCGAGTTGGGCCCGATATCGGTATTGCGGCACCCGGATGCCGGGCGTAGGACTGTGCGCACACGACCAAGTAATGAATGACCGGCACCGTCGGAAGTCCGACGGTGCCGGTCGGTGCAAGCGCACAGGAGAGACGGGGCACGGATGCGCACAACGCTTCGGATTCGCAGAGCCGCCATGGTTTTCACAGCCATCGGCGCACTGGCCCTCACCGGCTGCGGCGACGACGGTGACGGCGGAAAGGGCAAGACCGACGGGGGCGCCTCCGAAGGAAGCAAGGACAAGGCGTCGAGCGTCGTACTGCCGAAACTGAACGGCGAGAAGATCTCCGTCGCGGCGGTCTGGACCGGCCCGGAACAGGCCAACTTCGTCAAGGTCCTGAAGGAGTTCGAGAAGCGCACGGGGGCGACGGTCACCTTCGTCCCGGCGCAGGACCCGATCGTCAACTTCCTCGGTACGAAGATCGCGGGCGGCCAGCCGCCGGACGTCGCGATGATCCCGCAGGTCGGCGCGATCCAGCAGGCCGTCGCGAAGAAGTGGGCGAAGCCGGTCGGCGCCGAGGCGAAGGCCCAGCTGACCAAGAACTACTCCAAGGTCTGGCAGGACCTGGGCGCGGTGGACGGCACCCAGTACGGCGTCTACTTCAAGGCCGCCAACAAGTCTCTGATCTGGTACAACGCCAAGGCGTTCGAGAACGCGGGCGCCTCGGAGCCGAAGACCTGGAAGGACTTCCTGGCGACCGCGGAGACGGTGTCCGCCTCGGGCGTCACCCCGGTCTCGGTCGCCGGCGCGGACGGCTGGACGCTCACCGACTGGTTCGAGAACATCTACCTCTCCCAGGCGGGTCCCGAGAAGTACGACCAGCTGGCCCAGCACAAGATCAAGTGGACGGACGGGTCCGTCAAGGACGCGCTGACCACGCTCGCGCAGCTCTTCGGTAAGCCCGCCCTGATCGCGGGCGGCGCCGACGGCGCGCTCCAGACGGAGTTCCCGGCCTCGGTCACCCAGACCTTCAGCGGCGGCGACCAGCCCAAGGGCGCGATGGTCTTCGAGGGCGACTTCGTCGGCGTCAACATCGCGCAGACCAAGGCCAAGATCGGTACGGACGCCAAGGTGTTCCCGTTCCCCGCGGTCGGCCCCGAGTCGCCCGTGGTGACCGGCGGGGACGCGGCGGTGGCCCTGAAGGACAGCAAGGGCGCCCAGGCCCTGCTGACCTGGCTGGCCTCCACCGACGCCGCGCGGATCTGGGCCGAGCAGGGCGGGTTCATCTCGCCCAACAAGGCCCTGGACGCGGCCGCGTACCCGAACGAGGTGCAGCGCACGATGGCGAAGGCGCTGATCTCGGCCGGTGACGCGGTCCGGTTCGACATGTCGGACCAGGCCCCGCAGTCGTTCGGCGGGACGCCCGGCAAGGGTGAGTGGAAGACCCTCCAGGACTTCCTGAAGAGCCCGAAGGACATCGCGGGGACCCAGGCCAAACTGGAGTCCGACGCGGCCAAGGCGTACAAGAGCTGACGGGATGACGACAGCCGCAGCGGGGGGCGCCGACGAGGCGCCCCCCGCCGACACCCAAGCCCGCGGCGGGACCTCGGTACCCGCCCCCAGAAAGCCAGGATCCGGGCAGCCGCCCGCCCGCAAGGTGCCCAGCCGCAAGAGCGTCACCGGCACCCGCAGGGTCATCGCGGCGCTCTTCCTGCTGCCCGCGCTGGTGCTGCTCGGCGCGCTCGTCGTGTATCCGATCGTGTACTCCGTCTACCGGTCGTTCTTCGACCAGGCGGGGACCGGTTTCGCCGGACTCGACAACTACAAGGCGCTGTTCTCCGACGACACCATCCGTACCGCGATCAAGAACAACGCGATCTGGGTCGTCCTCGCACCGACCGTCTCCACCGTTCTCGGCCTGATCTTCGCCGTGCTGACCGAACGGATCCGCTGGGGCACGGCGTTCAAGCTGATCGTCTTCATGCCGATGGCGATCTCGATGCTCGCCGCGGGCATCATCTTCCGGCTGGTCTACGACCAGGCGCCGGAGCGCGGGGTCGCCAACGCCGTCTGGGTGGGCGTGCACGACACGTTCTCCGAGTCGGCGGGCTTCCCCAAGGCGCATCCGCTGCCCGTCCACCCGCTGAAGGCGGCCGGCGGCGGGTCCTTCGTGACCAAGGTGCCGGTCCGGGCCGGGGAGCCGGTCCAGCTGCCCCTGGTCGGGGTGCTGCCGGCGAAGATGCCCTCCGACGCGAAGCCCGCACGGGCCCCCGCGACGGTGAACGACGGGAGGATCACCGGCACCGCCTGGCTGGACTTCACCCAGGGCGGCGGCGGCAAGCCCAACGTCATCGACGCCAAGGAGCTCGGCCTCAAGGGCATCAAGGTCGAGGCCGTCAAGGACGGCAAGGTGGTCGCCTCGGCCACCGCGGGCGCCGACGGCACGTTCACCCTGCCCGCCGCGGCGGACGGGGCCGAACTCCGCCTCCCGGCGTCCAACTTCAAGGAGCCGTACAACGGGGTCGACTGGCTCGGTCCGACCCTCGTGACCCCCGGCATCATCGGCAGTTACGTCTGGATGTGGGCGGGCTTCGCCATGGTGCTGATCGCGGCCGGCCTGGCGGGCCTGCCGCGCGAACTCCTCGAAGCGGCCCGGGTCGACGGGGCCAACGAGTGGCAGGTGTTCCGCCGGATCACGGTGCCGATGCTCGCCCCGGTCCTCGCGGTGGTGCTGGTGACGCTGATGATCAACGTCCTGAAGGTCTTCGACCTGGTCTTCATCATCGCGCCGGGCTCCTCGCAGGACGACGCGAACGTACTGGCGCTCCAGCTCTACCGGTCCTCGTTCGGCACGGACGCGGACCTGGGGATCGGCAGCGCCATCGCCGTACTCCTGCTGTTGCTGGTGGTCCCGGTGATGCTCTTCAACATCAGGCGGATTAGGAAGGAGGGGCGCCGATGACGACACCCACGGCCACGGCCCCGCCCGCCGGGGCGGACGACGCCCCGGACACCGGCGTACCGAAGGCCCGGCGCTCGCTCAGCGCCCGGATCGCGGCACGGGCCGGCGGCGGCGTGATGCGGGTCGTCCTGGTCCTGGTGGCCCTGTTCTGGCTGATGCCCACCATCGGGCTGCTGCTGTCCTCGTTGCGCAGCCCGGACAGGATCGCGGCGACCGGCTGGTGGAAGGTCTTCACCGTCCCGTCCCAGCTGACCTTCGACAACTACTCCCGGCTGCTGGACAATTCGACGATCACCGATTCGCTGTTCAGCACCATCATGATCACCGTTCCGTCGACCGTCCTGGTCGTGGTGATCGGCTCGCTCGCCGGATACGCCTTCGCCTGGATGGAGTTCCCCGGCCGCGACTGGTGGTTCCTGGTGGTGGTGGGGCTCCTGGTGGTCCCGGTGCAGGTCGCGCTGATCCCGGTCTCCAAGCTGTTCGGCGCGGTCGGCATCTTCGAGACGACCTTCGGCGTGATCATCTTCCACACCGCGTTCGGCCTGCCCTTCGCGATCTTCCTGCTGCGCAACTTCTTCGCGGAGATCCCGCGGGAGCTGCTGGAGGCGGCCCGGCTCGACGGGGCGGGTGAGATCCGGCTCTTCACCCGGGTCGTGATGCCGCTCGGCGGTCCCGCGATCGCCTCGCTCGGGATCTTCCAGTTCCTCTGGGTGTGGAACGACATGCTGGTCGCACTGATCTTCGCGGACTCCGGTTCGCCGCCGATCACGGTCGCACTCCAGCAGCAGGTACGGCAGTTCGGCAACAACATCGACGTCCTGGCGCCCGGCGCCTTCGTGTCGATGGTGATCCCGCTCGCGGTGTTCTTCGCCTTCCAGCGCCAGTTCGTCTCCGGCGTCATGGCGGGCGCGGTCAAGTAGCCGCCGGGGCACGATCCACGCCCCCGGGGTCATGCGCGTCAACACGGGGCAGTCCGGTCAGCGACCATGGACTGCCCCGTCCGCGTGCCCGGGGGAGCCACCGTCCCGCGCACCCCCGGATGTCCAAGGTTCACTTAAGGGCGTGGGTAGTATGATAAGTGGGGCCTTCATCAGCCGCGCGGTCGACCACATCGACGGCAGAGTGTTGTGTCTGCCGGTTCCGGCCGGGATATCCGCGTCCGTACCCATCGATCGGATGGCACGGCCGACCGGCCGCCCCCACCGGGGCCCGACCCGCCCGCCTCCCGACCGTCGCACCGTTGTCAGCCCCCTGCCCGTCCTGCTGAGCGCTCCGCAGTAATCTGTGTGCGCCCCAGTACGCACAGTCCGAGAAAGAGTCTGTATGCCCCGGCTGAGTGTCATCATCCCCGTCCGCCGCGCCCGGGGAAGTCTGCGCGAGTGCCTGGAGTCGGTGCTCTCGCAGTCGTTCACGGACATCGAGGTCATCGGTGTGGACGACGGTGCTCCGGACGGTTCCGGACTGGTGCTGGACGAGTTCGCCGCCCGCGACAGCCGGGTCCAGGCAATCCACCTGCCCGAGGGCTCCGGGGCCCATGGCCGGCGCAACGCCGGGGCCGGGCGGGCCACCGGGGACTACCTCCTCTTCCTTGAGGGGCACTACGTCTACCTGCCGGACGCGCTGCGGGAGATCGCGGACCGGCTGGACTCCACCGACGATCCCGATGTGCTGGTCTTCGGCCACCGCAAGCGCCCGTTCCGCGGCAAGACCCGGGCGACCCGGTCGCTGGAGCTGCTGAGCGCCATGCCCGCGGGCCCGCACACCCTCGCCGCCCGCTCCGGCCTCCTCGACATCGCGCCGGTGTCCTGGAACCGGGCGGTGCGCCGCACCCTCGCCGAGAGCGAGAGCCTGTCCTTCGGCCCCGGCCAGCACGGTGAGCGCATGTACGCGCTGAAGACGCTCGCCGTCGCCGGTTCGGTCGCCACGCTGGGCACCGCCTGTGTCGAGCACCGCCAGCAGCGCTACCTGCCCGGCCTCGCGGACGAGGCGGAGCCGACGGCCGGCACGACGCCGCTGGAGCTGGTCGACGCCTACGGCGACCTGATGACCTTCGTCGAGGCGCGCCCGGCCCTGAACCCCGTGCGCGCGCTGCTCTTCGACCGCGCCGTCCAGGAGCTCCTGTCCGCGTACCCCGCGGTGACGAAGCGCCGCAGGCAGTACGTCACCGCCGTCGCCTCGTTCCACAGCGGCCACCGCCCCGACGGCTTCACGTTCCCGGGCGGCGCCAAGGGACTCCGGCCGCAGCTGATGGGCGGCGGGAAGTACGCGGCGCTCGGCGCCCTGGACACCGCGCTCGCCACCCGGCGGGGCCTGCGCACGGCGCCCGGCACGGCGCGCGCCAAGGCGAAGAAGTCCTTCACCGCGCGCTACTACAAGGCGCAGCGCAAGCTTCCGCTGGACCCGAAGCTCGCCGTCTACGCCGCCTACTGGAACCGCGGCGTGAGCTGCAACCCCGAGGCGATCTACCGCAAGGCCCAGGAGCTGGCCCCCGATGTGCACGGGGTCTGGGTGGTGTCGAAGAACCAGGTGGACTCGCTGCCGAAGGGCATCGACTACGTGGTGCCCGGCACCCGGCGCTACTGGTCGGTGCTGGCCCGTGCCACGTACTTCTTCAACAACGTCAACTTCGCCGACCACCTGGTCAAGCGCCCCGGCCAGATCCATGTGATGACGCACCACGGCACCCCGCTGAAGATCATGGGCATGGACCAGCAGAACTATCCGGCGGCCGCCCAGGGGCTCAACTTCGACCGGCTGCTGAAGCGGGTCGACCGGTGGGACTGGAGCGTCTCCGCCAACCCGCACTCGACCGAGGTGTGGTCCCGCGCCTACCCGAGCGCCGCGCGCTCGCTGGAGACGGGATATCCCCGCAACGACGTCTTCGCGACGGCGACGCGGGAGCAGATCGACAAGATCCGCGAGGGGCTCGGCATCCGCCCCGGACAGCGCGCCCTGCTGTACGCGCCCACCCACCGCGACTACGAGGCCGGCTTCACCAGCCGCCTCGACCTGGCCCGGTTCTGCGAGACCGTGGGCCCGGACACCGTGGTCATGGTGCGCGCGCACTACTTCTACGGCGGCGCAGGCCTCCCCGAGGACCCGTCGGTCATCGACGTCAGCGACCACCCGCGGATCGAGGACCTCTGCCTGGCCGCCGACGCGCTGATCACGGACTACTCCTCCGTGATGTTCGACTACGCCCATCTGAACCGCCCGATCGTGGTGCACGCCCCGGACTGGGAGACGTACCGCACGGTCCGCGGTGTGGTCTTCGACCTGCTCTCCGGCAAGCCCGGCGAGACCCCGGGTGCCGTCGCGACGACCACGGACGAGCTGGCGCTGGCGTTCACCGACGGCAGCTGGGACAGCCCCGCGAACGAGGCGCTGCTGAAGGCGTTCCGCGAGCGGTTCTGCCCGTACGACGACGGCCGCGCCGCGGAGCGCGTGGTGCGCCGGGTCCTGCTGGGCGAGGAGCCCCAGGCCTCCGGAACCGCCTGATCCGCCTGTTCGTGCCGAGGGGCCCGTCACCGGAACGTTCCGGTGACGGGCCCCTCGGCGTGACGGCCCCGCGCGCGGGCTCAGCGTTGCTGGCCCGCCATGACCGTGGCCAGGCCGACGACCACGAGCAGCGAGCCGCCCCAGGTCCACATCGAGGTCCGCTCGTGCAGCACGGTCGCCCCGGCCAGCACGATGAGCAGGTAGCCGAGCGCGTTGAACGGGTACGCGATGGAGAGCGGCACCTTGGCCAGGGTGGACATCCAGGCGAGGGCGGAGACCGCGAAGATCACCAGCCCGACCACCACCCAGGGGCTGGTGGCGGCCCGCAGGGCGACGGAGCCGCCGTGCTCCCCGGCGGCGGCCGCGGCGCCCTTCATCCCGTGCTTGAGCATGATCTGGCCGCCCGCGGACGAGAACACGGCGAACAGCAGCAGCATCAGACTGGGGAGGGTCAAGACCTTGCTCCTGAGGGCGGCGGCCGGGTTCTCGGACGCGTGGGCGGCGGTGGGTGGGGGGACGGTCGCCTCAGACGCCGACCCGGTCGGCGGGGACGTACTGTCGGTTGAGGATGTCCTGTACATCGACGTGCTCTCCAGCGATGATCGTCTCGGCCGCATGCGGGGTGAGCAGTGCGACGTGCTGATAGCCGAACAGCGTCGGCCGGATCCGGGTCAGCAGCCTCGAAAGACCGCCGAGTACCGCGGCGAGCGGGCCCCGGCCGAGCAGCGACCAGAACGGCGCCCCCGTCGAGGCGATGTCCAGGACGTCGTAGCCCGCGGCGCGCACCGTGCGGCGCAGGCTGGCCCGGGTGAAGAAGCGCAGATGCGTCTCGTCGAGGATGCCGCGGCGGTCGTAGTCGAAGGCTCCGATCGCGACCCGCATCCGTGAGTACCAGTGGCTGAAGTTCGGCACGGACAGCAGCACCCGGCCGCCCGGCCGCAGCACGGTGGCGACCTCGGTGAGCACCCGCTCGGGGCGGGAGAGGTGCTCGATGACGTCCCCGGCGACGACGTAGTCGAAGTCGACGCCGACCTCGGGCGGCAGGCCCTCCTCCAGATTGGCGAGGTGGAAGTACGTGCACTTCTCGCGCACCCCGGGCACCTCGACGAAGTCCACCCCGGTCACCTCGTGGCCGAGTGCCTCCAGCCGCTCCGCGAACAGACCGCCGGAGCAGCCGAGGTCCAGGACCCGGCCGGGCGGCAGCTTCCGCATCTTCTCCAGGATGACCGCGTGCGAGGAGCCGTCGCCCTCCTTGAAGGCGTACTCGACGGGCTTCGGGATCCAGGCGCAGGTGCCGAAACCCTTGACCGCCAGCCGGTATTCGAGGACGTCCTTGACGACGTCCTTCGCGTACTTCATGCCGTTGACGTAGCAGATCTCGTCGCCGTAGTACGTGGGCACGGGGATCTCCTTGATCCGCATTCCCGCGTCGAGCAGCTGGACGATGATCTGGGTGTCGAAGTCGAAGGCGTCGGTGTTCCGGTCGATCGGCAGCCGCTTCAGCGCCTCGACGCTGTAGGCGCGGTACCCGGAGTGGAACTCGGTCAGCCGCGAACCGAGGAGGCTGTTCTCCAGGCGGGTGAGAATGCGGTTGCCGAGCCATTTGTACATCGGCATACCGCCCTTGAGGGCGTTGCCGGATTTCATCATCCGCGATCCGAACACCGCTTCGCATTCGCCGCGTTCGATCGGGGCGACCATGTCGGGAAGGAGTTCCGGGGCGTACTGTCCGTCGCCGTGCAGCAGCACGACGATATCCAGTCCGTGTGCGGCGGCCAGCGCGTATCCGGCCTTCTGGTTTCCGCCGTATCCGAGGTTCTTGGTGTGCCGCATCACCACGGTCCGCGGCATTCCCGCCGCCTGGGACCATCGGCAGCCGGCGGTGAAGGTCGCGTCATGACTCGCGTCGTCGAGAATGAGGATCTCGTCGATCCGGGAGCGGAAGTCCTCCGGAATCCGGTCGAGGGTCTTCTCGAGCGTTGTCTCCGCGTTGTACGCGACCACCAGGATGCCGATCCTGGGACTCGGGCTTTCCTTCACGGGGCGTTCTCCAGTTGCGCTCGGTGCTCGGTGCTGGGGTCGGGAACGGGTCGGTGGGGGGACGCGGCGCCGGTGCGCGCGGTCAGTTGACGGCGGAACCGGAGGGCTGCGAGGTGCGGGGGGAGGTGAGCGGCGCGCGCTCCGCGGGGGCCTTCCGGGGGGTGCCGGGCTCGGTCGCGAGGATCCGGCGGATGCCGGTGACGAGGCCGGCCGCCAGGACGATCCAGCCGGCCGCGCCCAGTTCCAGCACCGGCTCGCTCCAGCGCACGGCGGAGCGCCCGCTGTAGCCGAGGACGGCCGTCAGTCCGGCCGCGCAGCTGTACGCGAGCCCTTCCCGGAACCCGAGAACGAACGTTCCGGCGGCCGCCCAGGTCAGGTACTGCAGACCGGAGGCGGTGGACAGGAGCAGCAGCAGGCCCATCGTGGCGGCGACGACCCCGGGCAGTTGCGCGGGCCGCAGCCAGGCCAGCCAGGCCCCGGCGGCCGCGCAGACGAGTACGAAGAGGAAGTGGCCGCCGCCCTGCATGAAGGTGATGACGGATTCCGGCAGCCCGAGGACGTCGGCGAACCGGACGAGCCCCCAGAGGCGGTAGGTGCCGCCCCCGTACTCCAGGACGTTCTCCCTGAGGTGCTGCGGCACGGTCACCAGGGCCGGCCCCCACACCAGGGCGAACAGCGCGCCGAACCCGGCGGCGAAGCGGACCGACACCGGCCGGCCGCCGCGGAGCGCGGCGACGAACAGCGCCGGGATCACCACCACCGGAATGAACTTGACGCTGATCGAGAGCGCCGCGGCCACCCCCGCGGCCAGCGGCGACTTCCGGTCGGCCAGCAGATGGGCGGCGGCCAGGGCGAACGCGATGGCGACGGCGTCGGTGTTGCCGTGGTAGCCGGAGGTGGCGATGAGTACCGGGCTGACGGCGACTCCGATGCCGCACAGCACCGCCGTGCCCTGGGCGGCTCGCCGCCGGACGATCTCGAACACGAGAACCGCGCAGCAGAAGTCGGCGATCGACGCGGGTGACCGGATGAGCGTGGCGAACGACATTCCGAGTTCGGAGAGACCGTTCAGGCCGAGCAGCATCCAGCCGGCGAGCGGCGGGTGGTTGTAGACGGGCAGTCCGGGCAGCGGGTGTTCGTAGATCCGGACGGGGCCGTACACGGTGACCGCCTTGGCGAATCCCGCGAAGATGCGTACATCGGTCGGGCCCGGCGTATTCGCCGCGATGACCATGCGAGTCACGAGGCCCACGGCCGCGGCGACGAGCACAACGGCTCTTGCGCGTCGCACGTCCCAGGATTCGCACCGCATTCGGATACCCATGAAAACAGAACGTAGCAACCCGGCGACGCTATGCGACGCACCGATCAACACACTTATGGGGCGTGCGGCTCGGATGCGCTGCGGGTCTGCACAAACACCCGGAATGCCGAATCACTCGAACGGTTCACGCAGTTCGCACAGTCCGTACGTCAATTTCCGTTCACCGCCGTGCCGTGCGGCGGTTCACCACACGCCGGTGCCCGGCCGGTACGGGTACCGGCCGGGCACGTGTGCCCCTGTGGGGGGCGGGGTTTCGCTCGGGACGAGGACTACAGCATCCGGTCGACCACCCGGGCGGTCGCCCGGCCGTCGTCGAGGTCGCAGAAGTCCCGCCGAAATGCCTCGTACGCTTCCGCGTGTCCCGCGATGGCCCGGACCGGGTCGCGCAGGGCGTCGATCAGGTCGTCGGAGCCCGGGATCAGCGGGCCGGGGGCACGCGCCTCGAAGTCGAAGCTGAATCCGCGCAGTGTGTCGCGGTAGTGCTCCAGGTCGTAGGTGTGGAAGAGCATCGGACGGCCGGTCTGGGCGAAGTCGAACATCAGCGAGGAGTAGTCGGTGACCAGCGCGTCGCTGATCAGCATCAGATCGCCGACGTCCGGGTAGCGCGAGACGTCGCGGACGAATCCGGTGCCGCTGTCCGGGAGCCGGTCGGTGACCATGTAGTGACGGCGCACCAGCAGGACGGTGTCCGCGCCCAGTTCGCGTTCGGCCGCGGCCAGGTCGAGCTGGAGGCCCAGCGAGTAGCGCCCGCCGCCCAGCTGCTGGTCCTCGCGCCAGGTCGGCGCGTACAGCACGACCCGCTTGCCCTCGGGAATCCCGAGCCTCTCCCGTACCGCCTCCGCGACCTTCCGCCGGTCGGGGGCGTGGAAGAGGTCGTTGCGGGGATAACCGCACTCCAGCACCTCGCCCTCGAAACCGAACGAACGGCGCAGGACGGGGGTGGAGAAGGTGTTCGGGGAGACCAGGAAGCTCCACTGCGCGGCGCGCTGCTTGAGCGTGTCGATGTAGGCGGCGTTCGCCTGGATCGTGCCCGCGAGCTCCAAGCCGATGCGCTTGAGCGGGGTGCCGTGCCAGGTCTGGACGACCGTCTGGTCCTCGCGCCGCACGAACCACTCGGGCAGCTGGGTGTTGGTGACGATGTGCCGGCTGCGGGCCAGCGCCTCGTGCCAGGCGGCCGAGCCGTGCTCCACGGCGGTGGCGCCCGCGGGGACGATGGCCTGCTGGTCGCGCACCACCCACAGGTGCTCCAGCTCGACTCCCCTGAGCACCAGTTCCTCGTAGACCGCGCGCGGCGAGTCGGAGACCTGGCGGCCGTCGAAGCTGCTGTAGAGCGCGGCCTCGCGCAGCGGCGCGGTGCGCTGGGCGGTGTAGGAGTCGCTCAGCAGCTTCTTGGCGCGCAGGCCGCGCTCCGAGGCGGAGAGCACCGGGGCGGAGACGACCAGGAGCTGGTCGCCGAAGCGCCGCTCGATGGTGTAGTCGCGGCCGGAGAGCGTGCGGGTGGCGGGCAGGGTGCGGAAGGCCGCGGCCGGGATGCGCAGCGCGATGTCGCCGCTCTCGTCGCCCGCGCCCTTCTCGCGGAAGAAGAAGTACCAGTTGCCCTCACCCAGCGGGAGCGGGCCGCCGGGCCCCTCGACGGCGTCGGGCCGCAGTTCGGCCCGGAAGCGCCGCGCGTCGTCGTCGCCGGAGAACGTGACCGGGAACGTCGCCTCCTCGCGGTGGGCGCTGTTCTGGACCACCAGCTCGACGGGGTGCTCCGAGTCCTCGGGGAACGCGCCCTCCAGGAACAGCAGCCCGTCGTCGGTCCAGCTCGCCAGCTCGACGGAGGGCTGCACGGTGCGGTCGCTGATCAGCAGGTTCCCGCGGGAGCTCGTGACGAAGGCGAGCTCGCGGCGTACGCCGTCCGCGCCGTCGCCGAGCGGGTAGCGGCCCGGCAGTACGGGGCCGGGCACGTCGATCGGCGTCCTCTGGTCCTTGGGTCCGACCAGGTGGACGCTGTAGCCGAGGCTCTTCGGTGTGTCGTCCGCCGTGGGGCGGGCCTCGGTGAGGGCCGCGAGCGGGAGCTCCGCGGTGAAGCGGCGCCAGCTGGCGGCGGCGGACTCGGTGCCCTCGCCCACCGTGACGGGGACGTCGTACGCGGCGCCGGTGGCCTTGTGCGTGAGGCCGAGCCGCAGCTCGCCGCCGGCGAGGCGGTCGCGGACCATGCCGGACACCAGGACGGTGCCGGCCGTGTCGCCCGCGCGGTGGGTCTCGAACCGGGCGTCGATCCGCTCCGCGTGCAGCACCAGCTTGTCGCCGTCGAAGGCCGGGACGATCCGGTGGTCGCCGTCGGGCCGGTACACGGGCGGTGCGACGGAGGCCTCACGGACGGAGGGGAAGGAGCGGCGCAGCAGGCCGTTCCTCGCGATGCCGACCTCCAGGCGCCAGGTGAGCTGCTTGGGGCTGCCGTCGGCGGCGATGCGGAGCTTGGCCGGGTCGATGACGGCCTCGAAGCCCGCCCGGTCGTAGTCGTGCAGGCTCTGGCGGGAGCGCGCGGTGGCCTCCGGCTCGTCGGTCCTGCGCAGCCGCAGCGGCACCACGTTGCGCCGGCCGGCCCGCAGCCAGCCGATCCGGAACTCGCTGGGGCCCGAGGCGACGGGCAGGTTGCGGATGTAGGCGTACCCCTTGAGGTGCAGCTTGCCGTCGCGCCACTGGGCGTCCCGCAGCCGGGCGGCGAGCGGGAGGTCGCGGTCGGCGACGCGCAGCACCTGGGCCGGCACGGGCTGCTTCAGCACCGGGTACTCGGCCTGGCGGCGGCGCACGCCGCGTACGGCGAAGGCTCCGGGCTCGCGCTTGTCGTAGGCGAGCAGCGCCAGCAGGTCCTCCATGCGGTGCTCGCGCACCAGGTACCACATCAGGCGCAGCCGCAGCGGGAGTCCGTCGAGGACCGTCGGGTCGACCTGGTCGATGAAGGCGTTGCAGTGCGTGAGGAAGGCCTCGCGGTACTCGGCGTCGCCGTCGGGCAGGACCTCCATGAAGTACCAGAGGTCGTTGGCGAGGGCGTGGGCCTCGTAGTGGTTCTTGTCGGCGGCCGGGCGGTTCTCCGCCAGGAAGGTGGAGACGCCCTGCACGTGCGCGACCCGGTCGCGGACGCCGCGGACGACGGCCCGGCTGGTGGTGATCGAGCCGGGGCGGTCCCGCCAGTGGTAGACGGGGTCCTTCACGATGTCGACCGAGCCGGCCAGGAAGTGGGCCGGCAGCACGACGGGGATGTCCTCGTAGAGCGCGCCGACGGGGAAGGCGAACTCGTGCTTGTCCCAGAAGGAGCGGCGGAAGACCTTGTTGCAGGCGATGCGGTCGCCGAGGAGGTCCAGGTCGCGGGAGACGTGGGTGCGCAGCCGGGTCGTGGCCATCGGCTTGCGGAACATCGGCGACTGCTGGAGCCTGCCGCCGGCGCGCAGCCGCAGCACGTTGCCGGACGCGAGGTCCGAACCGGTCTCCTCCAGCGCCCCGACGAGCAGCTCGTACGCGTTCGGCGGGATGATGTCGTCACTGTCGACGAAGGCCAGGTAACGGCTCTCCGGGTCGCAGTTGCGGACACCGGTGTTGCGGGCGTGCCCCAGTCCGCCGTTCTTCTGGCTCACCAGCCGGAAGCGGTCGTCCTGCGCGGCGAACTCGGCGGCCAGAGCGGCACTGCCGTCGGTGGACCCGTCGTCGACCATCACCACCTCGAGGTCGGTCATGGTCTGCTCCGCGAGGGACTTCAGGCAGTCCGTCAGGAAGAGTTCCACGTTATAGACGGGGACAACGACACTGAGCCGTGGCGGCATGTTGAGCACGTCCGTTCATCGGGGGCCTGGCTGTCCGTATGGCTCAACCGTGTGAACGGTCGGGGGTCACCGGTTACGGTCCCGAACGAGTGACTACGCCTGCACCGTGCTCGCCCCGTGGGCAAAGCCGTTCCGGTCCAGGGGTTCGTCCTCGGCGGTGACGGCAGTGCCCGGGGCTTCGCCCGGACGGCCCGGGAACACGGTGTGGCGCATGCTCCGGGAGGCCCGGTGGGCGGCCCGTCCACCAGACTATCCGATGGACCGGCGGCTCCTAAAAGCACACTCACACCCCGGCCCGAAGCGCAACCGGGGGCGGACACACTCGGGACCACCCGGTCTGCCACAGGAGGAGACGCAGAGCGTGCGGGGCCGGTTCCCCGTCCCCGGTCAGCGGGTGAGCGCGGCCACGGCGGAGGCCGCCAGGTCGTCCAGGTACCCGGCGGGCAGCTCGCCCCTGACCACCGCGAGGCGCCAGTAGAGCGGGCCGACGATCAGGTCGAGGGCGCGGTCGGGGTCGCTGCCCTCCGGCAGTTCCCCGCGCGCCACGGCGTCCCGTACGACGACGGCGGCGATGCCCAGCTGCGGGTCGAGCAGGGCGGCCTTGATGGTCGCGGAGATCTCCGGGTTCCGGGCCGCCTCGACGAGCAGGTCCGGGATGACCTGGGAGGCCAGCGGGTGGCGCAGGGCGTAGGCGGCCAGTTCGAGCACGGCGCGGACGTCCCCGTACAGCGAACCGGTGGCCGGGGCGGGCATGCCCTGCACCGCGACGGCGGAGACCAGGTCGAGGACCAGGTGCAGTTTGGACTTCCAGCGGCGGTAGACCGCGGTCTTGCCGACGCCCGCGCGCCGGGCGATTCCCTCGATGGACATCCGGGCGAAGCCGACCGCGGCCAGTTCCTCGAAGACCGCGCTGCGGATCGCATCGGTCACGTCCTCGCGCAGCACGGCGGCTCCGGCGGGGACACGGCGGCGGCTTCCCGGGTCGGTGGTCATGGCCCGAATCATAGTCCGCGACGACGAAACGGTTGCGTTGCGACGTCGATGCGTCCTACCCTCGGCGTTGCGACGATACGGTTCCGTCCCGTCGCTCATGTGTGTTCCTGCCCCCCGACGAAAGCGATCGTGGTGAGCCAGACAACAGCCCCGGCGGCCCCGGTGGACACCCCGCCGCCCCTGCTCCCGCCCCCGTACGCACCGGGAGAACTCGCCGCCCTCGCCGCCCGCCACGGGCTGACCGTGAGCGGGGCGAGGCCGTCCCTTCCCGCGTACGTCCGGGAGCTGTGGGGACGGCGGCACTTCATCACGGCGTTCGCCACCGCCAAGCTCACCGCCCAGTACAGCCAGGCGAAACTCGGCCAGATCTGGCAGATCATGACCCCGCTGCTCAACGCGACGGTCTACTACTTCATCTTCGGCGTCCTGATGAAGACGAAGCACGGTGTCCCGGACTACGTCCCGTTCCTGGTCACCGGCGTCTTCATCTGGACCTTCACCAGCAGCTCGATCACCGCGGGCACCCGCGCGATCAGCGGCAACATCGGGCTCGTCCGCGCCCTGCACTTCCCGCGCGCCTCACTGCCGATCGCCCTGGCCCTGCAACAGCTCCAGCAGCTCCTCTTCTCCCTGGGCGCCCTGGTACTGATCCTGCTGGTGTTCGGCCAGTACCCGCAGCCCTCCTGGCTGCTGGCGGTGCCGGCCCTGGCGCTACAGGCCGTGTTCAACACCGGCATCTCGATGGTCATGGCCCGCCTCGCCGCGCGGACCCCGGACATCGCGCAGCTGACACCGTTCGTCCTGCGCACCTGGATGTACGCGTCGGGCGTCATGTGGAGCGTCGGCACGATGCTCCAGGGCGGCCGGGTCCCGCACCTGGTGAAGCTGGCGCTGGAGGTCAATCCGGCCGCCGTCTTCATCAACCTGATGCGGTTCGCGCTCATCGACAGCTTCGACGGCGGACAGCTCCCCCCGCACGTGTGGGCCATCGCCGCGGGCTGGGCCCTGGTGTGCGGCGTCGGCGGGTTCATCTACTTCTGGCAGGCCGAGGAGAGTTACGGACGTGGCTGAGAGCACTTCGCCCGGAGTACCGACGGTCGTCGTCGACGACGTCCACATCACGTACAAGGTCAACGGCGCCCGCACCGGCAAGGGCAGCGCCACCTCAGCCCTCAGCCGGCTCACCTCGCGCCGCCAGTCCCCCGGGGTGCGCGAGGTGCACGCCGTGAAGGGGGTCAGCTTCGCCGCGTACAAGGGGGAGGCGATCGGCCTGATCGGCTCCAACGGCTCGGGGAAGTCCACGCTGCTGAAGGCCATCGCCGGTCTGCTGCCCGCCACGAAGGGCCGCGTCCACACCCAGGGCCAGCCCTCGCTGCTCGGGGTGAACGCGGCGCTGATGAGCGATCTGACCGGCGAGCGCAACGTCGTCCTCGGCGGACTCGCGATGGGCATGAGCCGCGACGAGATCCGCGAGCGCTACGCGGACATCGTCGACTTCTCCGGCATCAACGAGAAGGGTGACTTCATCACCCTGCCGATGCGCACGTACTCCTCCGGCATGGGCGCCCGGCTGCGCTTCTCGATCGCCGCGGCCAAGAACCACGACGTGCTGCTGATCGACGAGGCCCTGTCCACCGGCGACGCCAAGTTCCAGCGCCGCAGCAAGGACCGGATCATCGAACTGCGCCGGCAGGCCGGCACGGTCTTCCTGGTCAGCCACCACAACAAGTCGATCACCGAGACCTGTGACCGGGCGATCTGGCTGGAGTCGGGAACGCTGCGCATGGACGGCCCGGCGAAGGAAGTGGTCGCCGCCTACGAGAAGTTCACCGGCAAGAAATAACCGCCCCCGGGACGGGGCGGTATCTCGGGCCCGGCTGACGATCGAGGGGTGGGGGGGGGCCCCCGGGGGCCCCCGGGGCGCCCCCCCCCCCCCCCCCCCCACCCCCCGGGCCCCCCCCCGGCCCCCCCAGCCCCCCCCCCCCCCCCGAAAA